>NZ_CP044532.1:4516078-5161232 GCF_026427775.1 Arthrobacter sp. CDRTa11 | reverse complement strand
CAATCAGTTCCTCAAACTTGCTTGCCTGCATTATTTGCAGCCCCAAGTCTGGAACCAGGATGCTGGCTCCGCTTCATCCACAGGGTTATGCACAGTCCGTGGATAATCGGCTACTGAGCCACTCTAGGGGATGAAAACGCCAGAAGATAGCTGGGAAGTAGCTTGTGGATAATTACACGGGTGTGGTTCGAAAACAGGGCCTGTGAGCCAGTTCATCCACAGCCTGTTGGTGCGGGTTAGCCACACCTGGGGATAGACGTGGAGGCACCTCCCGGTTTGACTCGGGTGTGCATTTTGCCCTAACGTTGTGAAGTCCTTTGTGTCCGCTTTTTGGCCCTATCTGAATCTCTCAAACGCAGTGCGTTCGAGCAGCCGGGGGAAGCGTGCATATACAAAACTTAGCGTCGGCCAGTTCTTCCCCTTATTGATCGGGTGGGCGCACCTTTGATCCACTGGAGTAACTAACGTGAGCAAGCGGACTTTTCAGCCGAATAACCGCCGTCGAGCCAAGAAGCACGGCTTCCGCCTTCGTATGCGTACCCGTGCCGGCCGCGCCATCCTGGCAGCCCGTCGTGGCAAGGGCCGCACCGAACTGTCGGCCTAGATAACTGACTCGTCGGTAGACGTTTTCTTTGCGAGTTTAAGGTGCTGGCCACCCGCAACCGTTTGAGGACTTCAACCGATTTTTCAACAACCGTACGTTCCGGTGTCCGCAATGGGCGCCGGAACGTAGTGTTATATACGGCAGCCATTGCTGCCGACGAACCCAGCCGGATCGGGTTTATCGTTTCCAAAGGTGTCGGGAACGCTGTGGTCAGGAACCTCGTTAAGAGGAGACTGAGAGAAGCCGGTGCGGCCTCGCTTCGCGAGTACGGCACCGGGTTTGCCATAGTGGTCCGGGCGCTGCCCGCGTCCGCGGCCGCCAGCTGGGATCAACTGCTGGCGGATTACAATGCCGCACTGGAATCGAACATGAACCGGTTGGGCAGCCGCCTTCCGCGGGCTGCCGCCAATGGCTCAACGGGTACAACACAGGAAGGGACACAGCGTGCGTAAGGTAACTGCCGCCGTCGTCCGCTTCCTTCAGCCCGCTGTCCTGGGCAGGGCTATCTGGAACCTGCCCCGCAATCTCCTCATTCTGCTGCTGATGGCGTACCGCAAGGTGATTTCCCCCTTGTACGGCCAGGTGTGCCGTTTCTTTCCTTCATGCTCGGCCTACGCCCTTGAAGCGATCACCGTCCATGGCGCCGTCAAGGGAAGCTGGCTCGCAGCCCGCCGCCTTGTACGCTGCCATCCATGGAATGCCGGTGGTGTGGACCACGTCCCCGCCGGCCACCGGCACTGGCCTGAAAACCAGACCCCCACAATTGTTGTGCTGAACAATCCGGACAAGTACCTGGCTGCTCAGACTGATGGAGAAGGCCGCCTTGCGGCCTGACGAATAGGGATATCGTATGGACTTCTTTGAAACAATCATGTTTCCGTTCAAGTGGCTTGTGTCGGTCATTATGGTGGGCTTCCATGAGGGCCTGAGCACCATTGGGCTGCCGGAAGCCTCCGGCTGGACCTGGACGCTGTCCATCATCGGGCTGGTGCTGGTCATTCGTGCCGCCCTGATCCCAGTGTTCGTCAAGCAGATTAAAGCGCAGCGCGGCATGCAGCTGCTCCAGCCTGATCTGAAGAAGCTCCAGGACAAGTACAAGGGCAAGACCGACCAGCTGTCCCGCCAGGCCATGGCGCAGGAACAGATGGCGATGTACAAGAAGCACGGCACCAACCCGTTCTCGGCCTGCCTGCCCATGCTGATCCAGATGCCGTTCTTCTTTGCACTGTTCCAGGTCCTCTCCGGAATCAGTTCCGCCCGGGACCAGGGCAAGGGCATGGGGGCCATGAGCCATGACCAGGTGCTGCAGTTTGATGACTCCACCATCTTTGGTGCCCCGCTCTCGGCAACCCTGCTGCACAATCCCGAGGGCAACGTTGTTGCCGTTTATGTTCTCTCGATTGTGATGATCCTGGCCATGACGGCGTCGCAGTTCATCACCCAAAAGCAGATCATGGCCAAGAACATGTCCGAAGAGGCCATGGCCAGCCCCTTCATGCGCCAGCAGAAGATGATGCTCTACATCCTGCCTATCGTCTTCGGCGTGGGTGGCATCAACTTCCCCATCGGTGTCCTGATCTACTGGACAACCACCAACCTCTGGACCATGGCCCAGCAGTTCTTCGTGATCCGCCGCATGCCGACGCCGGGATCCCCCGCAGCAAAGGCCCTGGCCGAACGCCGTGCCGCCAAGGGCCTTCCGGCCCTGCCCATCCTGGGCGGGAAAAAGGCGGATGTTGAAGCCGAAGCTGCAGCCGCGGCTGCAGTCATCGAAGCCAAGGGACAGCGTGTCCAGCCACAACGTAAGAACAGGAAGAAGAAGTAATGTCAGCCGAGAGCACCGAACACGCCCTTTCCGACGAGGTTATTGACGATCAGGACGAGTCCGTGAGCGACTCCGCTGCTTCCTCCAAAGGTTCCGCTGCCAGCCGTCTCGAAGAAGAAGGCGACGTTGCAGCCGACTACCTGGAAGAACTCCTGGACATTGCTGACATTGATGGCGACATCGACATCGAGGTCCGCAACGGCCGGACCTACATCTCTATCGTTGCCGAGGAAGAGTCGGACGGCCTCGACAGCCTGGTGGGCGAGGACGGCGAGGTCCTGGAGGCTTTGCAGGAACTGACAAGGCTCTCGGTTCTTTCCGCCACGGAGAACCGCTCACGCCTGGTCCTGGACATCAACGGCTACCGCCAGGAGCGCGCCGGGCACCTGCAAAAGATTGCAGAGGATGCCGCCGCTTCCGTCAAGGAAACCGGCAAAGCTGTGGCCCTGGAACCCATGAGCGCCTACGAACGCAAGATCGTCCACGATGCTGTTGCCGACCTCGGTCTGGTCAGCGAATCCGAGGGCGAAGGCGCAGACCGCCACATTGTTGTTTCCGCTGACTAGAGAATTGCTGAACCGCTAATCATGGTTGACATCACGGCAGCAGAATTGCTGGCGGCTGAGAAAATCTTCGGCGACCGACTGGGCCTTGCCCAGCGGTACGTTGAGCACCTGGCCACATCCGGGACGGAACGGGGCCTCATCGGCCCCCGGGAGATTCCGCGGCTGTGGAGCCGGCATGTGCTCAACTGTGCGGTCATTGAGAGCGTCATCGCCCACGGCAGCCATGTGGCCGACGTCGGCAGCGGCGCAGGGCTTCCCGGTCTCTGTCTCGCCATCGCACGACCTGATCTGGAACTCACCCTGATCGAACCCCTGGAACGCCGTGTTATCTGGCTCCAGGAAGTGGTCGATGACCTGGACCTGAGCAATGTCACCGTCATGAGGACGCGTGCTGAATTGGCCGTCGGCCTGGTTCAGGCTGATGTGGTTACTGCGCGTGCCGTCTCGGCGCTCAGCAACCTGGCAGGCCTCACCATCCCCCTTCTCGCCGGCAAAGGCGAGGTGGTGGCCATCAAGGGCCGCAGCGCGGGCGAGGAAATCGAAAAGGCCGCCAAGGTAATTCGCAAGCTCGGCGGAATTGAGACGTCAGTCCTGACTGTCGGTGAACACCTCCTGGAAGAACCCACCACTGTGGTGCGGATCGTTGTAAATAAGTCCCAAAAGATTGCCTAGCTGAGGCCCCGGTAACCTTGGTCTTCAGGGCGAAGCGGTTAGGCTAGTCAACGGCAGCAAAAGCTGAACGAGAGTGAGTGTGTCCGAGTGACCAGTAGCGAAGCCTCCACACAACGGATTCCGCCGTTTGTGTCCCTGGGGTCAGCACGATCATTTGCTGGTCAAGGTTTCGCGCCAGGACGGGGCGGTAATCACCCCAACCCGGTTGCAGAACTAGGGGTGCTTGCCTCCGTTTCACGTGAAACAACCGCATCCGGTAGTTCCAACGTCATCGATACAATGGACGATTCCAGTCCCATCGCGCGTGAGCTCGCCCATGAAACCAAGCGGCGGGAACGGCTTCTCGGCCGGGAGCTTCCCAAACCGGAAAAGACCAGGGTCTTTACTGTGTCCAATCAAAAGGGCGGCGTTGGGAAGACCACCACCACCGTCAACATCGCCGCCGCGTTGGCTGCTGCCGGGTTGAATGTCCTGGTCATAGATATCGATCCCCAGGGTAACGCCTCCACCGCACTTGGCGTCGAGCACCATGCCGACGTGGACAGCATCTACGACGTCCTGATCAACGACTTTCCCCTGGCAGACGTGGTGGCACCGTGCCCGGACATCAAAAACCTGATCTGTGCCCCCGCCACCATCCATTTGGCCGGCGCAGAGATCGAACTGGTCTCCCTGGTAGCCCGCGAACAGCGGCTTCGCCGCGCCATCGACGTCTATTCGAAGGCACGCGAGAAGAATGGCGAAGAGCGCCTGGACTACATCTTCATCGACTGCCCTCCAAGCCTGGGGCTGCTGACTGTCAATGCCTTCTGTGCTGCCGGCGAGGTTCTGATTCCGATCCAGTGCGAGTACTACGCCCTGGAAGGTCTGAGCCAGCTGCTGAAGAACATTGAGATGATTCAAAAGCACCTCAATGCCGATCTCGAGGTTTCCACGATCCTCCTGACAATGTACGACGGCCGCACCAACCTCGCCGCTCAAGTAGCTGCCGAGGTTCGCCAGCACTTCCCCAAGCAGGTACTCGGAGCAGTAGTACCCCGGTCGGTCCGCATTTCAGAGGCACCGAGCTACCAGCAGACCGTCATGACGTACGACCCTTCCTCCAGCGGCGCCCTGTCCTATTTGGAAGCCGCAGCCGAAATCGCTGAACGCTAGAATCTTCAAAAACTGCAACAACCGGAGTCCGGCAATACCGGGCTCTTCCACTGGAGGGATTTATACATGAGCGAAAAGCGACGGGGCCTAGGCCGCGGTCTTGGCGCACTCATTCCAAGTTCCGCCGCCGGCAGCGCGTCTGGCAACGGAGCGGCTGCTTCACGCCCAGTGGACCTCTTCTTCCCGGAAGGCCGGAAGAAGATGCCGGACGAGGCTTCAGGCAACGGCGCCTCACGTGCTCCTTCAACTGAACCTGACTCTGCGTCCGAGCCGACCACCTCCAAGCCGGCTCCGGCCGTGAAGTCTTCCAACGTTGCTGGGGATAAGCCCACCAGGCGGGCATCCGGCACAGGGTCGGAAAAGCCGGCGGCGAAAGGTCCAGCCAGGGGCCGGGCGGCTGCAGCGGACGGCTCGGACAAGGATTCGAAAGCATCCTCTGCATCCTCCGCTCCTGACTTAGTCCAGGCCGGCAATGAGGATGTCACGGCTGACGACGCAGCTGTGGACAATGGGGTTGACCTTGTGGAGGTCCCGGGCGTGCGTTTCGCCGAAATCCCTGTGTCGGATATTCATCCCAACCGCAAACAGCCACGTTCGGTCTTCGATGAGGACGACATGGCAGAGCTGGTTCACTCTGTTCGCGAAATCGGTGTCCTCCAGCCAATTGTGGTGCGTACTTCAACCGAAGAAGGGGGAGAACCCTATGAGCTGGTTATGGGTGAACGCCGCTGGAGGGCAGTGCAGGCTGCCGGGATGGACACCATCCCCGCAATCGTTCGCGACACCACTGACGACGACCTTCTTCGGGACGCTCTACTCGAGAACCTGCACCGAAGCCAGCTGAACCCATTGGAAGAAGCAGCAGCGTATCAGCAGCTGCTGGAAGACTTTGGCACCACCCACGAGCAGCTTGCTGATCGCATCGGCCGTTCGCGTCCTCAGGTTTCGAACACGCTCCGTTTGCTCAAGCTCCCGCCCCTGGTCCAGCGCCGGGTGGCTGCGAGCGTACTCTCGGCCGGCCACGCCCGTGCTCTGCTCGCGCTTCCTGATGCGGCTGCCATGGAACGGCTGGCTCAGAAGATCGTGTCGGAGGGTATGTCCGTGCGCGCTACCGAAGAAGCGGTGACTCTTTATCAGGATCCTGCTAAGCCGGCGAAGAACAACATTCCCCGTCCAGGAGCCCGTCACGAGCGGCTTGATTATCTGGCCTCTTCCTTGTCGGATCGCCTGGACACCAATGTGAAGATTTCCCTGGGTGTCCGGAAGGGCCGGGTAAGCATTGAGTTCGCCAGCGTAGAAGACCTTAACCGGATTATGGATGTACTCGCTCCCGGTTCGGATACCTGAGTTTCCGTCTGAGAGGTAGGGCCTGTTTCACGTGAAACAGGCCCTTTTTTATGCCTCTCGGTGCGCAGCCCATCTTTCCTGTCGGACTTATCCGGTCCCATTGTGTAGCGCTTGAACCGGCATAACGGCTGGTGCCTAGTCCTGGATTTGCAATCAAGTGCAGTTCCGACTTTTGCATACCAACTGAAGCGCTGGGAGGTCGAGTGACCGTGGTGTGGCATGGGGGCAAAATGCCCTTGACCTGGTCAAGGATGCCGTTTAGGAAGGGCTTTCGCCTACTTTTGCGTGCATGGTGTTGATTCAGAGAGACGGCGTAGACATCTTTATGGGACTAGCTGGGACCGGTCTCGCCGGCCACGCGCTTTTAGCTTCCGTCCCTACTACCGCCGCTCCGATACTGACCCTCCGATACTGAGGGCACATCCGGACATTTCACGTTGTACCGGCGGCAATACCGCCAATGAAGCCCGTTTCAGGCGCCGATATTGTCACTCCGAAACTGCGTTGGTACGTACTTTCTCCGCACTGAATTTGCGGATCTGCTGGACTAGATGACCTTGCATAAGAAACTCACGCTATTCTGCGGTGTGTGTGACCGCAGGATAGCCAGCAGTGTTTCACGTGAAACCGTGATGGGGCGGCTCTGATGGCCTGCTCCGCGCATGCGTCTGCGTCCTACCAGCCGTTCTACAGCACCACCCACATCGCCGAGTGGGCAACGTTGGGCTGTGGACCGTGCACCTACAGCCCATGGAGGAGTTTGCGGTTCATGATGGTTGGCTCGAGCAGGAAGCGAGATGAGGGATCAGGAGCCAGGTACGAGATGAGGGATCACGAGCCAGATAGTGGGGCTGATCCCGTCAAGGTGAACTCCTCTGCGTCCTGAAGCCTAGATGTTTCACGTGAAACGCACAGACGAAAGCTACGTTAGGGATTGTTATTCAGGGCCGGCTAAAGAGGCCTGCGACTCCAAGACGACCGGGGAACGAAGATGAAGTCTCGAAAGGTAGAAGTGATCCAACGTTTCTGTCGCGTCGAATAACTAGACCGCCGACAACAATCTCGCCAACCTAAGAAGCGGTATCGGTGTGGTCATCCGCTGCTCCGCTGAGGATGCCATCCGCGCCGTCGTGTCGGCTGTTTGCGTCCATGCCATGGTCACCGAGACCCTTGCCCATTGATCGTGGTTCGGTACAGCTTGATGTCCCCCACGAAGTTCAGCAGCTTGCCTTGGTCCCCCTGGCTGAAAGTAGGTCCTCCTGGCTGAAAGTAGTTAGGTGGCACAACCATGGGAGGGCGAGCCTGCGGCGTGCAATCTAAGGGCAATCATCAGAGGTTCCATGTGGAAGGGGAAGTATGGCGAATCCATGTGGAGGAGGTCGCATCCGCCGAGGTATCCAGGTCTTTGGCAAACAATCTGAAGCCGACGCGGGGGTGGCAACAAGATGTTTTGAGGTGTGGGCATTCGCTAATTCGCCGGTGTACGGCGGCCGTATAAACAAGTGCGCCAGCCCATTGATGTTTTGAAAAGATCGGACGGATTGAATGTTTCCGGTTCGGGAGAGGAGCACTTGTCGGTAGGCCCATGTGCTCGCCCCTCACGTTGCTGATGTCCGAGCACCTGAGGCTGCTCATCCCCCACGTCGCCGTCAAGCAAATGGAAAGAGCCAGATAATCACCAGGGTATCCGCATAATCAGCCGCAGGTATTCCCTCGTCCGTAGCGTTTCCTTGGAGGGCAGCTTGCAGAGGCGTCCAGGGAAACCGGGTACGCCCTGCTCGGGAGCCTCTGACCAGCCTTGAAGCCCGGGCACAACTCGCCTCTGGCCACGTACTGCCCGCTAGTCCGACACATACGCGACGCCGTGTTTACGCGGCGCATACACAGCTGATCACTCAAGACATCAGCATCAGACGATTCATAGGTTTGCAGTGATTGGTTGGCGCTTGTCCGCCGTGCAACACGTTGGGTGAGATCCAGTGACGCGTGTCCGGAACTCTATAGCTCAAGAAGCTGTGCCCACTGCCCTATCCAAATTACTACTCGAGCTTTGGGCTTCGCCGGTTGGTCACCCAGTTTCAAGCGTCCTCCTACAGTGTCTAGCCCGTATAGACGTAGGCTCGACGCTTGTGGGCACATGGGTCTGGTTTGGCCCAGCCGCGGCGATCAGGCATCCAAGGGCAAGAACGCTGGAGACGCTCGAACAGAGGACTCCCCTACATGCAGAAGTCATGACATGTGATGACTACGTCGGCTGTCGGCGACCCTCGCCACTCGATCAATCATCGATTTCTATAGTCAGCCCTGTCGTTGGCAGGCTGCCCTGCTCCTGTCGCCAGCAAGGTGCGCCTTTACGGATGTGCGTGTTTCCGGAGCGTCAGTGGCGGGTCTATGTGGTCAGGCTGTGGCCAAGTTCATGATCGAGTTGCGCTCAGGATGGTGTGGTGGAGATCGGTAGTGGGCGCACACTTTCTTCGAAACGGTCATCGGCCTCACGCTGAACAGTCGCGATGGAGCTGTGTCCAAGGGAGCCAGGACTCGAATTTGATTCAGAGGTTTACTCCTAAGCCTCGGCTTCGGCTGGGGGCGAAGCGGTGGATAAAGCAGTGGAAAGCCCGGTGGATATCGCTGTGGATAACTTTGGGGATAAGAGTGTGCAGTTGGGCCGGGTCGTCTGCACTTGTGCGGCAAGAATCAGTGCTGACTCGTCCAGGGCGTTGGTGGGCCAACGAACTAGTACTTATGTTTCACGTGAAACAGGTCGCGGGGACACGTCAGGGCCTTCGAAGGGATAAGTAATCCCCGGTCCCGAGCGATTTTGTCGTGTTTTTCATCACGTAAAAGCTCATAGAGCCATAGGTGGCACTCGAAGTTATCGCACCTCTGCATGAACTCAGTGACGTCGTCCGAAGTAGGTGATCGAGGTGACACCCTGGCGTTTCCCAAATGACATGGGGAGCCTGTGGGTAAGCCTGTGGATAAAGGTGTGCATAAGATCTGGGGATAACCCCCGCAAGTCGGCCGGCCGTGCAATGCAGTTAGGCACGTGTGCTCCCTTGAGAGGCGTAGTCTGTGCGGTGCGCGTCAGATCACCAAGCCTCCACGGAGCTGGAACGGCTGGTCTGCGGCGCACCATCCGCAGTCTGGCCGTATTAGCGGAGTCCCAATTTCCGTAGGGGCCTGCGTCTATTAGTCGGCTCCACCGACATTCGTGGGAGCGCGGTTCAGCTTTGATGGCGGTGCCAAGATGGAAGGCTGCAGCGAGTGCCAGAGGCAGGAAGGTACCGAACCGTGCGGAGGGCCTTGCAGCGAAGTAGCCCGCCGTTCTCTGTTGAGCTCGATGCTGTGGGCCGGCGGGAAGAATGTTGTTGGGTATCCCCTGCTGTTCAGCCCAGCAGGAGTAGTCACCGGAGACCAACGATTGTGTGCGCTAGTCCCTTACGGTTCAGCACAAAGGTTCCTTCTCTAGATCCGGAGACGCCTGCCCTGGGCCCAGGGCCGACCATCTGGGGATGACCAGGGGTCTGTTCCGGCGTGTTCATTGTTTCACGTGAAACAAATCCGCTCCTGTTTCACGTGAAACGAAGCAGGGAAAACTCTACAGCGGAGGGCTCATCCTAGGGTCCTAACAACAACGACGCATTTGTCGACCGGGAGATGCGGACCTGCCCGTCGCGTTCCTGCTTTAGGCGGGCACAGATTCGGCCCTTGACCTTGACTCTCGACCCTGAGCGGCAGTGAAAGCGGTGGTGTCCGGCGCTCACACCCATCCAAGATTCTTGAACCAGTAAGGGGACGGGATTTGCTCCAGATCCTGCACTTGTTGAAAGCGGGCCTGGGGTCCCTTCTCCCGTCAAAGGCCAGATGGCAATAGTGGCGGCTATCTAGGTGCGGCTCCAGAGGAGCGGTGATACCTGTGAGTGAGGAGAGCACTGCGTTCCGCACAAGGATGCACACGGGCGCTATCAGCGGACAGGCCGCAGCAGGTGCTCACGACTGAGCACCTGGCTTCAACAAATAGAGTCCGCTTGTTCGTTGTGGCAGCAGGAATTGGCACCGCTTGCCTTGCCGACATCCTTAGAGCGTCGATGGAGTCCTGCGTTGTCGGTGTAGCCACCGTAACGGGCAATGTAGGGAGGCCTTCTTGGGTGGGTTGCTGGGTCGCAGGATTTCCCATTAGCATCGGTAGACGCTCTTGCTGTGAGTGGCCCTACTCGTCGAGGGCACGGACGGGCAGAGAGATTGAGTCGTAGCCTATCGGCGAGCAGATCATTTCGTCACATCCATACGTGGCCGATCTCGCGGTCTATTGGCAACTGCCCTTCAGTAGCTTCATGCGGTCTGATTCGAGCTCTCTGTCCGATTCGAGCTCTCTGAGCGGTTCAGCAATTGGGCTTGGAACTCTCAGGTATCTTCGCAAGGAACGCTTCCATGTTCGACTGAGGGTGACACACACTTTGAGGGTTGAAGAATGATTCGTGGTTCCATTTTTGGCGTTGGCGATTATGACCAACAAGCACGATGTGAGTCCGTAGAAGTCAACTGATCAGCAGCTGAACCGCGCAATCGTTCCATTTGCACCATTGGAACTCTCTGTTGGTTGCCCTAATTGGGGGGTACTGATGGGACTGCCGGTTTCATGATCTTTCGTGCTGATCATCGCACTGACCCTGAGAACCACCCTCGTCAAGTTGCCGTAGCCGCGCACTTTCAGTGGTCCTTCCGTTAGAACCTCATGTTTCACGTGAAACATGGTGCGTGATTATTGCCGCCCCTGTCTACTAGCGCTTGACGCCTAGTGGTGAGTGGCGCCGTTTCCCCCCAGCTCGTTTTCGAGGGGGAGTTTTCAATGAAGCCGTCTCAAGTGGAAGTCTTGCTCGGATCGGGTTTGGATGCACTCTTGAGTGCGAGCCCGGCGTGTATTGCTGGCTTTTTCTAAGAGCATACTTAGTCTCGATGGGCGTTACGGATGACTATCCGAACGAATGCTTGCCCTGTATGCGGTGCGTCTCATCACCTATCGGGTGAATCGATGGTCGTGGCTTTCACAACGGAAGTCCGAAGAGAACGGTGACGGCGCTCTTTTTGGGTATCGTCCAGCGTTCAACTCGAAGCCGTTTAAGCTGGGGCCGACAGGAATCGGTCTATGGCGACACCATCTCCCTGTCAGCAATCTAGGTTGGGTAGGGAGCGAGAATCGGTTGGTTTTCCAATCAAATCAGTGGGTTTTGGGTGTCTGACTGGCCAGGGAGGTTTAAGGCAGAAAGCCTATTTGATGAGGAGTATAAAGAGATGCTGGTGAGGTGGTATCAAAAATAGATCACGAAGAAGTTGGCCAGGGGAAGAAGTACGTTTGTTCTCTTTTGGACGTTCGTTGCCGATCGATGATTTTTGCCATTGTTGAGTCGCCCCTGCTCCCTCCGGACTCGTACTTCTCGATTTCACCCCTCACCATCGCATGACCCAAGGGATCCCTGAACAAGGTCTCGAAGCGCAGACTCTTTCAAGCGGCATCCAAAAAACTTTGCGTTCTCCTTGAGACACACCCTGCGAGCGTGTAGCGAGGGTATGCACGTTTCACGTGAAACATTATTGACGGTGGTCCGCTACGTCGTCACCTGGCAGCCCGCCTCCCTTTCCCTCGTAACCGAGTTTGGGGGCCTCCAAGCGGTAAGCTCGTGTGTTTCACGTGAAACATGCGTACTGCTCTGACATTCTTCTTGTTTCGGTGGGTCAGAAGGAGTGTCATTGCGAATAGCGCATTTCAGGTGCACTTCTCTTGTTAATGGGAAACGCCACTTACACAGAATCAGAAGTGCTTCAGCGGCTGCACCTGGTCTGGGTCGTAGCCAGGCATGCGCTCCCCTTCGAAACTGGCGGCGCCAGGAGCATTGATGCTCAGGTCGAAACCGACCAAAGTTGTCTATCACAGCTCGAATTTCCTAGCGCAGCCCTGCGTGTGATTGCCTACGGCAGAGAGCATCCAAGGTGAAGACAAAACAACAGAGTTTGGTTTGGCCTTGGGCCAGCGGGCAGCAGGACTGTCCGCAATAGCAAAAAAGGCCCACCGCCTAGGGGCGGTGGGCCTTTGATGGTTCCGGCGACTAGAGCCGGCACCAGAAAGCTACTTCAGTTAGACCAGAGGTCCCTAGGACAGGACGTCTGCGAATTCCTTCTCGAAGAACTGCTTGGGCTTGGCTCCGATCACAGTGCTCTTCACCTGGCCGTCCTGGAAAAGGTAAACGGCGGGAATTGATGTGATGCCGTACTCTGCGGCGATGGCGGGATTGTCGTCCACGTTCACCTTGACTACATTGACCTTTTCGCCGTACTCAACCGAAATCTCGTCGAGGATGGGTCCCAGTTTGCGGCAGGGGCCACACCATTCTGCCCAAAAGTCCACGATGACCGGCTTGTCAGCCGACAGTACATCACTGCCGAAACTTGCATCCGTTACGTCTTTAGCGTTGCTCATAGCCTTGTCTCTCTCTTCGAAGGTCGGTTTACGCGAATTATGCGTGAAGGTCTGCGAGGTAGTGTTCTACGTCGATGGCGGCAACGCACCCCGAGCCGGAGGCGGTGATGGCCTGGCGGTAGGTGGGGTCAACTACATCACCGGCTGCGAAGACGCCGGGAAGGCTGGTCTTGGAACTGCGGCCCTCCACAGCGATGGTGCCAGCCGGAGTGATTTCCAGGATGTCCTTGACCAGTTCAGTCCGCGGATCGTTTCCGATCGCCACAAACACCCCAGTCACTTCGAGGTCTGAAACGGAACCGTCCAGGAGGTTCTTGATCTTGAGGCCAGTGACCTTGGTTTCTCCGATGACGTCGTCCACTGTGCTGTTCCAGACGAAGCGGATCTTCTCATGAGCCAGGGCGCGGTCAGCCATAATCTTCGAAGCCTTCAGTGAATCGCGGCGGTGAACAACCGTGACCGACTTCGCAAACTTGGTCAGGAACAGGGCCTCTTCCATAGCAGAGTCTCCGCCGCCAATGACGGCGATGTCCTGATCTTTGAAAAAGAAACCATCGCAGGTTGCACACCAGCTGACTCCGTGACCGGAGAGCCGTTTCTCGTTAGGCAATCCCAGTTCCCGGTAGGCGGATCCGGTCGAAAGAATGATGGACCGTGCCTGGAAGGTCTCCCCCGTGGCAATGGTGACCGTCTTGATGTCGCCGTCGAGCTGCAGGTCCGTGACGTCCTCAAACTGGATTTCGGTTCCGAAACGGACAGCCTGCTTTTCGAAGTTCTCCATGAGGTCCGGACCCATGATGCCTTCTGGGAACCCAGGATAGTTTTCTACGTCAGTGGTGTTCATCAGCTCGCCACCGGCGGTGACGGAACCGGCCAGCAGCAAGGGCTTCAGGTTGGCACGGGCCGTATAGACAGCTGCCGTGTAACCAGCCGGGCCAGAGCCGACGATGATGACATCACGTACTTCGGACGCGGCGTTTTCTGCGTTGCTCACTGAACGGTGAACCTCTTCCTTAGTCGATGCGTCCGCCTTTGCGGGGCGGGCACATGGCACAACTGAATCTTGGTGCTGAATATTCCGGACGCTCTGGAGGGGAATAGGCCGTGACCGGACGGCGCGGTGTCTCCCCCGCAGGACGCCATACCAGATTACCGTCTGCAGGCAGCAGAGCCGCGCCCGTTACCGCCGGAGTCTTCCGGCTACGGACGCGGCTCAGTGACGGCGGCAGCGGCCTGCTACTGGATCTTGACTTCGGCCAGCCGGATTCCGTAGCCGTAGCGGGTCTTAGGGGCAGCCAGCTTGGGCAGGCTCTTGATGGACATAATGACGTACTGCGCTTCGACAGGCTGGGCAAGAGGCATGGTCAGGTCTGTGGAGGTGAAGCTGTTGGTCCCCACCAGCTTGGCGCCGTCCAAGGAAGGACGGTCATTGGTGTAGACGCTGACGTTTCCGCCCGAGGCGCCCAGCTGGGTCAGAGTAACGGACGAGACCGTTGCCTTTGCCTTGAGTTTGATGAACAGCGGAACACCGTTTGGCGACAGTCCGCCCCAGTTCTCGGTGGCGAACTCCATGTCCGACCAGTAGCTGGCAGCATTCCCGTCATAGGCCTTGACCAGATCGACGTCGTACGTGGCCGCGAAGTCGAAGTCTCCCTGACGGGTGATGCCTTCAATGGCAGGGGGTGCAGTGGGAGGCGCGGAGCTTTGCGTTGGCGCGGCTGACGCGGAATCGGAGGGAGCTGGTGTGGTCCCATCGGTGGAAGTTGCCTGGGGAGTTGTTGTAAACAGGCTGCCAAGATTGGTGACTGCAAACACCAGGCCCGCGATCAGGACAAGAGCCAGGAGTCCGCCCACCAGCCAGCGCATTGAACGCGGTTCCCGCTCAGGCTCCTCGGCATCGTAGTCCCGTGCCGGAGTGGAAGGCGGCACAGAGGCGGGCGAAACGCCGGCCGCGGACCGCGAAAAGGCAGGAAACTTCTTGGCGGAACGGTCTGCCTGCGGGGATTCGCCGGGCTGCCTGCGCTGGCCGGAATCGGCAGCGGCGTCATGGAGTCCATCCTGGTCCCCGTTGTCATAGCCGTAGTCCTCCTCGGACCACAGTGATACCTTCGGCTTCCCCGGCCCTTGAGCGTCGCCAGACCCAGCCGCCCCCGAACCATGAGCCTCGGCCTGACGGCCTGATGACTGCAGAGGTTGTTGTGTCGTCGCGTCTTGGCTGGAGGCCAAGGAATCAGCGGCGGTGCGTTCTACCGCGGGTACATCGTGGCGGGCCGTCGCCTCATCAACCGCCGCTCTCCCAGCGGATCCCCTTCCGCCGGCCCCTGCGCCGGCTGCTGCTCCGGCGGCGCCCGCGGCAGCGGCTGCTCCCGCTACACCGGCAGCAGGTGCCGCTGATGGACGGGCAGGCGGCCTGGGTGGAACGACGGGGGCAGCTGACCTGTAGGAGTCATCCTGGCTGTCATGGCCACCGGAGTAATTGATATAGCCGGCGTCCACGTGCTCTTCGTCGTCGTACGGCTCAGGTTCGAGGGAACGCGGCTGGCCGAATATTTCGCTGCCCAAGGTGTCCGTGAAGAACGGTTCAACGTAGGGAGGGTTGGAGGCAACCACCAGGTCCAGCAGGTCAGCGGCGGATGTGTGGTTGGTGATCAGGTAGGTGGCGGCCTCGGTAACGCCGAGGTCCAGGACCTGCACCGTGCCGGGGCGCTCACCCGTGGCTACTTCGCGGGCGCTCTGGGCAACCTGTTCAGTGTTCTCCGGGCCGGCAACCAGAATGCTGACCGGACGGTTGAGAACCTGGTCCACCCCGTCCAGCACCAGATCGTGGTCGTGCGAAGTCAATACTGTGGCTGTGACCTTGTAGCGGCCGCCGAGCACTGATCCAACATCGATCGGGTGGGACACGTGTTCCTCCTAGACTTTCCGGGAATTGCCGGGCAGGCGATGCTGCCGGCACGGGTCAAGGCCTGCCGTTTGGCGGGCTGGCACCTGACTGTAGCTACCCCTGTTCACCATCGATCCTAGCCGATGGGCTGCAGCCGCCGTTGAAGACAGGCAGCCGGAATCGGGGCGGAAATCACTTTTTCCGCGGCCGCCGGGGCTTGAAATGAGGGTTGTGGCCCGCCTTGCCCTGGAAAGTACGGCGGCCGGGAAGCGGGATCTCGTCCCGAAGCAGGCTTCCCTGTGCAGTACCGGGAACGTCTTCAGCGGGCAAGTAGCGGGCCCCGGAGGCAGAGCCGGTTTCCGGGTCCACAGGAACAGCGGGCATTGGCGACCGTTCGGGCACCGGGCCGGCCCGGAAGGAGGCGGCATCGAATTCGCCGGAGATCCTGGGAATCAGGCCGGTGTCCACCGAGACCGTGGCGCGTTCCGGCGTCGAACGTTCCGTTCCCTGGCCGGGAGCAGCTCCCTGCGACGATTGCCCTTCCCCAGGTTTCGCAGTTTCCGGTTCTCCTGCGGACGGGCCCCGCCCGAGCCGGCCCAACAGGGGCCGGAGGAGGTCACGGAGTTCGGCCACATGGAAGATTTTGAGCAGGAAAACGTAGACCACCAGCATGATGGGACCGACGACGATGAGGGTCACCAGCGCGGTTCCCTGGTTGGTCCAGGCAAAGCCGTCCGGGCTGTAACTGCCCATCAGCCACAACGCGCCGGCGCCTGCAACGGCGGATCCCAGCGCGGCGTAGCCCATCCGGATATAGGAATTGGCAATCCGCGGACCGTCAAGGTGCCCCAGCAGCCGGCGCAGGAAGTAGGCGCTGATGACCACGGAGAGGATGTTGCCGATCATGTACAGGATGGCGATGGCGTAGATGATCTGGCCGACGGGCAGGAACTGGATGGCGAAGGCCCCGACAACGTAGACAAGGGCGAGCAGAAGCTGGATATAGAAGGGTGTGCGGGCGTCTTCATTGGCGTAGAAGACACGGGACATCATGAAGTTCGCGCTCATAAAGGGCGTACTGAGCGCCAAGAGCGTGAGCGTCTGGGCCAGCATCACGCCGTCCTGCCGGGGGCCGCCGGAGAAGAACATGCCCAGCGGGCCGGCCAGGGCGAAGAGGGCCAACGCGCCAAAGACAGTGGCCACAGCCATGGTGCGCAGCCCGTGGGACAGAGCATCACGGAGCTCATCCCGGTTGCCGTCCTGGGAGGCACGGGTCATCCGGTTGAACAGGACTGTGGCCAGCGAAATGGCAATGATCGAGTGCGGCAGCAGATACAGCTGGCTGGCCACCTCCAGCACGGCGTTGCCGGGCAGCATGTCTGCTGCCGGATCACCGGCAGCCTCAAGCCTGAGCCGCTCCGCCCCGGGAATCGTGGCGATACGCATGACATACAGGAAGGCGAGCTGCCCGACGGCGGCAGTCAGCAGCGTCCACACGCTGAGTTTTGCTGCCTGGCCAAGTCCCACTCCCCGCCAGCCAAACCGCGGACGCAGCTTCAGCTTCAGACGGAACACAGGCACGAGCAGGATGGCGGTCTGGGCCACCACACCGATGGTGGAAAATCCCGCAACGAGCAGGGTCTGTGAAGGACCCCAATTTTCCAGGGTGTGCGGGTTGGCGATGTTGGCGCCGAAGATCCAGATGAACATCCCGAGCCCCGCGATGGCCACGAGGTTGTTCAGGATGGGTGCCCACATGGCAGGGCCAAAGGCTCCGTTGGCGTTCAGGACCTGGGTGAGGAGCGCGTACAGGCCGTAGAAGAAGATCTGTGGCAGGCACCAGAACGCAAAAGCCACCGCAAGCGACTTCTGCTGTGGCGAGTAACCCTGCGTGGTCAGTTCAATCACCCAGGGGGCCGCAAGGGTGACCAGGGCCGTGAGCCCCACCAGCAGCAGCACTGCAAGGGTCAGCAGTCGGCTGATGTAGTCCGCTCCCCTGTCGGGGGCCTTGCTTGCCTTGATGATCTGGGGCACCAGCACGGCGTTAAAGACGCCGCCCGCAACCAGCAGGAAGATCAGGTTGGGCAGGTTGTTCGCGTTGATGAAAGTGTCGTTGACAGTGGACCCCAGTCCAAGGGCAATGCCGAGCATCCAGGTTTTGCCGAACCCCAGGAAGCGGGAAATCAGCGTTCCGGCGGCCATGATGGCACTGGAGCGCGTTTCGCTGGGTTGGACGGCAGCAGGCTCGGCTTCACCGGCATTGCCTGCGTTGTCGGAGGGGAAGTTGGTAGCTGGCATCGACTTCATCGTCTCACCCGGACACGGTTAAAGCTGCAATGCCGGCAGGCCGAAGGTGGAGCTAGAGGCATAGCCGCGGCCTCAGAGGTGTTCGGGCAGGACTTCCCTGGCCAGATCCGCGATGCGCCGCTCATTGGGGAAGGAGAGCTTCCGCGCGAGTTCCTGGATGGGCACCCATGCCACGTCAACGGCTTCCTGGTCGGGATCGTTTTCAATGGTGAGCTCACCACCGGTGGCGCGCAGGAGGTAGTGGTGCACGGTCTTGTGAACCCGGTGGCCGCTGACCGTAAACCAGTAGTCGATGCTGCCCAGCGGAGCAAGGATCCGGCCGTCGATGCCGGTCTCCTCAGCGATCTCGCGGACTGCAGCCTCTTCGTTGTTTTCTTTGCCCTCCGGATGGCCCTTCGGCAGGCACCATTCCAAACGTCCGCCCCTGTTCAGGCGGGCAATGATTGCCACCCGGAGTTCGTCGTCGGACGTGTCCACCACAACGCCACCGGCGGAAATTTCCTCAACCGTAGGCAGAGATGCCGGCGCCGAATGCTGGGCAGGCGCGACGTGGGCACCGATTGCCGACGGCAACGGTGGGTTTGTCCTCCTGCCGGGAGCGCTCGGTACGGGATGGGCCATGAAGTCCACTCTAACGACTCTTCTCCCTCCGTGATGACCGAAACATGGCATCAAGGTGGACTCCGCATGAAGCCCCTTGGACCGCGGACGCGGCAAGAGGCCTTGTGCAGACGGGGTGGACTGACGCTTTCCGGCCGTTTTGCCACCTTTTTCCATTCGGTCTGACAAGCTTAAGTAACTATGGCGCACGCACATCACAAGACTGATACCCACACCGTCGACTTCCAGGTGGACCCGGTGGTCCTGGAGCTGGGGCAGCGCTTTGTCGACGCCGGACATGAGCTCTCGCTGGTGGGCGGGCCGGTGCGGGACCTCTTCCTGGGACGGACATCACCTGACCTTGACTTCACCACCGACGCCACGCCGGACCAGACGGTTGCCCTGATCAAGAAATGGGCTGACAACTACTGGGAAATCGGCCGGGCGTTCGGAACGATCGGAATGCGTAAGGCAGGCTTCCAGATCGAGATCACCACGTACCGCGCCGAAGCCTACGATCCCGAGTCCCGCAAGCCCGTGGTGGCATTTGGCTCGTCACTGACTGATGACCTGCTGCGGCGCGACTTCACCATCAACGCCATGGCGCTGCGGCTGCCAAGCCTGGAACTCGTTGACCCGTTCGGAGGTGTCCGGGACCTGCATGCATCGGTCCTTGCCACGCCAGGCGCGCCCGAGGCGTCCTTCTCCGACGATCCCCTCCGGATGATGCGGGCCGCCAGGTTCGCGTCCCAGCTCGGCATCTCAGTGCACGACGACGTCCGGCTGGCGATGAGCCAGATGGCCGAACGGATTGCCATCATTTCAGCCGAACGCGTCCGTGATGAACTCATCAAGCTGATCTGCGGCGCCCACCCCCGCGTGGGCGTGGACCTGCTCGTGGACACGGGCCTGGCGGAGTTCGTGCTGCCGGAAGTGTCAGCGTTGCGGCTTGAATCGGATGAGCACCACCGCCACAAGGATGTCTACCAGCATTCCCTGCAGGTCCTGGAGCAGGCCACCGAGCTGGAAACAGGGCCGGATGGTGGCGTGCCCGCCCCGGATTTTGTGCTGCGGTTCGCTGCACTGATGCACGACGTCGGCAAGCCGGCTACGCGGCGCTTTGAACCGGGCGGCGCGGTCAGCTTCCGGCACCACGACATGGTGGGGTCAAAGCTGACCGCCAAACGGATGAAGGCGCTCCGCTTCGACAATGACACCATCAAGGCCGTGGCGCGCCTGGTGGAGCTGCACATGCGCTTCTATGGCTATGGCGAGGCCGGCTGGAGCGACTCCGCCGTTCGGCGCTACGTGACCGACGCCGGCCCTCTCCTGGAACGGCTCCACCGGCTGACCCGCTCGGACGTCACCACGCGCAACCAGCGCAAGGCTGAGCGGCTGGCCTTTGCCTACGACGACCTCGAAGCCAGGATCGCCACCCTGCGCGAGCAGGAGTCCCTTGATGCTGTGCGCCCCGACCTTGACGGGGCCCAGATTATGGCCATCCTGGCGCTCAAACCGGGACCTGTTGTGGGCCGTGCCTATAAGTTCCTGCTCGAGGAACGGATGGAAAACGGCCCCCTGGATCCCGACGATGCAAAATCCAGGTTGCTGGAGTGGTGGGCGGACCAGCCCGAATCAGCACCGCCTGCACCCGAGACCGGCATGTCCCCTGCAAACGTGGAACTCTCCCCCACTGAGGAGCCCAAGTGAACATCCCGATGATTGCGCCCCGACCCCAGCTCTGGATCCTGCGCCACGGCGAAACCGAGTGGTCCAAGAGCGGCCAGTACACAGGCCTGACCGACCTGCCGCTGACCGTGGAGGGTGAACAGCAGGCCGTTGAAGCCCGGAAGGTCCTGGACCCGGTGGACTTTGACCTGGTGCTGACGTCGCCCCTGCGCAGGGCCCGGCGCACTGCTGAACTGGCGGGCTTCCCCGACGCCCAGCACGAACCCCTCGCCGTGGAATGGAACTATGGCGACTATGAAGGTGTCAGCTCTGACCTGATCCGCAAGGACAACCCTGACTACCTGATCTGGACGCACGGGGTGCCCAACGGGGAAACCCTGGACGAGGTTGCTGCCCGCGCTGACAAGATTGTGGCCAGGGTCCTCGAGTCAGGCCTGGATAATGTGCTCATTGTGGCGCACGGTCATTTCTCCCGAATCCTGACTGCCCGCTGGCTTGAACTTCCGCCCAGCGAAGGCAGGCATTTCATTCTGGGAACAGCAAAAGTCTGCACCCTGGGCTGGGACAAAAAGACCCCCGCCATTGTCCGCTGGGGACTCTAATTACCTTATTTACAAAATTCTTTTGAAATATTCATGAATTGAGTGGCGAACCGAAGCACTCCTAGTGTAATTTTATTTCTGACCCCAGAGCGTCTTGCCGGGGTCACGGCGCACGTTGCGCGGCCAGTCAGCTGGTGCAACGGCTTAGCGGAAAAGGAGGTTGGGAAAATGATTACTTTGACTAGCGGATGGAAGATGAACATCACCGCGTCCCCGGCCCCTGTCGCTTTTGCGCGCCATCTTGATCGACGAACTGACTCTTAGGACCTATAGCTCCTGATGTACGCATCAGTGGAGCAATAGCCCCTTCATAGCCCCCCGTAGCAGGGTGGTTGGCCGTCAGCACACGATCCAGGCGGAACCCCGCGGTTGCGCAGCACCCCATAGTTCAGAACCAGCTTCTTGTTGGGTCTGCCGCGCCATAGCCTCAGGGGCCTCTTTTCGCACTTTGCGAAACATCGATAATTAGCACCGGGCATTTCTTTGCCTAAATTCAGTTCTCTATTGTCGCGACTATAAAGGGCTCTATTTGCTGTGCCCAATTATATTCCGCTGAAGATCCGAGGAAACAAATGACCGCCACGATACCTGCTGCACCACATTCCCAGCCCGTCAACCAGGCTGCAGACCCAGCGAAAGGAGGTGAAACCACCATGATCAAGAAGATCCAGAAGGCACTGTTTTCCCGGCGCAAACCCATCCGTGAACAACCCCGTGAGTTCAACGCGGAACTGTTGA
Organism: Arthrobacter sp. CDRTa11; assembly: GCF_026427775.1. Classification (NCBI taxonomy): domain Bacteria; kingdom Bacillati; phylum Actinomycetota; class Actinomycetes; order Micrococcales; family Micrococcaceae; genus Arthrobacter; species Arthrobacter sp. CDRTa11. The sequence goes on along the minus strand of NZ_CP044532.1, from coordinate 5,139,768 downwards.
ACGCACACCGTGAGTACGTCTTCTTACTGATGCACCAGCAGATGCGCGGCCTGAACTGATGCCGCAGCCCTCTTCGTTCGCCTAGGAGGAGCTAATGGCCAGTATCGGCAGGAATCCGCCAGGAGCCCACGCGGCAACGCGTGGGCTCCCCCTTTTAAGTCCGGGCCTCCTTCTGCCATTCAGGTGAGCGCGCCTTTTGGTACCCGTGTCCTGTACCGGCCAGGCCGGCGTCGGGAGTTTCGTGCGGTTCCGGCGAACGGTTCGATCGCCCCGGGTGGCAGCCACCCGGGTAAGCTCGAAAGCATGCAGGAGACCAGACCGCCGGCGAACCGACGACGCACCCGGCTGGTGGTTCCTAGCCGCAGCGATCTGCTGCTGAGGAACTTCACCGAGCTGATCGGTGGACCAATGGGTACCCGATCGGCCCCCGGGGTTGTTTCACCAGGGATATTCACCGTGGAACGGGTACTGATCATCCTGACGGTCATCGCCGCGCTGGCGGGCATTGGCATCAAAGGCTATTGCCGTGCCAATGGGTGGGAGTCCCCCAGCCAGTTTTACGCGACGTGCTACTCCGACTTTCCAGAACTCTTCCGTAACCGGGGCCTTGGGGAGGGGACCTTTCCGTTCTTTAGCCAGGGAAGCCTCTTTGAGTACCCGGTCCTGATGGGCCTGATCGCCGGAGCAACAGCCTTTCTGGTTCCCGGCCAAGGGGTGAGCGATGACCGCATCCTGGGGTATTACGACATCAATGCCACCCTGATTGCCGCTGTCTGGATCGTCACGGTGCTGGCTACTGCGCGTATGTCGAACCGCCGGCCCTGGGATGCGGCCATGGTGGCGCTGGCCCCTGGCATCGTCTTCGCCGGGACCATCAACTGGGACATGTGGGCTGTGGGAATGCTGGCCCTGGGAATGTACTTCTTTTCGAAGGAACGGCTGCTCATTGCCGGGGTCCTGATGGGGTTGGGCACCGCCACGAAGCTTTATCCAGTGCTGATCTTCGGTGCGATTCTGCTTCTCGCTCTGCGCACCGGCCGTATCAGGGCGTTCCTGGTGACCGGCGGCGCCGCGCTGGTGTCCTGGCTCGCGGTGAACGTTCCCATCGCGGCGATAAACCCCTCCGGCTGGCGGTACTTTTACCAGTTCACGGAAGACCGGCCGGCCGGCTACAGCTCGCCCTGGTTCGCCTACAACCTGGTGGCGGAGAGGCTCCGCTGGAAGATCCTGGACGCCGAGAGCATCAACGCCCTTGCCCTGAATATTTTCGTGCTGGCCTGCATCGGGATAGCGGTGGTAGCACTGACGGCCGCGCGGCGTCCGCGGATAGCACAGCTCGCTTTCCTGATCGTGGCGGCCTTTATCCTCACCAACAAGGTCTACTCACCGCAGTTCGTGATCTGGCTGATCCCCCTCCTGGCCCTCGCAAGGCCCCGGTGGCGGGATTTCCTGGTCTGGCAAGGCATAGAAGGCCTGCACTGGGCAGCCATCTGGATGTACCTCGGACAGGTGACCAGCAACGGCCCGTCGCAGCACAATATAGACATGCCCTACTACGTTTTCGCCGTAGCGGCCCATATGCTTGCAACGGCATATCTTATGTTCAGGGTGGTGTGGGACATATACGAGCCGACGTACGATCCCATCCGCAGGCATGATCTGGATGACCCCCACGGCGGTCCTTTTGACGGCGCTCCCGACTGGCTGAGGATCGCTGTAGGCCGCCCGGCCGAGTCTGTCCTTCCGTGGAGGGCGAGGAGCCATGCCTGACGTGGCCGTTGTTGGTTCCGGCCCCAACGGGCTGGCCGCCGCCGCAGTGATGGCCCGGGCGGGCCTTTCCGTTGAGGTCTACGAGGCCGCAGGAACGTTTGGCGGGGGGACCCGAACCGTAGAACTGATGCAGCCCGGGCACTTCCATGATGTTTGCTCGTCCGTTCATCCCATGGCGCTGGCCTCGCCGTTCTTCCGGGATTTTGAGCTGGCCCGGCGGGTGGATCTGGTGGTTCCTGATCTTTCCTTTGGATCACCGCTCGACGGCGGCCGTGCGGCCCTTGCCTACCGATCCCTGGACCGGACGGCTGACGGACTGGGGCAGGACGGTGCCGCGTACCGGAACCTGATGCGCCCGCTCGTGAGCCGCATCGGCGGCGTCATGGACTTCACCCAGCATCAGCTCCTGCGGATGCCCCGGGATCCGCTCGCGGCAGTCCTCTTCGGCCTCAGGACGCTTGAACAGGGATCGCCGCTGTGGAATGCCAGGTTTCGGGAGGACCTCGCGCCCACGCTGCTCAGCGGGGTCGCTGCGCACGCGGTATCGCACCTTCCGTCGCTGGCGGCTTCGGCTGCCGGGCTGATGCTCACCGCGCTGGCACATGCTCAGGGCTGGCCGATTCCTGTTGGCGGATCAGCCTCCATCGCCGCAGCACTCGCTGCGGACATTAAAGCCCACGGCGGCGCGATCCATACAGGAACACCGGTAGACAACATCAAGGACCTTGGTGCCCCCCGTGCCATTCTCCTGGACGTTGCCCCCCAAGGACTGCTGAACCTGGCAGGGGCGGATCTCCCCACGGCATACCGGCGATCCCTGGAATCCTTTCGCTATGGCAACGGTTCCTGCAAAGTGGACTTCATCCTGTCCGGACCTGTCCCATGGGCAGCCCGTGAACTGGCAGGTGCGGGGACCGTGCACGTCGCAGGAACGCGGGCGGAGCTCGCTCACGCGGAGAACGAGGTGTCGTCCGGCAGGCATCCCGAACGGCCGTACGTGCTCGCGGCGCAGCCCTCGCCGTTTGACAGCGGCCGGGCGCCGGCAGGCCGGCACATCCTTTGGACGTACTGCCATGTGCCGGCCGGATCAGACCGGGACATGGGCGAGGCGGTCACGGCCCAGTTGGAAAGGTTTGCCCCAGGATTCCTCGATGTGGTGGTCCAGACTCATGTGACAACGGCCGCTGGACTTGCCCGGTACAACAGGAACTATATTGGCGGCGACTTTAGCGCCGGCGCCATGGATGTGCGCGGATTGCTGCAGCGGCCTGTGGTTTCCCCCGTCCCGTGGCGAACACCCTTACGCGGGATCTATCTCTGTTCCTCTTCCACGCCCCCGGGCCCGGGCGTCACCGGAATGCCCGGGTTCTTCGCGGCAAAACATGCACTCAAGGACATATTCGGACTGCCCGTCCCGCACCTCGGCCTCTGAGCCGGCGCGAACGAACACTTGAGGCCCCGTCTCGCGGGGCCTCAAGTGTTCGTTCGCGCGAAGGTGTGCGTACTAGTTTGCGGCGGTGAAGCGTGCCCGGCGGTGGGCAGGCGTTTCGATCTCATCGAGCAATGCAACGGCATAGTCCTGGCTGGAGATGCTGCCACCTGCAGGGGAATCCTTGGCAGTGACATACGTGCCAGTGCGTTCGCCCGGCTGGATGAGGGGAGCCGGGGCAAATACCGTCCAGTCCAGGGACTCGGAAGCCTTCCGGACAGCATTGAGGGCGGCTGCGTGGGTTAGTGCCTCTGCTTTGTAGGCTTCGGGAAAGTCGGGTGAATCGACCAGCCGAACGCCATCGATCTCCAGGGAGCCGGCGCCGCCCACAATGAGGAGGCGGGTCCCTTCAGCGTTGCTGTACGCGGTATCCATCGCTGCGAGCCATTCGCCGTGGTCCCCGCCGGTGCGGCTGGGTCCCGTAGCGAGGACAACGGCGTCGTGATCCTTGGCGATTTCCGCGAAGGTGCTTTCGTCTGCGAGGTGGGCTGCGACAGATTCTGCGCCGGACACGTCCGCGCCCGAGCGGGAGATGGCCGTTACCTGATGGCCGCGGGTCAATGACTCATTGACGATCTGGCTGCCGATCATGCCCGTGGCTCCATAAACTGCAATTTTCATGATTCTCCTTCGTGGTTGCTACGCTGACGAGGTCCAAAGTATCCAGTGGATACTGATAGCTTCAAAGGAACTCAGTTACCCCATGGAAACCATGCAGACCGGGGCCGCTGCCGCCAACTCCCCCGCCTCCAACTCCCGCGCCTACAGCTCTCCCGCCTTTGACGTATTTGAGCCGGACTGTCCCTCCCGTGTGGTCTTTCAGCGCATCGGGGACAAGTGGGCTTCCCTGGTCATCCAGGTTTTGGCGGACGGCCCGGTCAGGTTCTCTGAACTGAGGAAAATGGTCTACTTTGTCACACCCAAGGTTCTGACGCAGACGCTCCGGACCCTCGAGCGGGACGGTCTGATCACCAGGCAGGTTTTTGCCCAGGTCCCTCCCCGGGTGGACTACGAACTGACCGCCTTGGGCCGCTCCCTCCTGGAACCCCTCATTGCGCTTCGCCGCTGGGCCGAGGACAACGTGCCCACCATCCTGGATGCACGTGATGCCTACGATGATGCCCAGGATGCCGCCCGCCTGGGTTGAGAACCTCCCAACGCGGACCAACAGGTTCGCCCGGTCCGAAGCCCTGCAGAAACGGGGCATAATAGCGCGGGTGGGGAACTCAAAAAAACTGACACTTGCCATCATTGGACTTATTCTCGGCACCTCCTTGGTTGCGTGCGACGACGGCAAAGCCGGTGCGAGGGACGCCGCCGGGCAGCTTGCGGCGGCAGTTTCCGCGCTCGACGTCGGCTCCGTTGCCTTTGACGGAAAGGACTCCGCGGCCGCCAACGAGCAGCTCCTTGAGGTTTTCAAAGCACTCGATCCGGAGAAGCCGGCGGTTGAAGCCGGTGAGGTGACGGTGGAGGGCGATACCGCCGCCGTTCCGCTGAACTACACCTGGAAGATCAGTGGCGCTGAGTGGAAGTACACAGTCTCCGCCAAACTCAACAAGTCGGGCGATAGGTGGCTGACGGCGTGGGAGCCTGCCGCATTGGTGCCGGGCCTGGCCGACGGCGAAATCCTCACCAAGGACTCCCAGTCCCCGCCGCGAGCGGACATTCTGGGCGCCGGTGACGCCAAGCTGGTCACGTACCGCCCCGTGGTTAATGTCGGCATTGACAAGCCCCAGCTGGGATCAGCAGACCCTGCGGCGTCGGCGACGAAGCTGGCGGAACTGGTGGGCGTGGATCCCGCCGCCTTCGCTCAGCAGGTGGCCGCTTCCGGCCCCGAGGCCTTCGTTTCGGCGATCACCCTTCGTGAGGAGGGCCGCACCATCACCGACCAGCAGATCGCCGCGATACCCGGCGCCCGGGCCATCCCGGCAACCCTGCCGCTCGCGCCCAGCCGCACCTTCGCGCGGGCAGTGCTTGGTTCTGTCGGCGAGGCTAATGCCGAACAGATTGAAGCATCCGACGGCGCCCTGACCGCCGGTGACGTGACTGGCACAGGGGGACTGCAGCAGCAGTACGACGCCCAACTCCGCGGCACGGATGCGGTAGTGATCCGGGCCCAGCGCGCCGGCCTCACGCAGGAGGAGATCCAAGCCGCCCGCCCCGATCCCCGGCGGGTTGTTTTCGAGGTGGCGCCCACACCTGGCACGCCGTTGAAGACCACCCTTGATCCGAACCTGCAGGCTCTGGCGGAAACCGTCCTGGCGAAGGTGGGCCCGGCGTCGGCCATCGTTGCCGTCCGTCCCTCCTCAGGTGCCGTCCTGGCGGCCGCCTCCGGGCCCGGCAGCAACGGCTACAACACAGCGATGCTGGGCCAGTACGCCCCTGGGTCCACCTTCAAGATGATCGATTCGTTGGCCATGCTCCGCAACGGCATGACTCCGGATTCAAAAGTGGAGTGCACACCTACGCTCACCGTCGATGGCCGGACCTTCAAGAACGCCGAGGGCTATCCCGCCGGCTCACTGGGCTCCGTCACGCTCCGCGATGCCTTTGCCCACTCCTGCAACACGGCGTTCATCGCGGCCCGTGACAACGTCACCCAGGCGCAGCTAGAAGCTGCCGCAATGGCCATGGGAGTGGCGGTGGAAGCCCCCACCCTTGGCGCGGATGCCTTCCTCGGCTCGGTCCCAGGTGAGGCTGCAGGCACCGAACATGCAGCCTCCATGATCGGGCAGGGCAAGGTCCTGCTGTCACCGCTGGCCGCTGCCATGATGGCCGGATCAGTGGCCAAGGGGGCGCCGGTTTCACCGCAGCTCGTCCTGAACCCCGACGCCGGTGCTCCCGCCGCCGACACTGCCGGCGAGCCGAGCGCTGAAGCCGGGCAGCCGACGTCGACTGTTACGCCCGAGGCGCCGTCCAAGGCATCCGACAAGCCCATCACCAAGGAGGAAGCTGCGGCACTGGCGGACATGATGCGGGCCGTGGTCACCTCCGGCCATGCAGGGTTCCTGGCCAGCGTCCCGGGAGCGCCCGTGGCAGCCAAAACAGGAACCGCCGAGTTCGGCAACGAGAACCCGCCCAAAACCCACGCATGGATTGTGGCCGTGCACGGTGACCTTGCGGTGGCTGTTTTCGTGGAGGACGGCGGCCTCGGAGCCACCACGTCCGGGCCCCTGCTGAAGGAATTCCTGACTGCCGCCGGCTAATGACGGAGTTTTCGTCCACTTACGGCGGGTTGGATCGCCCGGAAGTCGCCATAAGTGGACTAAAACTCGGGGTGGTGTGGGCATGGGAAGATTGTTGGCGTGGCCCATATTGACATTTCCGGCATCGATTACTTCCTCTCCGACGGCACCCAGCTGCTCAACGGCGTGACCTTTAAGGTCCCGGACGGCACCAAAACTGCGCTGATCGGCCCCAACGGCACCGGGAAAACCACCCTCTTCCGCATCATCTCCGGTGACCTTTCGCCTGACGAAGGCGTGATCGGACGGTCAGGGAATATGGGCATCATGCGCCAGTTCGTCGGCCAGGTCCGCGACGACTCCACGGTCCGCGACCTTCTGGTTTCCGCCGCTCCGCCCGCTCTGGCAGCTGCCGCCCTCGCCGTGGACGAGTCTGAGCTCGCGATGATTGAGCACGACGACGAACCCAGCCAGATGCGGTACGCCCAGGCCATCGTGGACTGGGGCGATGCCGGCGGCTACGACGTGGAAACTGTCTGGGACGAGGTCTGCATGGCCGCCCTGGGACTGCCCTTCGACCGCGCACAGCACCGCCCGGCGTCGAGCCTTTCCGGCGGTGAGCAGAAGCGCCTTGTCCTGGAGGCGCTGTTTGCGGGGCCGGATGAACTGCTGCTGCTGGATGAACCGGACAACTACCTGGACGTTCCCGGCAAACGCTGGCTTGAGGACAAACTGAACGAGTCCAAAAAAACCGTCTTCTTCATCAGCCACGACCGCGAACTGCTGAACAACGCCGCCGGCCGTATCGTCACCCTGGAACCCGGAATCAACGGCGCCGGGGCGTGGGTCCACGGCGGTGGCTTCGGCTCCTATGTCGATGCACGCGCGGACCGGAACGCACGTTTTGAGGAACTGCGAAAGCGCTGGGACGAGGAGCACATCAAGCTCAAGGAACTCGTCAACATGTACAAAAACAAGGCGGCGTTCCGCTCCGACATGGCCAACCGCTACCACGCAGCCCAGACACGGCTGGCCAAGTTCCTGGAAGCCGGCCCGCCGGAAGCCCTGCCGATCGAGCAGAACGTGAAGATGCGGCTCAAGGGCGGCCGCACGGCCAAACGCGCCATTGTGGCGGAGAAGCTCGAACTTACCGGCCTGATGAAACCGTTCTCCACGGAGGTGTGGTTTGGCGACCGCGTTGGCGTGTTGGGTTCAAACGGCTCGGGCAAGAGCCATTTCCTGCGGCTGCTCGCCACCGGCGGAACGGATCCCGAGCGCGAGCACGTTCCGGTGTCAGATGTTGAAATCGCCGAGGTGCCGCACGAAGGCACCGTTAAGCTCGGCGCCCGGATCCGGCCTGGCTTTTTTGCCCAGACCCATGTCCGGCCCGACCTTCTGGGCAAGACCCTGCTCGAAATCCTGCACCGCGGCGACGAACACCGCTCGGGGCTGGGCCGGGAGGCGGCGGCCGGGGCACTGGATGGCTATGGCCTCGCCGGGCAGTCGGAGCAGAAGTACGAGTCCCTGTCCGGCGGCCAGCAGGCACGGTTCCAGATCCTGCTGCTCCAGCTCTCCGGGGCAACCCTGTTGCTGTTGGATGAGCCCACCGACAACCTCGATCTGCACTCTGCCGAGGCGCTGGAACGGGCCATCGACCACTTCGAGGGGACGGTCCTGGCCGTGACGCACGACCGCTGGTTCGCGCGCACCTTTGACCGCTTCCTGGTGTTCGGTTCGGACGGCCGCGTCTACGAATCGGCCGAACCGGTGTGGGACGAGAAACGGGTGGAGCGCGCCCGCTAAGAAGGATACTCTCTGGCAAGTGAAGTGGTGGTTGATGCGAGAGCGTTCGCATTTTTACCGCAGAAAGTGAGGGAGCGTTTGGCTACGTATACGCCCTGCGTCTGGTCTCTGAGCCGTCCGCTGCATAGGTGACCCATTCGCCTACCTTGCGTCCGGCGTCGTAATTTCCTTCATCCATCACATCGCCGGTGCTGTGCCAGCGCTGCCAGAAGCCGTCCTGCTGGCCGTCCACGGAGGCGCCTTTCTGGAGCAGTCCGCCGCCCTCGCGGTACCAGACGCACGGTCCATCCAGCTGGCCGTTGGCGTATCCGGCTTCAGATTTCACCTGACCGTTCCGGAAATAGAACGTCCAGCGGCCGTGCCGTTCACCATTGAGGTATTCACCGGTACCCGATACCTTGCCGTCTTTGAACAGTTCATCAGCCATGCAGCCACTGTACCGCCATCATTTGATCAAGCGCGTGATTAATTGATCAAATATTGCTAGCATTTGAGCATGAAGACCGATGAGCGCCACCGGCTGATCGGGGAACTCCTGCGCGAGCGGGCGGAAGTGAGCGTTGAGGACCTGACGGCGGCCTGCGACGCCTCAGGAGCAACCATCCGGCGCGATCTTGAAGTGCTCGCAGCGCACGGCGTTCTTCGCCGGATCCACGGCGGTGCAAGGAGCCTCATCGTGGGCGGGGAGAACCCCGGCTACGGTCAGCGTGAACTTGAAGACCAGGACATCAAACTGCGTATCGCTGCCGGTGTGGCCGGATTGCTGCGGGACCAGGAACGCGTGTGGTTGGACAGCGGCACAACCGCCACGGAAATCGCCAGGACCCTGCGGGGCCGGCAGCTGACCCTGATGCCCATGTCCCTGCGTTCCCTGAATGCGGTAACAGCCGAGGACCGGAATGCCGGGCAACGTCCCTCGCTGCTCCTGCCTGGCGGGAGCCTCGTCCCGGGCGAACTCTGCTTCCGGGGACCGATGGCGGAATCGAACATCAGGTCCCTCCGCTTTGACAGCGCTGTAGTCACACCCTGCGCCTTGAACCTCAAGGACGGGCTGCTGGCGCACGACCTGGACGACGCCGCGGTGAAGCGGGCCGGGCTGGAGTCTTCGGGGCGGGTGATTGTTGCCTGCGCTGGCTCCAAATGGAATGCCAAGGCGATGGCGCTGGTGGCCGAACTGGACCTCGTGGACGTGATCGTGACTGAAAAGGACCTTACTGTGCAGGAACTCGCGCAGCTCAACAACCTCTCGGTGGAAGTAGTGAATGTATGAGCATCAATACCAGCACCACAGCCGGACCGGCCCTGAAGGCAGCAGCAATAGCCACATTCGTGGTCTTCGGAATCAACGGCCTGGTTTTTGCCAGCTGGGCTGCCCGGATCCCCGCAGTGACCGAAACGCTGCATCTGACGTCGGGACAAATGGGCACGCTCCTGCTGTGCACAGCCATCGGTTCACTGATCGCACTGCCCACCGCAGGGCTCGTGGTGGGCAAGCTCGGGACGGCCAACACGGTACGCGCCGCGGGCGTCCTGGTAACGCTGTCAGGCGTCGGCATTGCCCTGTCACTCCTCGCTGAATCCGTTGCCGGCACCGCCGTTTGCCTGTTCTTCTTCGGAATCGGGATTGGTCTGTGGGATGTCGCCCAAAACATCGAAGGGGCCGACGTCGAACACCGGCTCAGGCGCACCATCATGCCGCAGTTCCATGCCGCATTCAGCGGTGGAGCGTTTGTGGGAGCGTTGATCGGTGCTGGCCTGTCCAACCTGGGAATTGGCCTGCCGGTTCACCTGTTGGTCATCGCCGGCGCCGTGGGCCTGGTGGCCCTGCTGATGCCGCGCTATTTCCTCCCTCATCTTCCCGCCGCTGTTCCTGCCGACGGTGAACCGAAGCCAGCCAAGGGGCCCTCTGCCTGGCGAGACAGCCGGACCCTGCTGATCGGGGTGGTGGTACTGGGAGCGACCCTGACCGAAGGTGCCGGCAATGACTGGATCGCCAAGGCCTCGGTAGACGGGCTCCACACCACAGAGTCCACGGGCGCCCTGATGTTTGCCCTCTTTGTCCTTGCCATGACGGCCATGCGCTTCTTTGGCGGCCGCGTGATCGACATTTATGGCCGTGTGGTTGTCCTGCGGGCCAGCATGGCGGCCGCAGCAGCCGGGCTTTGCCTGTTTGTGCTGGCCGGAAACGTGTGGCTTGCGGCAGTGGGAGCTGCGCTGTGGGGCGTCGGTGCCGCCCTGACGTTCCCCATGGGAATGTCCGCGGCGGCGGATGACCCAAAGCGCGCGGCTGCAAGGGTTTCCGTTGTATCCACTTTGGGGTATGTCTCCTTCCTGGCTGGGCCCCCGCTGCTCGGATACCTGGGGGACCTCACGGGAATCCACCTGGCGCTGCTGGCGATCCTCGCCCCCATCGTGGTGGCGCTCCTGCTTGCCGGGGCAGCCAAACCGCTGCCGTCCAAGTAGCTCCGGGCGGGATTCATCTCTGCCTGCGGCAGGTTTACCCGTAACGGGCTGCGAGGCAGGCGAAGGGCCGCGGAATCCGGCGGTATGGTGGGGACATGCGCAGGATGTGGGGCAGAAGCCCGGGCTGGATCAGTCGCTTTGACCGGCACCTGGTCCGGGCTGTTTCAGACTTCCCTGGCGGAAACCACGACACCTTTTTCCGCCGTCTCTCCGCGTCCGCCAACCACGGCAAGCTGTGGATGGGTGCGGCCGCGGTGATGGCTGCCTTTCCCGGAAAGCCGCGGCGGGCCGCACTGCACGGACTCATCGCGCAGGCTGTGGCGTCGGCCGTGACCAATATAGGGTTCAAGACCCTGCTGCCGCGGGCCCGTCCGCTGCCGGAACACCTTCCTGTTTTCCGGTTTGTGCATCCCCAGCCCACCAGTTCGTCTATGCCGTCCGGACATTCCGCATCGGCGATTGCATTCGCGGTGGGGGCAGGCCTGGTCAGACCGTCGCTGGGCATGGCCCTGGCCCCGGTGGCGGCTGGGGTTGCCTACTCACGGGTCCATACCGGCGCACACTGGCCGTCCGATGTCCTGTTCGGTTCCGCCATCGGGGCGGGGGCAGCACTCATCACCCGAAAGTGGTGGCCGGTCCGTCCTCCCTTCCCTGAAACCGCCCGCAGCCGGACCTCAGCCCCGCAACTGCCCGGCGGTGACGGACTCAGCATTGTGGTGAACACGCTCGGTGGATCCTTTACGACTGAGACGGCGGTGGCACTCCAGGAAGTATTCCCAAAGGCGTACATAAATACTGTCGAGGCGGGAGAGAAGCTGGAGGAGGAGCTCCAGTCGACCGCCCGCTTTCCAGGAACCGTTGCGCTGGGAGTTTGGGGCGGCGACGGAACCGTTGGCACCGCGGCTGCTGCCGCGATCCAGCATTCGCTGCCCTTGCTGGTCCTGCCCGGAGGTACCCTCAATCACTTTGCAAGGGACGCCGGCACAGGGTCCCTCAAGGCGGCCCTGGCTGCCGCCGGGAGCGGGGAAGCGGCTCTTGCCGACGTCGGGATAGTTTCCGTGGAGCGGGGTCTTCCAGAAAACCCGGAGACTGCCGAGCTGGTGATGCTCAACACTGCGAGCATCGGCCTGTATCCGAATCTGGTGCGGCGCCGTGAGCAGCTGCAGCCGGCGCTGGGCAAGCCGCTCGCCGGAGTTGTGGCCATGTTCCGGACGTTCGCAGCCGGAACGCCCACCACGCTGAAGGTTGACGGGGTGAGGCGCAAACTCTGGATTGCCTACATTGGGCGCGGCCGGTACTACCCCAGGGACCATGCTCCCCTGGTGCGTCCGGTCCTGGATGACGGCGTCCTTGACGTCCGCATGATCACCGCCGACGAATTGTTCGCCCGGCTCCGCCTGCTCTGGTCCGTCCTGACCGGTACGGTGGCCACGTCGCGGATCACCCACCTGAGCGAGGCCACCAGCCTGCGCATTGAGTCCGGCGGTTCACCCATGGTGCTGGCCGTGGACGGCGAGGCACTGGCGGGAGTCCGCAGGGCTGACTTCCGGGTGGAACGGCATGCTCTGACGTACTACTCACCGATGTCCTGAGGGAAAACCTGTCCTGAAAATTGAAAAACGTGGTGCCGGCCTAACGGGAACAACAGCCAAAAGAGCTGGTGCCGGTCATCCATGCGGACTACCCTGATTCAACCCTGAATCATCCCTGAGACCGGCGAAATCGGCAGCTTCCGTCGGTAGCGTTGAGGATGCACACCAAAACTTCCCCGCATCCCGCAGCCCAAAGCTGCTGTTCGAAGGAACCTTCCCATGATCGAGGCAAAAGGCCTGACCAAGGTGTACGGCGAGAAGACCGCCGTCGCCGGAGTCGACTTCACCGTCCAGGCAGGACGGGTGACAGGCTTCCTGGGCCCCAACGGCGCCGGTAAATCCACCACCATGCGCATGATCATGGGACTGGACCGTCCGACGTCGGGCACGGTGACCGTCAACGGCGCACCGTTTGCCAGGCACGCCGCGCCACTGCGCGACGTCGGGGCGCTGCTGGACGCCAAGGCCGTCCACACCAGCCGCTCGGCTTACAACCACCTGAGGGCCATGGCCGCCACGCACAGCATTCCGAAGAAGAGGGTGCACGAGGTCATCGAAATGACGGGCCTGGCAGAAGTGGCCAAGAAGAAGGTGGGCGGCTTTTCGCTCGGCATGGGACAGCGGCTCGGAATTGCTGCTGCCCTGCTGGGGGACCCGCAGACCGTCATCCTGGACGAGCCCGTCAATGGCCTCGACCCGGAGGGTGTGGTCTGGGTCCGGAACCTGGTCAAGTACCTGGCCTCGGAGGGACGCACCGTGTTCCTGTCCAGCCACCTGATGAGCGAAATGGCTGTCACCGCGGACCACCTCATTGTGATCGGCCGCGGGAGGATCATCGCCGATGCGCCGATCCGGGACATTATCAACGGCAAGGGCCGGATCCGTACCCGCGTCCGGACTGACCAGCCGGACCAGCTGATGCAGCTGCTCGCAGGGGACGGTGTCTCCATTGAGCTGCAGGAAAACGAGCTGCTCGAAGTTACCGGCCTGGACCCGCGCCGGATCGCCCGCGCCGCGCTGGACAGCCACGTCATGATCTACGAACTGACCCCGCTGCAGGCAAGCCTTGAGGAGGCCTACATGGAGCTGACCAAGGATGAGGTCGAATACCACTCGCTGATCACCACGGGGGACACTGCTCCCGTCCAGTCCGGAGGCAACTGATTATGAGCTCAACCACCCTCGACCCCAAGCCTTCCCGCCGCGGGGCGCATGCGGGCGCCGTCGTTTCCGGAAAACTGCCCGGCGACGCCACCAGCACCGGCCCGGGCCCCTCCTTCCTCCGCGTGCTGAACTCCGAATTCATCAAGTTCCGCACCCTGCTCTCCACGCTCATCCTGCTCGGCTGCACCATCCTGGTAATGGTTGGCTTCGGAGCGCTCTCAGCCTGGGGTGTTGGCCAGTTCGCCGAGGAAGCATTGCGGGACCCGCAAGCCGCCGCAGCGCTTGCCGCCCAGGGCGGGGACCCGGCCATCACCGTCCCCACCTCCGCCATTCCGTTCGCCCAGCTCATCCTGGGATCGCTTGGCGTACTTCTGATGAGCTCCGAGTTCGCAACGGGGATGGCGCGCTCCACCTTTGCAGCGGTGCCGAAGCGGACGCCGGCCTTCATAGCCAAACTGCTGGTGGTGATGCTGACCGCGTTCATTGTCACCGCGGTCTCGGTGTACCTCGCTGGTTTGGTGGCCCTGCCAATCCTGGACAACTACGACCTCAAGCTGGACCTGTCCAGCTCCCAGTCGGTGAAGTTGCTGCTCGTCAACAGCGTCTACGTCGCAGCCGTTGCCGCTATTGGCATGGCACTGGGATCCCTGCTCCGGAACTCGGCCGGCGGCATCATGAGCCTCGTTGGCCTGTTCTTTGTGGCGCCGATTGCGTTCCAGCTGATTCCGGGCGACTTCTTTGTCCAGACACGCAAGTACCTGCCCGGCAATACGGTAGAGGCCATAACAGCCGTCCAGCACGCGCCCGACACCCTTGAAGTCTGGCAGGCGGCCCTGGTCCTGGGCGCCTGGGTGGTTATCCCGGTGGTGCTCGCCGCCGTCGTGCTGAAGAAACGTGATGTTTAGGCGGCCGCTCGCCTAGGCTCAACCCATGACCCATGCAGTACCTGTAAAGGACGCGCCGGCCGGCCAGGCCGACGCGTCCTTTGCCGAGATCACAGCCAAGCGCCGCGGCACGATCCGCCGCTACCTCTTCCAGCACCCCCGGGTGATGGACGGGCTGGTTGCCCTCAGCTATGCGCTGCTGGTGGCCCCCACGGTGGTGGATGCCGTGATGTCCGGCAGTTGGCTGGCAGCCGCCCTCCTCCTCATGGTGGCCGGAGCCATGTTCTTCCGGCGCTCGTACCCTGTGGCACTGGTGGCCTTTGTGGCCGTGATGGAAGTGGCCGTTACGCTTCTCCATCCCTGGGGCTCCAATGTTTCCGCCGGGCTATGGTTCTCGCTGTACGCGGTGGCAGTGGTGCACACGAGGCGGTTCGCTCTGATGACGCTGGCATTGGCTACGGCGCCGCTGGCCCTGCTGTACCTTCTGGCCGCCGTCGGCCCCATGGAAAATTCCTTTGTCCATGACCCGGGAGCCAATCCGGGGGACTTCCACCTCCTGACCAGCATCGCCACCGGTGCCACCATTGCGCTCTCCAACGTCATTGCCACCGGCATCGGAATCTCCGTGCGGCAGCGGCGGGAACACGAACAGGAAATCGCCGCCTGGGCGGCCCGCACGGCTAGCCTGGCCTCTGTCAACGAACGGAACCGGATCGCCCGCGAAATGCACGACGTCGTGGCGCACTCGCTGACGGTGATGATCAGCCTGTCGGACGGCGCCGCCGTCGTGGTCAGGAAAAGTCCCGACCGCGCCGGCGAAGTCCTCAGTGAGCTCTCCCGTACCGGCCGGATGGCCCTGGGCGACATGCGGCGGGTGCTGGGTGTCCTGCGGGACGACGCCCAGGGGAACGCGCCACGCCAACCGCTCGCATCAGGAGACAGCCTGGCCAAGCTGCTGGAGGGATTCCGCACGGCCGGCCTCCCTCTGCACTACTCGCACACCGGCCCTGCGCTGCCCCAGGATGCGGCGTTCCAGCTGACGGTCTACCGGATCGTGCAGGAATCCCTCACGAATGTGCTGCGGTACGGCCGCTCGCTCAGCCGCGTGGACGTGGGCATTGTCCGTGCCGGCTCAACCGTGACCATAGACGTGCTCGACGACGGCACCGGGCATGCCGCGCAGGGCTCTTCTGAACCTGGCGGAGCCGGCCCGGGTTCCGCGTTCGGACCGGGCCCGGGGCCCGGTGGTGGGCCCGGGCCCGGTGTGGGGCCCGGCATTGGTGTCGGGTCTGGCCAGGGGCTCGCGGGGATGGCGGAGCGGGCACGGATCTATTCGGGCACGGTGGAGGCCGGCCGGAGCGGACACGGCTGGCGGGTTCGGGCGCTGCTGACCTGGCCTGGTGACCGGGAGGCCGGGCAGCCCGGCAGGCCGGATTCCGCTGGCGGGGCACCTGTACAACCGCTCCCACCCAGCAACAGCCACATCCACCAGCCCCCCGGCCAAGAGCCTGAAATTCAACAGCCCCAAGTCCAAGAGCCCCAAATTCAACAGCAAGGCAAGGCATGACAGACTCCCAACCCATCACCGTCCTCCTGGTGGACGACCAGCCGCTGCTCCGAATGGGCTTCCGCCTCATCCTTGAAGGTGAGGATGATCTCGGGATCGTCGGCGAGGCCTCCGACGGCGCCGAGGCTGTGCGTCAGGTCCGTGAGCTTAACCCGGACGTTGTGCTGATGGATGTCCGAATGCCCGTCCTGGACGGCATCGAGGCAACACGTGCCATCACGGCGTCCGGGTCAGCGGCGAGGATCATCATCCTGACCACCTTTGATGTGGACGAGTATGCTTTTGCCGGCCTGCAGGCAGGCGCGTCCGCCTTCCTGCTGAAGGACGTGGCGCCGTCAGAGCTGATTCATGCCGTTCGCGTGGTGGCCAGCGGCGACGCGGTGGTGGCCCCGCGGGTCACCCAGCGGCTGCTGGAAACGTACGTCCGCGGTGCCCACAGGCCTGCCAACGCGGCAGCCCCACGGGATCCCCTCCTGGAGGACCTGACGCCCCGTGAAACGGAGATGCTGGAGGCCATGGCCGAGGGGCTGTCTAATGGTGAGATCGCACACCGCTATTTCCTGTCTGAAGCCACAGTCAAGACGCATGTCCGCAGGATCCTGACCAAACTCCACCTGCGGGACAGGGTCCAGGCCGTGGTGTATGCCTACGAGACAGGTCTGGTTGTCCCAAGCAACCCCGACTACTGACGCACAGCCCGTACACAGGAATGCCCTATGCACGTTACAGGCGTTAGCGGTTGGATGGAGGCATGACCAATCACGAGCCCCATCCCAACCACGACCGCGGCCTTGAGTTCGATCTGTCCACGCTCATGAGCCGCCGTTCGCTGGGAATGTTCCTCGGCGCCGGCGGCGCCGCCGCGGCATTGGCTGCCTGCACTCCCGGGGGATCATCGTCCGCCCCGGCCACATCGTCCGCCGCCGCTACAGAAACTGCCTCCGCAACCGGCTCTGTGGCGCCTTCTGCCAGTGCTACTCCCACCGTGACCCGGGCCATTGCCGAGTGTGGCGTGGAGATCCCCGAGGAAACGGCAGGACCCTACCCCGGCGACGGCTCCAACGGCCCCAATGTCCTGGAGGCCTCCGGAGTTGTCCGCCGGGACATCACCTCCAGCTTCGGGACGTCCGGCACCAAGGCCGACGGCGTGCCACTGACCTTCACCCTGACGCTCCTGGACAACTCCAACGGCTGCGTGCCCCTGGCCGGGGCGGCCGTCTACGCATGGCATTGCGACAAGGACGGCAAGTACTCGATGTACGATTCGGGCCTGACGGACGAGAACTACCTCCGCGGCGTCCAGGAAGCCGACGCGAACGGACAGGTCACCTTCACGTCAATCTTCCCGGGGGCCTACCGCGGACGCTGGCCGCACATCCACTTTGAAGTGTTTGAATCCATGAGCAACGCGGCGTCGGCCGGGCAGGTTCTGGCCGTTTCCCAAATCGCCCTCACCGATTCCTCCTGCCGTGACGTGTATTCCAGGACAGGCTACGAAGCCAGCGCCAGCAATTTCCCCAGCACCACCCTGCAATCGGACATGGTGTTCCGCGAGGACGGCGGCATCTACCAGCTGGCCACGATGTCAGGATCTGGTGCCACGGGTTATACGGCGGGGCTCAACGTCACCATCTAGCGCCGCAGGTGGGGCCGTGGCCCGGCACTAGACTCGAGACCATGCCTTTGCCTTCCACCGCCGCTGACCACATCCAGGACCTCGGCGCATATGTCAGCGCCTCGCCGTCGAGCTTTCATGCCGTCCACGAAGCGGCACGGCGGCTGGAGGAGGCCGGCTTCACGGGGCTCGACGAGCGGGATCCATGGGAGGCTCGGGCGGGATCGTTCTACATCATCCGTGATGGCGCCCTCATCGCCTGGGTGGTTCCGGAGGCGGCAGGCCCCACTACCGGCTTCAACATTGTGGGTTCGCACACGGATTCGCCGTCGTTCAAGCTCAAGCCGAAGCCCACCATTGGCGCCCACGGGTGGCTGCAGGCCGGGGTTGAAATCTACGGTGGTCCGCTGCTGAACTCCTGGCTGGACCGTGAACTGCGGCTGGCTGGCAGGCTGGTGATGCTGGACGGCACACAACACCTCACCGCCACCGGTCCCCTGCTGCGCTTCCCCCAACTGGCCATCCACCTGGACCGTGCGGTGAATGACGCCCTCACCCTGGACAAGCAGCGGCACATGAACCCGGTGTGGGGGCTCGGGGACCCGGCCGGGGTTGACCTGCTGGGAGTGCTGGCGGCCCACGTGTCCGGGGTCGGCTCTGTGAACGCGGCTGAGATCGGAGGGTACGACGTCGTTATTGCGGACACGCAGGCCCCTTCCGTTTTTGGCGCCAACAGTGAGTTCTTTGCCTCCGGGCGGCTGGATAACCTGTCCGCCACGCATGCCGGGCTGATGGCACTGATTGCGCACGGCGCCTCCGGCCCTGGGCCGGACGGGGCAGTGCCGGGCGGTACAGCGCCCATCGCCGTCCTGGCAGCGTTCGACCATGAGGAAATCGGCTCCAATTCCCGTTCCGGGGCCTGCGGTCCCATCCTCGAAGACGTGCTGGTCCGTATCTCCGACGGCCTTGGTGCGACGGCGAGCCAACGGCGTCAGGCCCTGGCGGCGTCGTTCTGTGTATCCGCAGACGCGGGCCACGCCGTGCACCCCAACTATGCGGAGCGGCACGATCCCGCCAATCATCCTGTGCTTAACGGCGGGCCCCTGCTGAAGATCAACGCCAACCAGCGCTATGCCACGGATGCCAACGGGGCTGCCTTCTGGGCGAAGCTGTGTGGCGAGGCCAAGGTGCCGTACCAGGAATTCGTCTCAAACAATGTGATGCCGTGCGGCTCAACGATCGGGCCTTTGACTGCGACGCGGCTGGGCATCCGAACGGTAGACGTTGGGGTGCCGCTGCTCTCGATGCATTCCGCCCGTGAGCTGTGCGGGGTGGAGGATCCGCACTGGCTGGCCAGGGTGGCGGAGCTGTTCTTCAGGACCTCGCCGTAGGACTTTTTCAGCAGGATTTCCGCACCACAAAGCTGGTGCGGATACCCACATAGTCGGCATGCTTTCCTAGTGCCCGGCTGCGGCCAAGCCTACGGTTGAACAATACGGATGCCCCGTGGGCATGCGGTCCATGGTTCCGGGCCGCATGGCGGAGAGACTCATAGTCTCGCCACCCGCTGGACACCGGTAACAACTATCTGAATGCGACAGCAGGTGCCGGGAAGCCGGTGCCGCTGGCAGGAAACGGGAGTGCAGACCCGGATCCTGCCGCTGCGTGGTTGTGCCGCGACTATGGAGCCGAAAAATGAAGTCTGCACCTGGATTGTTCTCCCGGCGGATCCTCAAGCAGGGTGTCCCTGCCCTGATCCTCGCACTGATTGTTTCGACGCTCTCCGTCGCGGCCGATCCGTCGCTGCTGGCTCCTGCCCGCGCCGCAGGTCCGTGCGATGCGCCGGTGGTCAGCAAGGTTGCCTGCGAGAATACCCAGCCCGGCAGCCCGGCGTCGGAGTGGCAGGTGGCGGGCGCGGGCAACAGCACCATCCAGGGCTATGCGACGTCGATGAGCGTCAACGTGGGTCAGACCGTCACCTTCAAGGTCAAGACGACGGCCTCCGCGTACCGGATCGACATCTATCGGCTGGGCTACTACCAGGGGCTTGGTGCCCGCAAAGTCGCTCCCAACATTCTTCCTTCGGTACCCCTGCCGCAGGCCCAACCGAACTGCGCCACGTTCCCGGCAACAGGCCTGATTGACTGCGGAAACTGGGCTGTTTCCGCCTCCTGGCCGGTGCCGGCGTCGGCGGTATCAGGGGTCTACCTGGCCCGGCTGGTCAGGACGGACAACAGTGCCGCGAGCGTTATTCCGTTCGTCGTCCGCGACGACGCCGCAAAGTCGGACATGTTGTTCCAGACGTCCGACTCGACCTGGCAGGCCTACAACACCTACGGCGGCAACAGCCTGTACAGCTGCACCGTTGCCTGCCCGCCGGGCAATCCGCTCGCCTACAAGGCAGCCTTCAAAGTGTCCTACAACAGGCCATTCAATTCGGCGCTGGATGACCAGGGCCGCAGCTGGCTGATGTACGCCGAATATCCCATGATCCGGTTCATGGAGGCGAACGGCTACGACGTGAGCTACATGAGCGGCCTCGATGTTGCCACCAAAGCTCCGCTGCTCCTCAACCACAAAGCATTCCTGTCCGTCGGTCACGATGAGTATTGGTCCGGCGAGCAGCGCGCGAACATTGAAGCCGCCCGGGATGCCGGAGTGCACCTGGCCTTCTTCAGCGGCAACGAGATGTTTTGGAAAACGAGGTGGGAACCCAGTTCTGACGGAAGCAACACGGCGGGCCGCACCCTTGTGTCGTATAAGGACACCCACTTTGATGGCAACACGGATCCGGTCTCTTGGACGGGTACGTGGCGAGACCCCCGGTACGGGACAGCAAGGGGCGGCGGCAATCCCGAGAATGCCGTAACCGGCCAGTTGTTCCTGGTGAACTCAGGGACCACGGACATCGTAGTGCCATCGGCCTTCAAGCACCTCCGGCTCTGGCGCGGAACCTCCATTCCCGGCATGGCAAACGGTGCCTCAGTAACACTGGGTGCCGGGTTGGGGACCCTTGGCTATGAGTGGGACATCGACGCAGACAACGGCTTCCGCCCACCTGGTGCATTCCGTCTGTCCCACACCAACAGCACTAACGCCGAGATATTCACGGACTACGGATCCCGTACGCTGAACGGTCAAGCGGCAACCCACAACCTCACGATGTACAAGGCCAGCAGCGGCGCCTTGGTCTTCGGTGCCGGCACGGTTCAATGGTCCTGGGGGCTGGATGCCTTCACCACGGGCAAGGCAATTGACCCGAACATGCAACAGGCCACGGTCAATCTTTTTGCCGACATGGATTCCCAGCCGGCCACGCTCATTGCTGGCCTGACCGCTGCCCAGCCCTCCGTAGATGCCACCGCCCCAAGCTCGACGGTCACATCTCCGGCGCCGGGTGCGACTCTGCCGGACGGCACCCTTGTCACGGTAACGGGGACAGCCACCGACGCCGGGGGCGCCGTGGCGGGGGTGGAGGTTTCCACCGACGGCGGAACCACCTGGCGCCGTGCGAACGGCACCACCAACTGGACGTACTCCTGGAACGCTCATGGCAGCCCGACGTCAGTGCTGCGCTCCAGGGCAGTGGACGACAGTGGCAACCTGGAATCCGGTTCCCCCGGAGTCGTGGTCAATGTCTCCTGCCCCTGCTCGCTGGTGGGTGCGAACGTGGCTCCGGCAGTGGCGGACGCGGGCGATTCCGGGTCCATTGAAGTAGGCGCCAAGTTCTACTCCGATGTACCCGGAACCATCAGCGCTGTCCGGTTCTTCAAGTCCAGCCGGAACACCGGCACCCATACGGGAAGCGTGTGGAGTGAATCCGGGCAAAGGCTGGCCACGGCGACCTTCACGGGGGAATCGGCCACTGGGTGGCAAACTGCTGCCTTGACTCCGCCGCTCGCGATCACGGCGAACACAAAATACGTGGTGTCCTACTTCGCCCCGCAGAGCCACTACGCCCAGGACTCAGGCTACTTCTACAACAACCCCTCGCCTTCCGGGGGGATCAACGCCACGGACAGCGCACCCCTGCACTTCACGCGCAGCGTCCCGGGCGCGCCTAACGGTTTCTACAGGTACGGCTCGACTTCAGGGTTCCCAGACCAGATTTACGACGCCGAGTACTACTGGGTTGACGCGCTCTTCAGTCCTACGGGGACAGCAGCGCCCGCGGTATCCTCCGTGTCACCCTCCAGCGGTGCAACCGGGGTTGCCCTGACGATCAAGCCTTCAGTGACATTCAACCAAGCCGTCACTGGGTCATCGATAGCGTTCACACTCAAGAACCCGGCAGGTGCCACGGTGGCGGGTTCACTGGCATACGACTCTCCCACAAACACGGCCGTCTTTACGCCGGCAAGTGCCCTCGCTTATGGGACCACCTATACGGCCACAGTTAGCGGCGCCAGGAACGCAGCCGGGCAAACCATGGCCCAGCCCTACTCCTGGACGTTCACGACGGCGGCCGCCCCGACGGCCCCGACAGTGTTGTCTGTGTCGCCGGGGGACAAGGCAACGGGCGTGGCAGTGAACGTTAAGCCCGCAGCAACCTTCAACCAGGCCGTCACCGGTTCCTCCGTGGTGTTCGGACTGAAGGACGCGGCCAATAATACTGTCGCTGGTTCTTCTGCCTTTGACTCCGCCTCAAATACAGCCACTTTCACGCCCTCGGCGGCCCTGGCCTACAGCACCACGTATACGGCGACAGTCAGCGGCGCCACCAACGCTTCCGGCCAGACAATGGTGGCCCCTTACTCTTGGACGTTCACGACGGCGGCGGCCCCGGCCCCGTGCCCGTGCACGGTCTTCAGCGCGACGTCCGTTCCCGCCGTTGCGTCCGAGAATGATGCCAACGCGGTGGAAGTGGGCATGAAGTTCCGCTCCGACGTGCCAGGCAGCGTCAACGGAGTCCGCTTCTACAAGGGAACCACCAACACGGGCACGCACACCGGACATCTCTGGTCCGCCACTGGGACGCTCCTTGCCTCTGTTACCTTTGCAGGCGAGACGGCGTCCGGCTGGCAGCAGGCGAACTTCTCCACCCCTGTGGACATTACGGCGAATACGACCTATGTGGTGTCCTACCATGCACCCAACGGGCACTACTCGGCGAACAGCGGCTTCTTTGGAACCTCAGCGGACAGGGCTCCGCTGCACGGGCTCGCCAGCGGCACCGACGGGCCCAACGGCGTGTATCGGTACGGGGCCTCCGGCTACCCCACGGCCAGTTTCAACAACACGAATTACTGGGTGGACGTGGTCTTCAGCACAACACCGTCAGAGGTGCCGCCCTCAGTGACATCCGTGACACCGGCGAACAATGCTGCAGACGTGGCGGTCGCGGTGAAGCCGACGGCGGCGTTCAACCAGGCGGTGACCGCTTCTTCGGTGGTCTTCACAGTAAAGGATGCCGCAAACGCCGCGGTGGCCGGAACCACCGCGTACGACGCCGCCACCAACACGGCGACGTTTACGCCGTCCGCCGCCCTTTCCTACAACACCACCTACACGGCCACCGTCAGTGGGGCCTCAAATGCGGCCGGCCAACTCATGGGCGCACCCTACTCCTGGACATTCACCACCACCGCGGTTCCTGTGCTCCCGGCTGTCTCCTCGACGTCTCCGGCAAACAACGCCACCGGTATACCGGCAGATGTGAAGCCAGCGGCGACGTTCAACCAGGCCGTGACGGCCTCCTCAGTGACCTTCACCCTCAGGGATGCCGCCAACGCGGCCGTGGCGGGGACCGTGGCCTACGATTCGGGTACCACCACGGCCACGTTCACGCCGGGGGCGGCCCTGGGCTTCAACACCACCTATACGGCGACTGTCAGCGGCGCCAGGAATGCCGCCGGCCAGACGATGAGCGCACCGCACTCCTGGACATTCACGACCGCGGCGGCGCCCGTGGCCTGCCCGTGCTCGGTATTCACTCCCAATGCTGTCCCCGCGACGGTATCCACCGAGGACAGCAACTCGGTGGAACTCGGAATGAAATTCCGTTCGGATATTACGGGAACGGTGACCGGCGTCCGCTTTTATAAGGGCAGCGCCAACACCGGGACGCATATCGGGCACCTATGGACCTCCACTGGGACACTCCTGGCATCCGTGACATTTGAGGAGGAGACCGCCTCAGGGTGGCAGCAAGCACTCTTCTCGTCACCGGTACCGATCGCTGCGAACACCACGTACGTGGTCTCCTACTTCGCGCCGGAGGGGTTCTACTCCTCCAGCAGTGGATTCTTTTCCTCCGCCACAGACCGGGCCCCTCTGCATGGGCTCGCCAGCGGCGTGGACGGCCCCAACGGGGTTTTCCGCTACGGTGCTGCTGCCTTCCCGATGGACAGTTTCAACAACACCAATTACTGGGTGGACGTCATCTTCAGCACGGGCACCGCGGGTGCTGCGCCTGCGGTGGTGGCAGTCTCGCCCGCCAATAACGCCACGTCGGTGCCGGAGAGCGTGAAACCGACGGCCACCTTCAATCAGGCCGTAACCGGATCTTCCGTGGTGTTCACCCTGAAGGATGCTTTTGGCACAGCGGTGGCGGGTTCAGCAACCTACAGCGCATCCACAAATACCTCCACCTTCTCTCCGGCGTCGGTGTTGCCGTTCAGCACAACGTTCACGGCGACTGTCAGCGGCGCCACAAACGCCTCCGGCACAGCTATGAGTGCACCGTTTTCCTGGAGTTTCACCACCAAGGCAGCCCCGGCTGCCTGCCCTTGCAGCGTTTTCAGCCCCACAGCCGTGCCCGCCACGGTGAACACCAACGACAGGAAAGCGGTGGAAGTGGGGATGAAGTTCCGGTCAGATGTGGCCGGCACGGTGACAGGAGTCCGGTTCTTCAAGGGCAGCTCCAACAGCGGCACGCATACAGGACACCTGTGGTCGTCATCAGGGGCCTTGCTGTCCTCCGTCACCTTTGTCGGCGAGACGGGTTCGGGCTGGCAGCAGGCGATGTTCTCCTCGCCAGTGCCTATCGCAGCCAACACAACCTACGTGGTGTCCTATCACACGACCGTCGGCTTCTACTCATCGACGAAGGATTACTTCAGCAGTGCGTCTACCGATAATCCTCCGCTGCACGGGCTCGCGAGCGGGGTGGACGGGGCGAACGGGGTATACCGCTACGGCAGCACGGGCTTCCCCACTGACAGTTTCAAGAACACAAACTACTGGGTCGACGTCGTTTTCAGCCGTTCGTAGCCAGCTATGTGGAACCAGGTGCAGCGAATGAGTCTGGCTAAGAAGTGGGTGGCTTTGGCGATCGCCTATGTCTTGGCGGTCAGCGCGGCGGGCTGCTCGGCTGTCCCAAACGACGAAGGCGCGCAGAAAACGCCCGCTGCGACTCCATCCGCGTCATCCCCGTCCACAGGCGGGACGCGCCCCGTCCCGCGTACAGAACCGGCCGGCGCGGCGAACGAATTCCAGACGATGTCCGGACTGGGAGTCAATGCCAACGTCCACAGCTGGAATAACGGGGAACTAAAACCGGCCATCGACAAAATCGCGGACCTGGGCGAGGTGACCTGGCGGGTCATCATCGACAAAGCGGACTGGGAAACGGAGGAAGTTCCCGGCGGCACAGAAACCATCGACTGGGCCCTTTACTCCTCCATCTATGAGCGCGGCAAGATGGCCGACCTTTGGGACACCATCGAGTACATCAATTCCAAGCCGGACCAGCAGGTCATGATCAACGTCATGGGCGGAGTGCCCGGCTGGATGGGCGGCAACCGGATCGATGAATCCCGTGAAGACCACTGGGTTCGGATGATCGCCTCGATGGTGGCGTACGGCCGTGAAGTCCGGGGCCTGGACTTCAAGCTCCTCGGCCCCATGAATGAGACGGACTGGAATGGCATTGAAGGTCCCCAGGTTGGGCCCGAGCAATACGTGCGGCTCCTCCACAAGCTCATAGTCCGCCTGGACGGGCTGGGCTTTTCGGATATCCGTCTCGCAGCGCCGGATACGGCGTCCGCCGCCAAGGCCGTCTCGGAGTACCTCCCTGTCCTGGCCCAGGACCCCCTGGTGATGTCCCGGTTGGCACACATCGCCATCCATAGCTATGACGGTGATTCCGCCGGGATGGAGAGTGCCCTGCGCAGGGCAGCCAACCCAGGGCCAGACTTCTGGGTTACCGAGTTTTCCGGTCCCTGCCCTGGCTGTGACGCCGGATCGCCCAACCCCATGGACTGGTCATCCGCCGCGGCAACGGCTGCCGACGCTCTGAATCTCCTGGAGCAGGGCGCCGCAGGGCTGCAGCAGTACGACGCCTGGGATGGCTATTACGAACACCACGAAAGCATGGGCTACTGGGGCCTGCTCGGCTATGACCAAGGGACGGGAAAGTACACACCCCGCAAAACCTATTACGTCATGCAGCAACTGATCAGGCATACCCCAAGGAACGCCGTCCGGATTGCGGCCTCTTCCGCGGACGAAGGTATCCAGGTTGTTGCCTTCCGCGACCAGACGACGGGGCGCATCACGTTTTTCGGCAACAACACCTCCGACCGTCCAGTGGAGGCGAGGCTGGACACGCCCGGGATAAGCCAGGACGTGCAGCTCGCGAGCTACGCCACGGACGCCACCCGGGACATGGAGTCCGGCGAGCCTGCCGTGCTGGCGGACGGATCAGTCACTTATACGGCCGCTGCCGGCTCCGTCTTCACCTTGACCGGAATACCCTCGAAAGGCTAGGCACTATGACCCTGTCAGGCTCCCTTCGAAGCCTCTTGCAGCCCGCGGCCCTGCTACGGCCGGAACGACAACGCCCTGTCCTTGCCAGGAACCGCGGACTCGCTGTGCGGCCTGGCCAAGGGCAAAGGGTGAGGCTCGGGGGCGTACCCGTCACACTGCTCGAAGCCGAGGACGCGCTGGAGGTCATCCTTGAGCGGGCGCGGAACGGCGGACGCCAGCCTCTGGCAGTCGCCTCCGCAAATCTTGACCATGTGAAGCACTTCGGCCAGGACAGCCGGTGGGAGGCCACCTTGGATCTCCAGGCAGCGGTGGAATGGTTCACGCTCCTGGACGGATCGCCGCTGGTCTCCCAAGCCGCGAAGCTCACCATGCGGAAGTGGCCGCGGCTTTCCGGCAGTGACCTCATCAAGCCAATATTGAACGCCGCCGAAACTGCAGGACTACGGGTTGGCTTCATCGGGGGAACACCCCAGTGCCACGGCCAGATTCGCGAAAAATTCGCCAGGGACCATCCGGACCTCATGGTGGCCGGCTGGTGGGCACCGGAGCGGACGTCCCTCACAGACCCGATCGCTTCCCGGGCTTTGGCGGCGGAAATTTTAGAAGCCAGGACGGACATCCTGGTGGTCTGCCTTGGCAAGCCCCGGCAGGAACTTTGGATCTCCGAATTCGGCCACTTGACGGGGGCGAAGGTGATGCTCGCCTTTGGCGCGGTGGTGGATTTCCTTGCGGGCAGGATACGCAGGGCTCCCGCCCGGGTCAGCAACCTCGGCTTGGAATGGGCCTGGCGGCTCGCGCTGGAGCCCCGGCGGCTCGCACGCCGCTACCTGCTGGACGGTCCCGAAGCCTATCTCAAACTTCGGCGCAACAGCGGGATCACGGGGGAAGGCGCCACCGGGGAGCCCATCCTGCATGTTCCCATCCCGGCAACTGGCACCGCGGAACCTCCACGGCGGGAAGAATTTTCTTCGCACTTGGAGCACACGGACGTTGCCGTGCTCATCGTCACCTATAACAGCGAGAATGATCTTCCCCTGTTGCTTCAAACCCTCCGTGCAGAAACGCGGGATCAGTCGATCAAGGTGATCGTGGCTGACAATTCGCCGACGCCGTCCACTCTGTTGCTGCTCAAGCATCACGCCAACGTCTATTCCTTTGCCACGGGAGGCAACCTGGGATATTCAGGCGGGATCAATGCGGCCCTGGCCCAGGCCGGCACCGCCGAGGTGTATCTGGTGCTGAATCCGGACATGAGGGTCGAACGGGGTTCCATACAGGCGCTGCGGACGAAGATGGCATTAACCGGGGCAGGGGTGGTGGTGCCGCTGCTCCTTGACGACGACGGTTCCGTCTATCCGTCCCTGCGGCGTGAGCCCGGCGTCTTCCGTGCCCTGGGCGATGCCCTGATGGGCAGCAGGCTGCCAGGCAGGCCTGGATGGCTATCTGAAATGGATTTCGATGGGGAAAGCTACCGGCATCCTCACAGGGTGGACTGGGCAACAGGTGCAGCCCTTCTCATCCGCCCGGACATACTCCATTCCGTGGGCCAATGGGACGAGTCGTTTTTCCTGTATTCCGAAGAAACCGACTTCCTGCGCAGGGTCCGCGAAGCGGGAGCTTCAGTGTGGTTCGAGCCTCGGGCGCGGATGCGGCATTGCAGGGGTGGCTCCGGCAGTTCCCCTGCCCTGGACGCCCTTATGGCCATCAACCGCATCAGGTACATCCGGAAGTTTCACTCGCGGAGCTACGCGCGCGCCTTCCGGGCCGTCGTCGTGCTTTCCGCCCTGCTGCGTTCGCCGCGGCGCCAGGGAATCCTGGCCGCAGTAAGCAGGGAAAAGAGGTGGGCGCAACTGCCTCAGGCCGCACGCTACGGCAAGCCCAATGGCGGCGCCGCCATGCCTGCCGGTGCCGTAATCATTCCGGCCCACAACGAGGCTGCGGTGATCGGCAGGACGCTGGAGTGCCTGGCGCCGTTCCTGGGACTCAAGGATCTGGAGGTGGTGGTGGCCTGTAACGGATGTACGGACGAAACGGCCGCCGTGGCCTCGTCGTTTCCAGGCGTCAAGGTACTGTCAATCCCCGAAGCGTCCAAGGTGGCGGCCCTCAACGCCGCGGACAACGTGGCCACACGATGGCCGCGCCTCTACCTGGACGCTGATATCGACATACCAGAATCAGCCATTTCGACTCTCTTTGAGTGTCTGGACGGGGACGGTCTGTTGGCCGCACGGCCCACGTCCCGCTACGTCACTGATGGCGCATCCTTTACGGTCCGCTGCTACTACCGGGCGCGCCAGCGGATTCCCTCTACACAGGAAGGCTTATGGGGCGCCGGATCCTACGCACTGACGGAGGAGGGCCACCGGAGACTCGGGACTTTTCCCGAGGTAACAGCGGATGATTTCTACGTTGATGGACTGTTCAAAGAGGGCGAAAAGCGTGTCATACCGACAGAGCCGGTACGTGTGCGGACTCCGCAGACCGGCCGGTCACTGCTCGCTACCCTGAGGCGTGTCTACCGTGGCAACACCCAGTTGGATCGTCGCGGCACACGTTCAGCCACGGCGTCGGAACTGCTCAGGTCCGTGCACGGTCCGGTCAGTGCATTTGATGCCTGTGTCTATGCCGCTTATGCGGGTCTGGGACGGGTCCGGCCCCGCACGCAAACACTATGGGAACGCGACGAAAGCAGTAGGTCGACACAATGTTGAACAACGTGGACCATATCCTGCTCACCCGCTTCAACCTTCCTTCCAACGGATATGAAAGTATGGTTCGGGCGCGGGAGGGGTGGCTGCGCAACCGGGTGGAGCTATTCGAACGGTACTGCCTGCCGTCCGTCCGATCCCAGTCGGATAAGCGCTTTAAGTGGATCATCTACTTTGATCCGCTGAGTCCCGATTGGATGAAGGAACGGATCACTGAACTGAACCGTGACGGCCTCTTTATACCGGTTTACCGGCACGAGGTACTCAGGGGCCAGCTCATCAGTGACCTCAAGGCGGCAGTCGGAACGCCGGCAGGGTATCTGCTCACCTCCAATCTGGATAACGACGACGGCGTTGCCTCTGATTTCACGGCACGCCTGCGGTCCGTTGTGCCCGACGGCAGGACCGCCGCAATATATTTGCTGCATGGCCTGATCATGTCCGGAGGCGGTGTCTACCGCCATACGGACCCCAGCAATGCCTTCTGTTCAGTTCTTTCACCCTGGCCAGCGCCGCAAACATGCTGGGCGGAATGGCACAACCAGCTGGAACGCACCATGCCGGTTATCCGACTGGATGGGCCGCCCGCCTGGCTCCAGGTGGTCCACGGATCCAATGTCAGTAACAGGGTTCACGGCAGGCGCGTATCACCAACAAGGTTCCTGGATGCCTTCCCTGGCCTTCTTGATGAGCTTGCCGACCCCACTCTTGGCCAGCTCCTGGCGGACCGTGCGGCCCTTTTTCCGGCACGTATGGCACGCGATGCCGGCCGGAAGGCTGCGAAGACAGTGGTCCGGACAATTTCAGGCCCTGAGGGAATTGACGAATTCAAACTCCGTGCTGCTTTCCTTATGCGAAAAGTGTCAAAGGCTATGAAAGGAGCCCGAAACGGATCACTATAAAGTCAGCCAATCTTCGATGAGCGTTAATCGGAGAGTAGAGGAAGACTGGGGGCAGACTATGTGGTTGCGTGACATGTTGCTTAGCTTGTGGCGGCTTTGGTATGTAGTGCTGGCGGGGCTATTGGCCACGGCCTACGTTTGTTACATTCTGAACCAAACCGTGCCGGCAACGTACACTGCCCGGGGCAGCCTGGTAATGATGCCGCCGAATTCCACCGTGGGACCGGATGGTAATCCGTTTCTTTTCCTCGGCGGAATGAGCCAGGCATTGGACATTCTTGCCGTCAAAGTTTCTTCGGAAGAAATCGCGAAACCAATTGTGGATTCGTACCCGGACACGTCCTATGTTGCCGAACCCGACCGGAGCACCAGCGGATCGGTGCTCCTCATCAGGGTGGCCTCTGGCAATGCAAGTGACATTATGGCGGTGCTGGAGTCCAGCGTTGCGGCCGTCCCTGCTGTACTGACGGGCATGCAGGATGCCCAGAATATTCCACCAGACTCCCGCCTTCGGCTGATGACGCTTGTTGTGGACACGGAGCCCAAGGAAGAGACGAAAACGCGCACCGCGGCCGTCATGGGTGCGGGCGGCGTGGGGGTGGCCTTGACGGTCCTGCTGACCGGCTTTGTCGACGGCCGGATGCTGGCGCGGAGGCTACGAAAGGAAATCGAATCTCCCAGCGGATCGAGACGTGAAGCGTCGCGGTCGCGCCGACGTGTGAAGGACAAAGCAGCAGGGAGCGAAGGGGCCACAGATGTGAACCTGCCGGAATCCGATCCTGCTGCGGCCGCGCACGCTGAGGTACCGTCAGGCGACGGGACCGGGCCGGCCAGAGACCGGACCCCGGCTAAGTCCAAGGCCTAGCGTCTCATGCATAAACTCACCCGCGGGAGACCAACGGCATGACCGCCGGAGAACTCCTTGGCATCATGTGGCGGCGCTGGTACATCGTGGTAGCCGGCTTGATCCTGACGATGTGGGGCAGTTCATCGCTGGCCGCGGTAGAGCGTACGTACTGGGTCGAAGTCCAACTGGTCTTTATCCAGCCGGGATCTGCCTCCGTTGCAAACGTCTCGGATCAGATTGTTCCGTCCCTGATTAACTTCGCCGGCATCGTCCAGCGCCGGGTGACCGAGACCGGGAACCCTGCGGAGTTGCCGTCGTCGGGCGCAACCCTCTACGGGAGCGGCGTTCGGGAGGGATACTCGATCACCTTGCCCAACAGCGGAACGCAGTGGGCAGCGAGCTACTCCACTCCGATCCTCGTTGTGCAGGCAGTAGGCCGCAGTCCGGAAGCTGCCCGTGAAACCTTGGACCGTGTCCTGGCTGAAGTGGATGTGGCCGCAACTGAGCTTCAAAATGCCCAAGGCGCGCCACCGGAATCGCATGTCTTCATAGAACGCTCGCCGGCTACGCCTCAAGTGATTGATGTTGGTGGCACCAAGATTGGACAACTGAAGGGAATGGCCGCCCTCGCCGGAGTGGGGCTGGCCATGACCGGCTCCGGTGCTGTGGGATTCGATCGCATGATGCAGAAAAGAAGGCCGGCACCTGCCGTCCCGGAGCGGCCATGAGTCACCAACAAGCAATCCCGAACAGGTCAATGGGCCGACTGCCAAGGCAAGCTTCCGGCTGGGATGCAGTGACTGTGCTGACTTTAGGAATGCTGCTGACCTGTGCCTTTCCCTCATCCTTGAGCATCGCCGCTTTGGGACCGCTGGGGCGGCCGGGAGTGCTGTGGTTCCTCGGCGCGGTTCTTTGGTGGGAATGGTCCCAGCTGCAACGGCCCTTTCCGTCCGTAGCGCAGCTCAAACCGGTCCGGCGTTGGCTTTTTGTTTTCCTCGGAGTGATCCTGGTCAGCTATGCCCTCACCAACTTCGTTGGGCTGGCTGCGCTGGAGGCCCGCGCAGCAGACAGCGGATTGATCAGGGCGTTAAGTTGGATTGGGATCCTCCTCATTGCCAACGACGGGATTACGGACCGGTGGAGGCTTCTGGTGTTTCTGCGCCGGGTTGCCCTCATTGGCGCGTTGATGTCCACACTTGGGCTAGTACAGTTCGCCACTGGCCAGTCGATCGTTTCTGACATTAACATCCCCGGTTTCACCTCGGGTTCCGAGTCCGGAAATGTCCAAAGCCGGGCGGGGTTCCTCCGCGCGGCAGGAACGGCGTCACATCCGCTGGAGTATGGAGTGGTCCTATGCATGTCCCTTCCCCTGGCCATTACCCTGGCGCTGAACGAGTTCAAGAGGGGTTCGGTGCGGCGCTGGCTGTCAGTGGGCGCAATACTAGTGGCTTCGGCACTGTCCGTTTCCCGCTCAGCTCTGATCGGAATTGCGGCGGCCATCATCGTATTGTTCCCCAGCTGGTCCAAGACAGTCCGCATCCGCGCGGGACTCGCGGCAGTGGCCGGCGTTGGAATGATGTATCTTCTGGTACCCGGCATGGTTGGCACAGTCCGTGGCCTCTTTACAGGGCTTTCCGAGGATGCCAGCACGGCATCGCGCACGAACAGCGTTTCCGCCGCCCTGGAAGTTGCTGCGCGGACGCCTGTGATGGGGCGCGGCCTCGGCACTTTCCTGCCTGAATATAGAATTCTGGACAACCAATACCTGCTACTCCTGGTTGAACTGGGCGCGGCGGGCCTGATCTCTTTTATCCTCCTGATTGGTGCCGGCATCTACTGCTGTGAACGGGCCCGGCGGCGGTTTGCGGATCGGCTCATGAAGCAGTTGAGTGTTGCTGTCATGGCTTCCCTGACTGCGGGCGCCCTCACCTTCGCATTTTTCGATGCATTCAGCTTCCCGATGTCCGCGGCCTATATGTTCCTGATGCTGGGGATTGCAGGGGCACTTTGGCGCATTGCCACGGTGGAAGACAGCGCCCGACAGGCCGGGGAATGGAACGCCGGTGACCACAGCGGGGCCATTGCGCAGCTAAAAACCCCTGGCGGTGCGGGCAAAGAAGGCCCGGCAGAGCTCCGTCAGCCGGGCCGGCTTCCGGATGAGCCGCCACAGGATGCGCCCCGCGTTCTGTGATATCTCAACGGCCAGGCCGGGGAGCCGGTCATCCCGATCCAGATGGCAGTCAAAATGTCCGGCGATGTGCCTGACAGGGACCCGAAGGCCCACGATCTCATTGAGCACGTTCCCGCCGTGAATAACCTGAAGCCACATAGGGTGGCGCGTCCGGACATTCCTGACAGGGCCCCGCTCATCAACGCGGTAATGATGTTCCAGAAACACTGTCTGGGGCGGCGATTCCAAGCACGATGCCTCCAGCAGCGACAGAAACGGATTCTTTGTATAAGGCCGCAGATACGCCCGTTTGGCTGCGTACTGCGCCCCGCTGACAAGGTTGATGAATTCGAAGTCCTGGCAGTCAAAACAGGACTGGATCACACGGACGAAGTCCCTGGACACAGCGTCGTCGTTATCTACGCGGGTGGTCAGGATATACGGCGCGCTGGTGCGTGCGGCGATGGCCTGTGACACGGTTTCCGCGCTGAAGGAACCGTGGACGTACACCGCCTCGAAGTTGCCGGGTGCATCCCTGGCCACTTCCCGTTGAAACCACTCCGGGCTCTGATCGTCAAAGAACACCAGCCAAGTGAAGGAATCGACGTTTTGCTTCGACAGGGTCGGCAGGCAGTATGTCCGGAAGAGATCCAGCCGGCTCCGCAGCCACTCCTCACTGGGTTCGCCTGTGTGGTAGAAGCTGCGCACATTAAAGCGGGTCAACACGAAGTGGGCTGCCTTGCCATTGGCGATCCGGGGTGCTTCGAGGGCCTCATTCGCCATGACCGGCCTCCTGCATCCCAAGCCCGGCAACATCCGGTACTGGAAACCCAGGGCGATGGCCGTAAACCGCAAGCTCGATCTCCGCGGCCACGGCTGCCTGCGCCGGACCCCAACCACTCCGGGCACTGGCCGCCAAGGCAGCCAGGTCTGTTGCATTGAGGGGGGACATTACGGCACGAGACAGGGCATCGGCCAAGCCCGCGGGTGTGGGCGGTGCCCACCTGACGTGTCGGTTGGGCAGGCCCATGCGTGCGAGCGGTGAATCATTGGCCACGGGCTGCATACCCGCCGCCAGCATCTCTTCAGGGACCAGCGACACGTTGGTGAACGACAGAGCCAAACCGGCTGCAGACTTGTTGTAAAGCACGTTGAGTTCCGCCGGCGAGAGTTTTCCCACATAACGGTGGGGAACATCCCACTTGGCGATCCTGTCGCCAAAGACTGTTATTGGCTGGTCCGGGTGGCGGCGGTGGAACTCTGCCAGCGCAAGTTGGGCCAGCATGGAACCGCGCCGATCTACGCCTGGCCTGGAAAAGAATGCCACGCCTGATCTGGGTCCAAAATTCTTGAGGGTGTATACGCCCGTGTCACAACCAAACGGAGCCACCGCAGCATTGGCGCCTGTTTCACGGAGAAGCAGCTCCTGCACCATGTTCCCCACGGCGATATGGCGGAACCCGAACCGATAAGTATCCTCGGCCAAGGCGTAAAGACTTCCGCGAGGATAGAAAAAAGGCTCATAGTCCTGGATGAAATAAATGCGGTGCTGTGTTCCATTTCCCCTGCGGGCGAGTACATGGGCAGTCTCCCACGAGCTGGCAAAGCACACGTCGTAGCCGTCAAGCCTGTCCGGAACGTACCTAATTTCCGCCGACATGTGCGGCCAATGCCGCCTGATGATGCTGGTGTCGAAGTCCAGGTTGGATCCATGGCGGTTGTAGAGAAGGACAGTGCAGCTGTGACCGCGATGCTCTAGGCCTTCCACCATTCTGAACAGGGTGGTATGGCCACCGCTGCCAGGTGCCGGAGGGGTGCAGAGCCACGCGATGCGCAGCGGTCCGTCAGTGCGCCCATGAGGTTGGCACCCGGGCGTAAGCACTCGAGAGTCGGCGATATCGCCGGCCAGCAGGGGGAAATCCAGATCGGCCGTACGGAACTCGGTGGCAATCCAGTGCGTGAAGCGCCGCGCGAGGCGCTGATTAACGTCCCTGAGGCCGTTGGTCCGCAGCCGGGAGAAGCCCCGTGACGCCAGCGTCCAAGTGTGGCTCATCCTAGAACACTCCATTCCTGTGCCACCGGTACCAGTTCAACTCAGAGCGAAGCCGGCCACGGACGCGCCTGGCCAATGAAATCACCTGCCGAGGATTGGCACTATTACTGTTCAGCCTTGCTGTGAGCCGCGCCCACTCCTTGGATCCCTCAATTCCCGGTTCTGCGGCCTTGGCGAATTCACGGTAAGCGGTCACCAGCTCCGGATGGGGAAGGCCTCGGTCCACTTCAAGAGCTGCGGTGTACAGGGCTTCGCTGACAAGGGCCCGTCTTGCTTCAGAAAGAAGTCCCGCGGATCCGGGGATGCTTCCGGCGACGCCACCGAAGAGGGCTTCAAATGCCTCCAGCCGCTCGCCCAGATCAAGGACGCCATTCACCTCTTGTGCGGACATGCTGCCCAAGTGTTCACGGTGCCAGGCCTGATCGGCTCCGTGTATGTATGCAACGTCCGAGAAGGCTGAGAGCCGGAACCAGAATTCCATGTCTGGGGTGTGCCGGAGCGGCGCTTGATACCCGATCTCTTCCACGACTGACCGGCGCATCAGGGCCTCGGGCGAGGTGATGACGTTCTGTCCGGACCTGCACCTGTCCCGAAGCCATGTCAGGCCCGGCCAGATGGTCCACGCGGAGGGCGTTTGCTGGAATTCGGGGGGAACGTCAGTGGAGAAATGGACTGGATGGCCATAGACCAGGCCCACGGACGGATAGTTCTGCGCCACCAGCGTGGCTCTTGCCAGTGAACCGGGCGTCAGGAGATCATCTGCATCAAGGCGGACGAGGAATTCACCACTGGCCAACCGTGCGCCGTCGTTGAACGTTTCGACCATTCCTGCATTCCGGTTGTGGGCAAGGACTGAGACGTTCGCGTGGTTTGATTCCAGGCGCCTGGCAACGTCAAGGCTTGCGTCCGTGGAAGCATCATCGACGATTATGACTTCCACGAGGACATCCTCCTGCTCAAGGCAGCTTTGCACAGCCTGCGGAAGGTAGTGGGCGTAGTTGTAACAGGAAACGACCACCGTCACGGTCGGAAGATGAGGGCGATTCTGCTGTGGCCTTACCTTGATGCGCTGGTGGACACCCTGAACTGTGTTGGACATAATTTCAACCCCTTAATGCCGACCGGAGTGCTCCGGCGGCCTGTTCCTGCTGAACGGCCGTAATGCCGGGATACAGAGGAAGGGAAAGAATCTCCCCCGACAAGGCCTCCGCCGTTGGAAATGCACCTTTCCGATATGCCAGGGATGCATATGCCGGCAGTAGATGAACAGGGTTCGGATAGTGGATCCCTGCGCCAATGCCACGCTCGTTGAGGGCAAGCAGCAGGCGGTCCCTGTCCGGCACCCTGATCACGTAAAGATGGAACACATGTCCGTTGCCGGGCAGGGTGCGCGGGAGGACAACCTCGTCCAGGTCTGACAATAATTCGCCGTATAGCGCAGCTGCGTTGACCCGCTGTTGGTTCCACTCATCCAACAATGCGAGTTTGGCATTGAGGACCACCGCCTGGAGAGTATCAAGCCGAGAATTGAAGCCGATGTCCAGATGCTCATACCGGGCGTTTCCGCCGTGGTTGCGGAGTTTCCGCAGCCGGTCGGCAATTTCCGTGGAGTTTGTCATGACGGCCCCCGCGTCACCGTAGGCGCCAAGGTTCTTGCCTGGATAGAAGCTGGTAGCGGCAACATCGCCCAGCCCGCCGGCCCGCACGCCCAGCCTGGTAGCACCCTGCGCCTGTGCCATGTCCTCCACCAGTGTGACGCCGGGAGGCAGTACCCGGGCTATGAGTTCCATCGGCGCGGCCTGCCCAAACAGGTGCACGGCTATGACTGCTTTGGTTCTTGCGGTGATCCTGCCGGCAACCTCTTCGGGCCCGAGCAGAAAGTCCTCGTCGCAGTCGGCCAGGACCAACTCGGCACCCGCCCGGAGGACTGCGCCAGCTGTTGCCACGAAGGTGTTTGTCGGGACAATAACTTCGTCGCCCGGGCCTACTCCGGCCGCCCTCAGGGCCAGTTCGATGGAGTCAGTGCCGTTTCCGACACCAACGGCGCAGTTGACGCCGCAGTATTTAGCCCAGGCTTCTTCGAATTCAGTAACCTGTGGCCCCATTATGAAACTGGATTCCGCGATCACACGGTTGAACCCTTCACGGATGGCATCGGCCACTTGCAGTTGTTGGTGGGACAGGTCCACCAAGGGCACGTATTGCTGGGTCATGTGATTCCCCCTGAAGGTTTGGCCAGCCGCTTGTTGCCGGGGCTGGCGTCGATGATCGGATGGACGTCCTCAGGAGGCACCCAGGCTATGGCCTCACGGACGCGCTGGCGGAACCACCGGAAGAGCAGCAGAGAATACACGGCTCCACCCGCGGCCCCACCCGCCAGCAAGCCGCCCAGAGCTGTGGGCTGCAGGGCAATCATGCCTACCGCCGCGGCTCCGGCCGGTACGGCCGCGGCCACTGGTGGCCATAGACGGACAGCAACTGCCCGCAGGTCGGACCCGTGGGCGCGCAGCGACAGGGCGTAGGCCGGGCAGACAACCAGGAGCGCAATGGTCAGATGCGCAATCGCTGCTCCGGCTATTCCAGCCAACTGCACACCGGCGAGCAGAGCCGGCACCAGCGCCGCTAGCCAAACAACCTGTACCAGGAACGTTGCATGGGCGGCACCCCTCGCCAGAAGATAAGAGGCCCCGAGGTCAAAGAGAGTGCGCAATGCCCCGAAGATCCCGAGCCATGCGAGCACGGCTGCGGCCGGAAGCCACTTCTCTCCGTAGATCAGTTCCACAAGTGGTGCCGCGAGTACTGTGAGCATGAGTCCGGCTAGGAGCGATACAGCCCAGACGGGACCCATTACGGCAGCGAGACTTTTGTCCTGCCGTCCGGAAGCGAGCCGGGCGAAGGCTGGAATAGATATTGACCGAACTACCTGCCCCAAAGCGCTCATGGGCCAGTTGGAAACATTGAACGCCAGAAAATAGAACCCGAGCGCCACTGGTCCTGCCAGTCGGGAGATGGCGACGTTGTCTGCGTTCAGGAGAGCCCAGGAGAGCATGTTCGCGCCCGCCACGGGGATTCCGTAGCGGAGGATTCCCGGGGCCATGGAAGGGTCAAAGCCAAAGCGGACCTTTTCTCCGGACAGTCTGAATTGCAGGATCAGCGTGACGGACTGGGAGACGATTCGAGCGGCAGCGAGACCCATCACGCCCCAGCCTGCCAGGATCAGAGCAATGGTGAGGGCCGTCCCCACGAGGAATTCCACTAGGGCGATGATGAAAAGTTTCTTTTGGGCGAATCGGCGCTGTAATGCTGCGTAGGGAACCACACCCAACCCTGCAAGCGTCAGGGAGAAAGCCATCACGCCGATGACAGGGCCGGCCTGGCCGCTTCCCATCAGGTCGGCGAGGCCTTGGGCCGAGGCCGCCATCACGGCGGTCATGGTTGCGCCGGAAATTAGGGCGAGGGTGGCTACAGTGGGAGCTTTGGCTTCGGCTTTGGCGTTGTCCGAGCGGATTAGGTCCGTGCTCATTCCGAGGTCCGCCAGGGTTATCAGCACGGCTTGAACTGTCAGGGCCACGGCAAAAACGCCGAACTGCTCCGGTGCCAGCAGACGGGCAAGGAAGATGCCCACGGCGAAACTGCCCAGCCGAAGGAGAAGGCTGTTGACAGTGCTCCATGCCAGTCCGGAGCCAATGACGCTCCTCAGGCTGTCCCTTGCCACGACGGTCATATCCCAGATCGCCTCCAGCGCCGCCACCGTAAAGACCAGCGCCAACGGTAGAGGAACTCTGCGGCCAGCCGGCGAGCCGGCGATGCATTGCCGTGCTGGCGCCTGAGATGGGACGCCCAAAGCCCCGACCCGGCTATGTCGGCATCTGTTTCAGAAGCAAAGGCGGCAAGCTCTGATGCGCTTCCGTGCTGTGCACCTTGAGTGTCCGCCAGATGGACCGCAGAGCGAACGGCTTCGACGGCGAGTGCCCTCCTGGCCGTGCGCAGCAGGTGCCTGGGCCGGGTCAGGCCGCCGGCACCGAGGGAGCACAGCTCATCGAATACCTGGCGCCGTGCACGGATGTCGTCCAGGGCAGAGCCGAAATCGGTGAGATGCATGTTCCCGCCGTGGACCCGGTAGTATGCCTGCGTTGGTCCGTTGACTCTGCCCACATCACTGATGGCAGCGGCACGCAGCCAGAATTCCATATCGGCGGCATGGGGCATGTCGGACCGGTAACCGCCGAGCTGTTCCAAGACGGAGCGGCGCACCACAGCTTCCGGGTTGACGATGATGTTGGATCCCCGCCGGCACATGATGCCGATCCAGTCCTCGCCGCCCCAGATTGACCACGAAGACCTTCCGCCAAACGATGAGGGCGGTGTATCAGAGAACTCTTGCGCAAAACCGTAGACCAGGCCGACTCCGGGATGCCGTTCCATAAGCGCAGCCGACCTGGCAAGAGAGCCGGGCGCCAGGACGTCGTCAGCTGAGAGCAGCACAACATAGTCCCCGGTGGTCCGGGCAAGGCCATCGTTGTACGTGGCGATGTGTCCGAGGTTGGCCGAATGCAGTACTGGGTGGATCCTAGGGTCCGCTGCTGCAAGTTGGAGGGTGAGTTCCGCGCTTCCGTCGGTGGATGCATCATCCACAATGAAGACCTCGACATCCACGTCAGCCTGGTTCACCGCGGAGGCAACGGCATCCGGAAGGAAGCGCGCGTAGTTGAAGCAGGGAACAACAACGGAAACCAAGGGGCGGCGTTCGAGCCTTTCCGGCGCCATTCGAATGGCGCCGGCGCTTCGGTTGACCAGCCCCGCACTCACCGCGAACCCCCAAAGCTGAACGTTCCATTGTCCATTTCGTGGGCCGGTACCCCCACCCAGGTTTGGCCGTCAGGGACGTTGCTCAGGACGGCGGCACCCATTCCCACCGTGGCGTACGCCCCCACTGACGTCCTCTCGCGGACGCTGGAATTCATCCCAAGGTAGGCGGCCTTGCCAATCCGGACTCCGCCGCCCAGCGAGACACCGGCGGCAAACGTGGCGAAGTCGGCCACGTCATCGTCGTGCGTGAACGTCACCGACGGCATGGCAACCACGTGCCGTCCCAGGGTGACGGACGCGGTCAGCGTAACGTTCCGCAGCAGGATGCTGCCCCGGCCAATCCGGCAGCCTTCGGGGCACTGTACGGTGGGGTCGATCGCCGTACCGTAGCGGGCCTCATGCAGGCCCATCGCGGTGAGCCGGTCCACCACCGCCTCACGCGCCTTGCCGGATCCCAGGCACACCAGCACAAAGGCGTGGGTGTACTTGGGGGCGTCATCGATGGTCCCCAGGACGGGCGCGCCGTCGACGGTGACCCCCGCCATCTCCTTGTCGTCGTCGAGCAGTCCCACGACGTCGTACTGGCCGCTGCTGCGCACCATTGCCAGGACTTCGCGGGCCAGTCCGCTCGCCGCGATCAGGATCAGTTCGCTCACGTCCCCACCTCGCCGGCCGCGGCACGGATGCAGGCGATGACCCGGTCCAGCCCCGATGCATCCAGTTCGTGGAAGACCGGGAGGATCAGGGTCCTGTCGGTGAGCCGCTCCGTGTGCTGCAGCGCGGCGTTGCCGGTGTCGCGCCAGCGGTAAGCGGGCTGCCGGTGTGCCGCCATGATCCCGCGGCGGGCTGAGATGCCGGCGTCGGCAAGCCGGGCCAGGAGCCCTTCGCGGTCGGTAGGGAAGGCGGGCAGGACTTCGAGCCAGAAAGACTGGAAGTTGGTGGCACCGTACGGCGGGTCGGCAACGAACCGAAGCCCTTTCAAGCCCGAAAGGCGGGCGACGTACTGGGCCGCGATTTCCCGTCGCCGTTCCACTATCTGAGGGAGCCGGCTAAGCTGCACAATTCCGACGGCGGCCTGCAGGTCAGTCATCCGGTAGTTGAAGCCAATCTCCAAATACACTTCCGGCGGGGCCAGCAACGACCCGTGGCGGTCCGTGGCGGAAACGCTCATGGAGTGCTCCCGCAAAGTCCTGGCCCGGGCCGCCCAATCAGCGCGGTGCGTGGTCAGCATCCCACCCTCGCCGGTAGTGAGGATCTTCCGCGGGTGGAACGACCACACCGCCACATCCGCCCCGGTCCCTACCGGCCGGCCTTTATAGGTGGACCCGACGGCGCATGCCGCGTCCTCGATGACGGTGAGCTCATGCCGGTTGCACAGCTCCCGGATGGGGTCCAGATCAACGGGTACGCCGCCCTGGTCCACCACGATGACCGCCCGCGTATCCAGGGTCAATGCCGCGTGGATCGTTTCTGCGGTCACATTGCCGGTGGCCGGGTCAACGTCGCAGAACACCGGCCGGGCCCCCACATACGCCACTGCGTTCGCCGTGGCAATAAAGGACAGGGACGGCACCACCACATCGTCTCCGGGTCCAACGCCCGCCACCACCAGTGCCAGGTGCAGCGCAGAGGTGCAGCTGGAAGTCGCGACGGCGTGACGCACCTGGTGCGCATGGCTGAAGTCAGCTTCAAACTCCTTGACTTTCGGTCCCTGCGCAACCCAGCCGGAGGCAACAACCTCCGCCAGAGCGCGGGCCTCCTCATCGCCGAGCCAGGGCTTCATGACGTTGATCCGGGCAAGGACTGTTTCGGCAGTCATCGGGCACCAACTTTCCTGGTTGCGGCGATCTCGTCCCGCAGTGGCTCCCACCAGCTGACGAGTTCGCGGAGCCCTTCCTCGAGCCCCACTTTGGTTTCGAATCCCAGATCGTGCCGGGCCGCCGCGGTGTCCGCGAGCCGCCGGACCACACTGTTCACCAGACGCACCTGGCCGTGCTCCACGGCCAGGTCGGACCCCATGGCCCGGAGCAGCGTGCGTGCCATGTCCAGCAGGCTTGTTTCGGTTCCACTGGCGATGTTGTAGATCCCATGGCTGACATCGCTCCCGGCCGCCAGGACGTTGGCCCTGGCCACGTCGGCCGTATAGACAAAGTCCATCGTCTGCAACCCGTCACCAAAGATCAGGGGCGGTTCGCCGTCCGCGATCCTCTCCATCCACCGGACCAGCACCTCCGTATACAGGCCATGGACGTCCATCCGGGGTCCATAAACGTTGAAGTAGCGGAGCATCACGTAGTCCAGGCCGGTCATGGCATGGAAGCTGCGGGCCATCCCCTCGTTGAAGGACTTAGCGGCTCCATAGAAGGTGTCGTTGTTGGCGTGATGGTGGCGCTCAGGCGTGGGGAACTCTTCAGCCATGCCGTACACCGACGCGCTTGAGGCCGCTATCACCTTGTCAACCTTGTGCTCCGCTGCAGCCTCCAAAACGTTGAAGGTTCCGTTGACCAGGACCTCCAGTGCAAGCCGGGGTTCTTCGGCACATTGGGTAATTCTGATGGCCGCCTGATGGAAGACCAGGTCTTTGCCCCGGGTCAGGTCATGCACCAGGTCACGGTTGCAGATGTTGCCCTGGACCAGGTCCACCTGCCCTGTGGCCAGCGCCCCGGCCAGATTGATCAGACGGCCCCGAACCATGTTGTCCAGTACGTCTATGCGGTTCACTCCTGCTTCCAGCAGGGCGTCCACCAGGGTTGACCCCACGGTTCCGGCACCGCCCGTCACCAGGACGTTGGCCCCCTGAAGCTCGCTCACAGCACACGCTCCAGCTGAACAGCGGAATCTACGGTTTCGGAACCTTCAGTCCCAACTCCGGCCACTGAAGAGGCCCGGCCATCCATGCTCAGGCTGCGGGTCACCGCTTCCAGCACTGAGAGGACCCGCAGCCCGGATGCTCCGCCAGTGCGGGCTTCGCGCCTGTTGTGGATACAGTAGGCCAGCTCTTCCACCACCTGGCTCAGGGCCTCCCGTTCCGGCAGGGCCGGGGACCAGGTATCGCCCAGACGGTAGGAGATCGCGGATGTTTTCTTCTCGCCGGGTGATTTCGGCTGCCGGTCCAGGCTGACGCCCCGGTCGTAGACACTGAGCCGCTGCTGCGGGTTGAGGTCGTCCCACACCAGCGTCCGCAGCGAACCGCCGATCACCATCTGCCGGATCTTGGTGGGGCTCAGCCAATTCACGTGCACGTGGGCGGTGGCGTCATTCGGCAGCCGGAAATTCAGGTGTCCCACACAGTCACGGCCCGTACCCAGCGGATCTGCTCCGAACGCCGACACTTCAGCCGGATTCAGTCCGCCGGGAAGGATGAAGTCCAGGATCGCCAGGTCGTGGGGTGCCAGGTCCCAGAACACATCCACATCCGGCTGTACCAGCCCCAGGTTGATCCGTACAGAATCGACAAAGAGGATCTCGCCCAGCGAGCCGGCCTGCACCAGTTCCTGCATCTTCAGCACGGCCGGGGTATAGCAATAGGTGTGGTCTGCCATCAGGACCAGCCCGTTCGCCTTGGCCTCGGCCACCATCTCCAGCCCGTGCGCCCGGCTGTCGGCCAGCGGCTTCTCCACCAGGACGTGCTTCCCGGCGCGCAGCGCGGTCATCACCGTCCCGTGGTGGGTGCGGGCCGGCGTCGCGATGGCCACAGCGTCCACATCAAAGGTGTCCAGGAGTTCATCGAGGGATTCGACGACGGGAATATCACCCAGCGTGGCAGCCAGCTTGGCGGCGCGCTTAATGTCCAGATCGCAGATGGCCACC
Organism: Arthrobacter sp. CDRTa11; assembly: GCF_026427775.1. NCBI lineage: Bacteria > Bacillati > Actinomycetota > Actinomycetes > Micrococcales > Micrococcaceae > Arthrobacter > Arthrobacter sp. CDRTa11. The sequence goes on along the minus strand of NZ_CP044532.1, from coordinate 5,096,228 downwards.
AGGTCCCAGTCGGGGCTTGCCTGCAGGTTCCGGGCCAGATTCGGACCCCAGTACCCTGCCCCGACGACGGCGATCCTGAGTTTCCGCGTCGGTTGCCGGTGCGTGGGGGTGTGGAACGGATTGGCGAAGTTTTTCATGTCACTTTTCTTTCCCCGCGTGCGGTTCTTAGTAGGCGCCGGAAGGCCGGATGACTGCGCGGAAGGTCCGCCAGAGAATCAGGAGATCTCCGGCGATGGACCAGTTTTCGACGTAATAGAGGTCCAGGCGTACGGCCTCGTCCCAGGAGAGGTCGGAGCGGCCGTTGATCTGCCAGAGCCCCGTGATTCCTGGTTTGATCAGCAGGCGCCGGTGCGTGTGCTTCTCGTAGCCGTCCACTTCCCGGTTCAGCGGGGGACGCGGGCCCACCAGGCTCATGTTGCCGAGCACCACGTTCCACAACTGTGGAAGTTCGTCCAGTGAGTACTTGCGCATCCAGCGTCCGCAGCGGGTGACCCGGGGATCGTCCCGCAGCTTGAAAAGAACGCCGGCTCCTTCATTGCTGCCGTTCAGGGCTGCAAGACGGGCTTCGGCATCCACCACCATGGAACGGAACTTGAACATCCCGAACACCTTGCCGCCCTTGCCAACGCGCTCCTGGCGGAAAAGCACCGGCCCCGGGCTGTCCAGCCGAACGATAACTGCCAGCGCCATGAGCAGGGGGGACAATGCCAGGAGCGCCGCCAGCGCCATCGCAACATCCATGACACGCTTGAGCACATGCTTCGCCCCGGAGTACTGCGGTATGTCCACGTGCATGAGGGGAAGGCCCTCCACCGGGCGCCAATGGATCCGCGGACCGGCAACGTTGGTGAGCGTTGCTGCCAGGACCATTTCGGCGGCGCATTCCTCCAGCTTCCAGCCCAGCTCGCGGATGAACCTGTTGCCGCCAGGGAGCGGTCCGGCAACAATCACGGCGTCGGCCTCTGCCAGGCGTGCGGTCCGTGCGATGTCGTCAGTGGAGGACAGGACAGGTACCTGTTCCCTGTCCACCCGGAGATTTGCCCCCCTGCGTGCACCCGGGAGGCAGACCCCAAGGATCTTGTAGACGGCACCGGATTTTCTGGCGATCTGTTGGACCACGTACCGGACATCCTCCGGTTCCCCCACCACGATTGCCCTCGAGAGGTGGCGTCCGCGTGCCTTTTCCTTGGTCAGCCATCGCCTGAAGGCCCAGCGGTTACCTGTCAGGGCCACGAGGCCCAGTGGCAGGGAGACGGTGACAAACGCGGTGGCCTGGACATGGAACACGACGGCGATGATCGCCATCAGGCCGAAGATCCGCAGGCTTGCGGAGGCAACGCGCTTGTATTCGTCTGCGCCGACGCCCAGGACCTTGGAATCACGGGTCCGGTAGAACTCGAGGGCGGCCAGCCACAGGACGGTTACTGCTGCTGCGGTGGCGAGGGTTCTGTTGCCGTGGCCCGTGCCGGCTGATGCTCCGCCCCCGGCCAGCAGGTAGCCGGCGAAGACGGCGCCCGCCACCAGGAGCGAGTCGGCCGCGCGAAGAAGTCCAATGAGTGTGCCGATCCAGGCACTGGCCGCTTTACGGCCTTGCCCGGCCTGTAAAAAGGCCGCCGCCGGCGGCAGCAGGTCCCGGGTTCCAACGGGCACTGCTGCCGCCAACGGCGCGGTTGCCTGCCGTTGTGCAGCAACGGTGGCAACGGGCCAGCTAAAGGCGCCATGCCGGGTACGGGCAACTGGTATCTCTGCCATGGTGACCCCTTTCCCGGCGACTGACGCTTTTTGTCCTCTGGCCGTGCTGCAAAATTAGTCCGGTGGGGGCGCTTTCAGCGGGGAAAAACGGGGGCTTTGTGGGTGTGGGAAGGCAACAGTGTGGATACTGCGGGTACCTGCAAATATTGCCGGTTCTGCCTATAGGACAGGCAGGACGTACGGTTCCCGGGCGGCAGCTTCCTTGCCCGCAGCCAGAGCGGTCAGCTGGGCACGTGATTCCACTCCAAGCTTGCGGTAGATCGCCGTCAGGCGCACTTCTACCGTGCGGACGGAGACGTACAGCGTGGCTGCAATTTCCTTGTTCCGCATCCCCCGCGCCACCATCTGCGCCAACGCACGTTCATGGTCAACGAGCATCAGCATGGCCGGGTTGCCTGCCGCGCGCGCCGGTTCCACCCGCTCGTCCAGCAACAGCGAGTCCACGTGCTGGGTCCAGGCATCGGCGCCGGCTTCATCGAACATCACCTTGGCACGCAGGAGGCCGTCGCGGGCATCCCGGAGCCGTCCAAAGGCGTGGAGCCGTTCGGCGTAGCAGAGCAGCGTCCGCGCCCGCTCGAGCACCGACTCATGGCCGTTCCGGCCCTCCAGGGCCTGGCCGAACAGCTGCAGGGACTGTTCGCCGTCGGCCAGCATTGCCCTGCTCCTTGCCACAGCCATCATCAGCCAGGGGGACCTCAGGCCCACGGACCGGCTCTCCAACCGGAAGAGTGCCTGGGTAGCTTCCCGGTGCCTTCCCATTCGGACCAGGACTTCCACCAGATCGGCCTCGCACCGCAGCAGTGTGGGGTTTCCGAATGCAGCTCCGATCTCCACAGCCCGGGAGAGCTGCGCGAACGATTCGGCCAGGTTGCCGCGCATCAGCGCAAAATGGCCCTGGCAGGCAGCCAGTTGGGCGGTGACGGCAGCGTGGCTCTCGGCGCCGGAGAAGTGTTGGGCCTCTGCGGCATATATCCGTGCCATCGCTTCGTCACCCAATGCATGGGACCGCCAGACCCGGAAGATATGCCGCATTCCGCGGTGGTATTTGAGTTCCGGTTCGGAGAGCTCCAGGTCCTCGATCAACCTCACGGCTGTCCGAACATTGCCTGCACGGATCTCATTGTCCACCGCAAGGTAGGCTGCGGTTTCCCGCCAGTTGATGCTGCTCGCCTCAACGGTGTTCCGGACCATGGCGAAGGCTTCCTGGGCCAGCTCATGGTGCTCCGCATAGCTCAGGGCCCGGGCCAGCACCAGGAGTGTGGCGGCGTTATCCGTCCCTCCGGCGTCGTGTTTGCGGCTGACGTTTTCGGTTTTTCCGCTGACTGCTTCGATCAGGAGCTTTGTGCGCGCCATGAGGGCCAGGCAGTCCGCGTTAGCTGAATCCTTGAACTGTTCCGCATGGCGGAGCAGGCCAACCGCGTCTTCCAGTTCCCACCGTTCCGCGTAGTAGAGCGCGCCCACTGCCAGCAGGTTGGCGGCGAACGTGGGATCGTGCCGGCCGAATTCCTTGACCAGCCGCAGCACCATGCTGGAGCGCACGGCGGCGCCCTGGACGAACTGGATTTCGAAGGACAGGCCGGTAAGGCGAAGGATCAGGGCGGGGTTTCGCGTCACCCGCTGCGCCCACTCAAGGTAGCGCTTGGCGTAAACGAATTCGCTTCGGTTGAACAGCAGCTCGGCAACAGTGGCAAGGCGGGCAGCGGTCTCTGCTTCCCAGGGGTTGATGGTGAGGGCGCGCTCAATGTATTCAATGGCGAAGGCAATTTCCCCGCTGCGGATGAGGTCCACGGCGAAGCGGAGGAGGCCAAACGGTGTCTGCCGCTCCAGTGCGGTGAAGCTCAGGTGCCACCGCCTGGCGTAAGGGTCTGTAGGATCCGCCGCTGCAGCCATGGCGCGGTGGTTCGCTGTCCGTACCGCCGGCGTCATGGCAGCAAAAACATATCCCCGGAGCAGCTGGTCCGAAATCCGAAGGTGCGGCCCCGTCCTGGTGGCAATTCCGGAGGCGAGGAGCTCATCCACACCAGGCCAGAGCTCGCTGTACACCTTTTCCAGTGTCGCGATGTCGCTCCGGCAGGACAGCGAAAGCAATTCAAGGACATGGTGGGCAGCCCGCGATAGCCCGCCCACGGTTGCGGCAAACTCCGATTCAAAACTGCCCTTGCAGGGAAGCGGAACCGGAAGGGCGTACTTCCCTTCGGCCTGCCGCTCAAGCAGGCACGTGTAGAGTTCGACGGCGGCGAGCGGGTTGCCCTGGGTGGCCGCCGCAACCGCGTGGACTGCTGCGGTGGCCGTTTGCCGGGCCGGAATCGACTCAAGCATCCGGACGGTGTTGTTGTAGTTCAGCGGTTTCAGCACAAGCGAGGGCAGACTGGCGAACGGACTTTCGGCTGATTCTTCCCGCACACTGAGGAAGAGCGTCATTTCCGTTCCTGCCAGGCGCCGGGCCAGAAAACCGATGACGGCCTGGCTGCTTGGATCAAGCCGATCGGCGTCGTCAATGACGATCACGGTGCGGGACGATGATCGCTGGTGAAGTCCGTTGAGCAACATGGTGGACACCGTGGGGACGTCCATGGAGCGGTTCGAGTCCCGGAGCAGTTCATCCGTGAACCTGTTCAGGACCGGGTCATCGATTCCGTTGAGGAGTGCGGTAAGGCCAGACAACGGCCAGTCGGATTCGGAGGCACTGGCCCTGAGGAATACTGTCCGGTAATCAGAAAGCCTGGGGATCTCGGAAAGCAGCGCTGTTTTGCCGACGCCGCGCCGGCCGGCAATGGTCAGGGCTGAATCCTTTGGACCGCGGATAACTGAGAGGACGCGGTCCAGCTCCTTGCTTCGGCCTACTAACGACATGCAGGTCCCCCATTTCGAGAAGGAGACCGACATATTCACTTAAGCCAAAGTTGCCTGCAGGAGCGTCCGGCCACTTTCGTGACCGGCGGACCAGCTACCCGGCCGCTTTCACGGCCAGCACGGTTCCCAGCCGTTGGGTGCAAATATAGACCTCGGGTAACTCCGCACACCAGAGAGATTTCGCCGATTAGGTACCTGTTTTTGGGGCATAGGTACCTGTATTTCCGCCGCGTTACAAAATATACGTTCAGGCATCTCTTGGTTTCTCTTTGTGTTCCGTCTTGTGAATACATCCGATAGACAGAGGGCGGATCTGTGCCCTTGCACACTTACTGCCCGCCCGGACGAGTCTAGGGTGGGAGGAACCTGTGATCCACAGCACGGATGGGCTTCCCTCCCTGGCGCAGTCCGGGGGCCTGTAGCCGGGCGCCGCCCGGCTGCAACACATTCGGCACAAACATTAAGGACGGCGCATCCATGCAGTCTGACCAGCAATTATCCAAGTCGCTCAAGCCGCGGCACCTGTCAATGATTGCCATTGCCGGCGTGATCGGTGCCGGCCTTTTTGTGGGTTCGGGCGCGGCCATCCAGCAGGCCGGGCCGGGAATCCTCCTGGCATACAGTGCCGCCGGAATCGTGGTGATCCTTGTGATGAGGATGCTGGGTGAAATGGCTGCCGCCAACCCGGAAACAGGCTCCTTCTCCACCTACGCGGACAAGGCTCTGGGCCGCTGGGCGGGTTTCAGCATCGGCTGGCTCTACGCGTGGTTCTGGATCATTGTGCTCGGCATCGAGGCAACGGCCGGGGCGGCCATCATGCACCGGTGGGTCCCGGGGATCGACCAGTGGGTCTGGGCGCTGATCCTGATGGTGCTGCTGACGCTGACGAACCTGGGATCGGTAAAGTCCTTCGGCGAGTTCGAGTTCTGGTTTGCCTCCATCAAGGTCACGGCGATCGTCCTGTTTCTGCTCTTCGGTGCCGCTGCGATCCTGGGCCTGGTCCCCGGTGTTCCGGCTCCGGGCTTGAGCAACCTGGTGGAAAACGGCGGTTTCCTTCCCAACGGACCGGGAGCTGTCCTGGCCGGCATCCTCGTTGTGGTTTTCTCGTTCTTTGGCGCCGAAATCGCCACCATCGCCGCGGGTGAATCGGAGAATCCCGTGGATGCCGTTAAGAAGGCCGTGAAGTCCACCGTGTGGCGCATCCTGGTGTTCTACATCGGCTCCATCGCCATTGTGGTGACCCTGCTGCCCTGGAACTCCGCGAACGTTGCCAAGAGCCCTTACGTGGCGGTCATCGAACTCTTTGGCATCCCGGGCGCCGGCACCATCATGGACATTGTGGTTCTTACCTCGGTTCTGTCCTGCCTGAACTCCGGCCTCTACACCGCCAGCCGCATGCTTTTCTCGCTCTCAAAGCGCGGGGACGCTCCCAAGTCCTGGACGAAGATCTCGCGTCGCGGGGTCCCCGCCGCCGCAGTCCTGGCTTCCACCGTGGTGGGTTTTGTCACCGTGGGGCTGAACTACATCGCACCGGATACGGTGTTCCTGTTCCTGGTCAACACCTCCGGGGCCATTGCACTGTTCGTGTGGCTGGTCATTGCCACGTCCCAGCTGATCCTGCGCAAGCGCATGGGGGCAGCAGCCAAGGACCTTGCCCTGAAAATGTGGCTCTTCCCGTACTTGACCTGGGTGTCGATCGTCAGCATCGTTGCCCTGCTCATCGGCATGGTCATCCTGGACACCACCCGCGAATCGCTGCTGCTGTCGCTGGCGTTGGCGGCGATCGTGGTGGGGCTGGGCGTTTGGCGCTACCGCAAGGGCGGGAATGCGGCCGCATCCGGCCACGGCACCAGCGACAGCCCAGAGTCTGCCGAAGACGTGGATGCCGTCATAGGTGCGGGTCCGGCGTCCTGATCCCGGCAGGCCACCATTAGGCCGCGAGGCCCAGCACAAGGTTGATGGTGGCCGCCAGGATGACGGTGCCGAAGAGGTAGGACAGCAGGCTGTGCTTGAGGGCCTCGCGCCGGATCAGGTGGTTCTCCAGGTTGGTGTCTGACACCTGGTAGGTCATGCCGATGCTCGTGGCCAGGTACGCGAAATCGGTGTACCGCGGCGGCTCGTCCTGGTTGAAGTTCACGCCGCCGTCCTTCTGCCCGCCGTAGTAATGGCCGGCATAGCGGAGCGTGAACAAGGTCTGCACCAGCATCCAGGACAGTGCAACGCTTGCCAGCACCAGGGCCGCACCTCCCAGCCTGGAGCCGCCGTCTGACCGGTGTGAATCAATAACGACGACGGCCACCGCAACCAGTGAGGCGATGTTTGCCACCAGGATGAGGAGGTCGGTCGTGGCCCGGGACGGGTCCTCGGTGGTGGCGTGCCTCTTGGTTTCCACAGGATCCATGCGACCCACCGCCGTCCACACCCACGCCACGTAAACCAGCGCCGCGGTGGCCCAGCCTGCCGCCGGAGCCTGCAGCCACCGGCCGCTGGCCCCGGTGGCTGCCCCCGCAGCCACCCCCGCCACTAACATGGCTAGGAAACGAAGCCTGCTGCGGCGAAGGGTGGTGGGGGAGGCGTCCATGGTCTGTACTCTAACGGCGGCGCCTGCACTCCCCGCGGCTCCGCGCCTCAATGATTCCGGTGCCGCACCTTCCGCTGCGCGCCAAGTCCTCCGCACCCTGCCGCGGTTTTCCACATAGCCGCAGCCGGTGTTCCAGGGCCGCAGTCCGCGGCTTAGTCTGGAGTCAGTCACGAATCGCCTAACCGGTCCACATGCACTAAGATAGTGAAGTCTGTGCTGCGCTCTGCCTCCGTTCCGGTGGCCGGGCCGTGCATGGCATCGCAAATGAACCTCCTGTTACGGAAATGCCGTAACCGCTTAGCCCAAAGGAGGTGGGTTCACATATGCGTCCTTACGAATTGATGGTAATCATCGACCCCGAGGTCGAAGAGCGTACCGTTGAGCCGTCGCTTCAGAAGTTCCTGAATGTCATCACCAACGATGGTGGAACCATCGAAAAGGTTGACATCTGGGGCCGTCGCCGACTGGCCTACGACATCAAGAAGAAGTCTGAAGGTATCTACGCCGTGGTGAACTTCACCGCCAAGCCGGACACCGCCAAGGAACTTGACCGCCAGCTGAGTCTCAATGAGACCATCATGCGCACCAAGATCACCCGCCCCGAAGAGCAGAAGGTCGTGGCTGAGTAATTCAGCCCGATTTTCATTCTTTACCCCGCAGGAACTAACTCTTCACCCAGATCGAACAAGGAGGCAGTAGATGGCAGGCGAAACCACCATTACGGTCATCGGTAATCTCACCAGTGACCCGGAATTGCGGTTCACACCGTCCGGTTCGGCAGTTGCGAACTTCACCATCGCTTCCACCCCTCGTACCTTTGATCGCCAGTCCAATGAGTGGAAGGACGGGGAAACCCTGTTCCTGCGCGCATCTGTCTGGCGTGAAGCTGCCGAGAACGTCGCGGAATCCCTGACCAAGGGGATGCGCGTCATCGTCTCAGGCCGCCTGAAGAGCCGTTCCTACGAAACAAAAGAAGGCGAGAAGCGCACCGTTATCGAGCTTGAGGTCGATGAAATCGGCCCCAGCCTGCGCTACGCCAATGCCAAGGTCAACCGCACCCAGCGCTCCGGCGCCGGAGGCGGACAAGGTGGCTTCGGCGGCGGCAACAGCGGTGGCGGTTTCGGGGGCAACCCCGGCGCAAACCAGGGTGGAAACTCCGGCGGAAGCTGGGGCGGCAACCAGCCCGCTGCACAGGAGGACCCTTGGGCCACTCCCGGTGTCAGCAACGCAGGCGGCTGGGGCAACGGCCCGGATTCCGAACCTCCCTTCTAACCATTCACAAAGGGCCGACGTCGGCTCCGCCCCGGGTGCCCATGGCACCATGGCGATGACGCCGTCGGACCACCACCATCCCGTGGATCAATATCCACGGGCTCCCTAGAATAGGAGCTCCACGATGGCTAAGGCTGAACTCCGTAAGCCCAAACCAAAGTCCAACCCCTTGAAGGCCGCTGACATCACTGTCATCGACTACAAGGACGTAGCATTGCTGCGCAAGTTCATCTCCGACCGCGGAAAGATCCGCGCACGTCGCGTTACTGGCGTCACGGTGCAGGAACAGCGCAAAATCGCACAGGCAATCAAGAACGCCCGCGAAGTTGCTCTGCTGCCTTACTCCGGCGCTGGCCGCGGCTAAGGAAGGGATTAACTAACATGGCAAAGCTCATTCTGACCCACGAAGTAACCGGTCTCGGTGCTGCTGGCGATGTTGTCGAGGTCAAGGACGGTTACGCACGTAACTACCTGCTGCCCCGCAACTTCGCCCTGACCTGGTCCAAGGGTGGCGAGAAGCAGGTTGAGTCCATCAAGGCTGCCCGCGCCGCCCGCGAGCACGCTTCCCTGGAAGATGCTCAGAAGCAGGCCGCTGCACTCTCCGCGAAGCCGGTCAAGCTCGTCGTCAAGGCTGGCGAGACCGGACGCCTGTTCGGCACCGTCAAGCAGGGCGACGTGGCTGACGCTGTTGAGGCCGCTGGCCTTGGCCGCATCGACAAGCGCAAGGTTGAACTTCCGGCACACATCAAGTCGGTTGGTTCCTACCAGGCCAACGTCCGTCTGCACGACGACGTTGCCGCTGTGATCGAACTCGACGTCGTCGCCAGCAAGTAGCAGGGTTCCCTGAAACCGAGCTTGCGAGGTTTTAGGGACGCTACGCGGCGCAAGTAGCAGGTAAGTAGTTTCTGACTGCAAAAGACCCCCGTTGCCGGATTCCGGCCGCGGGGGTCTTTTTGTCGGCGGAAAAGACTTGGCGAGTGGCGGTGGTAGCCTGCAGCGGTGACTCAGAAAACAGACGCGGCCCGCCGGCGTCGCTCCTTCAGCCAAGTGGATGTGTTCACCGCTGAACCGTACCGGGGGAACCCGCTGGCCGTGGTGGTGGACGGCGACGGACTGACAACGGAGCAGATGCAGCAGTTCGCCAACTGGACCAACCTCTCGGAGACAACGTTTCTCCTGCCTCCCACTCATCCGGACGCCGACTACCTCGTGCGTATCTTTACCGCCCGGGAGGAGTACCCGTTCGCAGGGCATCCCACGCTGGGTTCCGCCCATGCATGGTTGGAGGCCGGCGGCATACCCAAACAGGAGGGCTTGCTGGTTCAGGAGTGTGGCGCCGGCCTGGTTCGGGTAAAGCACGACGGCGGCCAACTGGCCTTCGCTGCGCCCCCTCTCACGCGTTCGGGACCGGTGGATGAGGAAGACCTGGCGAAGATCGCTTTGGGACTCCAGTTGCCCCGTACAGCGCTTCAGGACGCGTCCTGGCTGGTGAACGGCCCCAACTGGATCGGGGTGCTGCTGGAATCGGCGGAGCATGTCCTGGCAGTCAGGCCCGACTACTCCGCGCTGGATGGGCTGAACGTTGGCGTCATTGGACCGTACGGAACGGGCACCAGGCGCGTCGGCGGGGATCCTGGCGGGCCGGAATTTGAGGTTCGTACCTTCATCCCGGGCGATGCCGCAGCCGAAGATCCCGTGACAGGGAGTTTTAATGCAGGGGCAGCGCAATGGCTGATCGGCAGTGGGCGCGCGCCGGCGTCCTACACTGCCGCGCAGGGCACGGTGCTGGGCCGGGCGGGACGGGTAAGTGTGGACTCCGTGCAAGGCGACATCTGGATAGGCGGAAGCTCCACTACCTGCATCCACGGATCTGTGGTCCTTTAGTTCAGGCACCGCCGGCGGGGGAATAAACGCTGACGCGCTGCGGTTAGCAAGGTACATGCAAACGCATCTAGTGTACTTTGAACCTAACCAGGAGCAGACCGTGGAAACCCGCCGCATTACCGTTCTTTCAGCCGGCCTCGGCGTTCCGTCATCAAGCAGGCTGCTCGCTGACCAACTTGCAGCGTCAGCAGAACGCCAGCTCACCGAAGCCGGCTACCGGGTAATCACGGACGTTGTTGAGCTCCGCGACCTGGCTGTGGACATTGCGAACAACTTTGTGACCGGCTACGCCGCCCCGCGGCTGGCTGATGTTGTTTCCGGCGTGCAGGCCTCGCACGGCATCATTGCCGTCACTCCGGTCTTCAGTGCGTCCTACAGCGGCCTCTTCAAGTCCTTCATCGACATCCTGGACCCCAAAGCCCTGGGGGGAAAAGCAGTCTTGCTGGGTGCGACGGGAGGCACAGACCGGCACCAGATGGTTCTGGACTACGCAATGCGTCCGCTGTTCAGCTACTTGAGGACCCGCATCGCAGCCACGGGTGTCTTTGCCGGGCCGCAGGACTGGGGAAACACCAACGAGGGCAGCTCACCGCTTTCGGACCGGATCACGCGGGCAGCTGGGGAGTTCGCTGGCCTCCTTCAGGGCAGCCAGCCTGCACCCAAGCCGGCTGTCTCAGCCTCGTTGCCTTTTGAGCAGCTGCTGGCGGGCATCTCTGGGGGCCAATGAGCCACCTTTCGGGAGGGGCCGAACTTTCCTGCCACCCCAATCGTTGACCGGGTCATGAAGTGTCCTGTGGATTCCATTGACCTGATCATGAGCGAACGCAGTGGTGTGGAGATTGACTACTGCCCCCAATGCCGCGGTGTGTGGCTGGACAGGGGTGAACTGGACAAGATCATCGACCGCGCCGAAACAATGGGCGGAACGGCTGCACCCGCCCGGCCGGTATCCCCGCCCCCTGCCATGACTCCGCCGCCGCTGTACCAGAACCTGGACCCGCGCAGGGAACAACGGCCCGACACCAGGAACTACGGCGACAACAGGACATACGGCGACGACAGAAGCTACGGCAAGCAGGGCTATGATCGTGACTCCGACCGCCGTCGGCCCAAAAAGAAGGAAGGCTGGCTGGGCGAGCTCTTCGACTTCTAGGTCCCTGCCGCGGCTTTCAGTCCTGTGACGGCGCTTGGGCTGTCCGGGTTCAGGCGTCCACGGGGTTCAGTCATCCACGGGGTTCAGTCGTCCAGCAGGGCGATGAACTCGCGGGCCTGCTTCAGGGAAATGTCCGAATGCCGCGTCAGCGCAGTGGCGGCCGCCTCCGTGTCTCCGCTGCGTGCCAGCGTCCGGATCCGCCCATAGATCTCGTCGTTGAGCATGTTGCTGCTGACCTCCCGTGTGACGTCACCCTTGCTGGCGATGGCACGGTACCGGTACGGAAAGCGCTGGGGTGTGTCGTCGTCGTCGGGCTCCGCAGCAACTGGTTCAGCGGTGGGGCTGCGGTAAGGCTGCGGATGGGCCGCCAAGGCAGTCACCGCGTCCCGCGAGGCCCGCAATCCTTCGCCTGTTGACTCGTAGTAGAGCTTGATGGCCGCCATCGCCTGTCCCTGCGCGATGAGAGCATAAAGCCGGCGGTGCTGGTCCTCGGTGAGCCTGGCTGAGGCTGTCCGGGCAACCTCGACTGGGTCAACATCGGCGGGAGCGCTGGCATGACGCGTAGTGGCGGCCAGGCGCCTGCTGATGGCGCGCGACGCCACGGCCACGCCGGCTGCCACGAGCACAAGGATGAGGGCGGGGATCACAAGCGATTCCATGTTCTAAAGCCGATCTACATACTTCTTTGCGGTAGCCAGGTCAGAGTGGGTTGCCTGGCGGAGGAGTTTGATGGCCTGCAGCTTCTGACCGTTGCGTGCCATCGACTGCAGTTGCAGGGCGAACTGGGGGTCCAACTGTCCGCCGGGCACTGCCATCTGCCCATAATGCCCGGGCACGGGACCAGTCTGGGCCCGGAGGGCTGCCCGCGCATGGTCCTGCTGCTGGGACTGCTGCTGCTCGTTCTGGCTTGGCCTGGTCATGGCATCCACGCGGGCGCGTGCCGCGGTGGCGGCCTGAACCTGTGCTGCGTAGTGCTCAGCGGAACGCAATGCGAGGTCCAGCTGGTAGCGCTCTGCGTCCGAAATGCCGGAGTCGCGCGGGCGCAGGGCCGTCGAGAGCGCCCACAGAACTGCCACCAGAATCAAACCAGGCAGTAACACCATCAGTAGTTCGCCCATAGATAGAGCTTATGTCAGATCGCCTGTTCTCCACAGCATATTCCCTGTCTCGCATACAGGCCTTCTGCTGTTCGCGTCAATTCATTTCAGGCACTTGTGTGATCGATCACAAATAACGCATGCATTATCGGTCGGAAGCGGGAAACGGGTCTTCCTGTCAACAGCCGGCAGCCACAACCTGTGGATGAAGGTTGGCGAAAAGAATATTTAGTCCACACGCTGGGAAGAACGTTTCCGCAGGTCAGAGCCGCAAGACGGGCAGAACTTTTTTTCTTTCCACAGGGTCGCCCACAGGCTGTGCACAAGCTATGCCCGTTAGTGCACAGGTTATCAACAGGCGTGGACGGAGCCCGGCTTTGCTGCTGCGGGCCGGGCGGCTAGCGTAGCGGGATACCAGTTTTACGGGTGCAGAAAAAGCTGCCCCCGGGCACGCTGCCACCGGCAAGGATCCACCGGTCCACCGGATGGGCCCCTTGTGGATAACCTGTGGATTCTGGGGATAACTCTGTCCGCGGGCAAGGCATTACGTCGAAACCTGGCAGGTCCGAGCGGCTCAATGTCGGTGCCAACCGGTACACCTGAGGTGACGGAAGCTGTTGACGCTTGGCAGCCCCGCACCCCTGCAGGGATGGCATCAAAGCAACGGCAGTTGAAAAGCCGCGGCACACAACGGAGGACGGCAGCTTTGTCAGTAACGCACCTGGATTCGATCGAGGGCACCCGCGCATCGGAAGGCAGCCGAAAGCCGCCGCAGGATATTCCTGCCGAACAGTCCGTATTGGGCGGCATGATGCTGTCCAAGGACGCCATTGCCGACGTCGTGGAGATCCTCCGCGGGCAGGACTTCTACCGCCCTGCCCATGAAACCATCTATGAAGCCATCATCGACCTCTACGGCCGCGGTGAACCTGCCGACGCCGTCACGGTTTCTGACGAACTGACCAAACGCGCCGAGATCAACAGGATCGGCGGCCCCGCCTACCTGCACGAGCTCATCCAGACTGTCCCCACGGCAGCAAACGCCGGTTACTACGCAGAGATCGTGGCCGAGCGCGCGGTTCTCCGGCGCCTGGTCAATGCCGGCACCAAGATCGTCCAGCTTGGATACGGATCCGACGGCGAAGTGGAGGACCTGGTCAACCAGGCCCAGGCCGAGGTTTACGCCGTTGCCGAGCGCCGCACCGCCGAGGACTACGTGGTCCTCAAGGACGTGATGGAGTCCACGGTGGACGAAATCGAAGCGTCCGGGCACCGCGGCGAAGGAATGACGGGTGTCCCCACCGGCTTCTACGAACTTGATGAGCTGACGCACGGCCTGCACCCCGGCCAGATGATCGTCATCGCTGCCCGTCCGGCTGTGGGCAAGTCCACCTTCGCCCTGGACTTCGCCCGGTCAGCGGCGATCAAGAACAACTTGGCCACCGTGATGTTTTCACTGGAAATGGGCCGGAACGAGATCGCCATGCGCCTCCTTTCAGCGGAGGCAACCATCGGCCTGCAGGACCTTCGCAAGGGCACCATCAAGGACGAGCAATGGTCCAAGATCGCCACCACCATGGGCCGGATGAATGATGCGCCGCTGTTCATTGATGACAGCCCCAACATGTCACTGATGGAAATCAGGGCCAAGTGCCGCCGGCTCAAGCAGCAGCATGACCTCAAGCTGGTCATCCTGGACTACCTCCAGCTCATGAGCTCGGGTAAAAAGGTGGAGTCGCGCCAGCAGGAAGTCTCGGAGTTCTCCCGTGCGCTGAAGCTGCTGGCCAAAGAGCTCCAGGTCCCGGTCATCGCCCTCTCGCAGCTCAACCGTGGCTCCGAACAGCGCCAGGACAAACGCCCCATGGTTTCGGACCTCCGTGAATCGGGTTCCATTGAGCAGGACGCCGACATGGTGATCCTGCTGCACCGTGAGGACGTCTACGACAAGGAGTCACCGCGTGCGGGCGAGGCGGACATCCTGATCGCCAAGCACCGTAACGGCCCCACCAAGGACATCGTGGTGGCATTCCAGGGCCACTACTCGCGTTTCGCCAACATGGCCGCGGACGCCGGCGGCGGCGGGTTCTAACGCGCGGGCGTCCGCCGTCCGGACGTCAGTTCCGCCCCGGCGCGCCCTCCTGCAGCAGGTGGTTGGGGAGCCGGTTCCCCGGTGCGGTGCCGCGGATCTCCAACAGCTCCCGGGCATGGGCGTGGAGCCGCTTGTCCTCCTCCGAAACGGGCAGCCACGGCGGGACGGGCAGGGAGTTCCCTTGGGCGTCGCGCGCCACCATCACGGTGAGGCAGTACGTGGTGAGGTTCAGCTCGACGCCTTTGGGATCTCCGGAGCGGACGTGGACCGCCACGTGCATGCCTTTTGTGCCGGTGTATACCAGCCTGGCTTCCACTTCCACCACGTGGCCTATCAGGAGTGGCCGGTAAAAACGGACGCCGCCGGAGAAGACGGCAACGGTGTCCTTGCCGCAGTAGCGTGACGCGCAGACATAGGCGGCTTCGTCGATCCACTTCATCACAATGCCGCCGTGGACCTTCCCTCCCCAGTTGACATCTGTCGGGGCAGCCATAAACCGCAGGGTCACGCGTTCGGCGGTGCCGGCGTCGGTGTATTTTTGGCTGTTCATTGCCTCCACGATCTGCTCGCGGACCCTGATCCGTGCCAGGGCGTGGTCGCGTTGTTCGATCTCCCGCGGAGTGACCGGTTCAAAGTGCTTGACCGGGACGGGCTTCCCGTCCTCGCCCACTGCCACAAAGATCACCATGCACTGGCTCCGCATGGTGGCAGGACCGCCCTTGGGATCCCCGGAGGAAACAACGGTATGAATGTGCATGGAGGAACGGCCGGTGTAAACAATGGTGGCTTCGACCTCCACCATGTCCCCGCTGTTGACGGGGTCCGCGAAATGGATGTTGCCCACGTAGGCGGTGACGCAATAGGCCTTGGCCCAGCCAACGGCCGCTGCATACGCGGCTTTGTCCACCCACTCCAGCACAGTTCCGGCATCCACGGATCCGCTGTGGCCCACATCCATGGGAGCGGCCAGGAAGCGGAGGGTTACCGAATTGGGTGCGGTCTCAGTCATGGTGCGATCTTACTGACGGCTGCTGCTACCCGCCGGTTCGGAGACGAAACTGTCCTGCAGACGGGAGCTGCCCCGCCCGCCGAACGGCGGGCGGGGCAGCTGGATACTGGTTAAGCGGGCGGGGGCTAGCGGGCTCCCATGTAGACGATGTCCGGCTGGGAGGGCAGTTCCATGCCCACTCCGATGTAGAAGCCCGGATGCGGCGGCTGGTTGTAGGAAATGTTCTCCCGGGCCACCGAAAGCCGGTAGACCGGATCATGCATCAGCGTCCGGAGGCGGACGTCAGTGCTGGCCGTGGTGGTGTAGATCCGCAGTTCGGTGCTGTCCGACGACGGCCAGGCGATTTCCTCACGCCAGTCACCGAGGAGATCCGCCTGGATGGCCGGGGTGCCTTTGGTGCTGTTGTTCGATTTCGCTCCGGAGGCTGTCAGCAACCTGTCGCTGGACTCTGTCTCCCAGTTCCACTTGGAGATGCTCGGAGTTCCGCGGCTGGCAGTGGCGTCCCAGTCGTGATCCACGATTTCACGCAGGAGGTCACCGTCCCACCAGGCCAGGAAGTTGGCTGCCGGGATGTTGTTGGCGATCAGTTCACCCTTGGCTGAGTGGAGCTCACCCACCGGCGAGTTCCACGCGGCGTCGCCACCGATGGCCCAGCCCTCGCCCCCTGCATAACGCGGGTCGATGTCGCCGGCGGCGGCCCGGCCAGTGTCCTTGGTGGCAGGGATGCTCCAGAGGACTTCGCCGGTGCGTGAGTCACGGAACGTGGCACCCTTGTTACCGCTTGAACCCATGTCCTCGTGGGCGGCGAACGTTTCCAGTCCCGGGCGGGAGGGGTCCAGGTCGCTGGTATGGATGGCGTCCCCGTGGCCAAGCCCGGTGTTGTACAGCGGCTTGCCGTTGTCGTCGATGGTCATGGAACCGAAGATGAACTCGTCCTTCCCGTCGGCATCCACATCAGCCACAGACAGGTTGTGGTTGCCTTGGCCACGGTATTGGGCACCTGCGGTGTCTGAATCAAAAATCCAGCGCTTGATGATTTTGCCGCCCACCAGGTCGTACGTTGCCAGCACGGTCCGGGTGTAGTAACCGCGGCTGAACATCATGGACGGCCGTTCGCCGTCCAGGTAGGCAACGGCACCCAGGAAGCGGTCAACGCGGTTGCCGTAGGTATCGCCCCAGGCTCCCACGTCGCCGCGGGGCGGGTCGTAGGGCACGGTGTCCATCACGGTGCCCGTGGCGCCGTGGAAGACGGTGATGAACTCCGGTCCCGTCAGCACATAGCCGCTGCTGTTGCGGTAATCCGCACCGGCGTTCCCAATCACGGTGCCGGCAGCGTCACGGGTACCGTCCGCTGTCTTCATCGCAACTTCGGCCTTGCCGTCGCCGTCGAAATCGTAGGCCAGCAGCTGGGTGTAGTGTGCTCCGGCGCGGACGTTCGGACCCATGTTGATCCGCCAGAGCCTGGTGCCGTCCATCCGGTAGGCGTCCACATAGACAGTGCCCGTGTAGCCCGCCTGCGAGTTGTCCTTGGAGTTGGACGGAGACCACAACTGGAGGATTTCGTAGGTGCCGTCCCCGTCGAGGTCGGCCACGCTGGAGTCGCCCGCGGAGTAGCTGTACGGCTGGCCGTCCTTGGTGTAGTCATCGGCCGGTTTGTCGAGCTTGATGGACAGGTAGTCCCGGGCCAAGGGCGTAAATTCGGCCGTGAGCTGCTCGCCGCCATTTCCCACGCTCTTAATGACGTAGCGGGAGGCGGCTGTCCCTGACGGGTCCAGGAACGTGGTGCTGCTGCGGATCGGCTCCTCGGTGAGCTGTACGCCGTCGCGGATTACATGGAAGCCCACCTGTTCCCGGTCCAGGCCCAGCATGCGCCAGCCCACGCGGACCCCGCCGTCGGTCAGCAGTGCCACGGGTGCACGGTCCAGGTGCTCCATTTGACGGTTGACCACCGTGACTTTTTCCGTGCCCACCACAGGGGAGGGGACGGATTCGCCGCCCTTGTTCACGGTGGTGACCCGGTAGTAGTACTTGATGGTGGTCAGCACGGTGTAGTCGGTGTAGTTGACCTCGGTAGCACGGCCAACGTACTCAAAGGGGCCGTCGGGGGAGGTGGAGCGGTAGACCTGGTAGGCGGCGGCACCGGTTACCTTCTGCCACTTCAGCGTCACACTCGTCTTCTCCACAGCCTTGATGTCCACCTTGGCTGTGGGGGCTGGGACAGGAGTGCCGGGATCAACAACTGCAGCGTCCACCGCGTTGGAGGGAACGGATTCCAGGCCGGTATTGTCCAGTGCGGTGACGAAGTACTTGTACGTCAGCCCGGCAAAGGCCGTGGTGTCCTGGAAGGACGGGGCTGTGACGTTTTCCGCAATGACCTGGGCTTCGGATTCAAAAGACGCCTTGCGGAACACCTTATAGCTGGCGGCGTCGGCCACGGCATCCCAGGCCAGATCAACGGTTGGCGGTTCGGTGGCGGCGTTAACGGCCGTGGTGTGCAGGTTCGTGGGGCCCACCAGCAGCGGGGTGACCTCCAGGCCGTTGAGCCGCTGCCCGGAGCCGCTGATGGCCAGGTTCAGCTGCCCGTCCGAGACCAGGACCTGGTTGATGATCTTGGTGGCGGAGGAGGCGCGGCCGGAGGAGACCTGGCCGAACGGGATTCCTTCGGCCGCAACGTCTGTCCGCGTGGAGCCGATCCAGTCGCTGTGGTACGTCTTCAGGGCGTAGGTACCGTTGGGCACGTCCAGCTGGAATTCGAAGCTGGAACTGCTGAGCACAAAGTCGCGCAGCAGGTTGGTGGTGACCGCACCGCGGTCCCGGTCGCTGAGGACGGTGAGGTCCTTGAAACCGAACGTCCGCTCGGGGGTGTAGCCCATGGTCCGGTTCACTTCGGTGTAGCCGGGCTCGACGGGGGCTCCCACCGGGCCGAAATCGAACTTGTACTTCGCCTGCTTGGTGGTCACGTTAAGCGTGTCGCTGGGCTCGGAAAGGCCTTTGCCGTTCATGGCCGCAACGCGGACGCTGTAGGCCGTGCCTTCGGCCAGGCCTGCCAGGTTGGCGGTGGGCACGGTGGCGGTGGTGGTGAGTTTGTAGGCGCTGTCCGGCTCGGAGGCCAGCTTGCGGTACACCTTGTAGATGTCCGCGCCGTCAATGGGCTGCCATTTCAGAAGTGCACCGGCGTTGGAAACGCTGCCGGCCACGAGCCCCTGCGGTTTGGCAGGAACGGACGACGGCGGCGCGATTTCCTTGACGCGGGAGGCCAGCGGAACGCTGAGCTGCTTCACTCCGCCGGCCACGAGGCGGGCGATCTGGATGGCGCCGTACTCCTGGAAGTGCGTGTTGTCCACGGTCCCGGTGGGCCGGTTGGGGTAAACGCCGGCATCGACGTGCAGGAAGACTGACTTGGTGTCTTCCGGACCGATCGCGTCGTAGTAGGCGCGGCTCGAGGCGGAAAGGTCCACCAGGGCCACATTTTCCTCAGCAGCGAGTTCCTGCATCTTGGCCACGTATTCGGGGAAGCTGACCCTGAATTTGCCGGTGGCCTCGTCAAAGTCGCGGCGGCCCACGGGGGTCACCAGGATGGGGGTGGCACCGCGCTGCCGGGCGCCGTGGACGTACGTCCGCAGGTATTCCTTGTAGTCCTCGGGGGAGGCGTACCGGTCGTCAACGCCGATGGTGGCGTCGTTGTGGCCGAACTGGACCATCAGGTAATCGCCGGGGTTGATGACGCGGAGGATCTCATCGAGCCGTCCCTGGCTGATGAAGTTCTTGGAGCTCCGCCCGCCAATGGCGTGGTTGCGGAACGTCACCGCAGTGTCGAAGTAGCGGTCGATCATCTGGCCCCAGCCGGCCTGCGGAACGAAGCCTGGGTCGTAGGTTTGCACGGTTGAGTCGCCTGCGAGGTAGATCCCGGGATCGGTGGTGGCAGTGCGCGGTGCCCGGGCGGCGATAACCAGGGAGTTGATCTTGGCTGCGGTGCCGGTGAAATCGAGGTTCAGCTGGCCGTCCACCAGCGAGATGGGGAACTCCATTTCCAGGAACTGGCCTGCGGGTTTGTCCGTGACCTGGACCTTGGCTATCTTTTCCGCGGTGATGGCGATGTTGGTTGCTTCTGCGGCATCGCCAGCCACCAGCTTGATGGTGTAGTCACCGTTGGGCAGGTCAACCAGGAACGTGCTGCCCTGGGCCTGCACAAAGTCTGAGCGGAGGGCGTCACCGGTACCACGGTCGGCGCCGGAGGTGACGGCAGTGTCAGTGAACCCAAACTTTCCCGATGCTGTGTATTGGGTAGCGGCGTCCACGTGCGTGTAGCCGTCTGCCGTGGAACCCGGGCCAAAATCGAACATAAATCCGCTGCCTACCGGTGGCAGGGCCGTGTCTGCCTGCGCTGCCGGAAGACCCGTCAGTGCGATTGAGGCTGAGGCAACAGCTGCGGTGGCAGCCTTGGCTGAGTTGAAAATCCTGCGCCGGCGCGGCGGCCCTGCTTTTGGACTCGGGATCGCTTGCGGGTGTTTGTTCACGGACATCTCCTTCGATGAGCGGTGGCAGAGCGGCCCCGAATCTCTATTGGAACGATTCAAAATGACAGCACAACCCAAACGGGGATGCGCAAGCCGATGTATGAGATTCCCGGGAGTGACCCGTTGAAAAAGCTGAGACCTGGGGTGCGGTGATGCAGCTCTCACTGCAACAGTCACTGGTTTATCAGTTGGCCTGCATCCTTGGCAAGCGTTTTCCCGATCTTTCCCGCGCGCTTCTGGTGCTAATTGTCCGCAAGTGTTAGGTCTTGTCCAAGGCAATGCTCACTGGCGGCCCTGTCAAGGCTTCTTGTTCCGCGGCCGGGTTCGCCGACTTCGTGGGAAGCCATCCGGGGCGCCGGAGTTATACGGCGTCCCGGTGTTGCCTCCCGCGAACTCGGTGCAGGTGCGGGTGTGTGCGGGGAGGGGCCGGGGTTAAACGGCCGACGGCGGCGGGGCACCCGGGTGCCCCGCCGCCGTCGAGCGGTGTTCCTTTGCCGTTGTCAGGCCAGGACTGCAAGCTTGGACTTGCGCCCGCCAAAGAGTGCCCGGTCTACCGACAGGCGGCCGGCTCCGGTGAGGGTCAGGGCCAGGGCGGCGGCGGCGAGCAGGAGTACCAGCTCGTAGCCGCCGGTGGCGGCGAAAACGCCTGCGGGCGCATGCACCAGGAACAGGGCGCCGAGCATATCCAGGGCAAGAAGTGCGGCAACCACGCGGGTCAGGACGCCCAGGATCAGGGCAATTCCGCCGGCCAACTCGAGGCTGGCAATGACCGGTGCCGCCAGTTCTGCAGCAGGAACGCCCATCTTGGCGAAGGAGGCCTGGGTGCCGGCGATGGTGAATTCGTTGAACTTCTGCCAACCATGGGCTGCAAAAAGGAAGCCGAGGATGACGCGCAGGATGGTGATGGCGCTGGTGGTAAGGGAGGTCTGGTTCATGGGAGGTTCACCGTTTCGGATATCGGTCGGGGCTGTTTGGACACAAGCGGGCCGGATCGCAGCGTTGAAGCTTGAGGTACCAGTCTTTCCGATACTTACTTGAACTGTCAACTAATTACGGGAGATGTGTCCTTTGTCATAAACAGGATCGCCCTGAATCCGGGGTTGTCGGCAGGGCGGGCTACGCTGTCATCGTGCCTCGCCAAACCATGCCTGATGCCAATACGACGGTGCCTGCTGGCCACGCCCGGGAGATCCTGCGGCTCGCTGTGCCGGCCTTCGGCGCGCTTATTGCCGAACCTCTGTTCCTGCTTGCTGATTCCGCCATAGTTGGTCATCTCGGCGTCGCCCAACTGGCCGGCGTCGGGCTGGCTTCGGCGGTGCTGCATACCGTCGTCGGGCTGATGGTTTTCCTGGCCTACTCCACCACGCCCGCAGTGGCCCGGGCCATTGGCCACGGCCAGCTCGGAAAGGCGCTGGCTGCAGGCCGTGACGGCGTGTGGCTGGCCCTCTTGCTGGGCATTGTCCTTGCCACGGCAGGGTTTGTGGCCGCCGAACCCCTGGTGGAACTGATGGGTGCCCAGGGTGACGTTCGCTCCTACGCCGTGGACTACTTCCGGTGGTCCATGCCCGGACTGGTGGCCATGCTGCTCATTTTCGCCGGGACCGGGGTTCTGCGCGGGCTGCAGGACACGCGCACCCCCCTGGTGGTGGCCACGGCGGGCTTTGGACTCAACATCGCCCTCAACCTCTGGCTTGTGTACGGCCTGGGCTGGTCAGTGACGGGTTCGGCGGTGGGTACCAGCATCGCGCAGTGGGCCATGGCGGCCGTCTATCTCGTGATGGTCCAGCGGAATGCCGCCCGGCACGGGGTCAGCCTGCTGCCGGACTGGCACGGGATCCGCACCATGACCCGGATTGGTTCCTGGCTGATGCTGCGCACGCTCAGCCTGCGGGTGGCCATCCTGGCTACAGTCCTGGTGGTCACAGCCCAGGGCGCAACCAACCTCGCGGCCCACCAGCTGGCCATGACCATCTTTTCATTCCTCGCCTTCGCGCTCGATGCCCTGGCAATCGCCGCCCAGGCTTTGATCGGAAAGGAACTGGGGGCATCACATCCCCTCCGGGCACGCCAGTTGACCCGCACCATGATCCGCTGGGGTGCGGGCTTTGGGGTGGTCACCGGAATCCTGCTGGCCCTGGCTGCGCCGTGGGCAGGCGCATTGTTCACGCCGGATCCCGGTGTGCAGTCCGCCCTCACCCTGGCGCTGTGGGTACTCGCAGTGGGCCAGCCTGTCGCCGGGTATGTTTTTGTCCTCGACGGCGTCCTGATCGGCGCCGGGGATGCGAAGTACCTGGCGCTGGCGGGCATGGTCAATCTTGCGGTGTACGTGCCCATGCTCCTGGCAGTCAGTGCTTCCGGTATTTCCGGCGGACCAGGATTGATGTGGCTTTGGGCCGCCTTTGCCCTGGGCTATATGGCCGCCCGCGCCCTGACGCTCGGTCTCCGTGCGCGGTCCGATCGCTGGATGGTGCTCGGTTCGTCCTAGCGTCGGCGGCCACTAAACTGGTCCGGTGACCCAACCGCTGACACCCGCAGGAACGTCCCCAGGTACCGCACCCCAAGCCGAGCTGTGGAAATCCATCCTCCTGCGTGCCGGGGCGGCGCTGATGTTTGGCGCGGTGACGGTATTTTGGGCTTCACCGTCCATCGCCGTGATGGGTTGGGCGGGCGGACTCTATCTGCTGGCCACCGGCCTGCTGTTCCTCAAGGGCATCCCGCTGGCCGGTTTCCGCACTGACGCCATGCCGGGGAGGATTTTCTCCGTCGCCGGATCGGCCCTTGCCGGCGGCGGCGTGGCTCTGGTCCTGATTCACGGGGACCTGGTCTGGGGGGTCCTGGCGGCTCTGGGCCTGGGCCTCGCGGGCGCCGTCGAGTTGTACTGCGGTGTCCAGTACCGCGGCCGCCATGTCCTGGCCAGGGACTGGCTCATCTCCGGCATCGTTGGCCTTGGCACCGCTGCTGCCCTGCCCTTTTTCATCAGCCTGGGCGCCCACGCTTTGCTCGGCGTTGCCGGTGGCGGAGCCATCATTTCCGGAGTTCTGTGGACGCTGTCCGGGCTGACCCTCCGGCACGATGCCGAGCCAGCCAGCCAGAAGCCGTAAACTAGGAAGGCACGGTTCTACTCAGCGTAGAAGAATCGCCGCGGGTGAATGCAGCGCAGGACGTATTCACACCACAATATTCAAACCAGGCCGCCGCAGTGCCATGCCTGAACGGGAGGAACCACCTTGGCAGACCAGCAACCAGGAAAACCGCGCAGGCTGCGGACCTCGGTGAAGGGGCCGCTGATGTTCTCCGCGTTCTGGGCCGTCATCGCCTTCTTTGCAGTACTCATTTTCGCTTCCGGCGGCAGTTCCCGTGCCCCGCGCTTTGACCTGGCCTTTACCGGCGCCGGCATCGCTTTCATCGTCACCCTGGTCATCGCCGCCATGCTTTCCATGAGCTACAAGGACAACGCAGAGCACCTCGGCAAGGGGTCCGGCGTGAACCTGAGTTCGGCCAAGAAGTCCTCTCATGGATTTGGCGGCCACGGCAGCCAGGGAGCGGCGCGTCCCGGCGCTCCGGAATCCGATAATCCGGATTCCGGCGGCAAAGGCACCGGAACCTAGCCAGCACCTTCGGCCGGCCCCACCCTCGGCGAGTTTTGTCCAGATGTAGCGACTTGGAGCGCTTGCAACCCGCCGCATCTGGACAATAACTCTTAGTGGGGAGTCAGGTTGTTGCCGCCTGGCGTGCCCGGTAGGCGGCAACATGCATCCGGTTGGCGCAGTTCCCCGTGTCGCAGTACCGCTTCGAGCGGTTGCGGCTGAGGTCCAGCACCACGGCGTCGCAGCCTTCCGCCTCGCAGACCAGCATCCGGTCCATCTCCTTGCTGCGGATGACGTCCACCAGCGCCATGGCAGCCTCGGTGCTCATTCGGTCCGCCAGCGGCGCTTCACGCGTGGTGGCGTGCAGATGCCAGTCCCATTCGTCATGCTTCATCAGTTGGGGGAGGGCATTGGCGTCCCTCAGGAGCCGATTAACGGTCTGCACGGCGGCGTCTTCATCCATGGTCCAGAGCACAGCCAGTTGACTCCGTAGCTCATGGATGCTGGCGAGTTCGGCGTCATCGCGGGTGCGTGAGCCGCTGAATCCTTCCGCCTCCAGAAAGCGGTCCAGGTCGGCAACGCTGGCCAGGTTTTCCCTACCGTTCGCGGCGGTATTGATCAGGTTGACGACGGTGCGCAGCGCAACGTCCGTGTCAGGGGCAAAAAGCATCTTGACTCCTTACAGGGAGGGCGCGTAGTGTCATGACCATTACCCCACTTTACTCCTGACAGGAGGCGACGTTGCCCGCCGCCAAAACCATCCGGTTCCGCCGGCCACCAGCTGCAGGGCGCCGCGGCTTTGGAGCCCGGGGGCTGTGGATCGCGCTGTTTTCCTCTGCCGTGTTCGGAATCTCGGGCTCGTTCGCCAAAGCACTCCTGGAAACCGGGTGGTCGCCGGGGGCAGCGGTGACCGCCCGCCTCACCGGCGCCGCCTTGATCCTCGCCATTCCGGCGTTCTTCGCGCTGCGCGGAAACTGGCACCAGTTGCGGGACAACTGGATCACCATCGTGCTGTTTGGGCTGATCGGCGTGGCCGCCTGCCAGCTTTTCTACTTCAACGCGGTAGCCAGGCTCTCGGTGGGGGTGGCGCTCCTCCTGGAGTACCTGGCGCCGGTGATTATTGTGCTCTGGCTGTGGGCTGCCAGCCGGAAACGGCCCCGTGCGCTCACCTTCGGCGGCACGCTGCTGTCCCTCGCCGGGCTGGTCCTGGTGCTTGACCTCACAGGCGCCGTTAAGGTCGATATCGTCGGCGTCTTCTGGGGAATTGCCGCGGCAGTCTGCCTTGCCATGTACTTCTTCATCACCGCCAAGGAGAACGACTCCCTGCCGCCGATCGTCCTGGCCTCAGTGGGACTGATGGTTGGTGCGGCAGTGATGTGGCTGGCCGGCGCCACAGGTCTGCTGTCGATGGAATTCAGCACGGCCGATACCAGGCTCGGCCCCTGGGTGACGCCGTGGTGGGTCTCGGTAGGCGGGCTGGTCATCCTGGCGACGGTTTTGGCCTACGTATCCGGCATCATGGCTGCCCGTGCGTTGGGCTCCAAAGTAGCGTCCTTTATGTCGCTCACAGAGGTTCTGTTTGCTGTGATCTGGGCATGGCTGCTGCTGGGTGAACTTCCCGGTGTCATCCAGCTGCTGGGCGGGGCCCTCATCGTCGGCGGTGTCATCCTGGTCCGGCTTGATGAACTGCGCCCGCCCCGGACACCGCCCACAAAACTGTCAGCTCGGACAGTGGCAGATGGGGAAGAGGCGGCGTCGGAAGAGCCGGCGTCGGAAAAGGTGGCCGCAGAAAGGGCGGGAGCTGAAAAGCGGGTGTCGCCGCTGGCGCATGCCAACGACGTCGAACCCGTACCGTAAGCTCCGCCCGCTGACACTGCCCGGCAAACACCACCCAGCCACGGCCCAAAAAAGTTAACGTCAGAGGGCCCGGACACATGATGTGTCCGGGCCCTCGTCAAACGGTGGAGACTAGGCCGAAGCGGTGGTCTGCTCGTCGGCGTTCTTGCCCGCACGGGTGCCGGCTTCACGCAGGGCGTCAACGACCCGCGAAAGCGAGGTCATGTGGGTGCCGGACCATTCGCTGCGGAACTTGTCCGCGTCCGGGCCCATCCACTGCGTGCCTTCGAGCCGTGAGTTGAGCTCATTCTTCTGAGCCTCGATAGCCTCGGCACCTCCATTGAGCTTTGTGCTGAGAGTCCTGAGACCTTCTACGTCTGCGCCCCAAATAGCCATGGTGTTCTCCTTCATTTTTTTGGATCCGATCCAGATCGGCTCCCCAGCGGCCTCCGGCTTGTCCGGAAGATCCATTGCCTAAAACCTATCCCGGCCCCCAAACAGTGTCGATGGGCACCACTGCCCATGAAGCACTCCCCATGGTCGGGTACCTCGGCAGCTGGCCGAGGGGGTCGATCCCAGGCGCTCCAGAGCCTAGCATGTCAATATGTGCCGGAATATCCGAACCCTCCACAACTTTGAACCGCACGCCTCCTCCGAAGAGGTGCACGCCGCCGCACTCCAGTACGTGCGGAAAATCAGCGGCAGCACCAAGCCGTCCAAGGCCAACGAGGAAGCCTTCCAGGAGGCGGTGCACGAGATCGCCCACATCACCCAGCACCTCCTGGACTCGCTTGTTACCCAGGCTCCTCCCAAGGACCGTGAGGAAGAGGCGGCCAAGGCCAAGGCTCGCTCCGCCGTCAGGTTCGGCGCGGCTTAGCTGTATTGACCTGAGTGGCTACTTGCCGAAGCTGCGAAGCCGGAGCGAGTTCGCCACCACCAGGACTGAACTTGCCGCCATCGCAGCGCCGGCAATCATGGGATTGAGCAGGCCCAGTGCGGCCACCGGTATGCCCACCGCATTGTAGAAGAAGGCCCAGAACAGGTTCGTCTTGATGGTGCCCAGGGTCCGGCGGGACAGTTCGATGGCCTGGGCCACCTGGCCCAGATCGTTGCCCATCACTGTCAGATCCGCAGCCTCGATGGCCACATCAGTGCCTGAGCCCATGGCGATGCCCAGGTCTGCCTGCGCCAGGGCTGCGGCATCGTTGACCCCGTCGCCGGCCATGGCTACGGTGGCGCCGGCGGTCTGCAGCTTTCGCACGGCCTCAACTTTTCCGGCCGGCAGGACTTCCGCGTAAACGTCCTCCGGGGCGATGCCGACGGCGGCGGCAACCTGCGCTGCTACCGCGCCGTTGTCGCCGGTCAGAAGGATGGGGCGCAGACCCAGCAGCCTGAGGCGCGAGATGGCAGCCGCTGAGCCTTCCTTGATGGTGTCCCGGAGTGTGACAAAGCCTGCGGTCCTGCCGTCCACCGCGACCCAGATGGCTGTGGCGCCGCTCAGTTCGGCCGCGGCAAACGCCTGGCGCTCGGCGGGCAAGATGGAGACGCCGTTTTCCTCCAGCCATCCTGTCCGGCCGGCCAGGACCAATTGCCCTTCCACGGTTCCGGCCACACCGCCGCCTGGCGCGGAGCGGAAGTGCACGACGGCGGGAAGGCGCCCGCCGTCGTCGTCCTGGCTTTGGTTTGCAGCCCCGGCCAAGGGAGGCGGAGGAGCCGACTGTCCAGTGAGCGACGGCTCCAGGGCATCCGCCCTGCCCGTCTGCTGGACGGCATGGGCGGCACGTTCTGCCAGCGCGGCCGCGGCGATGGCGTGCGCGATGGGGTGCTCGGACGCCGCTTCGACGGCGCCGGCGAGGCGAAGAATTTCGGAGCGGCCGAAGCTGCCAAAAGCCTCAATGCCGTCTACGGCGAGCTTCCCGGTAGTTACCGTGCCGGTCTTATCCAGCAGGATGGTGTCCACGGTCCGGGTGTCCTCCAGGACCTGGGGGCCCTTGATCAGGATGCCCAGTTGGGCGCCACGGCCGGAGCCGGTGAGCAGGCCCACCGGTGTGGCAAGCCCCAGCGCGCAGGGGCAGGCAATGACCAGGACAGTGACCGCCGCCGTGAAGGCAGCGCGCAGTTCCGCCTCGCTGATAACGGGCCCGGCGAAGAGGAGCCACAGCGCAAAGGTGAGTACAGCGATGACCAGGACAACCGGAACGAAAACGGCGCTGACGCGGTCCGCCAGACGGGCGATGGGGGCTTTCCCCGTCTGAGCCTGCGCCACCAGGCGGGCCATCTGCGCCAGCGTGGTTTCGGAGCCCACACGGGTGGCACGGACAAGCAGCCGGCCGGAAGTGTTGATGGTGGCCCCCGTGACCTTGCTGTCCGGGCCCACCTCCACCGGCACCGACTCGCCCGTCACCAGGGAAGCATCAACGGCAGAACTGCCATCGATCACTATTCCGTCGGCAGCGATTTTCTCGCCGGGGCGCACCACCACGACGTCACCCACCTGGAGGTGCCCGGCGGCAATCTTGCGCTCCGTACCGTTACGGAGGACGGTGGCGTCTTTCGCTCCAAGATTCAGCAGGGCCCTGAGCGCATCACCGGCCTTTTGCTTGGCACGTGCTTCCAGGAACCGGCCCAGGAGCAGGAAGGTGGTGACCCCCGCGGCCACCTCGAAGTACAGGCCGCCGGACTCCATCCCCGCCATTCCCGGGTGTTCGGTCATACGGGGATCCATCAGGAGCTGCGCGGCGGAGAACAGGTAAGCGGCTAACACGCCGATGGATACAAGGGTGTCCATGGTGGAGGCGAGGTGGCGGGCATTGATGGCTGCCGCCCGGTGGAAAGGCCAGGCCGCCCACGTGACCACGGGCAGCGCGAGAGCCCCGGCCACCCAGCCCCAATGCGGGAACTGGAAGGCCTCGAGCATCGAGATCAGGAACACGGGAACGGTCAGGACGGCAGCCACGATCAGCCGCGGCTTCAGTGCGGCCGCCGCGTCGCTGTGCTGGACATGGCTGGATGGTTCATGGCCATCCGGCCCGTAGCCCGGGTGCCCCTCCTGCCCTTCTTCCTGCCCTTCGTCCTGCCCCTGCTTGTCGTCCTGCCGGGGCGCCTCTTGCCGCAGGCGGACAGTTGCCTTGTAACCCGCCGCATTAACCGTATTCACGATCTGCTCATCCGTGACGCCGTCCGGAGCCGTCACGTGCGCTGATTCCAGGGGAAGGTTGACGGAGGCTTCCACGCCGTCGAGCTTGCCAAGCTTCTTTTCCACGCGGTTCACACAGGACGCGCAGGTCATGCCCTCGATATCAAGTTCAACCACCCGGCTCCCGCCCTGATGGAGGAGTTGTTCGTTAGTCATGGTGCCCGTTCGGATCCCTGGGGGTTCAGGCTTCGTTGGCAACGACGAGATAGCCGGCCTCGGCCACAGCCTCGCCGATTTCGGAGGGCGAGAGTTCATCACTGGAGGTGATGGTGACGGTGGAGATGCCCCGGGCGTTGAGATCGACGTCGACAGCTTCGACGCCGGCGAGAGCTTCAAGCTCTTCACTCACCGATGAGATGCAGTGGCCGCAGGTCATGCCCGAAACGCTGACGGTGGTGGTGACTGTGGAGGTGGTGCTCATGGCTGGCTCCCTGGGTTCTGGCCGGCCTGTGGGCCGGCGATGTGTTAGTTGCAGTCTGAAGTATGGGGTGGGTTGAAGAGCGCTGTGAAGGATGCAGGGTGTTGGGTCAGCGAAGCAGGCGGCCAATAGCGTCGGCGGCCTCTTTGACCTTGAAATCGATGGCCTCCGCCCGCAGGGCCGAGTCGGGTTCGGCTGCAGCTCCCACAACACAATGCCCGATGTGCTCCTCAACCAGCCCAAGACTCACAGCGTGGAGGGCTTTGGTTACCGCCGAGACCTGGGTCAGGATGTCGATGCAGTATTTGTCCTCATCAACCATGCGGGCGATTCCCCGTACTTGGCCTTCGATCCGCTTCAAACGACGCAGGTATGCTTCTTTATTTCCTGTGTAGCCGTGTGCGTGCTCGGGCTGCGATTCAGCGGCAGGCAGCACTTGGGCAGCTTCTTCCGGTGCGTTCATAATGCCAACTTATACCGGGTGGGGGTATATGGCAAGTACCCCCTGGGGGTATCCCACTGCTCCAAAAGGGCATTAAAAAGCTCCGGAGTGCGTTATTGGGGGATACGCACTCCGGAGCAGCCTTTGGGCAGATTCACTTTCCGTTCTCTCGACCGGATCTCTCTGCTTGAACCAGCTTACGTGGGCGGAACGCTCTCCGCCACCACCTCGAATAACTACTTTCGCTTTATTATTTAGCGCTCACAATCCGTCTTGATGGGCCGGCATCCGATAGGGGACCAGCAGCACCGGTTTGCTCTGATGATGGGTCAGCCACGCCCCCACCGAGCCGTTCAGGACTTCGGAAATCTTGTGAACCAGCCCGCGCTCGGACGTCCCCACAATGATCATGGGGGCGTTGCTTTCCGCGGCCAGACGGGCAAGTGCCCGGGCAGGATCCCCGGCCAGGGTGCGCAGGCTCCATTCCGGCGGGGCACCTCCTGCGGCTGCTTCGTGCATCGCGGATTCGATCACAGCCCCAAGCTCCACGGTCACGGCCCGGATGTCGTCGTCGTTCTTCTCCGGATGCAGGGACAGCCGGTGCGCTGACCTGGCAGGGTCCCATTCCACCAGATAACTAGCTTCATCCACGTAGGCGCACACGAGCGGGGTCGAGAGCTTGACTGCGAGGGCTGCCGCCGTCTGAAGAACCTCCGGATGCTGGTTCGGCACAATCCCCACCAGCAGCGGAGCCGACGTGTTGAAACGTTCTGGAGTCATAGCTCATTGTCTGTCCGGCAGCGGCACTTGAACAGTACCGTGGCTGGTGGGCAGGCTTTTCAGGCAACAGCGGGCGACGCCGATACCACCACGTTCTTACCCCAAGGGTCTTCCGTGTAGCAGCTGATCAGCACCACACGGTTGGGCACCATGTCCCAGATGGGGCTGTCCTTCAGGGCGGCCTTGACGTAGGTGGTCACGCTGTCCACGCGGTAGCGGATGGTGCCGTTGCCGGTCACGACGTCGAACTCGTCACCCACCGCCGCGTCCGAGCTGAGGTGGTTAAAAGGGGCATCACGGCCTTCCCAGCTGTGGCCAATGATGTAGGTGGTGTTCGTTGATCCGTTTCCCGGCGAGCCGAACGGCGTCAACCAATATCCGTCCATGGTGGTGGGCGGCACGATGGTCTGGCTGGCCACCGCGGAGTTGTCCGGCTCAAGAGGATGGACGCTGGTATCGATTGCTGCGGCCGCGTACTGGATACGTACGGGTGCGGAGGCATCGGGAAGAGCGGGAACGGCTGGTGCCGGTGCCGGTTCAGCTGCTGCCGCAGCCAGCGGGGCCGCGGGATCGGACGCCGCCTGTGTCGATGCCGCAGGGCCGGCCGCCGGTTGGGTGGCGCCAGCGGAATCGGGCCACTCAATGTACGACGCCGTTCCCACCGACTGAGCCGTGGCGGCCGTTCCGCCTGCACCGTGTTCCGCCGCCTGGAGGAGCGGTGCGCCGAATGTGAGGGAAAGAAACCCCAGGATCCCGCACAGCAGGATGGCTGCGTCTGCGCGGGTAAAGCCGCGCAGGCGTTTTGTGGTGGATACGCGGTGCTTTCCCATAATGCCCCCTGTGCCGTGGAAAGAAGTTTTTGCAGGAGGGCGCCCTGCCTCATCCGGCGGGGCGCCCTCCTTGTATGTGGACTTGTGTGCGGCAGCGTTGGGACAGTCCCAGCGCCGGGGCCTAGCTGGCTGCCGGCACTACCGTGCTGGACCGGCGACGGACCGCAATAGCCATGCCTGCAGCGACCAGCACACCCAGGCCTCCCAACCAGGACGGTGCGCTGTCGGCGGCGTTCCCGCCGGCTGCGGTCTGGGCGTTGAAACCCTGATTCGTGCCCCGGCTGGTAACTGCCGTCTTGGCTGGTGCCTTCGCAACAACTTGTGGGGCAGGCGCCTGGGCGGCAGGGGGAGTGACAGCGGACGGAGTCACTGGCTGACTGACCACCACGGGAGGATCGACCACCTCCACCGGGGGGTCAACCACTACCACCGGGGGATCCACCACAACGACCGGGTCAACCACAACAACCGGCGGCACCACAGTGGCCGGCATGCAGTTGTTGAGGTTGATGGCGATCCCCTCAGCCGTCCAGTTCTGGCCGTCCGGCAGCAGCGGGTTCGGCGGAATGATGTCCATCGTGTCTGCGTCGTGGCCATTCAGGGCGTGGTAGTCCACCAAGACCCCTTCGTAGGGGTTTGTCTCGCTGCCGGTTGCATGGCAGATGAGAATCTTTTCGGCGGCCATGGCGGGGGCGGTGACACCGAGCAGTCCCAGTCCCACCACCGCCGCGGTTGCAAAAGTCTTTTTCATGATATTTTCCCCAGTCTGTTGGAAACGGACCACGCCGAAGGGGGAGAAGCGACGACTCTCAGTGCCCCAGCAGCACAGCCAGCTTGCTTGAGTTTTCAGGCTAGGGCCGGGGGATGGAGGCAGTCGCGAGTAGCGAGTACTCGTCTTTCCCGGGTACTTAACGGCCCCTGTTACCTGTGGGTACCCGGAAGCCAGCGCGTACTACTTGTGTATCCAGCGGAAGGTGGGGCAGGAGTGTTTGCCGGATGCGTCCGTCCAACCCGAACAGAAAACTGCGGAGCATGACGGTCACTGCAGCGGGGCGTGGAACCGCTCATCTTTCCCTTGTACGCAGCCATGCCCACGCCTAACGTGGAGACATATGAAAGGTGCGTGAACGGCATGGAAATCTTCATGTGGTGGCTGGATCTGGATCTGGCAACGAAGGAATGGCTCCGCGAGAATCTGCGCGCCGAGGAGTTGCCCCTCCCAGTGCTCCAGGGCATCGCCGAGGCAGGCGGACCACATCCGGATACCCCCGTCTCGGTCCTCACGGAAGCCGACTGGGATTTCATCGAGACCCAGTCTGAATTTGTGGACTGACAGCACCACGGAGAACATGCTTCACAGCCAAAACCGTTGCCACCGTCCGGTGGGAGTGGTTGCATGGGGTTCATGTCACCTGCAGAGAGTTTTGTCGTAGCGATCGGAACCAAAAAAGGCCTGTGGCTGGCCACCAGCCCGGACCGTCAGGACTGGTCACTTTCCGGACCGCATTTCCTCATGACCGAGGTCCCCAGCATTGGCATTGACACGCGGGATGGCCGGACCCGGATCATGGTTGGCGTGAGGTCTGAGCACTGGGGCCCCACGGTGGCACACTCGGATGACCTGGGCGCGTCCTGGACGGAGCCTGAGCAGGGCGCAATTGGCTTTCCTGAAGATACCGGCGCTGCTCTGGAACGCATCTGGCAGATCTACCCGGACGCAGAGTCGCGGCCAGGTGTGGTCTGGGCAGGTGCCGAGCCGATATCCGTCTGGAAATCCACCGACGGCGGGGAGCACTTCGAGCTGAACCGGGGGCTGTGGGACCACCCCCACCGGAGCGAATGGGGCGCAGGCTTTGGAGGCGCGGCAGCCCATTCCATTGTGGTGAACCCTGCCGGGGACAACGTGCACGTGGCCATGAGCACCGGCGGAGTTTACCGTTCGCTCGACGGCGGGACGTCCTGGGAGCCGAGGAACAAGGGGATCTCCGCGTACTTTATGCCCGATCCGAACCCGGAGTTCGGACAGTGCGTGCACAAGATAGCGGCGGATGCCGCCGTCGAGGGCCGTCTCTACGCGCAGAACCACCACGGCGTCTACCGCACCGATGACAATGCCGAAAACTGGGAGTCCATCGCGGAAGGCCTGCCTGCGGACTTCGGCTTTGTGATGCTGACGCACCCGCGCCGTGAAGGAACGGCCTGGGTGGTGCCGCTGAAGGCCGACGGCGAGCGGATCCCGCCGGACGGAAAGCTGGCGGTACACCGGACGGATGACGCCGGGGCCAGCTGGAAACGGCTGGACTCCGGACTGCCGGAAAACGAGTACAACAGCGTGCTGCGCGATGCCGCCTCAGTGGATTCCGCGGAGCCGGCGGGCGTCTACTTCGGCACGCGCGGCGGCACTGTGTATGCCAGTGCGGATGAAGGGGAGACCTTCACGGAAGTGGCTTCCCATCTTCCCGATGTTTTGTGCGTGCGGGCAGCCGTGGTGGCAGGTGCCTGATATCAGCGTGGTGCTCCCCAGCGTCCTCCAGCCTTTGGCCGGCGGGCAGCCTGTCCTGACAGCACCTGCCGACGGGCCGGTCACTGTGGCGAAGCTGCTGGATTCAGTGACCGGGAACTACCCTGTGCTGGCAAGGCGCCTGCGGGACGAAACCGGGGCGCTGCGCCGCTACGTGAATATATACGTCAACGGTGATGAGGTACGGCGCCTTCAGGGATTGGAAACCGAGGTGGCTGCCGGCCAGGAGGTGCTGGTCATCCAGTCAGTGGCGGGCGGCTAGACAGCTTCACCTGACAACAGTTTCAGCTCGGACAGGTGCCGCTGCAACTGGCCGCCTCCCAACCACAGCCCCTCCCAGCCATGCCCCTGCCATGACAGGTTCGTGCGGCGTATCGTGAGATTCAGGAAGAACGACGCCGTTCATCCCAGTGCGCTGTGTCGCCGTCCTACGGAGGGATCGCCATGACAAACCAGAGCCTTCAGTCCGCCATTGACCGGCAGGGCAGCGCCGTCGAGGTGTTGCGCAATGCCTACTCCAGGCCGTTCACCTTCCCGGTGACCCCTGAGTTCACGAATTGGCGGAGCGAACAGGCGTCATGGCGGGATTCATGCGCCCTGCTGGACCAGTCACACCACATGGCAGACCTCTTCGTCCGCGGCCCCGATGCAACAAAGTTCTTCACGTGGATCGGGACGAATTCCGCCGCCGGCTACCAGGTGGGGAGGGCAAAGCAACTGGTAGCCGTTAACCATGACGGGTACCTCATCGGAGACGGCATCCTCTTCCATCTCGGCGAGGACTCGTTCGACCTGGTGGCCCTTCCCATGCTGAGCGACTGGGTCGAATACAACATCTCTTCCGGCGACTGGGACGTCACCCTCGAGCGCGACGACCACTCGCTGATCAGGCAGGGCGATCCCAAGCTCTTCCGGTATGAGCTGCAGGGGCCGAACGCGCTCGCGATCATCGAGAAGGTCACCGGCAAGCCGGCACCTGAACTGAAGTTCTTCCACATGGGTGAAATCGAAGTCGGCGGTCACAGTGTAGGCGTCCTCCGCCACGGCATGGCGGGCCAGCCGGGCTTCGAGCTGTGGGGTCCGTGGGGCGATGCGGCCGGGGTGCGTGAGCAACTGCTGGCCGACGGCGAGGAATTCGGCATCACGCCGGTGGGGGCCAAGGGATACTCATCGGCGAACCTGGGCTCCGGGTGGGTGCCTTCCCCGCCGCCGGCGATCTTCCAGCCTGAGCTCAAGGCGTACCGCGAATGGCTGGACGTGTCGAAGGCCGGTTCATTGGGAGGCAGCTTCTACTCGACTGATATCACCGACTACTACCTCACCCCCTACGACATCGGGCTCGGCCGCTCGGTGTCCTTTGACCATGAATTCCTTGGCAAGGAAGCCCTGCAGCGGCACTCCGAAGATAAACGGCGCACCAAAGTCACGCTCGTGTGGAATAAGGACGACGTGAAGGACGCGCTCGGATCCATCCTGGGTGACGGGATTCCTGCCAAGTACATCGAGCTTCCGAAGTCCCGCTATGCGCTGTACCAGACAGACCGGATCCTGAAGGAAGGGGAGACCGTCGGAATGTCGCTCGACGTCGGCTACCTCGCCAATGAGCAGGCCTTCCTCTCCCTGGCGACGATCGACGTCGGGCATTCCCAGACCGGAACGGAGGTGGTGGTGGTCTGGGGCGAGGAGCCGAATTCCCGCAAGGTTCAGGTGGAGCGGCACCGCCAGGTGGAGATCCGCGCCACGGTCGCTCCGGCACCGTTCAGCGAGTTTGCACGGGGCGGTTACCGGGCGCCCTGAGGCCGGACCAAGGGCGCTCCCAATATCGTTGACAATTTCGTTTCCGATCCGTAGCGTCGATTTTGAGCGATCGTCAGCGATCGCGCCGATCCCGAGCGATGATGCGACAGGAAGGTAGAGGTGGTGGCCGCAAGCCTGAGCCTCAAAGGAGTGGACCTGCACTTCGGCGGCGTCAAGGTTCTGCAGGATGTGACCTTTGACGTCAAGCCGGGTGTGATCTTCGGCCTGGTGGGCCCTAACGGCGCCGGCAAGACCTCGCTCTTTAATTGCATCAGCGGACACTACAAGCCCAATGCCGGATCGATCACCATCAGTGGCACAGAGGTGCTGGGCAGTGCCCCCTACCGTCTGGCGCGGCTGGGGCTGGCACGCACTTTCCAGCAACCCGCATTGGAGTTGAACGCCACAGTTCTGGAGAATGTGCTGCTCGGAGGGCACATCAGGCTCCCCGGCGGGCCTGTTGCCTGGTCGCTGCGGCTGCCGTTCACGGTGCGGGCCGAGCAAGGAATCCGCGCGGAGGCACTCGAACTGCTCAACCGTGCCGGGCTGGGCTGGGCCTCGAATCTGCCCGCCGGGGAGCTTTCGCATGGCTTGCATAAAGGCGTGGAGCTCTGGCGTGCGCTGCTCTCCAAGCCGGCGCTTCTGCTGCTCGATGAGCCTGCCGCGGGACTCTCGCATGGCGAAGTGGAGCAATTCATTAAGACCGTGCGGCGGCTCCGGGCCGAGCAGGACATCACCATCATCATCGTCGAGCACCACATGGGGCTTATCTCCGCCCTCACCGACCGGGTTGTGGTGCTGGACCACGGACGCAAGCTTATGGAGGGCACTGCTGCCGAGGCGCAGTCCGACCCCCGGGTGATCGAGGCCTACATTGGGAAGGACGCGGCGGATGACGCTACTTGAACTTGCCGGTGTGACCGCGTCCTATGGGCCTGTCCAGGTGCTCGACGGGGTGGAGCTGAGCGTGCCCGAGGGCGGCTCGGTGGGGATCCTCGGCGCGAACGGGGCAGGCAAAACGACGACGCTGCGCGCGATCAGCGGCACAGTGCGCACCGGTGGTCGGATCAGGTTCGAGGGACGCGACATCCGCGGTTTGCGCCCCGACCAGGTGGCATCACTGGGTGTCGCCCATGTTCCGGAGGGCCGCGGAACCCTCGGCCAGCTGAGCGTGCGGGAGAACCTCCTGGTGGGGGCCTACCTCCGCAAGGACAGGAAAGCGATCGCTGGCGATATTGAGTACTGCCTGGACCTGTTCCCGCAGCTGCAGGACCGGGTGGGCTCCCGCGCGGCTTCACTCTCGGGCGGTGAGCAGCAGATGCTTGCCGTTGCCAGGGCCTTTATGGCCAAGCCCAAGCTGCTGCTGCTAGACGAGGCGTCCCTTGGACTTGCCCCGAGCACCTCCAAGACGGTGTACCAGGCAATCAGGCGGCTGCGGCTCGAGTCAGGCATCGCCATGCTGGTGGTGGAGCAGAACGCCAATCTCGCGTTCTCGCTGGTTGATACTGCCACCGTGCTCGAAACAGGGCGCAACGTGCTGACAGGAACGTCGGCCGAACTTAAGGGCATGGACGAGATCCGCCGTGCCTACCTGGGGGGCTGAATGACATGGGCACCTTTATCCAACTTGTGGTGGACGGGCTCTCGACCGGCTCAATCTACGCGGCGTTGGCCCTTGCGATCGTGCTCGTGAACCAGGCAACCGGCCTGATCAACTTCGCCCAGGGCGGCATGGCCGTGCTGTCCGCCTACATCGCCTACGCTTTCACCCGGCTGGGCCTGCCGCTGGTGCTCGCCATCCTGGCGGCGGTGGTGATTTCGTTCGTTATCGGCGCAGTGATCGAGAGGTTCCTGGTCCGCAGGTTCGAAGGCGGCGATCCCGACACCGCCGTTGTGGTTACCATCGGCCTGCTGAGCCTGGTCACCGGAATTGCCGCCATATTTTGGGGCTACAACAACCTGGCGTTCCCTTCTCTTTTCCCGCTGACCAGCGTGGAGATCCTCGGCGCCGTGGTGAGTGTCCGGTCGCTCGCAACAACGGTGACCATTGTGGCCATCATGGTGGTTCTGCAGGTGCTCTTCCTGCGGACCAAGCTGGGGCTCGCGCTGCGGGCCGTTGCGGACAACCCGGCCTCCGCCGCCTTCTCGGGCCTGGCCGTGGGCCGGCTCCTGATGGTGGGCTGGGGCCTCGCCGCGGTTCTGGGCGCGATCGCCGGCGTCCTCGTCGCTCCACAGCTGACCCTCACCCCCGGCATGCTCGATACGGCACTCGTCTACGCACTCGCCGCAGTGATCCTGGGCGGCCTCAGCAGCCCGATCGGATGTGTGGTGGCCGCTTCCGCGATCGGCGTGCTTGAAAACCTCGTGGCCGTTTACGTGCCGCTGATCGGCCATGACCTCAAGATCGCCGTGCCGTTTGTGCTGATCTTCGTCATCCTCGTCATCCGGCCGCAGGGCCTGTTCGGACGGAAGGTTGTGGTGAGGGTCTGATGCCTGCCATGTCCTCCGTCCTGGCGAAGAGATCTACCCGCGTCATCCTGACGGCGGTAGTGGCCATCGCCCTGATCGTTGCCCCGCTCATCCTTCCGGCGTTTGCGAACCAGACGCTGGTGCGTATCGGCGTGTATGCGGTGGCGGTACTGGGCCTGAACATCGTCATGGGTTACACCGGGCAAGTGAACCTTGGGCAGATCTTCTTTGTCGGGCTCGGGGCCTATGTCACCGCCTACGGAGTCAACCACGACTGGAACATCATCCTGGTGTTCGTCGCGGCGTGCGTTGTTCCGGGCATCGTTGGGCTGCTGGTGGCTTTGGCCGCAGCCCGGCTTGGTGGCCTGGCGATCGCCATGGTCACCATCGCCCTGCCGATTGTCGGCGTCCCGCTGGCCAAACGCCTTGATGAGTTCACCGGCGGCTCCCAGGGGACCTCGGCCCGATTCACGGATGCGCCGGACTGGTCGGGGCTGTACAACGACCAATGGCAGTTCTACATCGTCTTGCTGGTGACGGTGGGCGCGTTCCTGCTGGGCCGCAGCCTGGTGCGCGGCAAGTACGGCCGGGCGTTCGGTGTGGTGAAGGAAAACGAAGCCGTTGCCGCGTCCATGGGTATCTCGCCGTACCGTACCAAAGTACTCGCGTTCACGGTCGCTTCGATATTCGGCGGGGCGAGCGGCTTCCTTTACCTTGCAGCGGTGCAGTACACCTCGCCCGAGACCCTCAGCTTCGGCCACTCCATCAGCCTGGTGGCCGCGATGGTCATCGGCGGCGCGGGGAGCATCATTGGCGCGCTGATCGGCGGCGCCTACTACGTTTTCGTTCCGCAGCTGACAAACGCCATCGATCCGAACTTAACCGCCATCAGCCAGGGCGCGATCCTCCTCGTGGTGCTTTTCCTGCTGCCCCAGGGACTGGTCAGTCTTCCACGAGTGATCCGCCGGCTCTCCCGCCGGCGCCCCGCCCGCTCCACACCATCGGGGAATCCCCCGCAGAACTCTCCTGTGCATCAGCCTGCTCCTGCGGCCGCGCCGGAGGGACTCGAAAAAACAGAGAGGCAAGATCGATCATGAAGATTAGAAAAAAGCCAGACGGGGTCCTCGGTATCGTCGCGATGGCGTCGATCATCGCGCTCTCCCTTGCAGGTTGCGCCCGTGACGGTGCCGGACAGGGTAACGGCTCCGGGGCGAGCCCGGGCATCACTGACACCGCGATCACACTGGGTGTCACCACCCCGCTCAGCGGCCCCACAGCCGGGCCCGGAACCTGTACCGTAGCGGGCCTCGCAGCCTACTTCGGCTCCGTGAATGCGGCCGGTGGCGTGAAATTCGGCGACGGCAAGACGCGCAAAGTCGACATCAAGTCTTACGACGACGGATATGATCCGCAGAAATCGCTGTCGAACTTCCAGCAGATGGTGTCCGACAACGTTTTTGCCGTCACATCCGGCCTCGGTACTCCCACCAACCGCGCCTTCCGTGATGCCGCCATCAGCCAGGAGGTCCCCCAGGTGCTGGTCATGACCGGTGACCCCCTGTTCAGCGACCGGGATGAGAGCCCGTGGCAGCTGGGGTTCGTGCCGATCTACCAGAATGAGGGATCTGCCTTCGGCAAGCTGCTGGCAGAGTCGGGCAATCAGCACAAGGTGGCCATCCTGTCGCAGAATGACGACTACGGCAAGGGTTACGTTTCGGGTTTCAAGGATGCCGTCAAGGATGCATCCAATGTCTCGGTGGTGGGAGAACTGACGTACGAAGCGACTGACACCTCGGTGGATGCCCAGCTCACCCAGCTCGCCGCGTCAGGCGCGGATGTCTTCTTCAACGCAATGTCCATCACTCCGCTGGTGATCTCATCGCTCCAGAAGGCGCAGCAGATCGGCTGGAAGCCCAGCTGGTTCCTCCCGTCCAATACATCAAGCCCGACGGCGATCCTCCAGCCCGGTGGTGCGGGGGCATACCCGGGCATTTACTCAGTGTCCTTTGCCAAGGCACCTCAGAGCCCGGCGTTCGCCCAGGACGAGGACGTCGTGAAGTTCCTGGCGGACCTCAAGCAGTACGGTAACTACCCGGACATGCCGGCGTTCCCGCACTGCATGTGGAGTTACATGGTGGGAGCCACCCTCGAGGAAGCCTTCAAGAAGATGACCGAACCAACGCGTGAGGATTTTATGGCCAAGCTGCGGGACATCAAGGGCCTGCAGGCTCCACTGATGCTGGAAGGCACGGCGGTGGACACCACTGCCGACGGCCAGCCGGCGGTATCTTCGGTTCTCGTGCAGAAGTTCGACGGGAGGGGTTACGGCACGGTTGAGAAGTTCGGCTAGCCGCACGGCATCATTCCAGCACTAGCCCTTATTCCAGCACTGGTCCTTCATTTCAGCACAGAACCAGGACTAGACGCGGGCGGCGTTCGGGTCAGCCCAGACGCCGTCCGCGTCTGCCAGCTCATCGATCAGCTTGAGTCCGCGCTTTGCCCACGCGATTTCGCCCCGGGCCCGGTCAACAAGGCCCTCGTACGTAAACCGTTTGAACGCGATGGTCCGCTCGCGGTCCTCCGGTGCTGTGACTGCCAGCCGCCGCAGAAGCATCGGGTTGGCGATTTCAGCGATCCGCAGGAGTTCGCCCTCCCACTGGGCAAGTTCGCTCTCCCACTGCACGATGTGCGAACGGAAGAATTCCCGTGCTGCCTCGGGAGTCGCAGCCTCAAGGTAGGCGGCCCGGAGGTGGGCCGGGTCCCGGACGCGCGCGTACTCCAGGGGTGTGTGCATCCAGGCAAGGAAGGCCTGCTCCCCGGCGTCGGTCACATGATAGATGCGCCTGGTGGCACGCTGGCCCCGTGGCTGCTCCTCACCCTCGATAAGGTGCTCAGCTTCCATCTTGCGAAGCTCGGGGTAGATCTGCGAGTCGGGAGCATGCCACACGTGACCCAC
Organism: Arthrobacter sp. CDRTa11; assembly: GCF_026427775.1. Lineage (NCBI taxonomy): Bacteria > Bacillati > Actinomycetota > Actinomycetes > Micrococcales > Micrococcaceae > Arthrobacter > Arthrobacter sp. CDRTa11. The sequence continues at coordinate 5,055,189 of NZ_CP044532.1, read as the reverse complement.
CGACATGGAGAACTGCTTCTGCAGTTCGTAGCCGGAGAGCGGGCCCACGCGAAGCAAGGCAAGCAGCGCGTATCGCAGGCTCATGCAGCACTCCTTCAGTAACCGGACGGTTCCGGGGGCGCTGCCGCCCCCGGGCCCGGCCTCCAGACTAGGCGGACTTATAGTTGGTCCGCCACCCGCCACGGTAGCTGGCGCGGGCGACGGCGGAGTACGGCACGGGGCTGACCACCGCCCTTACCTCGGTTTGAACGTGCGGTTCCACTGCCGCCTTGGCGGTGCCGCCGTCGGGCTCTCCCCACACCACCCTCAGTTCAGTGCCTTCGGGCACGTTGGGGTCGATGGTTGCGAGCGAGAGCGCGCGCCGCTCGTTCGCGCTGTAGCCGGTGAACATGGAGTAACCCACCACCGTGCCGTCCGCGTCGATGACAGAGTCATAGTTCGCCGAACCATAGTTGGCGAGGGGCAGGTCGAAGAACTTGTAGTTCGGTCCTTCCCCCTTGAACAGCGATGCGAAGATCGACGTGACGTCGTCGCCATCCCAGGCCAGGGTGACTTTCTTGCGCTGGGTATCCTGGTCGATCCGCTCCAAGGCATCGCGGCCGATGAAGTCATGGTCAAACTTCACAAACGTGCCGTAGCCAAGTTCCCAGGGAGTCAGGTAGTAGTCCTCGATGTTCCCGGACACGAACGATCCCGCGAGCGTTCCGGTGGCCTCGTAGCCGTCCGCGGGAAGCCACTCGCGGTAGCCGCGCTCCGCTTCGCCCGAGTAGATGGCCGGCAAAGGCGACGGAATCCAGCCGGACTCCAGGGTGTTGGATGGATAGGCGCGCGAACCGACGGGCACCAGCCCGAAGTCGGCGCCGGCTTCCATAATTGCGTCCCTGATACGCCCGTGGTCGGCATAGGGCCCAAAGATTTCAAGACCCGGAGCGCCCGCCATGCCGTGGCGAAGGGTACGGACGTTTGTTCCTTCGATGGTCATGGTGGACATGTTGAAGAACTTCAGCTGCTCCACCGGGCCTCGGTTCAGCTTTTCGATGACTTGCCAGGCGTTCGGCCCCTGGATCTGGAAACGGTAGTACTGGCGGGTGACCTGCTGGCCGTAGGGCCGGGACGGCGAACGGCGGTCAATGGTCATCTCCAGGTTTGGGTAGCCGCCGGTCTCGCCATGGTAAAGCAGCCAGTTGGCGGCCGGTGCGCGCCCCACGTAGACGTACTCCTCCTCGGCAAGGCGGAAGAGGATGCCGTCGCCGATGACGTGTCCGGATTCGGTGGTGGGGACGTACTGCTTGGCCCTGTTGACGGGGAACACCGCGGTGGAGTTGATGGCCGTTGACGAGATCAGCTTGATCGCGTCCGGGCCCTTCATGAACAGGTTGTCCATGTGGTGGGACTGGTCGAAGAGCACGGCCGTCGAGCGCCACGCGGTCTGCTCCTTGATCCAGTTCTGGAAGTCGGCCGGAACAACGGGGTAGATGTAGGACCCGATCTGTGAGTTGCGGAGCAAATCCACTGCGCCGCTGGACGAGTCGAGGACTTCCTGCAGATTCTTCGGTGCCACGATGAACCTCTCATTCTGTATCGGTTGTTTTGGATCCGTTGTGGTTGGCATGTTGGCTTGCGATGTTGGCTGCGGGAAGTCAGAAGACGATGGTCTGGTTGCCGTGCCGGATGACCCGGTCATCGGCGTGCCATTCCACGGCCCTTGAAAGGACGGCACGTTCCACATACGCGCCGCGGGCCTGGAGATCAGTGGCGCTGTGGGCATGTGTCACCCGGGCGACGTCCTGCTCGATGATGGGCCCCTCATCCAGGTCCTTGGTCACGTAGTGCGAGGTTGCCCCGATCAGCTTCACGCCGCGCTCCTTGGCTTTGCGGTAGGGGGCCGCGCCAATGAACGCGGGCAGGAAGGAGTGGTGGATGTTGATCAGCGGCACGCCAACCTGGTCGAGGAACTCAGGTGACAGGATCTGCATGTAGCGTGCCAGAACCACAAAATCCACATTGCCCTCCAGCAGCTTCAGAATCTGGGCCTCGGCGTGCGACTTGTCACTGCCAACGGACGGCACGTGGAAGAAGGGCACACCGAACGAGCGGACGTCCTCGGCGGTGTTGGTGTGGTTGGAAATAACCATCGGGATGATGACATGCAGCTCGCCGCGGCGGTGCCGCCACAGCAGTTCGAGCAGGCAGTGGTCTGACGTGGAGACCAGGATGGCCATCCGCTTGGGAACAGAACGGTCGGTGAGGTTCCAGGCCAGCCCCAACGACTCCAGCGTCCTGGCGAGGTCTGCCTCGATCTCGGGCAGGGCAACTGTAAGGTCAGCCCGGCTGAAGACGATCCGCTGGAAGAAGTCGCCCCCGGTGGGGTCGCTGGAGTGCTGGTCCAGGGAGACAATGTTTCCCTGGTTTCGGGTGACCACGGCCGCAACCGCGGAGACGATCCCCGGCCGATCGGGGCCATGGACAATCAGGCAGGCCTGGTCCCTCTGCGCTTGGCTGTGCAGAGCCATCGGGGCCGCCTCACTCCTGCCGGCCCGTGAACCGGCGGGCCCAGCCCGCCGTCTCCGCCAGTCCGCCGAAGGTGTAGAAGTGCAGCCCTACCTGTCCGCGGAGGCCAGGGCCTTTGCGCGCGGGCTGATCGGCGAGAACTGCGGCAAGGTCGTTGACGAAGTTGTCGGGCCCGGCCTCGCCGACGAGGTTGGTGAGTGAGAATCCGTACTTCTTCACGATCATGGCGTTCGCGCCGACCCCAAAGCGGCGGGCAAAGCCCAGGAGGCGCTTGATCCCCGCCGGTCCAGGTGTTCCGACGCGGATTGGAGCGTTGATGCCCCTGGCCCTAACCTCCCCGATCCACTCGGCCACAGGTTCGGTGTCGAACGCGAACTGGGTGAGGATGACAGTGTCAAGCCCCTGGTCCCGGAGCGCTGCAGACTTGTCTTCAAGCGCGCGCCACAGGACGTCCTTCCGGATATCCGGATGACCTTCGGGGTACCCTCCGATTCCGACTTCGCGGACTCCGAACTCCTGCAGGATGCCACTGTGTATCAGCGAGAGCGAATCGCTGTAGGGACCCTCGGGCTGGGCGGGATCACCGCCGACGGCGAAAATATGCTGCGCCGCGTCAACGTCCTGCAGCCGGCTGAGGAACTCCCTGAACCGCTGCTCGGACTCCAGCCGCCGGGCCGAGATGTGGGGTACGGGAACGAAGCCCATCTCCCGGACCGACTTGGCGGCGGCCACACGCATCTCAAGGTCTTCGTTTCCCAGGAAGGTCACGTTGATTCTCGTGCCAAGGGGAATGAGCGGCCTGGCCTCAAGGAGGGAAGGGACGTCCTTGCCCGTCATCTCCAGGGAGAAGTCCTTCATGAGTTCGCGGGAAGCCGCGCGGTTGATCGTGTGAGTGGTTTTAGTCACAATGCCACGTCCCTTCATTGGGCCCCCCGTTGCACCTGCTACGTCTTAAATTTTACCTATGGATATAGGTACTGTCCATAGGTATCTGTCGGATGAAACCCAGCCGGATAAGGAAGCCAGCCGGACAGGGACCTCAGCCGGAGGGATGGCTGGACGCCGGCATCACATGCCGTTCCCGCCCGACGAAGAAGCCGACGGCGAGCTGTGCTGCGAGGGCGAGCTCCACGAGCAGCAGAGGCACAAGCCACCCTCCGGTGAGCGAAAGCAGGCTGCCAAAGGCAACGGGACCCACAGCAGCAATGGCATAGCCGCCTGACTGGGCCATGCCCGACAGCCGCCCCGCAGCCCCGGAGGTGCGTGCCCGGAGCCCGAACAGGCTGAAGGACATCGCCAGAGATGCCCCCGAGGAGAGGCCGTAAAGGATCACCCAACCCGCGAAAAGCACCGGCGCGATAATGAGCCCCGTGATGGCCACCAGGCCGAGCACCGGGATGACGGCGGGTGTCCACCGCGCCAAACGCCCGCGAAGCATCAGCGGGACCGCAAGTGAACCCGCGAGCGAACTCACCTGGAGCACCATCACGTCTATCCCGGCCACCACCTCCGAACGCCCGATGCTGTGTGCCAGCGGTGCAAGCCACGTGACCATCATGTAGAACGTCATTGCCTGGAACCCCATGTATGAGAGCACCTGCCAAGCCACTGGGTCTCCCCACACGCCCCAGCGGCCACCTGGTGCTGGCTCCGGTTTCGCGGTTGACGCCACGGCATGCGGCCCTCCGGTACCCGGCCCCAAGGTGGGCAGGGGTTCTCCTCCCCGCCTTCGCATCAGGACCGCCAGCCAGACCACTGTTGCGAGTGGAATCAGTGATCCCGAGAACAGCAGCGCACCGGACCAGCCAACTACTCCGTCGCCGGCAGGGATCTGCGAGACCGGAACCACAATCCCCGAGGCCAGCGCTCCCGTGCCGCTGAGGAAGGCGGTGAAAAGTGCCGTCACCACCGCCAGGCGGTCGCTAAATTCACGCTTAATCACCGCCGGGAGCAGGACGTTGGCGACGGCGAGGGATGCTCCGGTCAGGACTGTTCCGGCCCACAGGTTCAGGCTCGTTCCCGGGAGAGAGCGCCACACGGTGCCGGCCCCGAGCGCGATCAGGGAGCAGAACACAACGGCCGAAATGCCGAAGCGCATGCCGAGGGCGTGAGCCAAGGGTGAGACCAGCGCGAAGGCAATCAGGGGGATGGCGGCCAGCAGCCCCAGGGCAGCCTCAGTGGTTCCCAGATCCGCCGAGATCTGCGCAAGAAGCGGCCCTACGCCGGTGATCGTGGAGCGCAGGTTGGCTGCTGTCAGCAGCACGGCGGCGAAAAGGAGGAGACGGGGATGCCTTACCTGCTCTGATGGTGGCATCCCCGCACCTTCCCCGTAACCTCCCGGCGTCGCGGGATTCGCGATCGGCGGATCTACTTCCCCGGCTCCTCCTGGCCTCCGATCGAATCAGCCCGCGGCCAGGGCATCGGGATCGAGGTGGGCGATTGAGCGGGTGTCCTGGAAGGCACGCACTCCCTCGATGCCCTGCTCCCGGCCCATGCCGGACTGCTTCATTCCCCCGAAGGGAGCACGCAGGTCCAGCCGCGTGGCGCCGTGGTCATTCACCCAGACGTAGCCACAGACCAGCCGTCCGCCCACGCGGTTGGCCGACTCCGGATCGGCCGTCCAGACCGAGCCGCAAAGCCCTGACCAGGAATCGTTAGCGGCACGGATGGCCTCATCCTCCGTGTCGAACGGGATCAGCGGAATCACCGGGCCGAACTGCTCCTGGGTAACAACGCGCAGCGACGGATCCGGGTTGATCACCAGCGCCGGCCGCAGGAAGTTGCCGCTCCGAAGGTCCGGATCTGAGGGCAGCGTCCCAAACTCCCTGACGTCGGCGCCCGCTTCCTTTGCCTCCTCGATGATCTCCGCGACGAAAGCCTTCTGGGCCGGCTGGTGCAGCGGTCCCATGGTGGTGCCTTCGTCCAATCCGTAACCGACAACGGCTTTGTCGAGCCGGGCCGACAGTCCTGCCACCAGCTCATCCATGCGCGAACGGTGGACGAAAACCCGTTTCGCGGCCATGCAGATCTGGCCGGTGGTGTCGAAGATTGAAGCGTACAGACGGTCAAGGTGGGCGTCATCAAGGATGGCATCTTCCAGCACCACGGCAGCGTCGTTTCCGCCCAATTCCAGCGTCACCCGGGTCAGGGACTTGGAGGCCATCTCCATGATGCGCTTGCCGCCGGAGACGCTGCCCGTGAAGCAGACTTTCGCAACATCGGGGCTTGTGATGAGAGCCGACATGTCCGCGTCCTTGCCGGTCACGATGTTGAGCACGCCGGGCGGAAGCTTCTCCGCGACTCTCTGAACCACACGGGTGGTGGCGAGCGGAGTGGTGGGCGGTGGCTTCACAATGGCGGTGTTGCCGGCCAGAAGTGCATGTGGCAGCGATGCCCCGAGGATCGCGATGGGCCAATTGAACGGCACGATGACCGTCACCACGCCCAGCGGCTGGTACTCCACCGTGGTGGATACGGGGATCCCTGGCGCCGGGGGAAGGACTTTGGTCGCGTCCACTTCGTCCGCCAGCTCCAGTGCAAGGTTCCACCGGAGCTCGAACACCAGTGAGTCAATCCACGCCTCCATCCGGATCTTCCCGTTCTCCTGGGACAGGATGGCGGCATCTTCATCACGGAAGTCGGCGATTCCCTCGATGGCGGCGCGCATCTGGTCGGCGCGTTCCCGTGCGCTCAGTGCAGACCATTCGGGGAAGGCCGCCTTGGCCGCGGCAATCGCGTCGTCAACGTCACCCGGGCCCGCCGCTGCCGCATGCCCCACGATGGCGCCCGGTTTGCCCGGATCGACCACCTCCAGGGTGGCGGCGGCCTGACGCTCGGCCCCTCCGATGTACAGGCCGGTGGTCACCGGCGCTGAAGTGTTCACTGTGTCGGTCATGGCTTCGCACCTCTCTAAATGAGTACTGCAGGTTCTCCTACGGCGTCACTGGTGGACGACGGGTGTTCCGTGGGTGTGGAACGTTTCGATGGTCTTCATGCCCCAGGCCTGCCCTTTCTTGCGCTCTTCCTGGGTCCACTCCACCACCGGGGAGTCGGGGTCCAGCAGGAGCCGCGCGCCGGCGTTGGCGAGTTCGATGCGGTTGCCGCCGGGCTCCCAGACGTAGAGGAAAAAGGTCTGGTTGATCGCATGCTTGTGGGGGCCTGACTCGATGTGGATGCCGTTCTCGAGGAAGATGTCGGCTGCCTTGAGGATGTCCTCCCGGGTGTCGGGGGCGAACGCGACGTGGTGCAGCCGGTTGCCGTGCTTCAACCAGTCGTCGGAGTACACGATGTCGTAGGACTTGTTGTTGAAGTGGAACCACCAGGCGGCATATCCGCCGTCGTCCAGCTTGATCCGTTCACTTTCGCGTCCCCGCAGGGCTGTGGCCACGAATTCTCCGTTGGCCACCACATCCTTGGCGAGGTAATTGATGTGGTCCAGCCGCCTGACGTTGACGCCACGGCCGGGAAACGCGGAGGCCTGGTTCTTCAGGGCGGGCTTGTCGTCGGTGGCCACGTACCGCTCGGTTTCATAGTAGATAGCCATGTCGTGCCCGTCAGGATCCTGGAAAGCGTAGGCGGGGCCCGTGCCCACTTCCCCTTCCACCCAGCCGATGCCCAGGCCAGTGGCTTCGATGGCAGCCACCCGCCGCTCAAGAGCCTCCTGGCTGGTTGCCCGGAACGTCGTCCGGCCTACTCCTGCCTCGGCGGATGCGGTGAGCTTCAGCGTGTACAGCTGATATTCGTCCCACGTGCGCAGGTATACCGAATCGCCGGCCTCGGCGACAACACGCATGGCCAGCAGGTCGCGGAAGAACCACAGGCTCTTATCGAAGGTGGGTGTCAGCAACTCCACGTTCCCCACGTGGCCGACGTCGAATGAGGTGTACTCGGTCATTGACTTGTCCTCTCCAGAATCGCTTTCACAGCCAGGGTCGCTTTCAGAGGCACACTCGCTTTCACAGGCGTGGCCGCGGGAAGACACGCCCGTCGAAAATCTTCCGCGCCGTGCGGAGGGCTGCCGATTTGGTGACGGTGAACCCGTCCGGAGTTGACTCGACCGCAATGTCGACGTCGAAATGGCCGGTGGGATGTTCGATACGCAGCGGATCGCCGCGGGAGGGCAAGGCAGCGAGTCCGTGGCCCACTGATCCCTCTGCCAGCACTCCCGCGCCTACTGTAAGAGCCCCCAGCACACCAATTGAGGTGTGAACCCGCACTGGCAGGAAGCTGCGGGTGGCAATGGCGCCGCCTGCGCTGGGCTGGGCCAGCAGTACAAGCTTTGGCACGGTGGCATCGGAGACATCGCCCATGCCCATCACTTTTGCGGCTTCAAGGCGGATCGCCCTAAGGCGGTCTGCCAGATCGTCGTCGGCCTCCAGCTCCTCAGGTGATTCGCCGCCCGTCAGCCCGAGGTCGGCGGCGCGCATCAGGACGGTGGGCATGCCATTGTCCACGCAAGTGGCGTCTACTCCGGCAACCCGGTCCAGCACGCTGCCGGACGGGAAGAGCGCCCCGGTGGAGGATCCGGCTGTCCCCTCGAAGTTGAGCCTGATCGCTCCCGCCGTACCGGGGACGCCGTCGATCTCGAGGTCGCCGTCGTAGTCCACTTGCCCGTCCGGAGTGGCGAACGTGGCCGTGGCCAGGCTGTCAGTATTGACCATCCGGATGCGGACGTCGGTATGCCCGTTGCCGGGCGGAACGAGGCCGCGCTCCACCGCGAACGGACCGACGCCGGCCAGGATGTTGCCGCAGTTTTGGCGGTCGGTCACAAAGGCGCTGTCGACGCCCAGCTGGAGGAAAAGATAGTCGACGTCGGCGCCGTCGTCGGGGGATGGCGAGATGACGGCCACCTTGCTGGTGAGCGGATGCGCACCGCCCAGCCCGTCGATCTGGCGCGGATCCGGCGTGCCCATGATGCGCAGGAGCAGGTCGTCACGTTCCTCGTGGTCAGCCGGGAGGTCCGCCGCGAGGAAGAACGCACCCTTGGACGTGCCCCCACGCATATAGAGGCAGGGGATTCCCTCAACCCCGGCCATGATCCGCCCCGGATTCTGCGGCTCTGTGCTCAGCGGCTTCTGCCGCGTAGTATTCAGCAGCGCTCACATAGCGTACGCCCAGGTCCTCCAAGACGCCGCGGAGCCGGTTGCGGTCCAGGCTCAACTCGCCGGCGACGTAGGCCGCACGTGACTCCGCCTCTTTCATCACCCGCGCATCGGCCGCTTCGAGGGCAGACTGGACGTCCGCGCGCGGCACGCACAGTACGCCGTCGTCATCAGCGACGACGACGTCCCCCGGGCGCACCACCGTGCCGCCCACCGTGATGGGCACATTCACTGAGCCTGCGGTGGCCTTGACCGTCCCCTGGGCGTTGACCGCGGCAGACCAAACCGGAAACCCCATGGCCCGCAGGTCTGCCACGTCCCGGACCCCGCCGGTTGTCACCAGCCCCCGCACTCCGCGCTGTTGCAGAGCTGTGGCGAACAGTTCGCCAAACGAGCCGTCAAGCGAGGGGGACGCCGTGGTCACCACCAGCACGTCACCTTCCCGGCACTGCTCCACCGCAGCATGGATCATCAGGTTGTCGCCCGGCCAGCAGAGGACGGTGACCGCAGAACCCGCAATCCGGACCGACTCCTGGATGGGACGGAGCGAGGCACCCACCAGTCCTGTGCGACCCATAGCTTCGTGCACCGTCGCGACGCCGTGCGATCCGAGCGCGTCTATGGCGGAAGCATCCGCCCGCGGGACATCAGTGACCACAACGGTCTTCATTCGAGGACCTCGGTGACCTGGGGGTAATAGCGCATGTACGCCTCTCCCTTGGTGTCAACCGGCAGGCCGAGGTTGGGGCCGGCGTTGCGCTTCACCTGGACCCCGCGGCGCACCGCAAGGGAGGTGTAGTAGTCCCACATGTGCTGCTGGGCGGGCAGGCACTTCATTGCCTTCTCCTTGGCGGGGAAAGCGGAGGTGATGTCGAGCAGGACATCTGGCTTGAAGTCGCACTGTTCGGGCTGATGCGGCTCGAAGAAGAACACGGGCGGTGCACCCAGCACTTCGCCCGGAGCCTCGTAACCAATGGCCTGGGCCAGGATCCTGGCTTCGATTGCCAGTTTTCCGGCTGCCGGGTGGTCGCCGTTGTAGGGATCCAGCAGCGGATGCGTCAGCACAACGGTGGGCTGGACCCGGCGGTAGATCCGCACCAGCTCATCCAGCAGTTCCCGGCTCGGCAGGAGGGGGTAGTCGCCGGCGTCGAGGAATTCGATTTCGGCACCCAGGGCCTCGGCGGCGGCCTCGGCCTCTCCGCGCCGGATGGCCTTGATTTCGTCCAGTGATTTCCCCGCCAGCCACTGGCTGGCTGACTCGCCGCGCTCGCCGTAGGAGAGGCAGACGACGACGGCGCGATCACCTCGGGCGGTGGCGGCGGCAATGGCGCCGCCGGCCCGCCAGACGAAGTCGCCGGCGTGCGCGCTTACCACCAGCACGGTGCCTGCATTGGCCATGATGGGTCCCTCCCGGACTGCTGTCCCATCTCCGCATCCTCTTGCCAGACAACCACTCTCTGGTACTGCGGTCAAGACATCGGCTACAATTTTGTTACCAATCCTGATCCTCATATTTGTTGCTGCCACAGTTACTGCCACAGGTTGATTCGCCCGCGCGAACCTGGCCTTCCCGGTGGCCAAACTAATCAGTGGACAAAGGAGTCAGCGTGACGCAGACCTTGCAGGAAGCGATCGATCGGCCGGGCTCTCCGGTCGAACTGCTGCGCAACTCAACGGCGTCACCCACCGTTTTCCCGGTCAAGCCGGAATTCAGCAATTGGCGGTCCGAGCAGCAATCATGGCGGACGGGCTGCGCACTGCTGGACCAGTCACACCACATGACCGATCTCTTCCTTCGAGGGCCTGGCACCGAACGCCTGCTCAGCACCCTGGCCGTTAATTCATTTGCAACGTTCCCGGTTGACCGCGCCAAGCAGTTCATCGCCGTGAACCACCAGGGTTACCTCATTGGCGACGCCATCCTGGCCCACCTCGACGTGGACTCCTACAACCTGGTGGGGCATCACATGGCCATCGACTGGGTGCAGTTCCACGCCGAGACAGGCGCACACGATGTGGACGTTGAGCGGGACGGGAATTCCATCGTCCGGCCCGGCGACCCCCGGCTCTTCAGATATGAACTCCAGGGACCAACAGCACCGGAGATCGTGGAGAAACTCATCGGCGGTCCGGTGCCGCAGATCGGCTTCTTCCACATGGGCCGTTTCGGGATTGCCGGGCTTGAGGTCCGCGGCATCCGGCACGGGATGGCCGGCCAGCCGGGCTACGAGCTTTTCGGCCCATGGGCTGACGGCGTGCGGGTCAGGGACGCATTGCTGGAAGCCGGTGCCGGGCTCGGCCTGACACAGGTTGGTGCCAAGGCCTACTCAACAGCCAACCTTGAATCGGGATGGGTGCCCTCGCCGGTGCCCGCAATCTTCTCGGATGGCCAGTTGCGGGCCTACCGGGAATGGCTGCCCGCAGCGGCGGCGGGGTCGCTCGGCGGCAGCTTCAATTCGCCCAACATCGAGGATTACTACCTGACACCCTATGACCTGGACTACGGGCGTGCAGTGGCGTTCGACCACGACTTCATCGGGCGTGACACGCTCGAGGCCCTTCCGCAGGATTCGGGCCGCCGCAAAGTCACGCTCGTCTGGAACCCCGATGACGTCCAGGAGGCCATCGGCTCGCTCCTGCGCCCGGGCCTCCCGGCCAAGTACATCGACCTGCCAAAGGCGCGGTACGCCCTCTATCAGGTGGACAGCGTGCTCCACGAGGGTGCCATTATTGGGCAGTCCTTCGACTGTGGTTACATCACCAATGAGCAGTCGTTTGTTTCGCTTGCCAGCGTTGACCCGGCGTTTGCCGAAACCGGCACGGAGGTCACCGTCGTCTGGGGTGAGGAGCCCAATTCGTCCAAGCTCCAGGTGGAGCCGCACCGGCAGGTTGCCATGCGCGCCACTGTTGCCCCCGCCCCCTTCGTGCAATTTGCACGCGAAAGCTACCGCGCCGCCTGAGGGCGCGGGCCAGAGCCGGACCGATCCGAAGGAGAAATCTCATGGCGCAGAAGACCTTGCAGGATGTTCTCGACGAGGCAGGCAACACCGTCGAACTCCTGCGCAACTCACAACTTGGCACCTATATCTACCCGGTGGTCCCGGCCGAGTTCACCAACTGGCGGCGCGAGCAGCGGGCCTGGCGCGAGACCGCCGTGCTCTATGACCAGTCGCACCATATGGTGAACTTCTTTATGAACGGCCCCGGCGCCCTCAAGCTCGTGTCCGATACAGGAATTAACAGCTTCGCGAACTTCCCCGTCAACACGGCAAAACAGTTCGTGCCGACGGCGTCCAACGGCGGCGTGATCGGCGACGGCATTCTTTTCCACCTGGCCGAGAACGAATTCGTCTACGTCGGCCGCGCCCCTACCGCCAACTGGCTCCAGTTCCACGCCGAGACGGGAGGGTACGACGTCGAGTGCAGGTATGACGACAGGTCGCCGTCGCGCCCTTATGGCCAGGCGGTCAGGCGCGAGTTTTACCGCTTCCAGATCCAGGGCCCCAACGCCTGGCAGATCATCGAGAAGCTCAACAAGGGAAGACTCGAGCAGGTGAGGTTCTTTCACATGGGCCACCTCGGTATTGCCGGGGAGCAGGTGCGTACGCTGCGCCACGGCATGGCAGGCGCCCCCGGGCTGGAGATCTGGGGGCCCTATGAGCAGCACGGGAAGATCCGTGACGCCGTGCTGGAGGCTGGCGCCGAGTTCGGTCTTGAACCGTGCGGGTCACGCGCCTACTCCTCGAACACCCTGGAATCCGGCTGGATCCCGTCGCCGTTGCCCGCGATTTACAGCAGCGAGGCTGAACGGAGCTACCGTGAATGGCTGCCCGCCACGAGTTATGAAGCGATCAATGCGCTCGCCGGCTCCTTTGTGTCGCAGAACATCGAGGACTACTACTTAACCCCGTGGGAGCTCGGTTATGGCTCGTTTGTGAAGTTTGACCATGACTTTATTGGCCGTGACGCCCTCGAGAAGATTGATCCTGCCAAGCAGCGCAAGAAGGTCACGCTGGCCTGGAACGATGAGGACCTGGCGAAGATCTGGGCCTCCTTCCTGGACCGCGACAGCGTGGGATACCAGTTCTTTGACGTGCCCAACGCGAACTACGGATCATCGAACTATGACTCCGTGGTGGACGCCGACGGGACCGGGGTTGGGCTCTCGCTCTTCACCGGCGTCACCGCCAACGAACGGCGCGGGCTGTCCCTGGCCACCGTGGATGCCAACGTCGAAATCGGCACGGAGGTCCACGTGATCTGGGGCGAACCCGACGGTGGAAGCAGGAAGACCACGGTGGAACCACACCAGCAGATCAGTGTGCGCGCCGTGGTCAGCCCCGCGCCCTACGCCGTCACTGCCCGCACCGAATACCACGGCGGCTGGCGGACCGCCGCCGCTGCCGGTGCCGGAAACCGAGGGGCCGACGGCGGCACCGGTCCGGTCATGTGAGGAAGATACGGGTAGTGGCGCCGGCGAAGCTGCCGGCATTCCGGGCGGCGGGCAGTCCTTACTGACTACGCCCGCCTGGGGTAAATGGTGCCGGTGGCAAATGTGCCGGTGAAGCAGGGCGGTTCAGGCCACCCGCCAGACGCTGCACTCGTCGGCATTGATGGCTTTGCGGAGGCCGGTGTGGCGGTCCATGATCCAGACGACGCCGATGCCTGGCGCCGTCTCCTGGACGCGGCCGCGGCGGATCACCACGTCGTCGTAGCTGGGGCCCACGGAGAGGCGGGCTTCGATTTCGTCACCGCGGTGGAGCTGGTCCAGGGCGCGGACTCTGGTTACATGGGTTTTGGCTTCCTTCAACATCACGTGGCCCCCTGAGCTGGAGTTGGTGCCTGCTCTTGCCGGCCCTTCCAGTGTGGCGGGGCAATGTTGCAGCCGCGTTTCCTCACGGTTAGGTCCCGGTTAGTTCTCTGAACCAGCCCTGTTTCTGCCTCGTGGGTGGGTCAGCGGCCCTGCGGCGATGCGCCTGCCTAGAGTAGGTGCATGAAGATCCTCGACGTGATCTGGAACGCTGTGCTGGGCGTGTCCGCGATAGCACCGCTGGCCACGTTCGGAGTGGTCCTGGTGGCTTACCTGACCTACCGGCAAAAGGCGCACGCGGACAGGCGGGACCAGTGGTGGAAACGCGCGCAGTGGGCCATCGACTCGGCGTTGAACGACGCTGATCCCCAACGGCGCCTCGCGGGGATGCGCGTGCTGGTCCAGCTGGTTGGCAGCGACCTGGCCACGGCGGAGGACGCTGACCTGATGAGTGCCCTGGCGGTGGGGATCCAGACCCAGGAACTCGCACGGCTCTCCACCGGGGCAGGTGCCTCCGGGCTTCGGCCCGACGGACGCGCCGACAAACGGGCCGGGGATGGTCCGGCAGTTGTGGACCGGATCCTGGCGGAAGCTGAAAAGCTCATCGCCGCAGCGGAGGCCCGGTCTGCCCGCCCCTAGCGCAGAGGCGGGTTTCCACACTGCTGCCGGCCTCTAGAATCAATGCTGACGGAAGGTGGCCGCCAGTGAAGGACACTGATACCGGAATGCAGGGAACAGTACTGCAGGAGCGCTACAGGGTGGGTGACGTACTGGGCCAGGGCGGGATGGGCACCGTGTACCGCGGCACCGATCTGGCGCTGGGCCGTGATGTGGCCCTGAAGATTTTCCGTGCCGACGTTGCGGATGCGGCTGAGCTGAGCAGGCAGCAAAGCGAAGTTCGTTTGCTTGCCCGGCTGAACCATCATGGCTTGGTGACACTGTTCGATGCCGGCTCCCTTGTCCAGGGTCAGAGGGACGTTCCCTTCCTGGTGATGGAGCTGATCCCGGGGGTCGATCTCCACCGTCATTTGAAGGCGGGGCCGCTGACGGGGATGGAAGCAGCACGGATAGGGGCGGAGCTTTCTGAGGCGCTGCAATACATCCATCACCACGAGGTGGTGCACCGTGATGTTAAACCGGCCAATATCCTGCTGGCCCGCTACGGCTCTGATGCAACAGTCCGGGCCAAGCTGGCGGACTTCGGCATTGCCCGGATGCTGGACGGGACGCGGCACACAGCCACCAACATGATTCCGGGTACAGCCGCTTACCTGAGCCCCGAACAGGCCAGCGGGGAGCCCGTAGGTCCGCCTGCCGATATTTACTCACTGGGCCTGGTTCTGCTGGAGGCTCTGACCGGGAAGGTTGAATTTCCGGGGCCTCCCCTTGAGGCGGCCGTGGCCCGGTTGTCCAGGTCCCCGGTTGTGCCGGCTGAATTGGGCAACCGGTGGAAACCGCTGCTGACCGCGATGACCGCACGCGACCCCGCGATGAGACCTGATGCAGGAACAATCGCCACGGCGCTGCACGACGGCGGGGACTGGGCCACGCTGTCCGGTCCTATGGATCCTGCGGATGCGGTGGAAACACCGGGTCCGCAGGGGACCCTGGTCCTGGGCGCCAGCCAAGGGCAGAGCCCTGCGGCGGCGCCAGGTGGTTGGGAAGGAGGAGTGCTGCCCGCTCTTGCAAGCAGCGAGATAACCAACGCCACGTCCTGGCGTCCGGCTTCTCCCCAGCCGCCGACGCGCAAGCCAGCAGCCGTCCCCCGGGAGCAGGGTCCGCAGCGGCGCTGGGGAAAGCTGCTCCGCAACACCGGCCGCCAACAACTGTGGATCCTCGGGGCGTTGGTTGTGGCCGTGGCTGTCTTCATCGCCATTGTGCTGCTGAATTCAGTGCCTTCGTCAGATCCTGGCCCTGCAAATGCTCCCGATCCGGTCATTCCAGGGCAGATGGGCGAGCACTTCAAGGAACTGGAAGAGAGCGTCAAGCCATGACCGGCGTACAAAATAGCAACATGTTGGTTCCCGACTCAGGACTGGGGCCCGTCGTTCCTCCCCGCAGACGCCGTTTCCTTCGCCGAACCGCCATGTTTTTGCTGGCCGCCGCCCTCTTGGCTGGGTGCACCGGTGTACCCGAGCTGGACGGCGAGGCGGCTGGACAGTTCCAGGCGCGGGTTGTCGCAGCGAAGCAGATGGCCGCTGAACAGGAGTTTCATGGTGCCGTGGCTGAACTGGAGCAGCTCGGCAAGGATGTGCAGGCTGCCGGAGGCCAGGGACGCGTGTCACAGGAGAGGCGATCCCGGATTGAAGCGGCACTTGCAAAGGTAAGGGCCGACCTGGAAGCCGCCATTGCCGCTGCCGAACGCCCCACACCCAGCCCATCCGTCTCCTCTCCTGGACCCCAGAAAGATGAGGGCAAGGACAAGGACGAGGATGGAAAAACCGAAGACGGCAAGGACGAAAACAAAAATAAAGGGAAGGACGACTGACCCCTGGTTACGTCCCTTCGCACTTTGGGCACCACAGTCTTGAGGGGAACTTGAGCTGTTGCCATCACTGTCTTGAGAACTCCGTGCAAATATTGCGTCGGCAACACACTGCGGCGGGGATTGGAACATACAGCTCCGCTACGGACGTGACCGGCCGGGACCCGTCCTTCGCTGGGGACTGACGGGCAGCGGTGGTGGGGCGGCGCTCAAGCAGACGGGCGTTGTCCAACCAAGCAGGTCAGAAGATCTGGCCGGCACCGGCTACCAGTGTGGAACCCCGCCCGCGACGCCGTGTCCCTGCTTTGGGAGTGTGCAAGACCGGGAGCGGTGAACCTCGCAGCGGCAGCCACGCCGGCGTGCGGGCAGGAAAAGACCTCCCCGAACCCGTCAGCTCGTTCAACCGGTTACGGAGTTGGTTCGCGAAGATTTCCTGCATGACAACCCGGTTTTCCACTACCGATCCTCCCGTGTCCGATCCGGGAGGCCGCAGCCATGGACCGTGCGGCAAGAGGCGGGGGCTGTGCGCCACAGGCCCGCCGATCTTTGTAAGTTCCTGCGCCGTCTGCAGCAAGCGGGGATCCCGGCGGTACCTCAGCGGCACGTCGAAAGAATCGAAAATGGCCTGTATTTCTTGAGTTGGGGTCACGCTCGCTCCAAGGTCAACCGCAATGCCGGCCGTTGTCCCCGTCCCAGCGGGGGAGCCCGTCGTTAACCTCAGGATAAGACCCGCGCCGTCCCTGCGGCCACGAAAGGGGGCAAATAGGGGGCTCTGCAGGGGCCTCCTTAATCTCTGCATCGATGACGTCGAGCAGCCCGGAACGTCACTGATCCTTCAGCGTGTAGTGAGCCGGTACACCGACACGTGGCTGCGGGATTCTGCGGTGAACTCGCTGCGGTCCCAGTCCGCCCACCGGGATTCCAGCTCAAACCCGGCAAGCCGCGCCATGAGGTCGAGCTCGCTGGGCCAGATGTAGCGGTGTGGTGTCCGCCCGATCCTGGCCTCCCGCCCGTCGGACAGTTCCGGGCCGAACTGCACGTGGTGTGAGATGACGTGCTGGTGCAGCACGTCATAGGTATCCACCAGGAGATAGCCTGGCTGGCTCACCTCCACCGTTCCGCCGTGTCCAGGAGGCAGGGAACGAAGTTGCGGCACCCAGAGCTCAATGACGAAGTGCCCGCCCGGGGCAAGATGACGGGCGGCATTCTGGAAACAGCGGACCTGATCCTCCTGCGTCAGGAGGTTGGAGATGGTGTTGAACACCAGGAACGCAAGCGAGAAGCCCCCCACCCGCCGTTGCCTCCGTCATGTCCCCCTGGACCACGGGAATCCTGTCCTCTCCGACCTTTTCCCGCAGCCGGGAGATCATCGCGTGGGACAGCTCGATTCCGCTGACCTTGACCCCTGCTTCCAACAGGGGGATGGCGACACGGCCCGTGCCGATGGCGAACTCAACAGCCGGACCATCGCCTGCCAGGCGTGACAGCACCTCCACCGTGGGGGCCAGTACCTCCGGCGCGAACATACCCTCTCCCGGGGTGTCGTACTGTTTCGCTGTCTCGTCGTCCCAGAGCTGTTGCTGGTTAGTCATCCCGCCACTATTCCATCCGACTGGGCCAGGCATCTACAGGCACTCAAAGTAGGCCGTCCACATCGCCAAAACCTGCCTTACAGCCGGCGGGTTCGCACGGAACACGTTTTGGTGTGCCTTCAATGCGCGGAGGGGATCCCCGGCGTCATCTGGCTCCCGGCGCCTATGATGAAACCGCAGGCCAGGCTCCCGCTGCTGCTTGAAAGCCGCGGAACCACCGCGGGCAGGCTTGACTCCCTGCTGTGCCAACGGGCGTACAGCTGACCCTTACCGAACGTAGAAACAGACCATGCCGAAGAGAACCTCCAGGGACATCCGCAACGAGAGCCGCTTCGCGCTTCTCCGCGGCCTGTACTCACTGCGCACCGCCACCCGGCAGGAGCTGGCGGCCGCCACGGGCCTGAGCTTCGCCACCATTTCCAACATCGTCGGGGAACTGATCGAGGTGGGGGTGCTGGTGGAGGCCGGCAGGGAGGACTCGGGGGGAGGGCGGCCCGTCACCCGGCTGAAAATCTCCCCGGAACGCGGGGCCCTGGTGGGGGTGGACGTCGCTGAAACCTACATCCACGTGGACATCTACGATCTCGCCCTCGGTGTGATCGGCAAGGCCGAGAGCGAACTGGCCATCGAGGAAAACGAGCCCGCCGCCCTTGTCAGGCACGTGGCGGGCGTGATCGAACAAGCCGCAGTGGACGCCGGCATCACCCGGGAGAGGCTCCTGCGGGCGGGTGTCAGCCTTCCCGGCCAGGTGGACCCGGAGCGCGGTGTGTCCGTCTTCGCGCCGAACTGGGACTGGCATGAAGTCCGGATCCAGTCGCTGCTGGCGGAGGCCATTGGGCTTCCCGTGGACGTGGACAACCCGCTGCGCGCCATCGCCATCGCCGAACTCTGGTTTGGCGCGGGCCGGCTGGTGAACAACGTGGCCACCGTCAACCTCGGGACCGGCGTGGGGGCAGGCCTGGCAATCGACGGTGAACTGGTTCGCGGAGCCAGCAACACTGCCGGTGAGTGGGGCCACACAACCCTGGTCTTCGACGGCCGCTTGTGCCGCTGTGGCCGCAGAGGCTGCGTGGAGGCCTACCTCGGCGTCCCTGGCCTGCAGCAGACCATGGCCGAAATCAATGCCTCCCACGATCTGCTCACGGGTGACCGCCAGCGCGAGTTCGTTTCAAATGTCGCCAAGGGGCTGTCCGACGGCGATGCCGACTGCCTGGAACTCATAGAAGTCACCGGGCGCTACTTCGCGGCGGCCCTGGGCAACCTGATCAATTTCATCAACCCGGACCACGTCAGCGTCCTGGGCTGGACAGCAGGGAGCATCGGCAAAGAACTCCTGGACGTCACGGAGAAGCACCTGTCACAGGAGATGTTGCCCAGCGCCGGCCGGGCCGTCCAGGTGGGACTGTCCACGGTGGCGGGAAATTCCGTCACGCTGGGCATGGCCACGCTGGCGCTGGAAAGCTTCCTGGAACAGGTGGGGGTGCCCAGCCGGGGACGCACGGGGCCGGGAGCCACCCGGCGGGGCGCGAAACTTCCGGCAGGCGCGGAATAAGGGACCTGGGAAAACGCCGGCGGCGGATTCGCAGCTGAAACGTCAGCCGGAGACTGGGAGATGCCTTCCCAGGAACGGTTTCCACAGTTATTCTAATGGTTGAAATAAGAGATAGATTATGTAGATTTTGTCCGGGTCGTGCTGCCGGACGCTAAAGGAGACTTACTTTCCATGCGGACTTTTGAAATCGGCAGCCAGGACTTCCTGCTCGACGGCGAGCCGTTCCGGGTCCTGTCCGGCGCCATCCACTATTTCCGGGTCCACCAGGACCTGTGGGCAGACCGGATCCACAAGGCCAGGCTGATGGGCCTGAACACCATCGAGACGTATGTTCCCTGGAACGAACACTGCCCTGTGCCGGGAGTTTTTGCCTTGGAAGGACAGCTGGACCTGGGCAGGTTCCTGGACCTGGTGGCGGCAGAAGGCATGCAGGCCATCGTGCGGCCCGGCCCCTTCATCTGCGCGGAATGGGACAACGGCGGGCTCCCGGCCTGGCTTTTCAGCGATCCCAGCATAGGAATCCGGACCAGCGAACCGGGCTACCTTGCCGCCGTCGACAGCTTCTTCCAGTCGATATTGCCCGTCGTGGTGGAGCGGCAGATCACCCGCGGCGGACCTGTCATTATGCTGCAGATCGAAAACGAATACGGTGCCTACGGGAAGGACAAAGCGTACCTGCAGCACCTCGTGGATCTGTCGAAACGGGAAGGCGTGGACATTCCGCTCTTCACGTGTGATCAGCCGTTCGGCACCATGATCGAGGACGGCTCCCTTCCTGGACTCCACAAGACGGCCACTTTCGGTTCACGGGCCACGGAGCGGCTGGCGTTCCTCCGTGAGCATCAGCCTGACGGACCGCTGATGTGTGCGGAGTTCTGGAACGGCTGGTTCGACAACTGGGGCACCCACCACCACACCACCAACGCCGCCGCGTCCGCAGCCGAGCTGGATGCCCTGCTGGCCGCGGGAGCGTCGGTTAACATCTACATGTTCCACGGCGGCACCAACTTCGGGTTCACCAATGGCGCCAATGACAAGGGCATTTTCGAGCCCACCATCACCTCCTACGACTACGACGCACCGCTGACCGAGGACGGCTTCCCGACCGAAAAGTACTTCGCCTTCCGGGACGTCATCGCCAAGTACTTCCGGGTGCCGGCGGAACGTCCGGCCAGCCGCCCGGAAGCAACATCGACAAGTATTGACGCCGCTATAAGCGTCACCAGCTCCGTTTCCATCCTGGATTGCCTCGACGTCCTGGGCGCTCGTGTCCAAGTGACAGGGCCGGCACCCACTACCGAAGACGCCGGGCATTACCGCGGCTTCACCATGTACAGCACCGAACTTGCCGCCGGCGGCGTCCTGACCGTGGACGAGGTCCGCGACCGTGCACAGTTCTTCCTCGACGGCCGCCCCGTAGGCGTGCTCAGCCGCGAGTTGGGTGAACGGGCCATTGCCCTGCCGTCCGGCGGCCGCCTCGAAGTTCTGGTGGAAGACCAGGGCCGGGTCAACTACGGCCCCCGGATCGGGGAGTTCAAGGGCCTGATGGCACCTGTGAAGCTCGACGGCATGGAGCTCCTGGAGTGGGACATCCGGCCGTTGGATTTCGGGAACCTGGGCGGACTCCGTTCGGCAGCCGGACTCCTCGACGGCTTCCTCGATGGGGAAGGCTGCGTCGCTGGGGCAGGGGATGGGGCAAGTACCGGGGAATGCGGCGTGCCCGGGCCTTCAGTCTCCTTCGCGGACTTCGAAGCGGACGGACCCGGGGACCGGTACCTCCGGCTGGACGGCTGGACCAAAGGCAACGCCTTCATCAACGGCTTCAACCTGGGCCGCTACTGGAGCCGCGGGCCACAGAAAACCCTGTACGTCCCCGGCCCGCTGCTGCGTCAGGGAACCAACGAGCTGGCCATCCTGGAACTGCACGGCAGCACCAGCCGGACAGTCCGGTTTGTGTCTGGCCCGGACCTCGGCCCCGACGAAAAATAGCTCAAGCGCCGATGAGCCGCTCCCGGATAGCCACCGCGGCAGCCGCGGTGCGCGAGTGCACCCCCAGTTTGTCGAAGATGTGGCTGACGTGACGGTGGACGGTGCGGTCGCTGAGGAAAAGCCGGCCCGCGATCTCATGGTTGGACGCCCCGGCCGCGACCAGGGCGAGCACCTCAAGCTCCCGGCTCGTCAGTGCGTGCGTGCCGGCCTGAACCGTCCTGCGGACTAGGCGCTGCAGCTCCTGGACCCTGCGCACGTCGGGCTGCGCACCGAGGCGTGCGAACGTATCGCGGGCGGACTCGAGCTCGGCGTCGGCAGCCTCATCGTCGCCCAGGTCCCGGCACGCCTGGCCCACCAGCACAGCCACGGAGGCCAGCGCGTAGGGCGCCTCCAGTTCCCGCCAGGTGCCGGCGGCGCTGCGCAGCAAGGTGAGCGCGGATGAGGCGTCGCCCTCTGCCAGTGCCACCCCACCGCGGGCCTGGGCAAGTTCCGCCCGCACCACGGGCGTATCGTACGTCGTGGCGATCGACGCGATTTCCTCCGCAGCAGACCCCGCCGCGTCCAGATCGCCTGCCGCCAGCATGATCTGCACGCAGGCCGGAAGGAGGCCAAGGCGCGCCAGGGGATCCGGGGCCTCGGCAAGCGCCCGGCGGATGCCTCCCACCGCTGCGGCCGTTTCACCCTGGGAGAGCCGGAGCAGGGCGAGGCCGGGCTGGTCCTCGGCGCCACGTTCCCGGGCGCGCCGGTAGTCGTTCGCTGCCTCGGGTTCGCCGAGCAATCGGTGCAGCTCCCCGAGTTCATACCAGGCATGGCCTGCAATGCGTTGACCGAATCCCTCACGCAGCTCACCGCAGACCTCATCGAGTTCTTGCAGGGCCTGCGACCAGTCGCCGCGGAGGCGCCACAGGAGGGAGCGGTAGATCCTGCAGTTACCGAAGTACACACCACTTTGGTGAGGGAGTTCGTCGAGCCAGGCGCCAAGGGCCAGTGTCCATTCCCGGGCCCGGCTCCACTCGTGCGCCTCGAGGCAGGTGGCGATGGCGCTGCAGTAGAGCATGCTCGTTGCCCGCGGGGTGGTGTCACGGTCCACGATCGCCACCATGGCCTCGTCGAGGTGGGTCAGGCCCTCGCCCAAGCGCCCGGCCTTGACCAGGGCACGCCCCCACAAAGTCGTTGCGAAGGCCTTGAGGTCCGCCTCCGCCTGAAGCGAGCCGAGACGGGCCGCGGTTTCCAGCACACCAACCGCCTCGTCGTAACGGCCGGACCGGATCAGTCCGTGCGCGTCGGTGACCAGCAGCCAGCCGGAGTTCCCGGTCTCAGAGGTTTCCGCCGGCCCGGCATCGCGGCCTTCGGACTTCTGCCTAACAAGGTCACGCATGAGCGCCGCCCAGCCCGCTGCCCGCG
The DNA here is from genome assembly GCF_026427775.1 of Arthrobacter sp. CDRTa11. Lineage (NCBI taxonomy): Bacteria > Bacillati > Actinomycetota > Actinomycetes > Micrococcales > Micrococcaceae > Arthrobacter > Arthrobacter sp. CDRTa11. The sequence goes on along the minus strand of NZ_CP044532.1, from coordinate 5,032,745 downwards.
AAACCTCCCCGCTAATGACAAGGGCCTGCCACAGCCAGAAGGCGATGGCGATGGCGCGACTAATGTCGCCGGAGGCGACGCGTGCCCCGTACGCGCGCCGCAGCGCTGCGACGGCGAGCTCGCCGCGGCCCATAACCTGCGCTGATTCGGCGAGCAGCTCCAAGTCCTTTGCGCCTAGCGGCTCCACCTCGTCGACGGCAAGAAATTCATCGCATGCCTCGACCCAGCGCTCCGTGCTGTGCAGCCGATGGGCCAGCTCCAGCCGACCCCTTATGTCCGCCATCGGGTCCTCCCGCTCACCATCATCCTCCTGAATGTTCGCTCGCTACAGGGCCGGGATCGGTAGAAATGCCCATCAGCCGTCAGCTGATCTGGCCTGATCTGCCGATTCGACGCAGTCCCGCCTTCGGCGATTCTGAAGGTATCCACTCCGAGAGTCGGAGTGCAGTTCCCAAGGAGGAAACCATGTCCGCACCTTTCATCTTTATCGGCACACACACGGTTAAGCCCGGGAAGCTTGAGGCATTCCAGAAGTACTTCAGCGACTTCTGCGACAACGTCGTGGAGCCGAACGAGCCCAGGTTGCTGTCGTTCCAGGCGTATGCCGATCCGGAGTCCAACCAGGTCACCATTGTCCAGATCCATCCCGATGCAGAGTCCATGGTCAGCCACATGTCGGTGATCGCGCAGCATGTCGACGTGGCGTATGCGGATTACCTTGAGCGCGAAAGCCGCTGGCAGATTTATGGCACAGCCGAGGCCGGCGTGCTCGAGAAAATCCAGACACTGGCGGGGGACAGCGTGGCACCGCGGAGCCACGAACCGTTTGCCGGCTTCACCCGCTGGTAACGCTTGGTTCGGCGCCTAGTTCCGAAGCGTGAAAAATTCCTTGCCCCACGGCCTTGCGGGCGGGGAAGGAATGGCGTTCACTGATCCTGCATCCGCCGCCGCACCCAGGAGGAACAGATGACCAGCCAGGAGACCCAGCCCGAGATGGCCCGCACGGGGCGGGAGTGGTTCAGGAATGCCGTGGTCTACCAGATCTACCCGCGGAGCTTCGCCGATTCGGACGGCGACGGCGTGGGCGACCTTCGCGGGATCATCGGCCGGCTGGACTACCTGCACCGGCTGGGGGTGGACGTCGTCTGGCTCTCCCCGGTGTACCGCTCGCCGCAGGACGACAACGGGTATGACATCAGCGACTACCGGGACATCGATCCGGTCTTCGGCGATCTGGACACGCTCGATGAACTGCTCAACGGCCTGCACGCCCGCGGCATGAAGCTGGTGATGGACCTGGTGGTGAACCATACCTCGGACGAGCACCCCTGGTTTGTGGAATCCCGTTCCGGCAAGGACAGTCCCAAGCGGGACTGGTACTGGTGGCGGCCGGCGCGGGAAGGCATGGAACCAGGTGCTCCGGGCGCCGAACCGAACAACTGGGGCTCCGCCTTCTCGGGCTCGGCGTGGGAGTATGACCAGGCCAGCGGGGAGTATTACCTGCACCTTTTCTCCAAGAAGCAGCCCGACCTGAACTGGGAAAACCCCGAGGTCCGGGTGGCCATCTACGACATGATGAACTGGTGGCTGGACCGGGGCGTGGAGGGCTTCCGGCTGGACGTCATCAACTTCATCTCCAAGGATCCTGCCTTGCCTGACGGACCCAGGGCGGACGGCATGCTGTACGGCGACGGCGGCCCGCACTACATTTCGGGGCCAAGGATCCACGAGTTCCTCCAGGAAATGCATCAGGAGGTCTTCGAGGGCAGGGACAAGGACCTCCTGACCGTGGGGGAGATGCCTGGCGTCACGGTGGAGGACGCCCTGCTGTTCACAGATCCAGTCCGCGGCGAGGTGGACATGGTGTTCCAGTTCGAACACGTGGCCCTGGACCAGGAGGGCGGCAACAAGTGGCGGCCCAGGAAGCTCCAGCTGACAGACCTCAAGAAGTCCCTTGGCCGCTGGCAGGAGGCGCTGGGGGAGCGCGGCTGGAACAGCCTGTACTGGGGAAACCACGACCAGGCCCGCGCCGTCTCACGGTTCGGCGATGACGGCCAGTACCGTGAGCTGTCAGCCAAGATGCTGGCCGCAGTCCTCCACCTCCACCGCGGAACCCCGTATGTCTATCAGGGCGAAGAGCTGGGCATGACCAACATGACGTTCGGCGCCATCAGCGATTACCGCGACATCGAGGTCCTCAACCACCACCGGGAAGCCACCACCCACCTCGGCCACACGGATGCCGAAGTCCTCGCCGCCCTGGCACCGCTTAACCGGGACAACGCACGCACCCCGGTCCAGTGGGACGCCAGCAGGCATGGCGGCTTCACCACTGGTTCCCCCTGGATCGCCGTGAATCCCAACGCCAACACCATCAACGCCGCTGCCCAGGTGGACGACCCGGAATCCGTGTACAACTTCTACCGGCAGGTCATTGCGCTGCGCCACACGGACCCGGTGGTGGCTGACGGGGATTTCACCATGCTCCTGCCCGAGGACCAGCACGTCTACGCCTTCCGGCGCTCGCTGCCGGACGCCGAGCTTCTGGTGCTGGGCAATTTTTCCGGAACAGCACAGACGGCCGACGTCGGGATCCCCGCCTGGTCAAATGCCGTCCAGGTTTTGGGGAACTACCCGCCCTCCCCCGGATTTGAGCTTCGGCCGTGGGAAGTGAAAGTGCTGCGCCGGGAAGGGTAATTGCTGCGCCAGGAAGAGTCGCCGCTGGTGTGCTCTCAGCCGCTCACGGCGCCAGCCGGTCGCCCTGATGGTGCACCCTGAACCATTTGTAACCGTAACGGCCCAGCTCCACTGTGAAGGCGCCGTCGGGTTCCAAAGGCACATTGTCGCCGTCGAGCACGTCCAGCAGGACGGCACCCTTGTACGCTCGCGGGCCGGCGTCCTCCGGGCCTGCCCTGCCGGCGACTTTCACCGGGTCCTCGCCGAGGTTGTGCAGCAGAACCATGGTGGCCCCGTCCGAGCTGCAGGTGTGGGCGAAGACCGCGGGCTCCGGCTGGTCGATCATGGCGAAGTGGCCCCAACCCAGCTCCGGCGACTCACGGTAGCGCTGCATCAGGATGGCCATAAAGTTCCAAAGGGAATCAGGATCCCGTTTGGCGGCCGCCGCGCTGACGTTCTCCGGCCCGTACTCGCCGCGCACCAGCGGAACCACCAGGTCTGAGGCCTTGGCAGTGGAGAAGCCGCCGTTCTTCCCGTTGTTCCACTGCATGGGCGTACGGACGGCGGCCCGGCTTTTCTGCTTCAGGTCCTCGCCCATGCCGATCTCCTCGCCGTAGAAGAGCACCGGCGTGCCGGGCAGGCAGAACAGCAACGAATAGACCATCCGGATTCTGTCCGCATCACCACCAAGCATTGGCGGCAGCCGGCGCCGCAGCCCGCGGCCGTAGATCTGCATGGATTTCTCGGGCCCGAAGGCGGCGAAAACCTCCTGCCGTTCGGCGTCGCTGAGCTTGTCCAGCGTCAGCTCGTCATGGTTGCGGACGAACATGGCCCACTGGTTGTCCGGGTGCAGGGCGGGCCTGCTTTTGAGGGTCTCGGCCAACGGCCGGGCATCCTGCCGGGCCAGGGACAGGTAGAGGTGCTGCATGGACATAAAGTCGAACTGCATGTTCAGCTCATTGCCGTCAGGGCCGCCGAAGTATTCCAGCTGCTCCTTGTAGGGCAGGTTGACTTCGCCTAGCAGCACCGCGCTGCCGTTCCGGCGGCTCACGAAGCTGCGCAGCGCCGTCAGGTAGTCATGCGGATCGAGGTTGGCGGCCTCGTCCTTGGGCTGGCCGCGGGTTTCCAGGAAGAACGGGACGGCATCCAGCCGGAAGCCGTCCAGCCCCAGCTCCAGCCACAGGCCCATGGCCTTGGCGATCTCGTTCCGGACAGCCGGGTGCGTGACGTTGAGATCCGGCTGGTGCTCCGCGAACATGTGGAGGTACCACTCCCCGGTGGCCTCGTCCTTGGTCCACAGCGACGTTTGCTCGCCGGGAAACACCACTTCGGACGAGGTGTCCGGCGGAGTGTCCTTCCGCCAGACGTAATAGTCCCGGTAGGGGTTGTCCGTGGATTTCCGGGCTTCCTTGAACCAGGGATGCTGGATGGAGGTGTGGTTGACCACAAAGTCGGCGATGACCCGCATGCCCCGGTCCTTGGCCGCGCGGATGAACTCCACGAGATCCCCCATGGTGCCCAGCCGGGGATCCACGGTGAAGAAGTCAGTGACGTCATAGCCGTCGTCCCGGTCCGGGGACGGGTAGAACGGCATCAACCAGATGCACGTGACGCCCAGCGCTGCGAGGTAGTCCACCCGCTGGGTCAGGCCCGCGAAGTCGCCGGTGCCGTCGCCGTCGTCGTCAAAAAAGGTCTCCACGTCCAGGCAGTAGATGACCGAGTTCTTCCACCAGAGATCTGAAGTTTCCGCGATCCTCATGGTGTGGCCGCCTTTGCCATGGTCTCGTTTGCCGGCGTCACTCTGCCCGGAATCCCCCTTGAGACAGTCCCACGGAGTCGGGGCAGGACATCGGCCGCGAAAGCGTCAATGAAAGATCCCTGCTCCTGGCCCACGAAATGCAGGTAGAGCTCCTCGAAGCCGAGTTCTCCGTACCCGGCAAGCCACTCCGCGTGACGGTCCAAGCTGGCCGAGACGTTGACGGCTTTCCGCACCTGGTCCTCGCCCACGTGGGCGCTGACGCCGTCGAAATGCCCGGCCGTGGGGAGGTCCCAGGGGATGGGCGGAGCGAAAGTATTGCTCCGCCACTGGTCAAGCGCTACCGCCGTTGCTTCTCTTTCAGTGGGCGCCCAGGACAAATGCACCTGCAGGACTGCCTTTCCGCGGCCGCCGTTGTCCCGGTACGCGGCCAGCATGTCCTTCAGCTTCGCGGGCGGCTGGTTGACTGTCACCAGGCCGTCGGCCCAAGAGGCGGCGCGGCGTGCGGTGTCCACACTGATCGCCGGCGCGATCAGCGGAGGCGGAGGCTCGGGAACGTCCCAGATTCTTGCCTGTTCAACGGTCACCAGTCCATGGTGCGTCACTTCCTCGCCGCGGTGAAGGCGCCGGATCACGTCCACGCATTCCTCGAGCCGGCGCTGACGGGTCTCCTTCGGCGGCCAGGCATCACCGGTGACGTGCTCGTTCATGTTCTCCCCACTTCCGGGGGCCATCCAGAACCTGCCGGGAAACATGCTGGCAAGCGTGGCTGAGGCGTGCGCGATGATGGCCGGGTGGTAGCGCTGCCCCGGTGCCGTCACCACGCCGAAGCTCAGGTTGGTGGTGGCCAGTGCCGCTCCAAGCCAGGACCAGGCAAAGCCGGAGTGTCCCTGCCTGGCTGACCAGGGCTCGATGTGGTCCGAGCACATGGCGGCGTCAAAACCGGCCTGCTCTGCGTGCTGGACGTCCCTGAGCAGCTGGGCGGGACTGATCTGTTCATGTGAGGCGTGAAAGCCGACGGTGACCATCGTTAAGGTCTACCGTCCGGCAGGGTGCTGTGTCGAGGGCCCGGTTTGAGGTGCCTTAGGCCTACCGCCGGCGCGGTCGGCGGGCAAGAATGGGCACTATGCAACTTCCCGTGATGCCGCCTGTCCCGCCCATGCTCGCCAAATCCGTCAGCGGAATTGGTGGTATCCCGGCGGGGCGTGCCCTGAGTTACGAGCCCAAATGGGACGGTTTCCGGTCCATTATTTTCCGCGACGGGGACGACGTGGAGATCGGCAGCCGGAATGAGAAACCCATGACCCGGTACTTCCCCGAGCTGGTTGAAGCTTTGAAGGAGAACCTTCCGCCGCGGTGTGTGCTGGACGGCGAGATCGTGCTCGTGGGCGCTTCCGGGGACCGGCTGGATTTTGACGCCCTCCAGCAGCGCATCCACCCGGCGGCCAGCCGCGTCAAGCTCCTGGCGGCACAGACCCCGGCCAAGTTCGTGGCGTTCGACCTGCTGGCCCTCGGCGACGACGATTACATGGACCGGCCCTTCGCTGAGCGGCGCACTGCTTTGGAGAAGGCGCTCGCGGCCAGCCGGGCTCCTGTCCATCTCACCGCCGCCACGCAGGACAAAGACCTGGCGGAACAGTGGTTCCGGCAGTTTGAGGGCGCAGGCCTGGACGGGATCGTGGCCAAGCCTCTGGACGGCCGGTACCAGCCGGACAAGCGCGTGATGTTCAAGGTCAAGCATGAACGCACGGCGGACTGTGTGGTGGCTGGCTACCGGGTCCACAAGAATGGGGAGGACGCGATCGGTTCACTCCTGCTGGGCCTGTACAAGGACGACGGCGCCCTGGCCAGTGTGGGCGTTATTGGCGCCTTTCCGATGAAGCGCCGCCAGGAACTGTTCAAGGAGCTTCAGCCGCTGGTGACCGATTTCGACGGGCACCCCTGGGCGTGGGCCAAGCAGGCGGAAGGCGAACGCACGCCGCGGAACGCCGAGGGCAGCCGCTGGAGCGCAGGCAAGGATCTGTCCTTTGTGCCGCTCCGCCCCGAGCTGGTGGTGGAGGTCAGGTACGACCATATGGAGGGCGACCGGTTCCGCCACACCGCGCAGTTCAACCGTTGGCGCCCGGACCGGAATCCCGAGTCATGCACTTACGAGCAGCTTGAAGAGCCGGTCAACTTCGATCTGGAGTCCGTCTTGGAGACCGGCCGGCCATAAGAGTACTGGCCATATTCCACTCAGGCACGGGCGTGCAGGAACCGCTCCAAGCCGTTCTCTCCCAGGGACAGATCGGTGTGGTGGAAGTCCGGGGAGTGACAGGAAGCATTACCCGGAGCTGCGTGCGGCCGGTGCGTGTGTAATTGCAGCTGGGGCCTTAGTTCTTGAGGCCAATGTGGTGCTTCCCAGTCCTGGTGTTCACTTTTGTAGTGGCGCCCGGAGGGTGAGATCCAGCCCGGCGGTTCATTCTTTGTGGCCGGTGTGGGTTTCCAGCCGCTGGTGTGTCTGAGTCGATGGTGTTTGGGACAGGGTTGGCCGAGGTTGCTGATCCCGGTGGTTCCGCCGTGATGCCAGGCGAGGAGGTGGTCTGCTTCATTGTCCAGCGAGTGGTTGCTGCAGCCGGGGAACGGACACTTGCCGTCCCTCATCCGCCGCCAGTTCCGCATCGCTTTGGTGAGCCGGTAACTCGTGCGGCCGATCTCCAGAGGTGCTCCATCCCGCGGATCCACCAGCACACGGTAGAAGGAGTCGGCACCATTTGCGACCAGGTCCCTGGCCATCGAGGCGGGGATGGGGCCATATCCGTCCAGCATGGCCGGCTCGTCCGTGACCCCCAGCAGGGAAAACACCGGCACAGTGACCAACACCTGCGCCCGGGGCGTCGGGACGTGTCCGGGGGCCATTTCTTGGTCATTCCCGCTGCTCTCGCCGTCCCCGCTGCTCCCGCGGTTTCCGCTGCTGAGGAGTGCGGATGCGAGCACGTCGGCCCGCATCTGGGTGAGGGTTCGGGTTTCGGCTGGCCCCTGCAGGCTGCGGGAAATGGCTGTGATCCGGTTCCAGATTCCGCTGGCCTCGGTTGCCGGAAGGTAGGCGGAGAGCCAGGCCATGCCGTTTCTCGATGCTCTCCTTGTGGTGGCGTTAGCGCCAGGTTCGCGCCTTGGCGCGGAACCGGGAGGCGGGCATTTCGCCCACGGGGCAGCCGCGGGCCGCGTCTAGGGCGTCCGGATCCAGGAAGTGCGCTTCCAGCGAGGCGGCGCCGGCGGGATCAAGACAGGCAGATTCATCGACCATTGCCCTGGCGTGCTGCCAGGAAATGGTTCCGAGCTGCAACGCTGTGAGGGTGAGCGGCAACGCCGTAATGAGTTGCTCGGCTTGGGACAACAATGCACCAGCGGCACGGGAACCAACGGTCAGCACGCAGGCGATCTCGGCGGTCACAGCCATCTCCTGCGCTGTGGCATCCTGTGGCGACTCCGCCGGCCCAGCGATCGCCTTGGTGGTATCAGCGAATGTCGCAGCAGCGTGGGCCTTTAGAGCCGCCATTTGCGCCTCTGTCCGCCTCGCCCCGTCAAGGATGTCCAGGCATCCATCGGCCATCAGGCGGAGCGGATCGGCACCCGAGGAAGCAGCGGGATCAGCATCCATTACTAACGCAGTCAGCGTGGCAATGGCGGCGTCGATTGCCGCAAACGCCTTCACCACTGCTCCACTTTCCATGTCTCTATCATCTTGCGAGGGTCTGACATTTTAGGATTTGGGCAAGTGCGGCGCCCGCAGCGGCGTCCCAGCCAGCCGATGGCCGTCGAACGTTCGTGCCCCCTACTGGCCACGCCCCGCCGTTGGGCGCCTGCGCCCTCTTGGCCAGCGACGGGGCCGGACGTTCCAGGCCCGAACCCCTAACGCGCCGAAAGCCCGGCGCGTCATCGGGACACGCCGGGCTTTCGAATACCAAGCGGGCAGCAGCCGTAAAAGCGCCGACGCCGGATGCCTTACTTCAGGCCGAGCTGCTTCGTGGGGACCCTGAAGGTTTCCCTGGCCGTGAGGGCTGAGGTGGCCGCCACCACGCAGATGACTGCGGTGAAGATGCTGATCTGGACCCAGCCGCCGGGCTTGATCCCGCCCATTGCTGCCACGATTGCCGGCGCAAAACCTGCCATCAGGAAGCCAAGCTGGGTGCCGATGGCCAGGCCCGAGAAGCGGACTTTGGTGCTGAACATCTCGGCGTAGAAAGACGGCCAGACAGCGTTGGAAGCAGCATAGCCGCAGGAGAAGAACCCGATGGCAGCGAGGAACATCAGGGGAACGCTGCCGGATTCCAGGCTGAGCAGGAAAACGGGCGTCAGTACGGCACTGGAAAGGGCGCCGTAGATGAAGATTGGCTTGCGGCCAATCCGGTCGGCGAGCATTCCGAACACCGGCTGGGTTCCCAGGGCCACCAGGTTGGCGCCCACCACCAGCCAGAGCGTGGTGGTCCCGTCAACACCGGCGACGGTTTTTGCGTAGCTGATGGCGAGGGTGCCGAACACGGTGGAAACGGCAGCGATGAAGGCGCAGCAGACAACGCGCAGCACGTCGCGCCAGTGGGATTTGAGGAGATCGGCCACAGGAAGCTTGGAGATTTGGGCGGTCTTCTGGGCCTCTTCGAAGGCGGGCGGTTCGTGCAGGGTGCGGCGGATGAAGAATGCCACCAGAACCACCACGGCGCTCAGCCAGAACGGGACGCGCCAGCCGATGCCGTACTTGATCTCATCAGGAAGGGCCAGGACCGGGATAAAGACGAGGGCGGCGAGGATCTGGCCGCCCTGGGTGCCGGTAAGGGTCCAGGAGGTAAAGAACGAGCGGCGGTTGTCCGGCGCGTGTTCCAAGGTCATGGACGAGGCGCCTGCCTGCTCGCCGGCTGCCGAGAGGCCCTGGCAGAGCCGCGCCAGCACCAGCAGCGCCGGTGCCCACCAGCCAACGGTGTTGAAGTCGGGCAGGCAGCCGATCAGGAAAGTGGAGGCGCCCATCAGCACCAGGGTGAACATCAGCACTTTCTGCCGGCCCACCCTGTCACCGAAGTGCCCCAGGATCACCGCGCCCACGGGACGCGCCACGTAGGCAAACCCGAAGGTGGCGAAGGACATGATGGCTGCGTTGGCATCGGCGCTGGGGAAGAAGACCGTGGGAAAAATCAGGGCGGCCGCCGAGCCGAAGATGAAGAAGTCGTAATACTCGACGGCGCTGCCCAGGAAGCTGGCGACGGCGGCCTTCTTCGGTGTCCCGGCCGGGGCGACGGTGCCCGGCTCCGCGGACGGAAGTGTCTGGCTCATGGAGTTCCTTTTGTGTGACGACATTGTCTGGGATGGACCTGGAGGGTCGCAGCCGCCGCTGCCTGGGTGATGGCGCGAGTGCGGGGTGTGGCTGGATCCACTGAAGGACCCGGACTAGTAGCCACATGGTGGGAGCTACTTGTGCGATACAGCAATGATGGCTGTGAGGGTGGTCACCTGTCAAGAAAATAATCACCATCTAGAAATAGTTGCCACGATGTGGGAGCATCGACTTATGAGTGTGAACCAAACCACAGCTGCCTACGGCTCCTCCGCTAATGCCCAGCCCGCTGGCGCGCAACCCGCCGGCGCACAGTCCGCTGATGCACAGTCCGCTGACGCCCAAGCCACTGACGCCAAGGGAGCGGCAGCCAAGGGGCCAGACCGGACAGACATGGTGGGCAAAGCGCTGGGCCTGCTGGTGCTCCTGGGGGATGAGCCCCGCGGGGCCAGTGCCGCAGAGATCTCGCGCCGTGCCGAGCTGCCCTTCAGCACCACGTACCGGTTGCTGGGTTCGTTGACCCGGGACGGTTTTGTGGATTATGAACCGGATGGCCGCCGCTACCACCTGGGCCTGCGGATCTTCCAGCTGGGCCAGCGGGTGTCCAACCACCATGGCTTCGCCGGCACCGCCCTGCCTGTCCTGCGCCGCGTGACGGAACAGACCGGCGAGGCCACCATCCTCAGTGTCAGGGACGGCCACCACCACCTGACCGTCAACAAGGTGGACGGCCCGCAGATGTTCCGCGTTACCAGCGATCCTGGCCACCTCGGTGCCCTGCATACCACCGCTGTGGGCAAGGCGCTGGTGGCTTTTGCCGAAGACTCCGAGCGCGAAAAGCTGCTGCAGGAGCTGGAACTCGAGCCACTCACCGAGCATTCCATTACCGACCGTGCAGCCTTCCGTGCCGAAATCGAGCAGGTCCGGCGCCAGGGCTACGCGGTCATGGATGAGGAGAATGAAATCGGCATGCGGGCTGTGGCTGTTCCCCTCCTGAACGGACAGGGCCATGCTTTCGCATCCCTGGCCACCGCCGTGCCGGTTTTCCGCCTTGAGCTCGGTGCCTTGCTCGCCCACGTGCAGCTGTTACAGGATGCGGCAGCTGAGCTCTCGGCCCGGTTGCCCCAAAGATGAGCGGCAATTCGGCAAGGCCGGAATGCCCGACGACGGACCGCCGCCACAAGCCTTTGTTCGTATGTAGAACAAGCGTGCGAGAAGTGAACAAGTGCTGTACTGTAATCCCTACCTGGTCCGTAGCGTCCGCCTTGAGCCACGCTGCCCGCCCGGTGCCGTATCGAAGGAGCTGCCCGGATGAGTAATCGAACTGAGTCCTACCTTGTGGGACTGGTCGGCGATGGCGTGATGCCATCACTCACTCCCCACATGCACGAACGCGAAGGTGACGTGCAGGGCCTGCGCTACCTTTACCGGCCCATCGATCTCCTCGAAATCAAGGAGCCGGCAGAATCCGTCGGTGACCTGCTGAAGAGCGCCCGCAGCCTGGGTTTCAACGGATTGAACATCACCCACCCATGCAAGCAGCTGGTCCTGCAGCACCTGGACGAGGTTTCCCAGGATGCCCGCAGGCTGGGCGCCGTCAACACCGTGGTGATTGAGGACGGCCGGTTCGTTGGCCACAACACGGACTTCTCCGGCTTCGCCGCCGCCCTTGCCTCCGGCCTGCCCGGCGCCGGGCTGGACCGCGTGGTCCAGCTCGGAGCAGGCGGCGCCGGTTCCGCCGTCGCCTATGCCCTGCTCACCGCCGGAGTGCGGCAGCTGGACCTGGTGGACATGGACCCTGCCCGGGGCGCGGCCCGCGCCGCCCAGCTGGCCGGCTTCTTCCCCGACCGCACCGTGACAGCACGGACGACGGCGGAGCTGCCGCAGCTGATGTTGCTGGCCGACGGCCTGGTGCACTGCACCCCCGTGGGGATGGCAGCCCACCCGGGAGTGCCCCTGGACCTTGACCTGCTGGAACCCCGGCACTGGGTGGCGGACATCGTCTACCGTCCCATCGACACGGAGCTGGTGCTGGCTGCCCGGGCCAAGGGCTGCGAGGTCCTGGACGGCGGGCGCATGGCCGTGGGGCAGGCAGCTGACGCCTTCCGGATCTTCACCGGCCTGGAACCTGACGCCGGGCGGATGCGTTCGCACTTCCTGGAGCTTGTTGCCGCCGAAGAGGTGGCCGCCTGATGCGCACCGGAATTGCCACCGTCTGCCTCTCCGGCACCCTGAAGGAAAAGATGCAGGCCTGCGCCATCGCCGGCTTCGACGGGATCGAAGTCTTTGAGCAGGACCTCGTCACGTCTTCCCTTCCGCCCGAGGACATCCACAAGATGGCAGCGGACCTTGGTCTCACGCTGGACCTCTATCAGCCGTTCCGGGACTTCGACAGCGTTCCTGACGAGCTGCTGGCCGCCAACCTCCGCCGCGCCGAAGCCAAATTCAGGCTCATGTCCAGGCTGGGTATGGACACTATCCTGGTCTGCTCCAACGTGGCCACCGCCAGCATCGACAGCGACGAGCTCCGCGCAGAGCAGCTGGGCCGGCTGGCTGAACTCGCCGGGGAGTACGGGGTCAATGTTGCCTACGAAGCGCTCGCCTGGGGCAAGTACGTCAACGACTACGAGCACGCCCACCGGCTCGTGGAGGCCGTGGACCACCCCAACCTGGGCACGTGCCTGGACTCCTTCCACATCCTGTCCCGCAGCTGGGACACCGCTCCCATCGAGGCCTTCAACCCCGAGAAGATTTTCTTCGTTCAGGTGGCCGATGCCCCCAAGCTGTCCCTGGACGTGCTTTCCTGGAGCCGGCACTACCGCGTGTTCCCCGGTGAAGGCCAGTTCGAGCTCGCCAAGTTCATGGGCCACGTGGTCCGTGCCGGGTACGCGGGCCCGGTTTCCCTGGAAGTCTTTAACGACGTCTTCCGCCAGTCCAGCGTTGACCGCACAGCCGTGGACGCCATGCGCTCGCTGATCTGGCTGGAGGAGCAGAGCGCCACGTGGCTTGCCGGCACCTCCGCCGAAGGCGCGGCGGGCAGTGCTCCTGGCTCCCGCCGTCGTTATCCCATGGAACTGGCCACGCTGCCCAAGGTGAGCGAACCGGCCGGATTCAACTTCGCCGAGGTCAAGGCCGAGGACACCGTCCAGCTGGAGAAGCTCCTGGGGCAGCTCGGCTTCGAATTCAACGGACGGCACCGCACCAAGGACGTCCAGCTCTGGACCATGGGCCAGGCCCGCGTGATCATTAACGAGCAGGCGGCGGCGCACTCGGAACCGGCTATCGCCGCGTTGGGGTTCGACGTCGATTCGCCCCTGATTGCCTCCGCCCGGGCACAGCAACTCAAGGCGCCGGTGGTGGCCCGGAAGGTGCAGGCCGACGAGGAAGTCTTCCAGGGCATCTCCGCGCCGGACTCCACCGAGATCTTCCTCTGCCAGGGCAGCCCGGACGGCACAGCAGCCTGGACTGCTGAATTTGGCCAGGCGAACGAATTTGGCCAGGCGCCCGAGTCTGGAGGCGGCCTGGAACACCCTTCCCTGCCGGACGGCGCCACCGCTCATGCCGTCATTGACCACGTGAACCTTGCCCAGCCGTGGCAGCACTTCGACGAAGCCGTTCTCTTCTACACCAGCGCACTGGCCCTGGAACCGCAGCCCTTCGCCGAAGTTCCGAGCCCCAGCGGGCTGGTCCGCTCGCAGGTCATGCAGACTTCCGACGGCGCCGTGCGGCTCGTGCTGAATCTCGCACCCGTGCAGCAAACCCAGAGCGGGATCCGAAAAACGTACCAGGAACACATCGCCTTCGCCGTGGACGACCTCGTGGCAGCGGCGCGGTCCGCCCGGGACCGGGGCCTTGAGTTCCTGCAGATTCCGGCCAACTATTACGAGGACCTGGACGCCCGGTTCGGCCTTGAACCGACATTCCTGGCCACTCTTCAGGAACTCAACCTCCTGTATGACCGGGACGCCGACGGGGAATTCCTCCATTTCTACACCGCCACCGTAGGCAGTGTGTTCTTCGAAATGGTGGAACGCCGGGGCAACTACGGCGGCTACGGGGCGCCCAACGCTCCGGTGCGGCACGCCGTCCAGTACGACTCACTCCAACGCTTTTGAACCCTCCGCAAGAACCACCCACCCGAAAGGAGCCAGCCGTGCCGCAAGAAGCCAACCAGCTTGGGACCGACGAGCTCGTACCGCACGCAGAACCCCATGCCGCGCACCTGCCCCTGGACCGCGCCATCGAAACCCAGGCCGACCTCAGTGCGGAGATCAACGCCATCAGCGACGCATACGCGCGGAAGCTGAAAGAGGGCACCCCGGCCGAAACGCAGCCACGGCTGGACTACCCGCCGTACCGCAGCAGTATCCTGCGCCATCCCACCAAAAGCCTGCACCACGCGGACCCGGAGACCATCGAGCTGTACTCGCCGGCCTTCGGGCACCAGGACGTACACCAGCTCGAATCGGACCTGACCATCCAGCACAATGGCGAACCCCAGGGCGAGCGGATCATTGTGCAGGGGAAAGTGCTGGACGGCGACGGCCGCCCCGTGGCGGGCCAGCTCGTGGAAATCTGGCAGGCCAACGCATCCGGCCGCTATATCCACAAGCGGGACCAGCACCCCGCGCCCCTGGACCCCAACTTCACCGGCATTGGCCGCTGCATCACGGGTCCGGATGGTTCCTACCGGTTCATCACCATCAAGCCCGGTGCCTATCCCTGGAAGAACCACCTCAACGCGTGGCGCCCGGCCCACATCCACTTCTCGATGTTCGGCACAGAGTTCACCCAGCGCATTGTCACCCAGATGTACTTCCCGGGCGACCAGCTGTTCCCGCTGGACCCCATCTATCAGTCGATTGTGGACCAGGACGCCCGGGACCGCCTGGTGGCCAGCTACGACCACAGCCTCACCGAGCCCGAATGGGCGCTGGGCTACAACTGGGACATCGTCCTGACAGGATCCAAACGGACCTGGACTGAAAACGAGGCGTTCGGCGCGGCCGGAGATGAGGAATAACGTGAACACGACTCCCAAGCTTGTGGCCACCCCCGGCCAGACCGTCGGGCCCTTCTACGGCTACGCCCTGCCCTACGAGAAGGACAACGAACTCCTTGCCCCGGGCTCCCCTGGTTCCATCCGGCTCCAAGGCACGGTGTACGACGGCGCCGGGGAGACTGTCCCGGACGCCATCCTGGAGATCTGGCAACCCGACGCCGACGGCAAAATCGTGCAGCGCACCGGCTCGCTGGTCCGCGACGGCTACACCTTCACCGGCTGGGGCCGCGCTGCCGTGGGCTACTCCGGCGTGTACACCTTCACCACCGTCAACCCCGGTCCCACCGAGGCGGGCGCCGCACCGTTCATCGCGGTGGCAGTTTTCGCCCGCGGCCTGATGAACCGTCTTTTCACGCGCATCTACCTTCCGGAAAACGAGGAAGCCCTGGCCGCCGACCCGCTGCTCAGCTCCCTTGAGCCGCACCGCCGCAAGACCCTCATCGCCCGCCGGGACCCCGACGGCGGGCTCACCTGGGACGTCCGCCTGCAGGGTGAGGGCGAAACAGTGTTCCTGGACTTCCAGTGACAGACCTCCCGGCGACTCACGTTCCAGTGGCCAATTCTCCAGTGGTTAATACTCCGGTGACCGGAGCTGGCCACTTCAGCACCGCTGACGGCGACGTCGGCCTGCTGAGTCCTGTTTCGGCATCGCCACTGGTGGCGGCGCTGACCGGGGACAGGGCGGTGCTGGGCGCCATCCTCGCCGTCGAAGCCGGCTGGGCCGCCGTGCTGGAAAAGGCGGGCCTGGCGCCGGCCGGTTCCGCCGCCGTCGTGGTTTCCGCTGCGGACGCTCGACGGTACGACGTGGCGGACATCGCCCGCCGTGCCCAGGGCGGCGGCAACCCGGTGATCCCGCTGCTGGCAGACCTCCGGAAGAATGTTCAGGCGCTGGACAGCGCCGGTATCGGCGCCACAACGGCAGTGCATACGTCACTGACCAGCCAGGACGTGCTGGACACCGCCCTCATGCTGGTGGCCCGGCACACCGTGCAGGCGGTGCTCGGCGACCTGAAACGCACGGCGGCGGCGCTCGCCGCCCTGGCGGAACAGCATGCGGAAACGCTGTGCGTGGGCAGGAGCCTGACGCAGCACTCCCTTCCTTTTACCTTTGGGCTGCGGGCAGCCCAGTGGTTCCACGGTGTGGCCGCCGCGGGCCGGCACCTGGAGAGCCTGGAGCTGCCTGTGCAGTTCGGGGGAGCGGCGGGAACGCTCGCCGCTGGCACAGCCCTCACCTCCGGTACGGTTTCCACCCCCTTCACGCTGGCGGATCGCCTGGCCACCCAGCTGGGTCTGGCGGCAGCACCCGCGCCCTGGCACACCAACCGGCTGGCCGTCACGTCACTGGGCAACGCACTGGCCTCAGTACTGGACGCGTGCGGCAAGATCGCCGCGGACGTCCTGTTCCTGAGCCGTCCGGAGGTTGCCGAGCTCGCCGAGCCTGTGGCGGCCGGTCGCGGGGTTTCTTCGGCGATGCCGCACAAGCAGAACCCGGTCCTCTCGGTCCTGGTCCGCAGCGCCGCACTCCAGGCTCCCGGTCTCGCCGCTCAACTGCACGTGGCCGCGGCCAACTTCAACGACGAACGCCCTGACGGCGCATGGCACAGCGAATGGCCCGCACTCCGCCAGCTGTTGGCCCTTTCCCTTGGCGCGGCCGGGCAAATCGGCGAGCTGGTCGAAGGCCTCCGCACCTACCCCGACGCCATGCGCCGCAACCTTGACCTCGCCGGCCCCTTGGTGCTGGCCGAAGGAGTGGCCGCCGCCGTGGCACCGCTGCTCAAGGACGCGGACGGGCAGGAGGGCGGCCGTTCCGGCAAGCAGCAACTGCAGACCCTGGTGGACCGCACGCTTGAGGTGCCCGCTGCGGAACAGGGTGCCACCTACCGACGGCTCCTTCGTGAAGCCGTCCCGGCTAACCTGCTCCCGGATGACAAGCTGGCGGAGCTCCTGGATCCTGCGAACTACCTGGGGCAGGCCAGCACGATCTCCGGCCGAATCCTCGCCGCCTTCCCGGACTTTGCTGGCCGGGACAACTCCTTTCTGAAGACCACGTCATCCGCTCACATCGACGCGAACGGAGCCAACCATGGCTAAACCGACTCTGAAAGCAGTCCTGCTTTCACCTCAGCGCCCCCTCGGCGGCCACCCCCTCCTGGTGCTGGGGCCTTCCCTCGGCACCTCCACCGTCCTCTGGAATGAGGCCGCGTCGATCCTGGGTAAAGACTTCGACGTGGTGGCCTGGGACCTGCCCGGCCATGGGGTGTCACCGGCAGTTACGGAAGGGTTCGACATCGCGGGCCTTGCCGATGCCGTGGTGGAGCTCGTTGACTCGATCGCCCCGGGTGAAGCCTTCCACTACGCCGGTGTTTCCCTCGGCGGAGCCACCGGGCTGCAGCTCGGCATCAAACACGGCGAGCGGCTTAAGAGCCTGTCCGTCCTGTGTACCGGTGCCAAGCTGGGCACACCCGACGGGTGGCTGGAACGCGCCGAGACCGTGCGGAAGCAGGGCACGCCCGTCATGATCCAGGGATCCGCGGAACGCTGGTTTGCGCCGGGCTTTATGGATCGCGAACCGGAGCGCAGCAGCAGGCTCCTGCACGCCCTCCGGGATGCCGACCGTTTCAGTTACGCCTTCTGCTGTGAGGCCTTGGCAGAGTACGACGTCCGGGCAGAACTGGGCAGTATTTCCGTCCCCACGCAGGCCGTCGCCGGTGCCCTGGACGGTGTGGCCCCGCCGTCGTTGGTTCAGGAGATCGCCGATGGCATCACCGCCGGCGGCGGAACGGCAAGCGCGGTGACCCTGGAGGGTGTGGCGCACCTGGCCCCCGCCGAGGCGCCCGCCCATGTTGCGGAACTGCTGCGCGGCCTCATGGCCTGGGCCGAAGCCCGCGGAGCAGCAAAATGAGCGGCACGGAAATGAACGGCGTGGAAGTGAACGGCACGGAAAAGGGTGTCCCCGAGCGAAACGGGGCCGTACAACCCGGTGCAACCAGCCAGGAGATTTACGACGCCGGCATGGTAGTCCGGCGCGAAGTCTTAGGTTCCGCGCATGTGGACCGGGCCAACGCGACAAAAGACGAGTTCACCGAAGACTTCCAGGACATGATCACGCGGATCGCGTGGGGTGGCATCTGGACCCGGCCGGGCCTCACCAGGCAGATGCGCTCCGCGGTGACTATCACCGCCATGGTGGCGCACGGGCACTGGGACGAGCTGGCCATGCATATCTGCGCAGCCATCACCAACGGCCTGAGCCGGGATGAGATCAAGGAAATCCTGCTCCAGACCGCGATCTACTGCGGGGTCCCTTCTGCCAACACGGCGTTCAAGACAGCCCAGCAGGTCTTCCATGAAATGGACAGCACCGCAATGGACAGCACCGAAATGGACGCAAAAGAGTCCGACCAACCCACCACCCCCACCCCACCCAACTAGGTCGCGCTAACTGTCGTTTTGAGCCCTCATAACGACACTTAGTGCTACCCAGTTGGGAACCCCAGACAGAATCAGAGGAACATCATGAATCAGGCCTTTGTGTACGACGCCGTGCGCACGCCGTTCGGGAAGTTCGGCTCCGGCCTCGCCGCCGTCCGCCCGGATGACCTTGCTGCCCACGTCATCACCGAATCCGTGAAGCGGGCGCCGAAGCTGGATCCCGAGCGGATCGACGAGGTGGTGTTCGGCAACGCCAACGGCGCCGGCGAGGAAAACCGCAACATCGCGCGGATGGGCACGCTTTTGGCCGGGCTGCCGGTGTCCATCCCCGGCACCACCGTCAACCGGCTCTGCGGGTCCTCCCTGGATGCCGCGATCATCGCCTCCCGCCAGATCAATGCAGGCGACGCGGAACTGATGCTGGTGGGCGGTGCCGAGTCGATGTCCCGGGCGCCCTGGGTGCTGCCCAAGACGGACAAGCCCTACCCGGCCGGCGACATGACCCTGGCCTCCACCACCCTGGGCTGGCGCCTGGTCAACAAGGCGATGCCCAAGGACTGGACCATCTCGCTGGGCGAGGCCACCGAGCGGCTGCGTGAAAAGTACGGTGTGACCCGTGAGCAGCAGGACGAATTTGCCGCGGACTCGCACAACCTCTCCGCCGCGGCCTGGGATGAAGGCTTTTACGACAACCTGGTGGCTCCGGTTCCCGGGACGGACCTGGTCCGGGACGAAGGCATCCGCGCGGGCTCTTCGGCGGAGAAACTTGCCGGGCTGAAGACGGTCTTCCGGGCCGAAAACGGCACCGTCACCGCCGGGAACGCGTCCCCACTGTCCGACGGCGCCTCCGCGGCGTGGATCGGCTCCGAAAGTGCCGCCGGGCTGCTCGGGCTGGAACCGCTGTCCCGGATCGCCGGCCGCGGCGCGCACGCCAACGATCCCCAGTTCTTTGGCTACGCCCCGGTGGAGGCGGCGAACAAGGCCCTCGCGAAGGCGGGCATCGGCTGGGACCAGGTGGGCGCCGTCGAACTTAACGAAGCGTTTGCCGCGCAGTCCCTGGCATGCCTGAACGCCTGGGGGATTGACCACTCAATCGTGAACCGGCACGGCGGCGCGATTGCGATGGGCCACCCGCTGGGAGCCTCGGGCACGCGCATCCTGGGCACGCTCGCGCGCAGCCTGCAGGCCTCGGGGGAGCGCTGGGGTGTGGCGGCCATCTGCATCGGCGTCGGCCAGGGCCTGGCAGTGGTGCTGGAGAACGTGTCAGCCGGAGTGAAGGGTTAGGACAATGCTGAATTTTGTTGATTCCGTGGCCGAGGCCGTTGCCGGCGTCAAGGACGGTTCCACCGTCATGATCGGCGGCTTCGGCAACGCCGGGCAGCCGTTTGAGCTGATCGATGCGCTGCTGGACTGCGGCGCCAAGGACTTGACCGTGGTGAACAACAACGCCGGCCAAGGCGACCAGGGTTTGGCGCTGCTGATCAAGGAAGGCCGGGTGAAAAAGATGATCTGCTCCTTCCCGCGGCAATCCGACTCCTGGCATTTCGACGCCAAGTACAAGGCCGGGGAGATCGAGCTGGAGCTGGTACCGCAGGGCAACCTCGCCGAACGCATCCGCGCCGCCGGCGCGGGCATCGGCGGGTTCTTCACCCCCACCGGATACGGCACCATGCTGGCCGAGGGCAAGGAAACCCGGATCATCGACGGCCGCGGCCAGGTCTTCGAGACACCCATCCACGCCGACGTCGCACTGATCAAGGCGCTCAAGGCCGACGGCAAGGGCAACCTCGTGTACCGCAAGACGGCCCGGAACTTCGGCCCCATCATGGCCGCCGCGGCGAAGCACACCATCGTCCAGGTCGCCGAGATCGTCCCCACCGGAGGATTGGACCCGGAGAACGTGGTGACCCCGGGAATCTACGTCAACACCGTCGTCCGCGTGGCCACAGGCACAACATCCGGCGGCACTTCAGAGAAGGCGGCCTGACATGAGCACCGCAACGTCCCTCCAGACCTCGGCAACGCCCCTGGGCCGTGACGACCTCGCACGGCTCGTGGCCAAGGACATCAAGCCCGGCTCGTTCGTGAACCTTGGCATCGGCCAGCCCACGCTGGTGTCCAACTACCTCACCGAGGACCAGGACATCACCCTGCACACGGAGAACGGCATGCTGGGCATGGGCCCCGAAGCCACAGGGGACCAGATCGACGGCGACCTCATCAACGCCGGCAAGATCCCCGTCACCGAGCTCCCGGGTGCGTCCTACTTCCACCATGCCGACTCGTTCGCGATCATGCGCGGCGGGCACCTGGACATCTGCGTCCTGGGAGCGTTTCAGGTTTCCGCTACCGGGGACCTCGCGAACTGGCACACGGGTGCACCGGACGCCATTCCTGCCGTGGGCGGAGCGATGGACCTGGCCACAGGCGCAAAGGACGTCTTTGTGATGATGACGCTCCTGACCCGCGAGGGGGCATCCAAGATCGTGGAAGCGTGCACCTACCCGCTCACAGGGGTGGGCTGCGTGACCCGTGTCTACACCGACAAGGCCGTATTCCTGACCGGCCCCGAAGGAGTCACCGTCCGCGAAACCTTCGGCTGCACCCTCGAAGAACTCCAGGAACTGGTGCCTGTCCCGCTCAAAGCAGCCCCCGCCGTCGCACCCTAACCCCCCACCCCTGCGCGAACTGGCAGCAGATCCCCTCAAATCCGGCTTTTGAGGGCATTAGCTGCCAGTTCGCGCCAATAGGATTGGTAACCATGACCGAAGCACCAGCCGCCACGCAGGCCGCTCCGCAGGCGAGTGACCAGTACGTGCAGTCGCTGGCGCGCGGGCTGGCCGTGATCCGGGCGTTCGACGGGGACCACCCGGTCATGACCCTCACCGAGGTGGCTGCCCGTACCGACCTCACCAGGGCCACCGCCCGGCGGTTCCTGCACACGCTCGTGGAGCTCGGCTACGTCAGGACCGACGGCAAGACGTTCGCCCTCACGGCCAAGGTCCTCCAGCTCGGCTACGCGTATCTTTCGGGGTTGTCCCTGCCGCAGCTGGCCCAGCCGCACCTGGAGGAGCTGTCGCTCAAGCTGGGGGAGTCCACGTCCGCCGCTGTGCTGGACGGAACGGACATCGCGTACATCGCCCGGGTGACCACACGCCGGATCATGAATGTGGGCATCACCGTTGGCACCCGCTTCCCCGCTTACGCCACGTCAATGGGCAGGGTACTGCTGGCCGCGCTGCCGCCGGCTGAACTGAAGGCCTACCTGGCCGCAGCGGACATTAGGCCGCTCACCCCGCGCGCGCTGGGCACGGCCCGGGAACTCCTGGCTGAGCTGGAAACCGTCCGGGCCCAGGGCTGGTGCCTGCTGGACGAGGAGCTGGAACTGGGGCTCATGTCCGTGGCCGCGCCTGTCTATGACGGCCCCAGCAAGGTAGTAGCGGCGGTCAACGTGTCCCTGCAGGCCCAGTCGGTCGCGGCCAAACCGGACCGGGAGGCGTACCTGGCATCGGTGGCGCAGGAGATTGTGGCCACGGCCAAGCTGATCTCGGCGGACCTGTCAGCGAGGCAGTAGCCTGCCGCGAACTGGCAGCACACGCCCCCAAACGCCGAAACTGAGGGAATTAGCTGCCAGTTCGCGCGGGGGGCCATAGACTCTAGCCAACTACGTGCAGCAGTGCAGCTACGCGGAGCCCGCCTTGAATCACCCGACTCAGCGGCGGGACCAGCCACGCCGCACTGCGCACTCGTCAGTGAGGGGAGTCGGCGGTTGAAACTCGGCATACCGCGGGAAAGCCGCGAAGGTGAGCGGCGGGTGGCCGCCACCCCGGAAACAGTCAAGCAGCTGGCCGGGCTCGGCCTTGAGGTGCTGGTCGAATCGATGGCAGGCGCTTTGGCCGGCTATAGCGACCAGGAGTACCAGCAGGCCGGGGCCCGGATCGTGGATCGCCTCGAAACCCCCGGCTTGGACGTCCTCGCCCACGTCCGCCCGCTGGAGACCGGAACAGCCAAGTCCCTGAAAAGGGGAGCAGTCACCATCGGCCTGGCAGCGCCGTCGTCCGAATTGGCCACGGTCCAGGCACTGGCTGCGGCGGGCGTGACGTCCTTTGCACTGGAACTGGTGCCCCGCATCTCCCGCGCCCAGTCCATGGATGCCCTCAGTTCCCAGGCCCTGGTGGCCGGATACCGCTGCGTGCTGGAGGCCGCCATCCGCCTGCCGCGGTTCTTCCCGCTGTACATGACCGCCGCCGGCACGGTCCCGCCGGCCCGAGTCCTGGTGCTCGGCGCCGGCGTGGCCGGGCTGCAGGCCATCGGCACCGCGAAAAGGCTCGGCGCCCGCGTCTCTGCCAATGACATCCGCCCCGCCTCGGCGGACGAAGTCGCCTCGATGGGCGGCACTTTCATCAAACTGGACCTGGAAACCGCGGAGACCTCAGGCGGCTATGCCCGGGAATTGAGCGCGGACCGGGGTGCGCTCCAGCGCGAACTCCTCGCCCCGCACGTCGCCCAGGCGGACGTCCTGATTACGACGGCGGCCGTCCCCGGCAGGCGCGCGCCCCTCCTGGTCAGCCGCGGGATGGTGCAGGGGATGCGCGCCGGCTCTGTGGTGGTGGACCTCGCCGCGGAATCCGGCGGCAACGTGGAGGGATGCGTTCCCGGCGAGGACATCCTGGTGCCCACCGCGGACGGGCAGGGCCACGTCACCCTGGTGGGACTGAAGGACGCGCCGTCCACCATGGCGTTCGACGCGTCCCGGCTTTACGCCAAGAACGTGGCCAACCTGCTCGCCCTGATGACGCGGGACGGCACAGTCGTACCAGATTTCGACGACGACGTGGTGGCGGGCGCCTGCCTCACGCACGACGGCGTGGTGGTCCACCCGCCGACGGCGGAAGCGCTCGCCGCGCCGGCAGCCGGATCCCAGCCACGCCAGGAAGGACGGCTCTAATGGACGGAATGAGCCTGCTGACGATTACCGTGCTGGCGGTGTTTGTCGGCTTCGAAGTGGTCTCCAAGGTCTCCAGCACCCTGCACACACCACTGATGTCCGGCGCCAACGCCATCCACGGCATCATCCTGGTGGGCGCCATCATCGTCGCCGGGCAGGCGACCGACGGCTGGGTGCTCGCGGTGGCGCTGCTCGCCGTGGTGCTGGCCACCGCCAACCTGGTGGGCGGCTTCGTGGTGACCGACCGGATGCTCCACATGTTCCACGGCAAAAAAGAGGTTGCCCGGACCGCGGCGAAGGCGGACAACAAGTGAACATCCTCGATCCGGTCTGGACCTCGCTCCTGTATCTCGTCGCCGCTGTTTTCTTTATCCTGGCGCTGCGGGGACTCAGTTCTCCGCGCACAGCCCGCCGGGGCAACCTGATCGGCGCGCTGGGTGCCCTGATCGGCGTCATCACGGTGTTCCTGTCCATGCGGCTGGACAACATCCCCTGGATTCTTGGATCCATTGCCGTTGGGACGGTGGTGGCTGCGCCGGTGGCCCGTGGCGTCAAGATGACGCAGATGCCGCAGCTGGTGGCCGCCTTCAACGGTGTGGGCGGCGGCGCCGCTGCGCTGGTTGCCCTGCTGGAACTCAGCCACTCAGAGGACCCGTGGGTACGGCTTGCCATTGTCTTTACGCTGCTGGTCGGGGCGGTCTCCTTTGCCGGGTCCGGAGTCACCTTCGCAAAGCTGCAGGAACTCATGACCACCCGGCCCGTGGTCTTTCCTGGCCTGCCCGTGGTCATGGCGGCGGTGCTGCTCGCCGCGGTGGGCGCCGCCGTCGCCATCGTCCTGACGGGATCGCTGGTGCTTGCCGTGCTGCTTATGCTCCTGGGACTGGTGGCCGGCGTGCTCCTGGTGCTGCCGGTGGGCGGCGCTGACGTGCCGATCGTCATCTCGCTGCTGAACGCCTTCACCGGCCTGGCGGTTGCGGCCTCCGGCATTGTGCTGGGCAACGTGCTCCTGGTAGTGGCGGGCACCCTGGTGGGCGCTTCCGGTACCATCCTGACCCGTGCCATGGCGGCGGCGATGGGCCGCAGCGTGGCCGGAATCCTGTTCGGGGCCTTCAAAGGAGGTTCGACGGCGGGGTCCACCGCCGTGAGCGAACGTCCCGTTCGGTCCTCCAGCCCGGAGGACGTGGCGGTGCTGCTGGGCTACGCACAGCGGGTGATCATTGTTCCGGGTTATGGCCTGGCGGTGGCGCAGGGCCAGCACACGGCCGCCGAACTGGCAACTGCCCTCGAAGCCCGCGGCATTGAAGTGGACTTCGCCATCCACCCCGTGGCCGGCCGGATGCCGGGGCATATGAATGTGCTCCTGGCCGAGGCCAACGTCCCGTACGAGTCGCTCAAGGAGATGGGCGAGATCAATTCCGAGTTCAGGACGGCGGACGTTGCCCTGGTGGTGGGCGCCAACGATGTGGTGAACCCGGCCGCGAAGACTTCCTCCGGCTCGCCCATCTACGGGATGCCCATTTTGGAGGTGGCCGACGCGCGGCAGGTGATTTTCCTGAAGCGTTCCATGCGGCCTGGGTTCGCCGGGATTGAAAACGAGCTGCTGTACGAGCCTCAGACCTCCCTGTTGTTCGGCGACGCCAAGGATTCCCTGGCCAAGGTGCTGGGCGCGGTGAAGGCGCTGTAGCCCGCTGACCGTAGGATCGACCCTGAGACTTGATGCCTTGGGACTTTAGTCCTGGGACTTCATACGCCCACACCTCAGAAGGAGACGTATCCATGAGCGAGCCGCAGGCAGCCCCTGACACTTCCACCACACCCTCTTCCACCACACCCTCTTCCACCACACCCTCGTCCGCCACAGCCCGGCAGGCCCGTCCCGTTTGGCTCTTGCCTGTCATCATGACAATCGCCACCGGGGTGGTGGGCATGATCCTTGTGGCCGGCCAGGGTTTGTACTGGATGATCGCCGTCATCGCGCTGGTTGATGCCCTCGGCGTCTTCACGATTATCCGATCGGCCCGGATCAACGCCCGCCACCAGGAAGCGCGGAAATTGGCTTCGCAGAACCAGGAAATCCAGAACCCGGCAATCCACAACACGGGAGTCCGGAACCAGGAAAACCGCCCGTAGCGGGTTTCCGCAGAGGGATACAGCGGCCTCGATCCCGAAATGGCAAGTATGCTTACTTTCAAGGCGCACATTCCCACGTTCACGGAGGACTTCATGACAGCCAACAGCTCCCCAGCCCTCAAGCGCGCGGCGATCATCGTCAATCCTGCCAAGCCGGTGGACGTTGATGTGCGTGCCCTCGCTGCCAAGCACTGCTCTGGGAACGGCTGGGGCGAGCCCATTTGGCTGGAGACCACCAAGGAGGACCCGGGTGTCGGCCAGGCGCAAGAAGCGCTTGAGCAGGGTGCCGACGTCGTTATTGCCGCCGGCGGCGACGGAACCGTGCGGTGCGTGGCTGAGGTCCTTGCCGGAGGTGACGTGCCCATGGGGTTGCTCCCGTTCGGCACGGGAAACCTCCTGGCCCGCAACCTGGGCATGGACGTAACCGATTTTGACGGTGCCATGGCCGGGGCCCTGGCGGGAACCGAGCGGAAGATCGACGTCGTCCGCGCCCGCCGGAACAACCCCGACAAGGAGCAGCTGTTCCTGGTGATGGCGGGAGTGGGTTACGACGCCACCATCATGGCCGACACCAACGAGGACCTCAAGGACAAGGTGGGCTGGCTGGCCTATGTGGACGCCGGCATTCGGAACCTGCCGGGCAAGCCGGTCAAGGCCACCATCATTGTTGACGGCAAGGACGTGGTGCACCGCCGGGTCCGCAGCGTGATGGTGGGCAACTGTGGCAAGGTCCAGGGCGGTTTGGAGATTTTCCCCGACGCCAAGGTAGACGATGGCCTCCTGGACGTCGTGGTTCTGGCGCCGAGGGGGAGGTTCGGCTGGTTCTCCGTGATCGCCGGCATGATCGTCAAGGGTAAGGGCCGGGACACGTCCGTTGAATATTTCCAGGGCACGTCAGTGGAAATCACGCTGGAACACAACGACGATTACCAGCTTGACGGCGACCACGAGGGGGAGGGCAAGCACGTCCTGATGACCCTGGAGCCGTCCGCCATCACCCTCCGGATGTAATCCAACCAGGTGTAGCAGCAAGTGTCGTTTTGAGGCGGCCTCACAACGACACTGGCTGCTACTTAGACGCGGGGGGCGACTACCGGCCGGTGCGAGAGGATCTCGGCCAGTTCCGCCAGCCGGTGGGCGCGGGCTGACTCCGCCGGCGTAAATGGTTCATCGGGACGGGCGAACGTGATGGGTCCGTGCCACGCTGTGGGGATCTTCAGCCGGGTGCCGCCGTCGTCCGTTTCCTGCAGGGCGGCCTCCGCCGCCGGGACGATCCGTGCCCGCAGCAGCTCGGCCACGGCAAGAGGCAGTTCGTCAGGGGCGTCGGCTATCCTGGCGGCCAGGCTCAATGCCCTGGTCTGCCCGTCCGCCATGGCCAGCGCCGTGGTGGGCCACACGTGGGACCGGGAGCCGCCGCCGTCGTGCAGTGCCTCCAGAAGCTTGCGTTCGCTGAGGTTGCCCGGCGCGGAGAGAACAAACTCATCCAGGACTCCGCCGGGAACGGGGTGCACATGAATGCTCAGGATGTTGGTATCCAGGCGGGCCAGCGCCTGGGTGATTTTCTGCAGCGAACCGGGCTGGTCCCGCAGCACGGTGCGGGCTCGCCAGAGCGCCGGCGCAGCACCCAGCCGCCTCCGGTGCCGCAGTGCGGGGGCGTGCAGCCAGCCCTTCAGAACCCGGGCGGCGGAGGGTTCCGCCACCCAGATCACCAGGACGGTGGCGGTGAGGGTGAGCACCAGAACCTTGGCCAGGTAGGGCAGGTGCGTCTGGACCACCAGGGCGTGGACCAGGAGTTCAATTGGGAGCATAACGGCCACATTGGCCACGGTCAGGCGGGTCTTGGTGGGTTCCGGCATCAGGCCGCAGACTTCGCAGCTCAAATCAGCCGTGGCAGGTTTCCTTGCAGTGGGCTTCATGCCTCCAGCATCACGTGGGGCTGTTTCCGCAGTGTTGCCCCGCCGTTCCGATCGTGGGAACGCTGCGGAGGCAAGACTCGAGGCAAGCTAAGAGCCCGTGGCAGGGCCCTTCCTGAGGACCGTACCTGCAGAAGTCCACCGGCAAGAAGCCTCTTGCAGAAGGCGTGCCGCTCCAGGAGTAATCTGGGCACAAAGACCCATTCAATGGAAGCAGGTGCGGTGGCCAACTCAGTCTCTGGAGACTCGGTGGTGGACCGGGTGGTCCGTGTTATCTCGGCTTTCCCGGAAGGTGCCGGAAGCCTGCAGTTGTCGGATTTGGCAACCCGGGCGGGGCTTCCCCTCACCACTGCCCACCGGCTGGTCCGGCAGCTCGCGGCGCACGGACTGCTGGAGCCCGGGCCGGGCGGGACCGTGCGGTTGGGGCTGCGGCTGTGGGAGCTCGTGAACCGCAATTCCCCCACCCTGGCGCTGCGGCAGGCGGCGCTGCCCTTTATGGAGGACATCCAGGCCGTCCTCAACCAGAACGTCAACCTTGCCGTGCTGGAAGGTTGGGAGGTGCTGTTTGTGGAGCGGCTCTCGCGCAGGGGTTCCGTTGCCAACAGGGCGCGGGTGGCCGGCAGGATGCCGGTCCACGTCTCGTCCGTGGGACTGGCCCTCATGGCCCACCAGCCCAAGGCCCTGCAGCGGGAGTATCTGGACCAGTTCTCGGATCCGGCCGAAAAGATGACACCCCAAGCCCTGCGCGCCCTCCTCAGCGAAACCGCCCGCCAAGGTTTCGCTCAGCTGGCCGGCGCCGTGGATCCGGACACCTGGGGCATTGCCGTTCCCGTGCTCGACGGCAGGCAGCGGGCAGTGGCTGCGCTCGGCGTCGTGGTTCCCCTGCGTGAGATGCGGCTGCAGTCGCTGGTTCCCGCGCTGCAAACAGCAGCGCGCGGCATAGCCCGCCGTCTGAGCGAAGGGTAAGAAATATTCCGTTCAATGGAATTGCCGTGCCGTCAGTAGGGTCTTCCGCCGCACACTGGAAGTCACAAGCACCAACCGGCCCGTCAGCCCCGGGCCCGCAATGAAGCGAGAAGACTCATGGCAGCACGCAAGGTCATCACCACCCAAGTAGCCATCGTTGGCGCCGGTCCGGCGGGACTGATGCTGTCCCACCTCCTGGCTTCGTCAGGCATCAATTCCACAGTGATCGAGGCCCGCAGCCACCAAACGATCTCCGAGACAGTCCGCGCCGGCATCCTGGAGCATGGCACGGTTAACCTGCTTGTGGAGAGCGGGGTTTCGGACCGCGTGCTGCGCGACGGCGACCGGCACGACGGCATTGAGCTCAGGTTCCATGGCGAAAGCCACCGCATTGACTTCAAGGGGCTGGTAGGCGAATCCGTCTGGCTCTACCCCCAAACGGATGTGTTCCTTGACCTCGCCGCCGCAAGGAAGGCCGACGGCGGGGACGTCCGTTACAGCGTCACTGACACCATGGTGCACGACCTGGAGGGCAGGCCGAAGGTCTGGTTCACCGACTCTGACGGGGTGGAGTATGAGATCCAGGCCGAGTTTGTGGTGGGCGCGGACGGTTCACGCAGCCACTGCCGGCTCCAGATCCCGGAGGCCAGCCGGAAATGGTACTTCCACGAGTACCCGTTCGCCTGGTTCGGAATTCTGGCCGAAGCGCCGCGCAGTTCCGATGAACTCATCTACGCAAACTCTGCGAACGGCTTCGCCCTGATCAGCCAGCGGACCGAAACTGTCCAGCGCATGTACTTCCAGTGCGATCCGAAGGAGAGCGTTGCCGACTGGGACGATGACAGGATCTGGGCCGAATTCCGCAGCCGCGTCAACGGTAACGGCTTTGAACTCAAGGAAGGGCCGGTCATCGACAAGATGGTCCTGCCGTTCCGCAGCTTCGTCCACACCCCCATGCGCCACGGGAACCTCTTCCTTGCCGGTGACGCCGCCCACACGGTCCCACCCACCGGTGCCAAGGGCCTGAACCTGGCCATTCAGGATGTCAAAGTGCTCTTCGAGGGACTGGACAGCTACTACCGCTCCGGCTCCAGCCAGCTCCTGGACTCGTTCAGTGACCGCGCCCTGGAGAGGGTCTGGAAGGCCCAGCAGTTCTCCTACTGGATGACCACCATGCTCCACACGTCGGCCGATGCCGACGAGTTCTCCCGTGCCCGCCAGCTCGGCGAACTCAACTCGGTGGTCTCCTCCAAGCACGGCATGGCGTACCTGGCTGAGGCGTACACAGGCTGGCCAGCTTCGTAGAAGGTCCCGTTGAGCCCCGCGGCCACGCAAAACCGGCTAACGTTTTCCGCTCAAGGCAGGAGCCTCCGGCCCTGCCGCCCCGGCGAGCGGTGGGTCCGGGGCTTCAGAGGTCCCCCGATAAGCGCCGGGCCGCTTCCCGCCCGGACGCTTGCCCGCACCGGCACCACTGCTCGAGCCCGAGCCGGCCACGCGCCTGCTGGAGCGGCCGTAGACGAGGTACATGGTCAGCCCCGTGATGACCATCAGCAGCACTGTGTAGACGAACGTGTTGGCCACGCCCTCCACCCCTTCGGCGCCGTCGGTGTTCGCCTTAATCACCAGCCCCAGCGGCTGGACCAGCGGATGCGCCAGGAAGATCGCGGTGTCGTAGTCGTCCAGCAGGTTGTTGAAGTTCAGCGCGGCAATGGCTGCGGCGGCCGGCAGCACCAGCGGCAGCAGGATCCGCCGGAACACGTACAGCGTCTTGGCACCCATGATGGCGGCGGCTTCCTCCATCGAGGTGTTGACCGATGCGAATGATGCCTTGAGCATCCGGAGGGTGAACGGGATCTTGACCGTCACAAACGCGATCAGCAGGATCACTGTGGTTCCGGTCAGGACGGCGCCGCCCACCATCGGATTAGGGTGGTCGTAGCTGATGATGAGCCCCAGGGCGAGCAGGGCCGAGGGCAGGATCCAGGGAATGTGGAGCAGGTATTCGAAGACAGAGGCAACCCAGTTTTTGTACTTCTGAAGCAGCCGGGCCACAAACAGCAGCCCGCCCACCGCAATCACCGTCGCCAACCCGCTGTAGACCACACTGACAATAAAAGGCCGCAGGCCTGAAGGCTGGGTCAGGATCCGCACGTAGTTGTCCAGTGTCAGGCTGCCCGGGGAGAGCTGGCCGGTTTGGATGGCGGCGCCGTCGGCGAACGAGTACAGCACAATCAGCACCACGGGCAGTGTGTACAACGCGAACAGCAGGTAGGCGATGATGTGCACGGCAGCATTGGCGACGGGACTGGTAATTTGCTGTTTCTGCATCGCCGTGGACACTTTGGACAGCGAGTAATAGGTGCCGCGCTTCTCCAGCCGGGACATGACAGCGAGCATCAGGATGGTGGAAACGCCCAGGATGACAGCCAGCAGCGCAGCCAGATCCCGTGAAGTGGGGCTGTTGGCAAAGGTCAGGATCATCGGCGTGATGGTCTGGAATTCCCGGCCGCCCAGCACCTGCGGGGCGCTCAGGGCCCCCAGGCCGGTCAGGAAGGACAGGATGGTGACCGCGAAGAGAGTGGGTTTGAGCATGGGCAGCACCACCCGGCGCAGGATGGTCCAAGTGGATGCGCCCAGGTTCCGGG
Source organism: Arthrobacter sp. CDRTa11 (assembly GCF_026427775.1). Classification (NCBI taxonomy): domain Bacteria; kingdom Bacillati; phylum Actinomycetota; class Actinomycetes; order Micrococcales; family Micrococcaceae; genus Arthrobacter; species Arthrobacter sp. CDRTa11. The sequence goes on along the minus strand of NZ_CP044532.1, from coordinate 5,001,912 downwards.
CCGCCTCAATCGTCTGGTAGTCAACGCCCTTGAGCGCATTGCCCACAAACAGCATGTGGTTGGTGGTGGTGGCAAAGGTCATCACCACCAGCACGGCGAAGAAGCCGGAGAACCACGCCGGATCCATGCCGGGGAACACCGTGAGCAGCCAGGACGTGACAATCCCTTTGTCGCCATAGATGAATTTGTAGCCGGCGGCCAGCACAATGCCGCCGTAGATGAAGGTGGAGGCGTAGCCCAGAAACAGGATCCGGGAGCCGCGGATCCTGAAGTACTGCGTAACCAGCACAATGAAGATGCCTACGACGTTCACCGTGACGGACAGGGCAAGCGCCAGCAGGAAGCTGTTGCCCAGGGATTTCATGGCGCGCTGGGAGGAGAACAGTTTCTCGGCCGCCCGCCCCGAGAAGCTGCCGTCCGGAAAGAACGTTGCTATCAGGACGTTCAGGTTGGGCCAGACCAGGAACGCAGCGATGAACCAGGTGAGCACCGCGCCCACCATCAGGACGAAGGGCGAGCGGAGCATGCTCCTGGCGTCGCCACCATTCCTGCCGCTGTACCTGCCGCTGTTCTGGGCTCTGTTCTTCACAGAGACGGAGACTCTGCTCATGGCAGGGCCACTGCCCGGGGCTTCCTGGCCAGGGCTGCGCCGGTATCGGCGTGGTACTGAAGCACGTGGCCCGGCTGGACATAGAGGGTCGTTTGCGCACCGGCGTCGGGGTGCACGCCGCCGTCTTCCCTGACCAACAGCCGGATATCCGCGCCGTGACTCCGCACCACATAGCGGCTGTGGAGGCCGTGATAGGTGCGTGACACCACCGTTCCGGCCAGCCCGACGGCGGTGCCCCCATGGGCGGGGGCGGTCAGTGACGCCTTTTCCACCCGCAGGTAGGAGTTGGCGTCAGGGCTGAGGCCGGCACCGGAGAGCCGGTTCAGTTCCGTGATGAAGTCAGCGGACAACGGGGAACTGTCCCCAATGAAGGTGCAGACAAACTCAGTGGCCGCCTCATCATAGATCGCCTGCGGAGAGCCCACCTGCTCGATCACGCCCTTGTTGAAAACGGCCACGCGGTCGCTCATGGCCAGTGCCTCATCCTGGTCGTGGGTGACGTACACGGTGGTGATGCCGAACTCGCTCTGCAGGTCCTTGAGCTGCTGCCTCAGCTGATGCCGCAGCTTGGCGTCCAGATTGGAGAGCGGCTCGTCCAGGAGCAGGATCTTGGGCCGCAGCACCAAGGCGCGCGCCACCGCCACACGCTGCTGTTGCCCACCGGAAAGCTCCGCCACATTTTTGTGCAGCTGCTCATCGCTGAGCTCCACCCGGCGCGCAATGTCGCGAACCAGGCGGTCGCTGTCGGCGTGCTTCTCCTTCCGCACACGGAGTCCGAAGGCGATGTTCTCCCACACACTCATGCTGGGGAACAGCGCATAGTTCTGGAACACCATGCCCACCTGCCGCTTGTCGCCGGGAAGCCGGGTCACGTTCTTGCCGTCCACGTGAACACTTCCCGCTGACGGTTCAATGAACCCTGCCAGGGTGCGCAACGCCGTCGTTTTCCCGCAGCCGGACGGACCCAGCAGCGTGAAGAACTCCCCGGGTTTAACGTGAAGGTCCAAGTGGGGGATGGCGACGAAATCGCCGAAGGAAACTTCGATGTTGTCCAAGCGAATCATTGGCAAACCTGTCTGGATGGGTTGGCGGAGCTGGTGAACCTCAAAGCGGACGGCTGCTACGTCATGTATTCGAGCTCGATCTTCTCCACCCATGCGCCCATGTTTTCCTGCACGAAGTTCCAGTCGATGTCCTGCTGCTTGACGTCAGCGAAGAAGTCCACCACCTCCGGATTGGCCTGAGCCGCGGCGCCCTTGTTTACAGGCATCGAGTTGAACTGCTTGGCCCACGCGCCCTGCACATCTGCGCTGCCGAACCAGTCAATGAACTTCTGTGCCTCTTCCTTCTTGTCCGTCCCTTTGACCAGGGCCACCTGTTCCACGGCCAGCGGAACCCCAACGGACGGCGCTACCGTCTCCACGTTGACCTTGAAGGACTTCTCACGTTCGGCGATGATCGAGGACGGCATCTGGCCCATGTCCACGTCGCCGGAGGCGATCCGGGCGAAAAGGTCAGTCTTTGCAACAGCCGGGCTGCCATTCTGGAAGTACTGCTCCACCTGCTTCCAGCCCTCATCCGAGATGCCCAGATCTCCGGAGTCGTCCCTATACCGTGTCAGCAGGCTGGCGAACACCAGCTGGGCGGTGGCGGTGCCCAGCCCCGTCACGCGCTCATACCGTGACTTGAATTCATCCTTGGTCCACAGGTCCGTCCAGTCCTTGGGTGCGGCGTCCGCAGTGATTTTGTCGGAGTTGTAGCCCAGGAGAATAGCCTGCTGGACCAGCGGCCAATAGGCCTTATCGTCTCCGGCATCGCCCAGTGCGCCGTCCACCTCACCAGCCCAGGCGGGTTCGTAGGGCTCGATCGCCTCCGCAGCCTTGATCTGCGCGAAGTACATGTTGTTCAGGCCGAACGCGACATCGGCAATGGGGTTGTTCTTTTCGGCGATAAGTTTGTTCGTGGCATCGGCACCGCCGGCCCCCACTACCTCCACTTTGAAACCGGCCTCGGCCGCCTTGGCCGTCAGCCATTCACCGCGGCCTTCACCGTTGGAATTTGTGTAGATGACCAGTGTTTCGCCCGATCCGCCCGCCGCGGATGACGAGGAATCACCGGACGCTGCGGGGGTGGCGGCACTCCCTCCACAGCCCGAAAGAAGGGTAACGGCGACGGCAGCGGCAACCAAAGTCTGAAATTTTCGCACGGGCAGGACTCATTTCTGGACTGGAATCGAGCATGTCCGGCAAGCCTATAGCGGGGCTCGCCAGTTGTGGACGTTTATAGCTATCGATTCGATAAACGATCAACGCCAGTCGAGTCTGGTCCAGATATGGGAACAGTCAGGGCCTTGTGCCTTAACGCGCCGTGAACGTTCGGCGGGCCCGCGAGGAGTAGGTGCCGACGCGCTCCCGGCTATTTTCCGCCGTCGTCCGCTGGTGACCTATGCCATGGCGGTGTTGGCGGCGCTGTGCGAGTTGATGTTTTTGGCGTAGCAGTAAGAGTGCTCCACCCCGATGTACGGGCCAAAGTTGGGCACGGGCTCGAACCCTGAGTTCTGGTAGAAGTTCCGGCCGTCCGGCTGCGCAGACCCGGCCTCCGCCTTGATCCGGCTGATTCCCTGCCGGAACGCCTCTGCTTCAAGTGCCGCCAGGATGGAGCTGGCAACGCCGGATCCCCGGGTGTACGGGAGGACATACAGCCGCTTGATTTCCGCCGTTGAATCATCCAGCAGCCGCAGGCCGCCGCACCCCACCGGCTGCCCGGAGCCTTTGTCGTAGGCCACCAGGAAAACCGCACAGTCCGCGCCCGACGGCGGGGTCCCGGGTTCGTGGTTCGGCGTACCAAAGCGGGCGTCCAGTTCAGCCTGCTGGGCCCTGCGAAGGTCGGCGCCCACGGGGTTGGACCAGGTGACCTGCCTGATGTTGAGACGGGGATTGGTCTGCATGACTGCCTCGATTCGCCGAAGGGTTATGCCTGATAAGCCTAAGGCGGCACCGTTACCGCGGTGTTTCCTGTGCGTAAGCGCCCAGAGAACTGTCAGAAAACGGCAGCGGGCGGAGGTAGGAGTTCCGGTCAGGCTACTGGGCGCGTCCGCCCATGGGGTCCTCCGCCGTCGGGTCGGCCAGGGCCAACCCGCCCACGGGGCTGCCGTCCCAATGGAGGAGCGTCCAGCCGGCGTCGGGATCACCCTCCAGGGCGACAATGCCAGTGTTGGATAAGACATGGCGGGCGGCGAACTCGTGATCCGTATCCGCGGCCCGCCGCCCGGCCCACGTGCGGATGGCGGCACCGTGGCTGACAGCTGCGGCGGTAGCGTTGTCCCCGTCCTTCATGGCGCGTTCGGCAATCCGGGTGATGGCGGCGTCATACCGTTCAAAAAATGCGTGGCCGTCCGTGCCGGCAGGCATGCGACGGTCAAGGTCTCCTGCGGCCCACGCGAAAACCGTTCCCATGTAGCGCTTATGGGACTCGTGGTCGGTCAGTTTCTCCAGGGCGCCGGCTTCGATTTCGTGCAGGCCGTCCAGCACTTCAACCTCCAGTCCATGTACGCGGGCAAGGGGAGCGGCGGTTACCTGCGTGCGGACCAGGGTGGAGGCATACAGGGCTGCAATGGGCTCATTGGCCAGCGATCGTGCCATGGCTTCCGCTTGCCGCTCACCAAGTTCGGTGAGTCCTGGTCCCGGGTGGGCCGTGTCCAGCTGGCCGAGTACGTTTCCGGGGGTCTGTCCATGGCGGATGAGCAGCAGCTTCATGCTCCCAGTTTCCCACTTACAGTGAACCGGCAGCGGACAATAGCAGTCCACGAGTCCCAAGTAGCCCAAAAGGATGCGCCGGGCCCCTGGGAGCCCGGCGCCGCCGTCGTACTTATTCCGCTGTAGTCCCTATTCTTCGAGCAGGGATTGGAGGCTGGCCTTGGCCTACTTAAGGTGGTCCACCAGCTGGTCCGCCATGCCCGTGTACTTGCCGGGGGTCAGCGCGAGCAGCCGGGCTTCAGCCTCGGAGGAGAGGCCCAGGCCCTGGACGAACTCCTGCATGCGTGCGGCGTCCACGCGCTGTCCACGCGTCAGGTCCTTGAGGCGTTCGTAGGGGTTTTCCATGCCTTCGACGCCGGCGATCGCCTCGGCGCGCATAACCATCTGGATGGCCTCGCCCAGGACTTCCCAGTTGGTGTCCAGGTCCGCGGCCAGCACGTCTTCGGCAACGTCCAGCCGGTCCAGGCCCTTGGCCACATTGGAAATGGCCAGCAGGGAGTGCCCGAACGCCACGCCGATGTTGCGCTGGCTGGAGGAGTCCGTGAGGTCACGCTGCCAGCGGGAGGTCACCAGCGTGGAGCCCAGAACGTCCAGCAGGCCGGAGGAGATCTCCAGGTTTGCTTCGGCATTTTCAAAGCGGATGGGGTTCACCTTGTGCGGCATCGTGGACGAGCCCGTGGCGCCCGCCACCGGAACCTGCGCGAAGTAGCCGATGGAGATGTAGCTCCAGATGTCGGTGCAGACGTTGTGCAGGATGCGGTTGAACCGCGCGACGTCGGCGTACAGCTCTGCCTGCCAGTCGTGGCTTTCGATCTGTGTGGTCAGCGGGTTCCAGGTCAGCCCCAGCCCTTCGATGAAGGACTTGGCTACCTGCTCCCAGTCGGCTCCGGGGACCGACGCCACATGGGCGGCGTAGGTGCCCGTGGCCCCGTTGATCTTGCCCAGGTATTCCGTGGTGTCGATCCGGTCCAGCTGGCGCTTCAGGCGGTGTGCCATCACGGCAAGTTCCTTGCCCAGCGTGGTGGGTGTGGCCGGCTGGCCGTGCGTGCGGGACAGCATGGGAACGGCCCTGTTGTCCTCGGCCATCCTGCTGATTTGGGCAACCAAACCACGGGCGGCCGGCAGCCACACGTCCTCCACAGCGCCCTTCACGCCCAGCGCGTAGGAGAGGTTGTTGATGTCCTCGGACGTGCAGCCAAAGTGCACCATCGCTGTCAGGCTCTCAATGCCGATCGCCGGCAGCCGGCGGCCAATGTAGTACTCGACGGCCTTGACGTCATGCACCGTCACCGCCTCAATTTCGGCCAGCTCGGCCACCGAGGATGAATCGAATTCCGTGACGATCCGGCGTAGCTCGTCCTGCTGTTCACCGGTCAGCGGACCGGCCCCGGGAAGGACGTTGTTGCTGGTCAGGTGGATGAGCCATTCCACCTCGACGGCCACGCGATCGCGGTTGAGGGCTGCCTCGGAAAGGTAGTCCACCAAGGGCGCGACGGCGGACTGGTAGCGGCCGTCCAGCGGGCCGAGCGCAATCTGTTCCGGCGACGCGGCAAGGGCGAGGCGTCCGGAGGGCGTACGGATATCAGCTGTGGCAGCAGTTTCAGGCATGTGCTGATTGTTTCATGAACTTCCGCTGCGCCTTAAGCCGGCCATTCCGTGTGACTTGTCCTGCACACACGACCCCTGCGTCCCGTCCAGATGCTCCTTTGGCTTCTTGTCCACATACGCGACGGCGGCACTTCGCTGACACGTTGTGCGCCCTTAGCGTGGGGGCGGTGAACACGAATCCGCAGGTTCCGCGAGGGGATCAAGAACATGAGCAGTGATACCGCGGCGGCAGACATGGCCTCACGCATGGCCCGAAGCCACGACATCCAGCAGCTGGCCGTCCGGGTGGAGCGCTGTACCCGGCGGGTTGAGGAAGTCCTGGCCGGCTTCTGGAAGATTCAGTTGCTGGACTGGCAGTCTCCTGCGGGCCGCGCTTACCGGGACTCGGTGGCTTTGCAGGCCGCCGCGCTGGGCCGGACGCGCGGCCGTCTTCAGGAAGCCGCTGAAGCCGTCAACCGCCACTCCCGGGCGGTTTTGATCTGCGAAGCGCCGCCGGGCGGCGGCTACTGATGTCAGAAGTGACGCCTTCGGGCAGTGGAGGCCCTCTCGGGCTGGCTGGCCCTGCCCGTGATGGCGGCCTGGTAATTTCCGGCGGAGTCGGGGGGATCAGCTTCCAGCTTGAGGAACTCATGGGTGGGGCAGAGAAGCTCGACGTCCTGGCGAGTGAGCTCAGCGCAGTGGAAGTGGAAATGCACCACATCTGGGAGGACATGTCCCCGTACCAAAATGATTCACGCTACTCGGGTACGGAAGCAATCATTTCAGTGGGCGAGGCCCGGCGCAGCGTCCAGGCAGTCCGTACGGAGCTGCAGCGGATCAGTCGCCAAGTGCGTGCCAGCAAGCAGGACTACGAGTCCGCAGAAGCATTGGCGAACGTCGTTCATGGACTTGGCCTCAGGCTGACAAGCTGGGAGTTGCTGGGGCAGCAGGTTGCCGATCTTGGACTTGGCCCGGTACCCAACAGGGAAGTCGCGGAAATTGTGGCAGGCAACGTCCCTGTCACCATGGGTGCGTTCTTGGCATTCTCGTCGCCGGCACACTTTGTCACGGCTTTGGCGGCGGACCTGGCGGCGGGAAAGCACATCTCGGTTGCAGCTCCCCTGATCAGGGCCCTGGCAAGGCAGTCCGCACCCGTGCTGAAGCCGCGTCCGGTCAGCGTGGACCGGGAAGAGTCCCTGCCCTTGGAACTGGATGCTTCAACCGCCGGTCTCTTGGAACGTGCCCGGGCTGTTGATGAGCGGGGCCAAGGTTACATCGAAGTCATTGAGGTGGACAACGGCGGGCAGAAAGCCTATGTCGTGGTGATTCCTGGCACGCAGACAGAAACCGAGGTGGGCGGGACCAATCCCTTTGATCTGGCAGGAATCGGGGAAGGATTGGGCTATGGGTCGGCCGAGGTGAATGCAGCCGTTCTCCAAGCCCTGCAGGCGGCCGGAGCCGAGAAGGGATCGCCTGTCGTAGCAGTGGGTTACAGCCAGGGCGGTGTCCACGCCATGAACCTGGCAGCCGACGAGCTCTTCCTGGACGAGTACGACGTGAAATATGTGCTGACCGCCGGATCCCCGGTAGGCGGGATCACTCCTGCCGCAGGCATCAGCAGCATGCATCTGGAACACAGGCAGGATTGGGTTCCCGGGAGCGATGGAACCCCCAGTCCTGACACCGTGGACCGTGTCACCGTAACCCTCACCGACCCGGCCCGGATCCCGGAAGGCGAGGAATTTGGCCTGGGCCCGGGGCACCGGCTCAGCGGCTATGTGGAGGGCGCCCGGCAGGTCGAGGCGAGTGAGGATCCTTCGCTCGTGGCGTCCACCGCCATACTGGGCGGCGTGCTCGGAGCAGGAGGGACAGCCACTGCCACCCGATTCTCACTTAACAGGCAGAAACCGCCGGATCCGCAGTCCACGCCGCTGACAGTGCCGAATCCCAAACCTCAATCCCCACCGAGGCCACCCGCTGGTTAGGCTCTCATCGCTTCCGCGCGCCCGGGAGCCTTCCCGCTACAAGGGAAATGACTGTGATGATGATGGCTGCCAGCACAGCTGTCCAAAAGAAGGAGTCAATGGTGAAGTGCACCGGGGTGTAGCTGCTGATCCAGGAGGTCAGGTAGAGCATGGCTGCATTGATGACGATGGTGAACAGGCCCAGCGTGAGGATGGTGATGGGCAGGGACAGGAGACTGACAAGCGGCCTCACAAACGCGTTGACCACTCCGAAGATCACGCCTATGAACAAGTAGGCCCCGATGATCCCGAGGGTGTCCGTTCCTTGGGTCACCCCGGTCTTGGCCACGGCTTCAGTGGCGGCCGACGTAGAAATGTCCATGCCGGGCAGGATCCAGCTGGCAATCCAGAGGGCCAGCCCGTTGATGAGGATCCGAACAATGAAAGAGCGCATGCGCCAATGCTTTCACACTGTCCTGAGTGAGCCCTGTGGGAATCAAAGGCTGCCACCCTGCGACCCAGTCCCAGAGAAGTAGGCTAGTTGGCATGACTTCATCAGAGACCCTGGCTGGGGGAGTACACCCGCGCCCGGTAATAGGCCGGCTTCCCCGCTACGCCGCAGGCAAACCACCCGTCGCCGTTGACGGGCTGGCAAGCTACAAGCTTTCCTCGAATGAGAACCCGCTGCCTCCGCTTCCTGCCGTTGTGGACGCTATTGCGCACCAGACAGACTTCAACCGATACCCGGACCCGCTGAGCAGCAAGCTTCGTGCCGCGCTGGCCGAGTTCCTGGATGTCCCCGCGGAAGACATTGTTACCGGCGCCGGCAGCCTGGGCGCCCTGAATCAACTGCTGGCCACCTTCGCCGGCCAGAACGATGACGGAAAAGCTGATGAAGTTATTTATGCCTGGCGCTCCTTTGAGGCCTATCCGATCAGCGTGGGACTGGTGGGTGCCACTGGCGTTGTCATCCCCGTTACCCCTGACGGCCGGCACGATCTTGAGTCCATGGCGGCGGCCGTTACGGTTCGCACCAAAGTCATCCTGCTCTGCACGCCCAACAACCCCACCGGGCCCATCCTGACCACGGCGGAAACGGAACGGTTCATCCAGGCGGTCCCGTCAGACGTCGTTGTTGTCATCGATGAGGCATACCAGGAGTTTGTCCGGGCCGAAGACGCGGTGGACGGCATCTCGATGTACCGCAAGTATCCCAACGTGGTGGTGCTCCGGACCTTCTCCAAGGCCCATGGCCTGGCCGGGCTTCGGGTGGGCTACAGCATCTCCAACCCGGAACTGACGCAGCACCTGAGAGTGGCAGCCACGCCCTTCGCGGTCTCCCAAATCGCCGAGCGCGCGGCCATCGTTTCCCTCCAGAACTACCCCCAGGTTGTAGAAAGGGTACAAAGCCTGGTGGATGAACGCGACAGGGTGACGGCAGGGCTGAAGGAGCTGGGATGGTTTGTTCCGGAGGCGCAGGGCAACTTTGTCTGGCTGGCAATGGGAGCCAACAGTGGGGAATTTGCCGAACTGGCGGCTACCCAGGCACTCTCGGTGCGCGCGTTCGGAAACGAAGGCGTCCGGGTGAGCATCGGTGAGGTGGAGGCGAACACGCGCTTCCTCCAACTGTGTGCGAACTATACAAAGCCGCCACGCCGTTCCTAGCGCTTAACGTGTTGCGGCTGCGCTACCTACTGAAGATAAAGTAAGGACCAGTAAGCCATATATATGCCCACCATGGAATGCATTCCCATTAAGGCATATATCCCAGCGACATTGCAACGCATCCGCATGCGGCAAGCAAGGAGACGGTATGGGCGCCACACATCTGCCCTCCACCGAGTTCGATGGAACTGCAGTAGACGACCAGCTTGAGGCTGAGGCCGAGGCCGCCATGGGCGAGCCGCCGGCCCCTATGGTCCAGCTTCTTTGCCCGGAGGGGAAGCTTGGCACACATCCCGTCTTCAGTGAATATGCCGAAAAGTTGGACCCTGAAAAGCTGCGCCGACTGTATGCCGATATGGCAGCGATCCGCCGGTTCGACGTGGAAGCCACCGCTCTGCAGCGGCAGGGCCAGCTTGCTTTGTGGGTTCCCCTGACAGGCCAGGAAGCCGCTCAAATCGGCTCCGGACGCGCCAGCCAGCCCCAGGACTACATCTTCCCCACCTACCGCGAGCACGGCGTAGCCCTGACCCGCAATGTGGACCTGGCCGAACTGCTGCGCCAGTTCAGGGGGGTGTCCAATGGCGGCTGGAACCCCAAAGACACCAATTTCCACCTCTACACGCTTGTCCTCGCGGCCCAAACCCTGCACGCAGTGGGTTACGCCATGGGCATCCAGCGCGACCAGAAGCTTGCTGCCACGTCCGATCCGGCGCGCACCGAACCTGCCGCAGCGGTCATGGCCTACTACGGCGACGGTGCCAGCTCAGAGGGTGACGTCCACGAGTCCATGGTGTTCGCCTCATCCTTCAACGCCCCCGTGGTGTTCTTTTGCCAGAACAACCACTGGGCCATTTCAGTGCCGAGCACTGTCCAGACCCGGATCCCGCTGTCCAACCGGGCCAAGGGTTACGGCTTCCCGGGTATCCGGGTGGACGGCAACGACGTCATCGCCGTGCACGCCGTGACCGAGTGGGCGCTGGACCACGCGCGCCAAGGCAAGGGCCCGGTCCTGATCGAGGCCTTTACCTACCGGTTGGGCGCCCACACCACCGCGGATGACCCCACCAAGTACCGCGAATCCGCCGAGGAGGACTCCTGGCGGGCCAAGGATCCACTGATCCGGCTGGAGAAGTACCTGCGCACCCAGCATCTGGCCGACGACGACTTCTTTGCCCAGGTCAAGGCTGACGGCGACGAACTTGCGTCCTATGTCAGGCGCACCACGCATGACCTGGAAACCCCGGACATCCGCAATGCCTTCGCCAATACCTACGTGGAGGCCCACCCGCTGGTCGCTGAGGAACTGGCGTGGTTTGAAGAATATAGTGCAGGCTTTGCCGCTGGTGACTCGGATGAAGGGGCAGACGCCGGCCCCGGCACACAGGCAGACACGGAGGCAGGCAGCCGATGACCACCATGACTATTGCCAAGGCAATCAACGAAGGCCTCCGCGCAGCCCTGGCCAATAATCCGAAATCCCTGCTCATGGGCGAGGACATCGGGCCACTCGGCGGCGTCTACCGCGTTACCGATGGTTTGATCGCTGAGTTTGGCCCCGACAGGGTGGTGGACACACCACTCGCGGAGTCCGGCATCATCGGCACTGCGATCGGGCTGGCACTGCGGGGCTACAGCCCAGTCTGTGAAATCCAGTTTGACGGCTTTGTGTTCCCGGGCTTCAACCAAATCACCACGCAGCTGGCCAAAATGCATGCCCGCAGCAACGGAAACCTCACCGTCCCGGTGGTCATTCGGATCCCTTACGGCGGCGGCATCGGTTCCGTTGAGCACCATTCGGAATCACCTGAGGCGCTCTTCGCCCACACCGCTGGCCTGCGTATCATCACACCGTCCAATCCGCACGACGCCTACTGGATGATCCAGCAGGCTGTCGATTGCCAGGACCCCATCATCATCTTCGAACCCAAGCGCCGCTACTGGCTCAAGGGAGAGGTTGATGTCCAGGAGGCGGGTACGGCTGCTGACCCATTCAAGGCGCACGTTCTCCGCGAGGGCACGGATGCCACCATCGTGGCGTATGGCCCCCTGGTTCCGGTGGCCCTCGCCGCCGCAAACGCCGCGGCCGAGGACGGACGCAATGTGGAAGTGATCGACCTCAGGTCCCTCTCGCCCATCGATTTCGATACCGTCACCGAGTCCGTCACCAAGACCGGACGGCTGATTGTTGCCCACGAGGCACCAACCTTTGGCGGCCTGGGCGGGGAGATCGCCGCCCGAATCAGCGAGCGGGCCTTCCTGTCGCTTGAGGCCCCCGTCATCCGGGTGGGCGGTTTCCACATGCCCTATCCCGTGGCGAAGGTCGAAGAAGACTACCTTCCGGACATCGACCGGATCCTCGAGGCGCTGGACCGCGCCATGGCGTACTAGGACAGAACCTTGCTGAAACAGAGGACACCATGACTCTCAACAAATTCAACCTGCCTGACGTGGGCGAAGGTCTGACCGAGGCTGAAATCGTCTCCTGGAAAGTCAAACCCGGTGACACCGTTGCCATCAATGACGTCCTGTGCGAAATCGAAACCGCTAAATCATTGGTGGAGCTGCCTTCGCCCTTTGCCGGGACGGTAACAGAGCTGCTTGTCCCCGAGGGGGTGACCATCGACGTCGGCACAGCCATTATCAGCGTCTCCGACGCCGTTTCCGGTGATCCGACGCCGGCGGATGTCCCCGCCCCCGCAACGCCGGTCCAGCCGTTGTACGGCAAGCTTCCCGAGCCCGACGGCGGCACGGCGGAGAGTGCCCTGGCGGACAACGCTTTGGCCGGCGGCCCGCTGGTGGGTTCCGGGCCCAAGGCCGACGCCGTCAAACGGCGTCCGCGCAAGGCCTCGCCTACCGCCAACACCGCAGCCGCCAACACCGCAGCATCTGTTTCAGCAGCGGCTGAGCCGGCTCCTGTCCCCGCAGGGTCGGCGGCAGCCACTGCCACAGTCAACACGGCAGCCAACGCGGCAGCGCAAATGACGGCTGCCCCTGAACTGGACGAGCCGCTGGACAACCGCCCCACACTCGGCGGGACCATCACGGGCCTGGTCAACCGGGTGCTGGCGAAGCCGCCGGTGCGGAAAATCGCCCGGGACCTGGGCATTGACCTGGCCGATGTTGTGGCGACGGGCTCCCGGGGTGAAGTCACCCGGGAAGACCTGGTCAGCTACCAGGCCCAGCGCGACGCGGAACTGGACCTGGCCGAAGGATTCTGGGGCAAGGCCGGAAAGCCGCAGGACCAGCGGATCGAAGTCATTCCCGTCAAGGGTGTCCGTAAGGCAACGGCCAAGGCGATGGTGGAGTCTGCCTTCGCGGCACCGCATGTCAGCATCTTCGTGGATGTGGACGCCAGCCGCACCATGGAGTTCGTCAAGCGGCTCAAGGCCTCGCGTGACTTCGAGGGCATCAAAGTCTCCCCGCTGCTGATCCTGGCCAAGGCCGTCATCTGGGCCGCCGCCCGGAACCCCAGCGTCAATGCGACGTGGGTGGACAACGCCGACAACGCCGAGATCCATGTCAAGCACTATATGAACCTGGGTATCGCGGCCGCCACCCCGCGCGGGCTGATGGTGCCGAACATCAAGGACGCGCAGGACCTCTCGCTGAAGGAGCTGGCGCTGGCTCTGAACAACCTCGCCACCACCGCCAGGGCCGGCAAGACCCAGCCGGCGGAAATGCAGGGCGGGACCCTCACCATCACCAATATCGGTGCCCTGGGGATCGATACCGGGACCCCCATCATCAACCCGGGCGAAGTGGCCATCGTTGCTTTTGGAACCATCAAGCAGAAGCCCTGGGTGCTGGATGGCGAAGTCATCCCCCGCTGGATCACTACGCTGGGCGGCTCATTCGACCACCGGGTGGTGGACGGCGATCTGTCCGCCCGCTTTATGGCTGACGTAGCGGCGATCCTGGAGGAGCCGGCGCTCCTGCTGGACTAGGGGTGAACCCGTTCCAACCCTGGGATCGCGGAAGAGTCCCACACGGGCTGGCGCCGGCCCGGCCGGAGGAAGGCGATCGGAACTGCGGTCAGAACGCCGGGTACGTGGTGATCATCTGAGCCATAGTGGGATCGATGACCGTGCCGCTGAAGGACCAGGCTGCAGCAAACACCAGGGCACCCAGGCCGGCGGTAGCTGCTGAAATGGCTGAAAAGACCTTCCAGTCGTCACGGAGGACACCCTGGACGGTCTCCGGCAGGTGAAGGTCGGGGGAGATGAGGTTCGGCGCGCTGTCGGTGGTTCCGTCGTCGAGCAGGGCCACGACGCGCCCGGCGCTGCGGTCCAGCCGCATGGAACAGATGTGGTTGCCGTGGCGGGCAAGGAGGATGTCGTGGCCAACAAGGTGGCGGCGCCGGAAGGCGATCATGGGGACCCCTTGGGTAGGGCGGAAGCTTGCTGTCCGCATCATTGGGGGCTCTTCCATTTTATCGCCGGAGAGGGATGAACATCAGTTCCGGGGAGAGTGAGAACGGACACCATGCACGGTGCCGGTGTGGCAGGGTGCATGGTGTCCGGCAGTCTTAGTCGGCGTCGTAGGTGTTGGCGATGTAGACGTCACAGGGGGCGTTGTGGGCCACGCTGTTTGCCACGCTGCCCAGTACGCGGCCAATTCCACGCATCCTCCGGTTGCCCACCACGATCATGCGTGCGTCCAGGCGGTCCGCTTCCTTGATCAGCGCATCGGCCGGCTTGCCTCGGGCTGCTGAGTAGCTCACCTTGATGTCCTGCCCCAGGGATTCGGCAACCCCGCGGGCCACGGTCTCGGCGCTGTCGGCATCGGACACAATCCACTGGTCGCTGCCGGAGCCAAAGACCTCGGTGCGGTCGCTGTCAAAGGCAGACACCACGTGCAGCGATGCACCCATCGCCGCAGCGAGGTCGCGCGCCGCCTCGGCGGCCTTCCGGGCTGTTCCGCTGCCGTCGACGCCCACAACAATAATTCCGCTCATATTTGCTCCTTTGCTCAATGTCTAACTGGCATAACGTCTAACTGGCTTAACTTTGGTCAGTGAGGCCAACGCTACAGCGCCGCGATGGCTTCGCGCAGCACGGGAGCCAAACGTCTCACGCCTTCGACGATGGCGTCAGGCGGCACGGCGCTGAAGGCGAGCCGCAGCTTATTGGATGATTCCACTGATGGCGTGAAGGCGGCGCCGGGGATGAACACAACGCCGGCATCTATCGCCTTCTTCAGCAGGGGATAGGTGTCCACGCCCTCAGGCAGGGTCACCCACACAAAGAAGCCGCCCTCGGGGGTGGTCCAGCTGAGGCCGGGTGGCATGTACTCCTCCAGGGCGGCCAGCATTGCCTGGCACCTCTGGGCATACAAACCTCGATAGGTTTCAATCTGCCCCTTCCAGTCATAGTCCCGCAGATAGGCGGACACCAGCATCTGGTTGAAGGTGGGCGGGCACAGGGTGACAGATTCCGCTGCAAGGTAGTAGCGCCGCTGGAGGTGCTCGGGAACCAGCGCCCATCCGATGCGCAGGCCCGGGGCGAAAATCTTCGAGAACGAGCCCATGTAGATCACATCACTGGGGTTGGCGGCCCGGAGAGGTTCCAGCGGCTCTCCGTCAAACCGGAGCAAGCCGTACGGGTTGTCCTCCAGCACCAAGATATTCGCCCGGCGGCATATATCCACGATCTCCTGGCGCCGCTCAGGAGCCAGGGTAATTCCGGACGGGTTGTTGAAGCTGGGAATCGTGTAAAGGAACTTGATGTTCTTCCCGGCGGTCTGGAGGGCGGCGATCCTGGCCTCCAGCAGGTCAGGCACCATCCCGGACCCGTCCATTTCCACGGTTTCCACCTGGACCTGATAGGCCTCAAAGGTATTGAGCGCCCCCACATAGGTGGGGTTCTCCACGAGCACCACGTCTCCGGGATTGCAGAAGACTTTGGTGGCAATGTCCTGGGCGGACTGCGACCCGGCCGTGATCACCACGTTCTGCGGAAGCGCGTCCAGGATCCCTTCGGCGGCCATCACCTCGCAGATTTGGGCCCGCAGTTCCTCGGTGCCTTGGCCGCTGCCGTACTGGAGCGCAGTGAGGCCGTTCTCGGCGATGATGCTCCCTGCCGTGGCGGCCAGACGTTCAAGCGGCAGCGACTGGAGGTACGGGCTGCCTCCTGCCAGGGAGACCAGCCCCGGGCGCATCGAGATGTCAAAAACGTCCCGGACGGCGGATTGCTTGATGTTGGCTGCGCGCTCCGAAAACAGGTTCTCGTGGCGGTGGGCGGACGTGGCCGCACGTTCGATTGCGTCAATGGCTTCTGCTGGCAGCAGCCCTGCTGCGTCATCCAGTGTCTCGTTGGTCACATCCACAGGATACAGCTCATAGTTGCTAATAAGGCAACGTTTGTTGATTAGGCATGTCCAACGGCTTTACGTGGAGCCGCTCAAGGGCTGGAATGGAGCAATGACTCCCGCCTCGCACTCCCCGGCCAGCGCCGCCGCGTTCCATACCCTCCATGACGCGGGAGGCGAGCCCCTGGTCCTGGTCAATGTCTGGGATGCGGCTTCTGCCCGGCTGGTTGAGGAGGCCGGAGCCAAGGCACTGGCCACGTCCAGCTCTGCCATTTCCTGGAGCCTGGGATTCCCGGACGGCAACAGGCTGCCCCGGGGGCTCGCCATGGAAGCGCTGAAGCGGATCGTCTCGGCCACCAGTCTTCCGGTGACCGCCGATGTGGAAACCGGCTATGCCGGCAGCGATGGCCACTATGAGGATCCTCTCCTTCGGGAAACCATCCTCGCAGTTCTCGACGCCGGCGCCGTGGGCATCAACTTTGAGGACTCCGGGGACCAGCCGCTCACCAGTGTGGCCGAACAGTGCCGACGGCTGAAGGTAGTACGGGAAACCGCCGACGGAGCCGGGGTTGACCTTTTCATCAATGCCCGCATTGATACCTACCTGTCAGGCAATTTTCCCGAGCACGCTTTTGCCGAGACCCTGTTGCGTGCAGGCGCCTACCTTGACGCCGGGGCCAACGGCATCTTTGTGCCCGGGGTGACGGACCTGCACGTCCTGCACGAACTCTCACGCCGTGTTCCCGCCCCGCTCAACGCCCTCGCCGGGATAGGGGCGCCGTCGGTAGGTGAATTGCACGACGCCGGCGTGCGGCGCATCAGCATTGGCGGCAACACTGCCAAGGCGGCGTATGCAACGGTCTCAAAGGTGGCCCTTGAGGTGCTGGGCGATGGCAACTGGTCCGAACTGGCGGGTGCCCGCAGCCACGCCTCGATGGACGCCCTCTTTGGCGGTTGAACAGTTAGTTGATTGGACCGGACAGTAGGAGCGGGGACGTTTGGGGGACGTTACCGGGGACTGAGGGTCTCGGCCAGGCCCACGCCGTTCACATAGATTTCCGCCCGGATGGCACCCACAGAGGAGACTGCAGTCTGGGTGAGCTGGGCTTCTATCCGGGGGACGTCGCAGCTTCCGCCGGGCCGGAGCGTGCCGGCCAGATAGACCGTTACCGTGGTTCCGTCGAAGCTGCCTGCCAGGAAATTTAGCTCGGAAGCGGACAGTGAGTTGTAGAGACCGCCAACCGGGGCACTGCCATCAAGCAGGGCCCGGATCGCAGCCGGCAGCGGCTCCGTCGAGCCGGTGGTCGCCCGGCGGACGCCCACCAGGCTGTCGTTGCAGCCAAAACGCACGCCGCTGCTGCCGCCGTCGTCAAGGAGCACGTAGTAGGCCGTGACCGTCTGCATCCCGGCAGTGTCGCCTGACGGAGGCGGCGCGGGCTCTCCGGGAGCTGCGGACGGGCTGGTGCCGGGAACAGGAGCAGTGCCCGGCGCAGCCTGTCCATGGCCTGGGCTCCCGGCACCGCCTGCTGAACCGGGCGTGGTACCGCCGCCAGGTTCAGTGGTTGCGGCGCCGCCCGGCGATCCGCTGCCTGGCGAGCCGGGACCCGATGAACCCGGCAGGGTGCCGGAGGACACTGGAGTGTCGGGGGACGTGGTGTTTGCTGGATCGCCATGCGCCGGAGTTCCGGCCGGAGGTGCCACCTGCGGCTGCGGGGCAGGAACCAGCGGAGCGCCCTGGCTGGTTGATTGCCCGTCGGCTGCTGTGTCCGCGGGAGACCCGGATCCGGCAACGCAGGACGCCAGCCAAAGCGGCAGAAGCAGCAGCGTTACTGCCTTCGCCGTGGCACTACGTCGTTTAGCCATGCCTGCACCGCATTCCCGTCCCGGTGGTTCCGTGTATTAACGTTACGGCGGCCCGGTGCCGCGGAGAATGCCGGGGCGGTACCGGTTGGGACAAGACTTGGTCACGCTTTTCGTTGCGGCGCTCCGGGGATGCACGGAGGGATAACAAATGCCCCGGCACCTTGCGGCGGCCGGGGCATTTGCAGCTTGTTGTGAGGAAGCTCTGTTCTGAAGAAGCTGGGTGGTTAGGCGACAGGCTGGGCAGCGGCGAGGGCGTCGAAGACACCCTTGATCTGCTCGATAACCTCGGCGTCGTCCTTCGGGTGCAGTTCAGCGAAACGGACCATGGAGCCCGGAACGGCCAGCTTGGCGTCCTCGAGCACGTTGGCGCCTGCGATGCCCACTGCCTTGCGTGCCTCATCCTGTGCCCAGACTCCACCGAACTGGCCAAACGCGGTACCGACGACGGCGGTGGGCTTTCCGGTGAGGGCGCCTGCACCGTACGGGCGGGACAGCCAGTCGATGGCGTTCTTCAGGGAAGCGGGCACGGTGCCGTTGTGCTCGGGCGTAACCAGCAGCAGGGTGTCGGCTTCGTTGGCGGCGGCGCGGAGAGCGGCGGCTGCGGCAGGCACCTGACCCTCGATGTCGATGTCCTCGTTGTAGAACGGGATGTTGCCGAGGCTTTCGTGGATGATCACGTCCACGTGCTCCGGGGCGTTCAGCTGGATCGCCTCGGCAAGCTTGTGGTTGGTGGACTCGGCACGAAGGCTGCCGACGAGGGTAAGGACGGTGCTCTTGCTCATAGGAACTCCTGAAGGTCGGGCTGCGGCGGGGCCGCGAACCGTTTGACGGGGGAGGCTGTTGGGGCCTACACGTGCTAAACGGACCGCGGTCCGGTTAATATTCCCGGGGTCTAGAATGTGGACTGTGAGCTTCATCCCATTGCGGCCCGGGTCCCTGGCCGGCACCCACGAACGCAGTGATGCCGCGCGGAACCGCGAACGCCTGCTGGGGGCAGCCCGGGAGCTGATTGAGGAGTGCGGCCCTGACGGGCTCACCATGGACGGACTCGCCGAACGGGCAGGTGTGGGCAAGGGGACGGTCTTCCGCCGGTTCGGCAGCCGGGCCGGACTCATGATCACCCTCCTGAGTGACGCCGAGGCGGATTTCCAGGCCCGCTTTATGTTTGGCCCGCCGCCCCTGGGCCCCGGCGCGCCGGGGATGGAGCGGCTCATTGCGTTCGGCGTCGAACGGATATCGTTTGTCCTGCAATACGGCGAGCTGGCGCGCGCGGCCGATAAGTCAGTCCACAACCGCTTTGACGTGCCGGCGGTCGGGCTGTGGCACCGCCACATCGAGCACCTGTTGCGCGAGGAAGGCGTGGAAGCGGACCCGTGGCTGCTGGCTATGTCCCTCAGCGCAAGCCTGGATCCGGAATGGGTGCTGCATGCGGTCCATGTCCACGGCGTCACCACTGAGCGGCTCGCGAATTCATGGCGGGAACTTGTCACACGGGTTGTGCGCGGGGCGTAGATTACGCCCGGATTGGCTGAATCGTCCAGTCAAATCAATTCCACAGAAAAATTCATAACAATCTGATACGGGGCATCGGATTTACGCTCTTCTGTCAACATTTCAACCGCTACTGTGTGGTAGTTTCCTCTGGAATGTGACCCGCAACATAGTCCACCAGGGCCTGGCCTGCAAAGGCCGCGGGAGGCCGGCTACCCGCTGGTGGAATACCCGGAAGTGGCGGAGCACCCCCTGCCTCGCCGGGAAACGGAAGGATCAGCTCGTGATTGTTGTTCAGGCCAAGGCCCCCGCGGCACAGCATCGGCCCCCCGTGGGGTATCCGGACGGTCTGCCGGCGGCGACGATACAGAAGTAGCGGCCACATGCTCAGATACCTTGCCAAGCGTGGCATCACGTATCTTCTGATGATCTTTCTGACCACCTCGGCCGGTTACTTCCTGGCAGTTACCTCACTCAAGCCGGCCCTGCTGGAGCAGGAGCGCATACCGCGCCCAACCCCTGAGCAGGTTGCCAACTCCATGCGCCTCAAGGGCCTGGATCCCGGTCTCAGTCCCTGGGAACGCTATGTGGACTGGCTAACGGGCATCGTGACCCGCTGGGACTGGGGCCGCAGCCCCAACGGTGCCTTTATCAACGCTGAGTTCGGCGACAGGGTGTGGATTTCCACCCGGCTGTTCCTGGCATCCATAGTCCTGACACTGGTCATTGGAGTTGCCCTCGGAGTGTACTCGGCGGCGCGCCAGTACAAATTCCAGGACAGGGTCATCACCTCCTACAGCTATCTCGCGTATATCGTTCCGGCACCCATCGCGTACTTCCTGGTGCAACTGGGGGCCATCAACATCAACGAGACGGTGGGCGAACGGATCTTTTTTGTCACCGGCATCTCCACCCCCGGTATGGAGCCCGGCTGGGCGCAGTTCATTGACATGCTGGCCCATTATGCGGTCCCCACCATCGCCATCACCCTGGTGGGCTGGGGTTCCTACCAGATCGCCCAGCGGCAGTATCTGCTGGACAACGTCAACGCAGACTTTGTCCGTACCGCCCGCGCCAAGGGGCTCACCCGCAACCAGGCCATTACGCGGCACGCCCTGAGGGTGTCATTCATCCCCGTGGCCCAGAGCATCGCCTTCACCATTCCGGCCATCTTCGCCGGCGGCTTCTTCGCCGAGAAAATCTTCGCCTGGCCCGGGGTCGGCTCCTGGAGCATCGATGCCATCTCGCTGCAGGACGTCAACGCGGCAACGGCCACATTGGCCTACGGCTCTGTGATCTTCGCCCTCGGCGCCATCCTGGCTGACTTCGCCACCACGCTTGTTGACCCGAGAGTGAGGGTTCAGTAGCCATGACCAACCTCAATGCAGTGGATCCGGCGGCAGCCGCGGAGGAAGCACACCTGCAAAACGCAGATGTGATGATCGCCAAATCCACCATCATCTTCCGCCGGTTCATGCGGAACAAGACGGCTGTTGCGGGCCTCCTCATCTTCCTCGCGCTGACCGTGTTCTCCTTTGTCGGGGGATACCTGACGCCGTGGGACAAGGAGACCATCGATCCCTTCAACATCGGCATGCCGCCCTCAGCTGACCATTTCCTCGGGACGTCGCAGGCGGGCATCGATCTGTATGCCATGACCGTGGAGGGGACCAGGATCTCCATCCTCATTGGCCTGATCGTTGGTCTTGTCTCCGTCCTCATCGCTGCGGTCTACGGCTGCACCATGGCGTATTTCGGCGGCAAGGTGGACAAGGTGATGCTCTTTGTCCTCGAAGCGCTCATCATGATGCCTGCCCTGCTGGTGGTTGCAGTGGCCACCAGCGGCGGTGGGGAGGGCCTGAAAAAGAGCCTCCCCAGCTGGCTGCTCCTCATCATCGTGCTCCTCGTCTTCAGCTGGATGGGCACCGCCAGGCTGATCCGTTCCCTCTCGATGTCCCTGATGCAGCGTGACTACGTCAAGGCCGCCCAGTACATGGGTGTGCCGCCGCGGCGGATCGTCTGGCGGCACCTCGTTCCCAACATCGGTTCCCTCCTGGTCCTGGACGTCACCCGAGGAGTCACCGGCGCCATCCTTGCCGAAGTTGCTTTCTCCTTTATCGGCATCGGGATAAAGGTGCCGGATGTGAGCCTGGGGGTCCTGATCGGCGGCGCTACGTCCCAGGTCCAAACCTTTCCCTGGATGTTTTGGGTTCCGCTGACAGTGATGTTCCTCCTGACCGGATCGCTGGCCATGATGAACGATGGCCTGCGGGACGCCTTTGATCCCAGCTCCAGTTCCATTGGCAAAGCCAGGAAGAACAGCACAAAGAAGAAGAGCGCATGAGCAGCGAGACGTACATCGAACCGGCGGATTCCACCCCGTCCACAGCTGAACGCCTGCACATTGCCGGGCTGCACATGGCGGGTGACGCCGTCCTGTCCGTCCGGGACCTGAACGTCCGCTTCAACTCCGAGAACGGCGTGGTGCACGCCGTCCGTGGCGTTGACTTCGACCTGATGGCCGGCAAAACGCTGGGAATCGTGGGGGAATCCGGGTCCGGAAAATCCGTCACTTCGCTGGCCATCATGGGCCTTCTACCGCCCACGGCAGAGATCACGGGTTCCGTCCGGCTCAAGGGCATGGAACTGCTGGGCCTCAGTGACAAGGCCATGTGCGCCTACCGCGGAAACGACATTGCGATGGTGTTCCAGGACCCGCTGTCCTCCCTGACGCCGGTCTACACGGTGGGCACCCAAATCACGGAAGCACTGGACATTCACAATCCAGGCATGAGCAAACAGGCGAAAGAAGCCCGCGCCGTCGAACTTTTGGCGATGGTGGGCATTCCCAGTCCGAAGGACAGGCTAAAGGCGTTTCCGCACGAGTTCTCCGGCGGAATGCGGCAGCGGGTGATGATTGCGATTGCCATCGCCAACAATCCCCGCGTGCTGATCGCGGATGAGCCGACGACGGCCCTGGACGTCACCATCCAGGCCCAGGTGCTGGAGGTTCTTCATAAGGCCCAGGAGGAAACTGGTGCCGCCGTAGTGATGATCACCCACGACCTCGGGGTGGTGGCCGGCATGGCGGACGACATCATGGTCATGTACGCGGGCAAGCCGGTGGAAGCGGGCGGCGTCGATGACATCTACTACAACCCGCGGATGCCATACACCATGGGCCTGCTCGGGGCCGTGCCCCGGGTTGATGTAGCGGAGAAGACGTCCTTGGTCCCCATCGAGGGCATCCCGCCGAACCTGATCCACACCCCTACCGGATGCTCCTTTGCGCCCCGCTGCCCGCTGGCAACAGAGGCATGCCTGGACGGTGAACCTCTCCTGGCGCCGGTGGCCGGCGGCCCAGGCCACCGGGCTGCCTGCATCAAGTCCGATTCCCTGGGCGCGGATGCGGACGTCCTTGAGATCTTCTCTGCACCGCCGGTGCCCGTATCCCGGTTCGACCTCATTCCCAGGGAAGAACGCTCCACCGTCCTCCAGCTAAAGGACGTGCGGAAGCATTTCCCGCTGACGAAGGGGGCGCTGCTCAAAAGGCGCATCGGCACCGTGAAAGCGGTGGACGGCCTGAGTTTCGATATACGCGAAGGGGAATGTTTCTCCATTGTGGGGGAATCGGGTTCGGGCAAAACCACCACGCTGCTGGAAATTATGGAGTTCCATAAGGACCAGGACGGCGAAGTGACAATTGGCGGCATCAGCAATAAGGAAGCCGCCGACGCCAAAACCAAAAGCGCCATGCGCAAAGAACTCCAGATGGTTTTCCAGGACCCCACCGGCGCCCTGGATCCGCGGTTTACGGTGTACGAGGTCCTGGCGGAGCCGCTCCAGAATGCAGGCTTCTCAAAATCGGCCATCAAAAAACGCATCATGGAGCTGATGAACCTTGTGGGCCTGCAGCCGGACCACGTCAACCGGTTCCCCAACCAATTCTCCGGAGGGCAGCGGCAGCGCGTGGGCATAGCCCGGGCCCTGGCGGTGAACCCGAAACTGGTGGTACTGGACGAGCCCGTGTCCGCCCTCGACGTCTCCGTCCAGGCCGGGGTCATCAACCTGCTGGACAAACTCCGCGCCGAGCTTGGCCTCAGCTACCTGATGGTGGCCCACGACCTTTCCGTGGTCCGCCACATCTCCAACCGGGTGGCTGTTATGTACCTGGGGAAGATCGTGGAGATCGGTGAGGTGGACCGTGTCTTTGACAATCCGCGCCATCCGTACACCCGGGCCCTGCTGTCCGCCATTCCTGTTCCGGACCCGCAGCTCGAGCGCACGCGGGAACGGATCATTCTGCAGGGAGACCTGCCGTCGCCACTGGATGCACCCAAGGGCTGCAACTTCGCCTCCCGGTGCCCGGTGTTTGCCGCGCTGCCCCAGGTCAAGAAGGAAAAATGCCTCAGCCTGGAGCCCCCGCTGGAATCCGTACGCCACTCTGCCGCTGTCCGGGCCCTTGAGGCAGGTCCGGTACCGCCGCTGGACCAGCAGTTCGCCTGCTTCTTCCCGGACGGTGAACTCGACGAGGACATGCTGGTTGTCCACGATCCGGGGGACCACCGTGCGCCCTAGTTTTTTTCGACCCATCACAAGCACCACCACTCGCACCAATGAAGGGAATACCATGAAGAATCTGACCAGGATTGGCGGGGTGGCAGCCGTAGCTGCGGCTCTGGCGCTGACGGCCTGCGGGGGCGGTGGCACACCTACCGGACCGGAGACGGCCAAGGGGCAGGAGGCCGGCAGTGACCTGTCCAAGCTGATCAGCATCAACGAGAAGCCCGCGGCGGACCTTGAGCCCGGCGGCAAGGTGACACTTCCCCTGGGCAGCATCGGCCCGGACTTCAATGGCTTCTCCAACAACGGCAACAGCTCGGACAACTCGGCCCTGATGGTCCCCATCAACACTGTGGCCGTGAGCAGCGGCGGCATTGGTGGCTGCTGGAAGCTCGACTTCGAGGGCAAGGCCACCCCTAACAAGGACTTCTGCGAGTCAGTGGAGAGCGAAGTCAAGGATGGCAAGCAGACCGTCACCATCAAGGTCAATGACAAGGCCACCTACAACGACGGCACACCGATCGACGTCAAGGCCTTCCAGAACACCTGGAACATCCTGAAAAGCCCCGACGCCGGCTACGACATTGTGACCTCCGGTGCCTACGAGTTCGTTGAATCGGTGGAAGCCGGCAGCAGCGACAAGGAAGTCATCGTCAAGATGAGCCAGCCGGTGTACCCGCTGGAGGACCTCTTCTTCGGCCTGGTCCACCCGGCCGTGAATACACCGGCAATCTTCAACGAAGGCTTTGTGGGTGAAATGCACCCCGAGTGGATGGCCGGCCCCTTCAAGCTGGACCAGTACGACGCCGCAGCCAAAACCGTCACCCTCGTTCCGAACGAGAAGTGGTGGGGCAACAAGCCGGTGCTGGAAAACGTGGTCTTCCGCCAGCTCGAAACCAGTGCACAGATCGCCGCCTTCAAGAATGGTGAAATCGACGCGATGTCCGCCAACACCATCGCGCTCTACAAGCAGCTCGACGGCACCAAGGACTCCGAGGTCCGCCGTGGCCAGCGCCTCTTCGCGGGTGGCATGAACATCAATGCCCAGAAGGTCACGGACGTAGCCGTGCGTGAGGCAATCTTCGCGGCGGTGGACCGTGAGGCCCTCCGCAAGGTGCGTTTCAACGGCCTGAACTGGGAGGAGCCCAGCTCCGGTTCCATGATGCTCCTGCCGTTCTCTGAGTACTACCAGGACAACTACCCCGTGAAGGAGACAGGTCCGGAGGCAGCGAAGAAGGTCCTGACCGACGCCGGCTATACCCCGAACGCGGCCGGAATCATGGAGAAGGGCGGTGTCCCCGCTGCGTTCAAGATCAGCAACTTCGGTGATGACCCCACCACGCTCGCCTTCACGCAGACGCTGCAGAAGCAGCTGCAGGCCGGCGGCATGGATGTTGGAATCGACCAGCGCGCCTCAGCCGATTTCGGCAAGGTCATCGGCGGCCGCGACTTCGACATGAGCGTCTCCGGCTACACCGTGGGGGCGGACGCCACGTCAGCCGTCAAGCAGTACTACGATTCCAAGACCAATGAGAACGGTCTGGGCGACGCAGAGCTGGACAAGAAGATCGCTGATCTGGCGTCCATCGAGGACAACGCTGAGCGAAACAAGGCAGCCATGGAGGTGGAGAAGGAGCACATGGCCAAGTACTTCTCCATGGGTGTGGTGATGAACGGCCCGCAGATCTCCTTCGTCCGCAGCGGTTTGGCCAACTACGGCCCGTCCCTGTTCCAGAGCCTGTCCCAGGTACCGGACTGGACCACCCTGGGCTGGGAAAAGAAGTAGCTCCCCTGCAACGCTCTCTCACTTGTTGCAGGTTTTTCTCCAACGCTCTCTCACTTCCGGCGGGTCACCTGCTGGAAGTGAGAGAGCGTTTGGTTTTAACGCGTAGGGAGTGAGAGAGCGTTTGGTTTTAACACGCAGGAAGTGAGAGAGCGTTTGGTTTTAACACGCAGGGAGTGAGAGAGCATACGGGGGGTAGCGTAGCCCTATGGCCGGGACTGAAGCTGAACGCACTATCCGCACCGCCGTCGTCGGCTACGGGCTTTCCGGGAGTGTCTTCCATGCGCCCCTGATTGCGGCAGACGACCGCTACTCGCTGGCAGTCATCGCCACGTCCGACGCCGGGAGGCAGGCCGCCGCCGGAGAGCGGTACCCGGGCGCCAGGACAGTGCCCGACGGCGACGCCGTGGTTGCGCTGGCCGGGGACCTTGACCTGGTGGTGCTGGGCACTCCGCCCTCAACCCACTATCCGCTGGCCAAGGCTGCGTTGGAGGCGGGCCTGGACGTAGTGGTGGACAAACCTTTCGTCGTGCGAAGCGGCGAAGGGCAGGAGCTGGTTGAACTGGCGGACCGGCTGGGACGCGTGCTGACCGTGTTCCACAACCGGCGCTGGGACGGGGACTTCCTGACCCTGCAAAAGCTGCTCGCGGTCGATGCCCTGGGCGCTGTGACAAGGTTTGAGTCCCGCTTTGAGCGGTGGTCACCGGCAATTTCCAAGGCTTGGAAGGCGCAGGCGTCAGCGGCCGACGGCGGCGGAGTCCTGTTTGACCTCGGCTCGCACCTGATCGACCAGGCCCTGCAGCTCTTCGGGCCGGCTGCCGTTCTCCATGCCGAGCTTCTGGCCCGGCGTCCGGACGAACGGGCGGAGGACGACGTGTTCCTGGCGCTGCGCCATGCCTCAGGCGTCATAAGCCACCTGTCCATGAATGCGCTGTGCGCCCAGCAAGGTCCCCGCTTCCGCGTGCTGGGCTCCGCGGCAGGTTTCACCAAGCATGGGATCGACCCCCAGGAACCGTACATCGTGGCCGGCGGCAGTCCGCTGGCCGCCGAGTACGGGGTTGAGGCTGCCGAGTGGGCCGGATCCCTGGGCCGCGACGGCCACCTGGGCGCCCTCCCCACCGAGCGCGGCGCCTACCCGGAGTTCTACCGCATCCTCGCAGAAAAAATCCTCGACGGCGGCACAGCCTCCCTATTGCCACTCCCAGTAAACGCGGAAGACGCCGTCGAAGTCCTCAAACTAATAGAACAAGCACGGGAACTGGGCTCGGCGCAGTAGGGCAAATAACGTCGGAACGGCAGCCATCCAGAAAGCGTGCGTCAAAGCGACGAAGGAGCAGCACGCGTTGGATGGCTGCCGTTCAGACGGCAACAATGTGGAGTTAGGCAGAGACCAGTTCGTGCCAATCCGCCACGAGGGGCAGGTTGTGCGCCTCGGATACGGAGTGGTGGGCCACGTGGCCGGCGGCGATGTTGAGGCCGGCGGCGAGGGCGGGGTCGCGCTCGAATGCGGCCCGGACGCCCAGGTTGGCCAAGGCGACGCCGTACCGCAGGGTGACGTTGGTCAGCGCATAGGTGGATGTATTTGGCACGGCGCCGGGCATGTTGGCCACGCAGTAGAAGATGGTGTTGTGCACCTTGTAGGTGGGCTCCTGGTGCGTGGTGGGGTGCGTGTCCTCGAAGCAGCCGCCCTGGTCCACGGCGATGTCCACCAGCACCGAGCCGGGCTTCATGCGCGCCACCAGCTCGTTGCTCACCAGCTTGGGGGCACGGGCGCCCGGGATCAGTACGGAGCCGATCACCAGGTCGGCGTCCACCACCGACTTCTCCACTTCGTACTTGTTGGACGCCACGGTCTTCAGCCTGCCCTGGTATTGGGCGTCCAGTTCACGGAGGCGGTTGATGTTGATGTCCAGGATGGTGACGTCGGCGCCCAGGCCCAGCGCCATGGCGGCAGCGTTGGTGCCGGCAACCCCGGCGCCGAGGACCACAACCTTGGCGGGGCGGACTCCCGGGACGCCACCCAGCAGCACGCCCTTGCCGCCGGCCGGGGCCATCAGCGACGTTGCGCCCACCTGCACGGAGAGGCGGCCGGCGACTTCGGACATCGGCGCAAGCAGCGGAAGGGTGCGTCCCTCCTGAACTGTTTCGTACGCGATGGCGGTGACGCCCGAGTTGATGAGTTCGCGGGTCAGTTCCGGTTCCGCGGCGAGGTGCAGATAGGTGAACAGCACCAGGCCCTTGCGGAAGCGGTGGTACTCAGCCTTGATGGGTTCCTTGACCTTCATCACCATGTCTGCGCGGGCCCACACGTCGTCAGCTTCGGCGATGATCTCTGCGCCGGCGATGGCGTATTCCTCGTCGGTGATGCCTGAACCCAGGCCCGCCCCACGCTCCACCAGGATGGTGTGGCCGTGGGTGCGGAACTCGTGAACGCCGGCGGCGGTGATGGCCACGCGGAATTCGTTGTTCTTGATCTCTTTAGGGATACCGATGATCATTGTGGGCTCCAGGTTCGCAGGCGGGGTAGGCCTGAAATTGGGGGTTAGGTTGTGATTCCACAATAAATCCGGATGTGAGCCAGTCGACAGAAAAGGTCAGAAAGCGCGAAGGAAAAACCCCGTGATTCCGGGCTTCCGCTCCGCTGTGGCTCGACATTTGTACAGCGCCGGGGCGTCAGGTGTCGCCTCATGTTCGTTGGCCCATTTCCGTCCAAAAGCAGTAGTGTTGCCCGCATGCAGCAGCAGGATGTGGAACAGCTTGTGGAGCGGGTTGCCCGGAAACTAGGGCGCGGACTTTCCCTGGAGGATCTTGACGGCCTGCTGCTGGCATACAGCTCCAACCAGTCCCACGCCGACCGCGTCCGGGTCAACTTCCTGCTGAGCAAGCGGGTCCCCGCTGACGTCAGCGCCTGGCAGCTTTCGCACGGCATTGCGACGGCGGTCCGGCCGGTGGTGGTCCCCGCGAATCCGGATCTGGGGATGCTGGGCCGGGTCTGCGTTCCGTTGATGGTGCGCGGTTTCCGCGTGGGCTACCTGTGGGTCCAGCAGGACTCAGCGGAGGAAAACCCGACGGCGATTCTTACCCAATTGCCTGATGTGGGCCATGAGCTGGAGCTGCTCTCCGGGCTGCTGCTGGAATCCAATACTGCCGAATCCGAGTTCCGGCGCAGCAGGGAACGGGAATTCCTCGCCGCGTGCTCCGGCGAGGCCAATGCGGTGGCTGCGGTGGCCGGCTGGAAAGAAATCCAGGGCCGGGGACCATGGCAGGTAGTCACCGTGCTGGATGCCGACGGCTGGGCCGGCAGTTCTGATCCGATCGCTTCCACACTGATTCACCGGTCTGCTGCCCTCCAAGCCACCGTGGGTGTGGACGCAGCCCTGTTCAGCGCGGGTACGGAAACCCATTCCGTGGTGCTGTTCCAGGAATCTGTGGGCCGCGCCAACCACGCCCAGGTGCTGGTGCACTACCAGCTGGAACTGGCCAAGCGCTCCGGCCGACCGGTGGACCGCATCATCCTTGGCATCAGCGAAGGGTTTGCCAAGCCGCGCGAACTGGGTGAGGCGTACCGGCAGTCGAAACAGGCGGCCCAGGCCGCGGCGGTGGATCCTCAGCTCGGCGAGCTTGTGGACTCCCGGGCCACAGGGATCTACCAGCTGCTGGCAACGGCTGGCGGCGGAGCCGGTGCCTGGGCGGACACAGCATCCGTCTACTTTCGCATGCTTGAGGAACACGACCGCAACGGCGAGCTCATCCCCGTGCTGGAGCTGTTATGCGACAACGATGGCTCCGTCCAGGATGTGGCCGGCAAACTTCACCTTCACCGCAGCAGCATCTATAACCGGCTGGGCCGCATCCGCCAGCTCCTCGGCGTCGATCCGCTCAAGGGGATGGCCCGCCTTGAACTCCATGCGGCCCTGAAGATGCGGCGCTGGGCAGCCCGTCCCCGGATCTAGCGGCCGGGAGGCGCGCCGGTTTGTCAGGAGCAGCGGTTATCAGGCGCAGTGGCTCTCAGGCATACAGGGTCAGGAACAGGGACCAGGAAATGACGTCAGGCCGCATTGCCCTCGTGTTTTGATTGCCCGCCGCTGGATTCGTCCTGCCCGGCTTGGGGCTGGTGGGAAATATCCTGGTGCGGCGTGGAGGCAGTGTCCCGCCCAGGCTCCAAGGAGGTGGCCTGTTTCAGGGAAGCCGCCTGCTGCAGGGTCAGGGCCTCACGGCGGCGGCGGGTAAGCGCGCTGTCGGTCCACATGGCCACGGCAACAAACACGACGCAGCTGGACATGACTATGGACGTATTGTTCAGCTTCATGGCGGACCCCAGCACGGCAGCAACCATCATGGCGGCGATGCCCGCCACCACGTGCAACCCTCTGAATTTCGCCACGAATAAAGCGTAACCCCGGCCAGTGGCCTGTTTCAGGGCTTGATCAGGATCGTTGCTTGATCCTTATCACTCCGTCACCCGGCGCCGGGTGCGCCGTCATTTCGCTGGACTGCTGCGTTGCCTGCGCAGTTTTCTTCTGCTGGTCCAGCCACGCCATGATGGCGGCCAAGCGGATTCGCCGGTGCGTGCCGCGGTATTCCACCGGGATCTCGCCGCGGTCCGTCATGTTCCGCAGGTAGGTGTGGGAGATGCCGGCAAGTTCGGCGGCCTGGGAGGTGGTCAGCATTTCTTCGACGCTGCTGACGGTCACCGCTTCTCCCCTGCTGAAGCGGCTGAGGAGATCGACGACGGCGTCCCTCGCCTGGGGCGGGAGCCTGTGGACGGTGCCATCCACGAATACTGTGATGTCATGGCTGCCCTGAAGGGCGCGCTGCAGTTTCTCTGCGTCCTCGGCCGGCAGGCCGGCCGTCATCCTCGGGGCGATCAGTGCCATGCGCTCAAGCCTATCCCTGCGCCTTCAGACAACGGGTATGCTCGCCAGATGAAACTCAGTGGTGGCCGGGACGTGGAGTCCGGTGGACTGACCGGGCGGGTGTATGCGTCCGTGGACCACAAAAACGACGGCCCGCGGCCAACGTACGTGCTGCTTCACGGAATCGGCGTCTCACACCGCTACCTTGCCCGGCTGCATCTTGAGCTGGCCCTCTCGGCCAACGTCTACACTTTTGACCTCCCGGGATTCGGCGACGCACCACGGCCGCGTCGGCAGGTGCCGGTAGGCGAGTATGCAGCCTTTGTGCACACCGTCCTGACCGAGGCTGGGGCCGGGCCGGTTGTGGTTATTGGTCACTCCATGGGCGTGCAGTACGCCGTGGAACTCGCGCTGCAGGAGCCCGCCTCTGTTGCTGGCCTGGTACTGATGGGCCCGGTGGTGGACGACGATCGAAAGTCCGTGCCATGGCAGGCGATGGCACTGGCCCGCGATGCCCTGTTATGTGAGTCCCTGTCCTCGAACATCATCGTATTCTCGGACTACTTCCGTGCCGGGCTGCGCTGGTACCTCACGGAGCTGCCCGTGATGATGGAATATCCGCTCGAAACAAGGCTGCCAGGCGTGAGCCAGCCTGTACTGGTGATGCGCGGAAGCAAGGACCCGGTAGCCCGCCGTCCCTGGTGCGAACGCCTGGCATCCACGGCACCGCGGGGGAGCCTGGCCGAAGTTCCCGGCGTGGGCCACGTCCTCCAGCACACCGCGACGGCGGCGACCGCGGCCGCGATCAGCAGCTGGGTACGGGCGGCGGACGGCTTCGGTGTGACCGCCTGACCCGGCGCTCTAGCTCCCGCCGGACGCGTCTGACCGCCCGGACCGGCCTGGCCGCCCTGGCGCGTCTGACCGCGCGGCCCGGCGTTACCGCCGTCAGAGACCGAGTTCTTCCAGGACGGGCAGTTTCTCCCGCACCCAGGCCCGCGCCTCATTGGCGCTTGGCGCGGACAGCGCAAGTTTGGCCAGTTGCTGCGCCTCCGCGAGGGTAACTGTCTTCAACACTGCCGCCACCGCGGCCAGGGACCGTGCCGTCATGGACAGCGTCGAAACCCCCAGGCCGGTGAGGACGACGGCGAGGGCAGGATCCGCTGCCGCCTCACCGCAGACGCCGACAGGTTTGTTGCTGCCTTCGGCCCGGGAACCTTCAACAGTGAGGCCAACCAGCCTCAGGACGGCAGGCTGCCACGGCGTGTTCAGGTTGGCGAGCGGGCCGAGCTGACGGTCGGCCGCCATGGCGTACTGGGTGAGGTCGTTGGTGCCCAGGCTGGCGAAGCCCACCTCGCGCAGGATGGCCTCTGCCGTCAGGGCCGCGGAAGGAACCTCCACCATAACGCCCGGAGTCTTGATGCCGGCATCTGCGCACATGGAGGCAAAACGGGCAGCTTCCTCGGCCGTCGAGATCATGGGGGCCATGACCCACACGTCCGCCTCGGACTGCTTCTCCGCCAGTGCAATGGCCTCCAGTTGGCGGTCCAGGACGCCAGGGGTGGTGAAATCGGTGCGGTAGCCTCGGACGCCCAGGGCGGGATTGGGCTCGGTGGAGTCCGTCAGGAAGGGGAGTGGCTTGTCGGCGCCCGCGTCGAGCGTGCGCAGCACAACCTTCTTGCCGGGGAAGGCATCAAAAACCTTCTTATAGGCGACGGCCTGTTCTTCGACCGAGGGTTCGGTGTCCCGTTCGAGGAAGCAGAACTCGGTGCGGAACAGGCCAACGCCCTGCGCGCCCAGCTTGGCCGCAGCCTCGGCATCCTTGCCGCCGCCCACATTGGCGAGCAGCGGCACCAGGTGGCCATCCGCCGTCGCGCCCGTGCCGCTGAACTCGGCCAACAGCGAAGCCGTGGCCGCCCATGCCTCCGCTGCGGCACGCAGTGATTCGTCCGGTTCAGAGACGACGGTGCCCGCGGCACCATCCAAATACACTTCCAAGCCGTCCGGAAGTTCGTCCACGCCCACTGCGGCGACGACCGCGGGAAGGCCAAGGGAGCGGGCGATGATGGCGGTGTGTGACTGGGGCCCGCCGCCCGACGTCACTAGGGCCAGGACCTTGTTCGGGTCCAGGGTGGCGGTGTCGGCCGGAGCCAGGTCCTCGGCCACTAGGACAAAGGGAGTGCTGGACGTGGGGATGCCCGGTGCGGGAACGCCCCGCAGTGCGGCGACGATACGGGCCCGGACGTCCAGGACGTCGGTGGCGCGTTCTGCCATGTAGCCGCCCAGGTTGTGGAGCATTTCCGAGACGGAGGACCCGGATTCCCAGATGGCGCGTTCGGCTGATACGCCGCGGGCGACGAGCTTGGCGGCACCCTTGATCAACATGGTGTCCTTAGCCATCAGTGCCGTGGCTTCCAAGACTGCCTTGCCGTCGCCGGTGGCATGCGCGGCTCGCGCTTTGAGCTCGTCATGCACGGCCTGGGAAGCCGACTTGAGCGCGGCCGTGGCTTCCTCGGCGGAGGTTTCCGCGGCCAGCTGCTCTCCAGCCGGAGGTTCGCTGATCGGTTTGGGCATCTGCCGGATGGTGCCGATGATGCGGCCGGGGCTCACGCCTACTCCTGGGAAGTTCTGCACTGAA
This sequence comes from Arthrobacter sp. CDRTa11, assembly GCF_026427775.1. Taxonomy (NCBI): domain Bacteria; kingdom Bacillati; phylum Actinomycetota; class Actinomycetes; order Micrococcales; family Micrococcaceae; genus Arthrobacter; species Arthrobacter sp. CDRTa11. The sequence continues at coordinate 4,968,834 of NZ_CP044532.1, read as the reverse complement.
GGTCCTCATTCTCTGCCGGTAGCCAGGCCCGCCAAGGTTGTCCCGGCGCCATGCCGGGGGCCGCCGCACCCGGGTGGTGCGGCGGCGGAAACGCGCCTGAAAAAATTGTATGTGATGCAGTTCATATAGCAACGCTATAGGTGATAGGGTAGCGGCTATGAGTTTGGATGGCCAGCTTCCCCCCAAAATGAGACTGCTGCGTGCGGCGGCCGAATTGCTGGCAAACTCTGCGGGGGCTCCCGTTTCCACCCGCCAGATCACCCAGCTGGCGGGCGTCACGGCGCCCACGCTGTACCACCACTTCGGTGACAAGGAAGGTCTGTTCGACGCCGTCGTCGCCGCAGGTTTTGAAGAGTATGTTGCGGGCGAGAGGGACTTCGCCCCGTCCGGGCACCCGCTGGAAGATATCCGGCGGATGTGGGACAACCACGTACAGTTCGGCCTCAACCAGCCGGAACTCTACTTGGTGATGTTCGGCAATATCCGGCCTGAAAGCCGCCCCGCCATCGTGGCTGATGCTGAGGCGCTGATGGAGGAGATGCTGAACAAGGCAGCAATGGCAGGCCAGCTCAATGTCCAGCCGCGGGAGGCAGCCAGGTCCATCCTGGCCGCGAACGTGGGTGTGACGCTCATGCTGATCGCGGAACCCGCCACCGAACGGAACCTTGAACTCTCCACCATGACCCGGGACGCCATGATTTTTGCGGTGTCCGCCGAGCAGTCCGCCGGTGCGGGCCCGGATGACTCCGGGAAGTCCTCGGTAGTGGTGGCAGCGATTGCCCTGAACGCCGCGCTTCAGTCATCGCACTCCGACCAGCTCTCCAGCTCCGAACTCAAACTCTTCCTCGAATGGCTGCACCGGATCTCGTCCAGCTCCAACGGCTAGTCAGCGCCCGCAGCCAGGCAGCTTCACCTTTTGCAACGGCGACACCTCACATCGGCGACACCTCACAACGGCAACAGCGAACACAGTTGCCGTCACCATCGGACATCCTGCGGAGCAGCAGGAATCACGGTTAGGAAATCACATGGCAACAGAGACAGTTGCAAAGCCTCGCACCAGCATGCGGGTAGGCGTCCAGAAATTCGGGACGTTCCTGTCCGGCATGATCATGCCCAATATCGGGGCGTTCATCGCCTGGGGCCTGATCACGGCGCTTTTCATCGAAAAGGGCTGGATTCCCGTTCCCCAACTGGGCGGCTATGGCGAGACGAACGGTGTCAAAAATGTTGGCCTGGTTGGCCCCATGATCACCTACCTGCTGCCGCTGCTGATCGCCTACACCGGCGGCCGGATGGTCTACGACGTCCGCGGCGGCGTCGTGGGTGCCATCGGCACCATGGGCGTGATCGTGGGTGCCGGCATCCCGATGTTCATCGGCGCCATGATCATGGGCCCGCTTGGCGGCTGGACCATGAAGAAGATCGACTCCCTCTGGGAAGGGAAGATCCGGCCCGGCTTCGAGATGCTGGTCAACAACTTCTCTGCCGGTATCTGGGGCGCCCTGCTGGCCATGCTGGGCTTCTATGGCATCTCCCCACTGGTCACCGCCTTCAGTACCGGAGCAGGCAACGTGGTGCAGTTCCTGGTCAATAACGGCCTGCTGCCGCTGACCAGCATCTTCATCGAACCCGCTAAAGTGCTGTTCCTGAACAACGCCATCAACCACGGCGTGCTGACCCCGCTGGGCATCCAGCAGTCCCTTGACCAGGGCAAGTCCATCCTGTTCCTGCTCGAAGCCAACCCCGGCCCGGGCCTGGGTATCCTGCTCGCGTACATGTTCTTCGGCCGCGGCATTGCAAAGGCCTCCGCCCCCGGTGCCGCCATCATCCACTTTTTCGGCGGCATCCACGAAATCTACTTCCCGTACGTCCTGATGCGTCCGCTGCTGATCCTGGCATCGATCGCCGGCGGCATGACGGGCATCGCCACACTGGCCATCACCAACGCAGGCCTCGTGGCGCCCGCGGCTCCGGGTTCCATCATTGCGGTGCTCGCCCAGACCTCCCGTGACAGCTACGTCGGCGTGATCCTCTCCGTGGTGCTTGCCACCACCGTTTCGTTCCTGGTTGCTTCCGTGATCCTGAAGACCACCAAGCACAGCGACGAAGTGGACCTCAGCGACGCCACGTCCAAGATGGAGGCGATGAAGGGCAAGAAGAGCTCCGTCGCCTCGACACTGACCGGTGCCGGTGCGGGAGCCGCTGGCGGCGTGGGCACCGCTGTGATGGCAGGTCCCATCCGAAACATCGTGTTCGCCTGCGACGCCGGCATGGGATCCAGCGCCATGGGCGCCTCGGTACTGCGGAACAAGATCAAAGCGGCCGGTTTCCCGGACGTCAAGGTCACCAACGCGTCCATCGCCAGCCTGAAGGACGACTACGACGTGGTGATCACCCACCAGGACCTCACCGAACGCGCCAAGCCCGTCACGTCCAGCGCCGCGCATTTCTCGGTGGACAACTTCATGAACAGCCCGCGGTACGACGAGATCGTTGAGCTGGTCAAGGAAAGTAACACCGAGGGAACCCCGCAAAGGACGTCCGACGCCGGCGCTCCCGCGGCCCATGGTGCCCATGCAGCTGATGTTCCCGCCGGAACTGCGGCCGGAACCGCTGCCGCAACGGGAACCGCTGCCGCAGCCGGGGGCGCTGCTGCAGGTCCCGCCGTCGGACGTTCTGAGATCCTGTCACCGGACAGCGTGATCCTCAACGGCACCGCCACTACCCGCGACGCCGCGATCGACGAGGCCGGCCGGCTCCTGCTGGCCCGGGACGCCGTCGACGAGGGCTACATCACCGCCATGCACGAGCGCGAGGAATCTGTCTCCACCTACATGGGCAGCTACCTGGCCATCCCGCACGGCACCAACGCAGCCAAGGACCACATCAAGAGGTCCGCGGTTTCCGTGATCCGCTACCCGGACGGCATCGACTGGAACGGCAAAGAGGTGAAGTTCGTGGTGGGCGTGGCCGGCATCAACAATGAGCACCTCCACATCCTGTCCTCCATTGCAAAGGTCTTCACCGACAAGGCCCAGGTGGCCCAGCTCGAAGCGGCCACCACTGTGGATGAAGTGCTGGCGCTGTTCGGAAAGGTCAACTCATAGTGAAGGCGGTACATTTCGGAGCGGGCAACATCGGCCGCGGCTTTGTGGGCCTCCTGCTGCACCAGGCCGGGTATGAGGTGGTTTTCGCAGATGTCGCCGACGACCTCATCAACCAGCTCGCCGCGGCGGACAGCTACGCGGTTCACGAGGTGGGCGAGAACCCCACAGTCAGGACGGTAACCAACTTCCGCGCGCTGAACTCCAACACCCAGGAGGCGGAGCTTGTTGCAGAAATTGCGACGGCGGATATCGTCACCACCGCTGTGGGGCCGCAGGTCCTGAAGTTTGTGGCACCGGTGATTGCCAGGGGCATGGTTGCAAGGGGACCAGAACTGGCTCCGCTGCAGGTCATGGCCTGTGAGAACGCCATCAATGCCACAGACATCCTGGCCAAGGAAGTGGCTTCCCAGCCGGGCGCCGCCGCCGGGGCGCTGGACGGCAAAGCGGTGTTCGCGAACACCGCAGTGGACCGGATCGTGCCCAACCAGGAACCCGGACAGGGCCTGGACGTCGCGGTGGAGACGTTCTACGAGTGGGTCATCGACCGGACGCCCTTTGCCGGGGCAGCACCGGGCATCCCCGGGGCCACCTTTGTGGACGAGCTTTCGCCCTACATCGAACGGAAGCTCTTCACGGTGAATACGGGGCACGCCTCGGCGGCCTACTTCGGCTTTGAGGCAGGCCTGGAGAAGATCTCGGACGCCATGGCTGACCAGGATGTGGCCGAAGACGTGCGGGCGGTCCTGGAGGAAACCAAGCAGCTCCTGGTGGCCAAGCACGGCTTCAACAGCGACGAGCAGGAAGCCTACGTCCAGAAGATCCTGGTCCGGTTCTCCAACCCGCACCTGCCAGACACTGTGCATCGGGTGGGCCGCGCCCCGCTGCGCAAACTCAGCCGGAACGAACGCTTCATCAGCCCGGCGGCTGAGCTGGCCGAACGCGGGATCGTGCCGGAGGCCCTGCTGGGCGCCATCGCCGCCGCACTGCGCTTCAACGATCCCGCCGACGCAGAGGCCACGGAACTGGCACAGATCCTGGCGTCGTCTTCTCCTGACGCGGCAACGGAGAGGATCACCGGCCTGGCTCCCGGGCACCCGCTGTTTGCTGCTATCTCCACCCTGGTGGAGGAACGCCAGGCGGAGGTGGCCAAGGCCCCGGCCTGACCTCCTCCCGACGCTCTCTCACCTTGGCGGCTTTTGGCGGAAGCCTTCCCCGCACGACGCCGGCGCTCACCCCGAGTGCCGGCGTCGTGCGTTTCTGCTTTGGCTCGGCTTTTGCCTCCCGGCTAATCCGGATATGCAATGCTGGGCTGGTGACCCAAAACCCAGGTGCCCTCTCCGCTTTGCTGACTGCTGATGTCGGCGGCGGTACGTTCCACCTCCGCCGCGCCCTGCGGACCGATGTGGCGGCCATCGTTGGACTGCTCGCCGATGATGCGCTGGGTGCCTCCCGTGAAAGCGCGGAGGATCTGGCGCCCTACGAGGAGGCCTTCGGGGCGATCGACGCGGACCCCAACCACTTGCTGGTGGTGGGCGAGCTGGTGCCTGACGGCGAGGCGTCAGGGCAGGTGGTGGCCACGTTCCAGCTGAGTTTCCTGCCGGGAATTTCACGCCGCGGTTCGTGGCGTGCCCAGATTGAGGCTGTCAGGGTAGCGGCAAGCCTGCGCGGCCAGGGGATCGGCAATCTGATGGTGAACTGGGCCATCGAAGAGTCACGGGCACGCGGCTGCACCACAATGCAACTGACCACCCACAAGACGCGCAAGGACGCCCACCGGTTTTATGAGCGCCTTGGGTTCGATATGAGCCACGAGGGCATGAAGCTCACGCTCTAACTTTCCCAACTAGGTAGCAGTAAGTGTCGTTATGAGCCCTCAAAACGACACTTACTGCGACCTAGTTGGGAAACAGGGGCGGACAGGGGAGAGGGGCGGTGCAGTCACTTACGCCTTGACTGATCCCTTGGGCACAAACAGGGTCTCGGCCTGTTCCAGGGACATGCCGTTGGTTTCAGGCACCTTGAACATCACAAAGAAGAATGACGCCGCCGCGAACAGTGCGTACATGGCGTAGGTCAGCGGCAGGGAGGCGGCCGCCATCACGGGGAAGCTGAGCGTGATGGCGAAGTTGGCCACCCACTGCGCCGCCGCAGCCAGGCCAAGGGCGCGGGCGCGGATCCGGGATGGGAAGATCTCGCCCAGGAGTACCCACACCAGGGGTCCCCAGGAAGCTCCGAAGCTGACCACAAAGATGTTGGCGGCCACCAGGGCCACCGGTCCCCATGCGCCCGGCAGGGAGATGTCCGGGCCGGAACCCACCGCGGCGGAGAACGCCAGGGCCATGGTGCCGAGCGCGACGGCCATGCCAATCGAGCCGGCCAACAGGATGGGCCGGCGCCCGATGCGGTCCACCAGAGCGATGGCCACCAGGGTGACCAGGATATTGGTGATGGAGGTGGCCACGGAGATGGTCAGCGAGTCCTTCTCCTGGAAGCCAACCGCCTTCCACAGCGTGGTGGAGTAATAGAAGATCACGTTGATGCCCACGAACTGCTGCAGCACGGACAGGGTAATGCCCACCCAGACCACGGCCTGGAGGCCAAAGGTCCTGCCGCGGAGGGATCCCTTCTGGCCCGCCAGCTTGTCCTCTTCGATCGCATCCTGGATTTCGCGGATGTGCCTGTCGGTGTCTTCCGCCGGGGCGATGGAGTCGAAGACCTTGCGGGCTTCCTCGTCTTTGCCCTGGAAGACCAGGAAACGGGGGGACTCGGGGAGGGTGTAGGCGATCCAGCCGTAAACCACAGCAGGCACCGCCGCGGCCAGGAACATCCAGCGCCACGCTTCAATGCCCAGCCAGAACCCCTGGTCCGCTCCACCTGCGCTGGTGGCGAAGAGGGCGTCTGAGAGGAGCGCGGCGAAGATACCTGTGGTGATGGCCAGCTGCTGCAGCGAGGCCAGCCGGCCGCGCACCTGCCGTGGGGAAATCTCCGAGATGTAGGCGGGGGCGATGACCGAGGCCAGCCCGATGCCGAGTCCTCCCACCAGGCGCCAGAAGATCAGGTCCCAGACGCCGAAGGCAAAGCCTGTCCCGATGGCGCTGACCAGGAACAGCAGCGCGCCAAGCTTCATGGCGGGAATGCGGCCGTAACGGTCGGCAACCTTGCCGGCCAGGTAGGCGCCCGCCGCGCAGCCCAGCAGGGCAATGGCCACGGCGAAGCCGGTGACGGCCTCGGAGAGCGCAAACTCGTCCTTGATGGCGTCAACAGCGCCGTTGACCACCGACGAGTCGAAGCCGAAGAGGAAGCCGCCCACCGCGCCCGCCAGTGCCAGCCAGATCACCCGCTGAGGGATCTTGGCGGTTATCTGCTCCTTGGCGGTGGACATGGTACTCCCTGGGTTTGGGGTCGGGTGGCTGCGGTGCGGACGTCGTCGGCTGCGGTACCGGCCCAGACGCCGGCGCACACGCGCTACACAGTGTGGCACGTCACCGGCCACTGTTCCACTTGGGCCCCACCTGCCCCACAACGGAAGACGACGACGGCGTGATGCGCGCCGTCGTCGTCTTCAGCCCTATTTTCGTCTTCCGCGCTCGGCGTGGGCCAGTGAGTCGGGTCAGTGCGCTGGCACTGCCTCCGGCGCCTTCTGCGGCGCGGACTTCGGGTCCATCAGCTTCTTGTTCGGCAAGGCGAAGCTGATGAGGAAGGCGATCCCCGTGAGCACTGCCGCGGTGATCATCACGGTGTCGATCGCGTAGGCGAATCCCTCGGTGATGGGCCGGGTGAGCACGCTGTTGGCGGTGTGCAGCCAACTGGTGTCGTTGAGGGACTCGTTGGATGCGCCGTGCTGGAAGAACTCATAGAGCTTGGCGTTGGCGGGGTCGGCGGCCACGGCCGGGTCATTGAGCACGGCCTGGTAGTCGGCACTTCCCATGGCCGATTTCATGGTGTCGGCAATCCGGGCCGCGGCCAGGCTGAAGAGCATGGAGATGAACACCGCCGTGCCCACCGCGCCGCCCATCGAGCGGAAGAACGCGGCGGAGGAGGTTCCCACGCCCATGTCCTTCGCGGGGACCGAGACCTGCATGGCCAGGGTCAGCGGCTGCATGCAGAAGCCCAGTCCCATGCCAAAGAAGACGGCGATGAGACCCGGCACCCAGAGGCCGGTATCCACGCCGAGGGTCAGGCCCATGGCCAGGGCGGCGGCGGTCAGGATGGCCGTACCCATGATGGGGAAGATCCGGTAGGTGCCGGAGGCGGAAATGGTGCGGCCGGCTGTGATGGAGCCGGTGAGGATGCCTGCAGTGAAGGTGATCATCATCAGGCCGGCCTCCGTGGGGGTGAGCCCCTTGACCAGCTGCAGGTACATGGGAAGCATGGCGATGGCCCCGAACATGCCGACGCCGATGATGAAGTTCAGGAGCGAGGACAGGCCGAAGGTCAGGTTCTTGAACAGCCGGAGCGGAATCAGTGCGTAGTCTCCGGCACCCTTCTCGGCCAGCAGGAACCAGACGATCCCCACCACGCCCAGGCCGTAGCAGAGGAACGAGGTCAGGGACGTCCAGCCCCAGCTGCGGCCCTGCTCCGCGACGAGCAGGAGCGGCACGATGGCAAGGGTGATGGCCGCTGCGCCCCAGTAGTCGATCTTTTGCTTGACGTGCTTGGCCGGCAGGTGCAGGTAGAGGAACACCACGGCCAGGGCGGCCAGGCCGATCGGCAGGTTGATGAAGAACACCCAGCGCCAGCCGTCGAATCCCAGGATGTTCGCGGAGCCGGCGAAGGCGCCACCCACCACGGGGCCGAGGACAGAGGAGATGCCGAACACGGACATGAAGTAGCCCTGGAACTTGGCACGGTCCTTGAGGGAGACGATGTCGCCGATGATGGTCAGGGCGAGGGCCAGCAGGCCGCCGGCGCCCATGCCCTGGATGCCGCGGGCAATGGCCAGCTCTGTCATGGAGTGCACGGACCCGGCGTACAGCGAGCCTGCCAGGAAGATCACGATGGCGGCAAGGTACAGCGGGCGCCGGCCGAAGATGTCGCTCAGCTTGCCGTACAGCGGCGTGCTGACGGTGGAGGTGATGAGGTAGGCGGTGGTGGCCCACGCCTGGAGGGAGAGCCCGTCCAGGTCGTTGGCGATGGTGTAGATGGACGTGGACACGATGGTCTGGTCAAGCGATGACAGGAACATGCCAAGCATGAGCCCCACCATCACTGTGACTGTTTGCCGGTGCGTCAGGGTTTCTCCGGCGGCCCGCACTGCGGTGGCTTTGGACATGGCTGCTCCCAGGGAAAAAGAGGAATTGGTACTAATAGTTGCTTCCAGTAACTATGTTAGTTCCGTTTTTGTTCCCGCAGCCTGAATTTATTCCCGCTCAGCGCTCCACAAGGATGCCGTCGGGGTCGCACCAGACAGTGATACCGGGGCGGAAGGTCACGCCGTCGATCTCCACATCCACGTCAACCTCGCCGGCGCCGGCCTTGGCGCTCTTGCGCGGATTGCTGCCCAGCGCCTTGACCCCCAGGTCCAGCCGGGCAATGGCCTCACGGTCCCGAATGGCACCGTTGATCACCACACCGGCCCAGCCGTTCGCGACGGCGCTTTCGGCAATCATGTCGCCCATCAGGGCCGTGCCCAGCGATCCGCCGCCGTCCACCACCAGCACCGCGCCGTCGCCGGGAGTTGCCAGCGTCGACTTCACCAGGGCGTTGTCCTGGAAGCAGCGGATGGTCCTGACCGGGCCGCTGAAGTGTGAGCGGCCACCGAGGGACTGGAACTGCAGCGACACTGAGGCCAGGTCTTCGCCGCGCTCATCGTAGAGGTCTGCGGTGTTGACCGCCTGGGCTGGTTGGTTTCCTGCAGCTGTTGTCATGCGTTCTCCTGAGGTTTGCGCGCCGCTGGAAGGCAGTTTTGCCGTATGGCAAGCGGCGCGATGAAGCCCACGATAGTCTGATTTTCAGAATCACCAACTGTTCCAGGGGGAACCAGCCATGAGCCTGTCCAACACACCCGCACCGCCGGATCCCGGCGCCGCAGCGGACAGCACGACGGCGGCACTCGCCGAACCCACCCGGAAGGTCACCGCCCGCTGGGTCACCGGCCTGGTGCTGGTCAACGTTGGCATTAATGCGGCGTTCTTTGGACCCATCAACATCTTTATCGGCCAGCAGGCCATCGGCATTGACGAGGACAACAAGGAAGCCATCCTGTCCCTTGTGACAGCGTGCGGCGCTGCCGTGTCACTGGTGGCCAATCCGTTGTTTGGCGCCCTCTCTGACCGCACCACCTCCCGCTTTGGCCGCCGGTCGCCCTGGGTGCTGGCCGGTGCCATCCTGGGAACGGCCGCGCTCCTGGCACTGTCAGGGGCGACGACCGTAGCTCTGATGGTGCTCTTCTGGTGCCTGGTGCAGTTGGGGGCCAACGCGGCCTACGCCGCCATCACCGCTGCTGTCCCGGACCGTGTTCCGGTGCTTCAGCGCGGCGGTGTGGGCGGGCTGGCTGCCATGGGCCAGACGGTGGGAATCCTGATCGGCGCGGTGTTCGGCGCCGTCGTCAGTGGCAACTACATGGTGGGATACGCCCTGTGTGCTGCTGCGCTCATACTCTCTGTGCTGCCCTATCTGTTCCACCGGAACGATCCGCAACTGCCCAAGGGGGAGAAGGTTCCGTTCCGGCTGGGGGAGTTCGTCCGGAGCTTCTGGATCAGCCCTGCCCGCCACCCGGACTTCGCCTGGGCCTGGCTCACCCGCTTCCTGGTCAACGTCTGCAACCAGATGACCATCGTGTACCTGCTCTTCTTCCTCCGGGACGTCCTCAAGCATGAGGACCCGGCCCTGGGGGTCCTGACCCTGACTGGCATTTATGCGGTGATGGTGATGATCACCGCGGTGGTGGCGGGCCCGTGGAGCGACCGGCTGGGCCTGCGGAAGCCGTTTGTGATCGGGTCCTCCGGAATCATCGCCGCAGCGGGACTGACCATGGCCTTCTTCCCTGTCTGGACCGGCGCCCTCATAGGAGCCGGCATCCTGGGCGTCGGGTTCGGGGCATACCTCGCCGTCGACTTCGCCCTGCTCACCCAGGTACTGCCGCAGGCGGCGGACCGGGGCAAGGACATGGGTGTCATCAATGTGGCCAACTCGCTGCCGCAGGTGTTCGCGCCAGGCCTCGCATTCCTTGCCGTGACGTACTTCGGCGGGTACCTGACGCTGTTCATCACGGCCGCCTGCATCGGGCTGCTGGGCGCGGTCTTTGTGGTGAAGATCAAGGGCGTTGACTGACAGCCGCAGGCCCGAACGGCGGCCCATGGACAGCGTGTGCCCGGCGTTGATGGTGTCCGGGAAGTGCGCTCAAAATGTTTCAGCACTGGCTTCGTCAGTGATGCAGCAGGCGTCAGCGGGACCAGGGCGAAGGGTCAGGAGCGCGCAGAGCAGTGCCGCCGTCCCTCGCCACGCGTAGACCCCTTGCTGCCTTTCCGCTCAGAACACGCTTTACCGATGAACGGAAGTTCGCCGTTGCATCCCCTGAATTGCAGGCTTCTGCAGGGAGCCGATCGAGACCTCGGAGCTGACATTACAGCCGGCGTGTCCGTGTCCATGGGACGCTGTATGCCAAATTCAATCAGTCCTAAAAAACCGCCGTGAAGCCACCCCAGCCCCAGCCGACGACGGCGGATCCCTTCCAGCCGCAGGCGCCGTCGCCGTAGTACGCGAGTAGTTGCCCTGCCGAGTTGATGGCCCAGACATCGGGATGGCCGTCACCGTTGAAGTCCCCAGCGCTGCCGACCCGGCTCATGTTCTCCCAGCCCTGTCCTATGACCGCCGTGGTGGTCCAGCCTGCGCCGCCGTTGCCCCCGTAGAAATGGAGCAGACCTGACCGATCCCGGGACAGGATGTCTGCGTAGCCGTTTCCATCGAAGTCACCCGGCGAGAACACCGTGTCCATGGTCCCCCAGCCGGCGCCAATGACCTCCGGAGGATAAAAGCTCCCCTTGCCGTCGCCCGGATACATCGTGAGAAGCCCGTCCGCGGTTCGTCCGATAATGTCGTTTTTGCCGTCGCCGCTGAAGTCACCAGGGGCAACGAGGATGTCAAAAATGTTCCAGCCCCAGCCGATCTGTGCCGGGGGGAGCCAGCCTCCGGTTCCGTCACCGGGGTAGAGGAAGAGCTCGCCGGCGTCGTTGCGGGCAATGATGTCGTTGTGGAGATCGCCGTTGAAATCGCCGGCTTTCAGGATTGCGCTGAACCCCGTCCAGCCCCACCCGATGGCCCGCGGGTCATGCCAGCTGCCGTCGCCGCTGGTGGGATACATCCTCAGCTGCCCGGAACTGTCGCGGGTCATGAAGTCGGGAGTGCCGTCGTCATCGAAGCCGCTGGAGAAGTGGGAGTCGGATTTCAGCCACCACGTAGTCGATCCATGATTGCGGCGGGTGCTGGGTCCCTCCAGCAGAGTCTCGCCGACCATGACATCGAGCGACGCCGCAACCCACATTGGCCCGCCCCACTCGCTGGGGACCAGATCAGCGGGCATGATCCGGTACCACGGTCCGGACGGCCGATCAATCGGAGCAGATCCTGTCCAACGGAAGGCAGCCGCCACCTCCACGCCTTCCGGGGCGATCACAGAGCCTAGATCGAAGTCCGGGCGCAGGATGGACCCCACCGACATTTGGCCTAGCATAGGAATCTGTTCGCCACTCGTCACGGGCCCGACCGGGTCCGTCGTGAAGTCGACAGGGAAGAAGCCCGGCCTCGTCCAGGTGACCCGGACCCGGCACATCCGACCGAGGTCCCAATGGGCCAGCCTGATGGTATGCCACGAAAGCTCGAAAGGCCCGGGCTCGCTCCACCGGCCAAGGTCCACCCCCAGGGTGAAGCCCGACCGAGGAACGCCGATGATCGATGGCTCCGACAGCATCTCGTTGACCCGAAGGGCTTGGCCAGTCCCGTCCACGGCAAAGTCCAGCTCTGTGAAATCAGGAAACCATGAGTCGGGGTCCACGGGTTCGCCGTCGCCCGTTTGTGTGATTTCGCCGCTGCGGTCGTAGTGCACCGAACCGCCTGGGAAGGTGATCTCGATCCGCTGAAGCGTGTGCTCGCCGGCAAAGAAATCGCCATCCACGATTGTCGTAGCTGTGGCAGTTATCGGACCGGATTCAGAGTCTCCGTCCCACCACAGGCTCTGAGTGTTGACCGTGGATTCGTCTGTATAGAGGAACCTGACAGTCTGTGCACCTTCGCTCAACGAGAAGTCGGCGCTGGCCGTTTCGCCGACTGTCAGGATGGGGTCCGATGTCAATTGAACGCCGGTGAGGACTGGAGAGGCGGGTTCCGCCGCTGCAGGCGCCAGCGGGACCAGGGCGAAGGTGGTCAGAAGCGCGCAGAGCAGTGCCGCCGTCGTGCCTCTTACAGTGCCACGCGACGGTCCTTTGCGGAGCCGTACGCGGCCCTTGCGCATTGGAGGCCCTTTAACCGATGAACTGAAGTGCACCATTGAATCCCCCTGAATTGCTGGCAAAGGCCAGCAGGTCCCCTAGAAGACGGCAGTAAAGATCTGCCACCCCTGTCCTATGGCTTCATCTCCAGTCCAGCCACCTGCGCCGTTGCCGTAGTAGGCCAACAGGCGTCCGTCTGAACCGATGGCGAAAACGTCATTGGTTGCATCGCCGTTGAAGTCTCCGGCGCCGCCAATAATGTTCATGACATCCCACCCTTGGCCGATGGTGCTGACCTCGCCCCAACCGCCAGTCCCGTCCGTGTTGTACAGATGCAGTGCCCCGCTTCCGTCGCGGGCAGCCAGGTCCACGGTGCCGTTGCCGTCGAAATCGCCTGTGGCGAGAATGGCGTCCATCACGCCCCAGCCACTGCCCACCACTGACGGCTGCAGCCAGCCGCCGGCTCCGTCTCCGGGATACAAATAGAGTGTTCCGTCAAAGCTGGCGGCAAGGACATCATTGGTGCCATCGCCGTTGAAGTCTCCCGGGCTGAATATTGATTCGAAGATGTTCCAGCCGCTGCCGATCTGCTTCCCTGGAAACATCCCGCCGTCGCCCGTTCCGCCGTACAGGAACAGCCGGCCGGAACTGTCGCGGGCCAGAACGTCATTGTTGCCGTCAGCGTCAAAGTCGCCGGGGGAGAGGAGCTGGTTGAAAATGTTCCAGCCCCATCCGACAGTCCGGGGGGCTTCCCAGGCGCCGTTCACTTTTGAGTACAGGTTCAGCGTGCCGCTGGACGTACAGGCCAGGAGCTCAGATGCGCCGCGCCCCGTGTATCCGTTGACGCGGTTGGAGGCTGCTATGGGCGGCGTTGGCCCGCTGTGGACGGCCATAGGTTCGCAGGGGTAGTTGCTGGCCACATGTGCCTCGATCTGGCTGCCACGGTCCTCTTCGCTCAGATGGTAAAACCACCACGTGCCGTGACTTGGCATGATCTCACCGTCGCGGGTCCAATAGATGCGGTAGTCCGGACCGGCCGCTGCTCCACAGCCGCGGTATGACGTAGGATCGATCTCCACTGTCAGGGTTGATCCGACGAAGGGCTGCCCGCTGATCACGGGATTGTCCGGGTCATTATTCGCGTTGGCCGCCCCGGAAATGGCGAAAGCAGCAGCCATTGCCACGGCTACGCTGGCCCCCAGGCGCGCTGCCCACTTGGCACGTTTGATGATGCTCATTCTGAGACCTCATTTTCAGTTTTGAAAAATAGCTGCAGCCGTTGGTGGTATTGACTCCAGCGGCTCCCGAAGCGAGTGCACTCCAGCCTGCGCCCGCATCCAGGGATTTGGCCCACCAGCCCTTGAAGTTCCCCAGAGTAAGGAACCGGTGTTCCGTACGGCCCTTGTATTACTGGGGCCAGCCATCAAGTCCCCCGACATCATGACATCCATATCGTCTCACCCCAACGATCCAACGGGCTAGCCATGTCTTATTCCGCACGCAGTAAGACAGCTGGCCGCAAGACATCCTGGCCGGGGTAAACACGAATCCGGGGACCCAAGGCTGGCCGGCGGGTTGGCCAGGAAAATTGGGGCCGGCACCAGAAGTGCCGGCTGGATTCACCGGTTCAGGGAGGCCGAAGACGGCCGAGTCCACCGGTGTCCGCTCCGTAGCTGCCGGCCTCCCGGGCGCTCCCTCTGAAGGGACAAATCAAAGGAATGGACAAATTACGCCACGAAAGTGTGGCGTATAGTTGGACCGGATTTGCAGGTGGCATTGGATGGGGATGCTCCTGGCCGCAGCACCATAAAACACAACCTCCGGAAACCTGATGCCCGAGACCCTTTCAGACCATCCGCCCATGGCCGCGAGGCCCTCTGCTCCACGTCAGCAGTTACGCTATGCCCGAATCCTGGAGGCCGCCGCAGGGTGGGCGCGTAAAGGCCTGGACTCTGTGGATATGGCCGAGGTTGCGGCCAGGGCCGACGTGCCGCTGGGCACCCTGTACCGCTACTTTCCCACTCCGACACATCTGATGCTTGCGCTGTATCGCCACCAATTGGAGGAGCTGCAGGGCGCCGCACGGAATGCGAGCCCGCGCTTCCGCAGCCGAGCCCTCGCTGGGGTGGTGATGGAGATCTTCCACATGAGGGTGATGCAGCCCGCCGTCGAGCAGTGCCTCACCAGGGGCGCATACATCACGGGAAGGGACACCACTGCGCTGCTGCGTGAAATCGACGTCCTGGGTGAGAAGGCGCTGGCACCGGTATGCGGCGATCCGGCCGTGGCAAGGGTCCTGCTGCTGACCGTCACTGGTCTGGTCCAGTCGGTCCGAAACAGGCGCCTCTCGCTTTTTGAGGCGGAAGAGGACCTGAAGAAGGCCTGCAGCCTCTTCGATCAGGCCTCCGACGAAGGCTATTCACTGCACCATTCCGCCTGAGTGGTCTAGACCAATCCTGTATTAAATACGTCTTATTACCGTGATCCGGATCACTAAATGAAGTGAAAAATCGTTTCTTCTGCGCTTCCGAGGCCCGGACTGCCAGTTGACGGCTTCCGTTCTGTTTACCATTGCAGAACCGGAGTGGCTGGCAACCCGCCCTGCAAGGGCTTCACACCGGGCCCGACACCCCTGGGCCCTGCGAAGCGCCGACTTGCTCCGCCTTGAGCCTCCCTGTGCTTGAGCCATTATGCGCCGTGCGCCCACGGCTAGCCCCAGGAGACAAAGACGTGTCCATTGACGCAATTGCACCCATCGACAACTCCGCAGCAACGGCCCTGACCGAAGCCGAGATCTTCGACGCCCACCAGGGCGGCAAGCTCTCGATCTCCAGCACCGTCCCGCTGTCAAACAAGCGCGACCTGTCCATCGCCTACACCCCTGGTGTGGCCGAAGTCAGCCGTGCCATCCACAACAAGCCCGAGCTTGCACGCACACTCACCTGGGCCCAGCGCCTGGTGGTAGTGGTCAGCGATGGCACTGCCGTACTGGGCCTGGGCGACATCGGACCCAGCGCTTCGCTTCCAGTGATGGAGGGAAAGTCAGCCCTCTTCAAGACCTTCGGCGACCTTGATTCCATCCCGCTGGTCCTTAACACCACCGACGTGGACGAGATCGTGGAGACCCTGGTCCGGCTGCGCCCCAGCTTCGGCGCCGTGAACCTCGAGGACATTTCCGCGCCGCGCTGCTTCGAGCTGGAAGAGAAGCTCATTGAGGCGCTTGACTGCCCGGTCATGCATGATGACCAGCACGGCACCGCCGTGGTGGCGCTGGCAGCCCTGACCAACGCAGCAAAGGTCACCGGCCGCGACCTGGCCGGCCTTCGCGTAGTGGTTTCCGGTGCCGGGGCAGCGGGCATCGCAGTGGCAGAAATCCTCCTCACCGCCGGCATCCAGGATGTGGTTCTGCTGGATTCGCGCGGTGTCATCAACAGCGAGCGTGCCGACATTGCCGCCGGCCCGGATAGCAAGAAGGCCCAGATGGCACAGCGCAGCAACCCGCGTGGCGTCAGCGGCGGCCCGGGTGAGGCCCTCCTCGGCGCGGACGTTTTCATCGGCGTTTCCTCCTCGAAGCTGGATGAAGAGCACCTGAAGCTGATGAACAGCGACTCCATCGTGTTCGCCCTCTCCAACCCGGACCCCGAAGTCCTTCCGGAGGTTGCCTCCAAGTACGCCGCAGTAGTGGCCACCGGCCGCAGCGATTTCCCGAACCAGATCAACAATGTCCTCGCGTTCCCCGGGATCTTCCGCGGCGCCTTGGACGCCGGAGCGCGCCGCATCACGCCGGCCATGAAGCTTGCGGCAGCCCGCGCCATCGCAGAGCTGGCGGAGGCTGACCTCTCGGCAGAGTACATCGTGCCCAGCCCGCTGGACCCGCGCGTCGCTCCCGCCGTCACTGCCGCTGTCGCCGCAGCGGTGGAAGCGGAGTAGCAAACAGCGACTGCCTGTAGCAGGCCAAAACGTTCGACGGCGGTGCCTCCCGTGTAGGGGAGGCGCCGCCGTCGAGGGTTAACCGGCAACCTGCACGCTGGGAAACCAACCAGGAAGGGGTTCGCCCGGCTGCCGCCCTACACTTGGGGTCATGAACTCCGAAACGGTGGTGACAGTCCTGTGTGGCCTGGCGATCCTGGTGGGCGTGGCCGGCACCGTTATCCCGGTCCTTCCCGGCAGCATCCTGATCGGGGCGAGCCTGCTGGCGTGGGCTATCTGGGGCGGGGCCGGAACAGCCGGCTGGGTGGTTTTGGCGGTGGGGCTGCCGCTCGTTCTGGCGGGAATGGTGGCAAGCGCGGTGCTGACCGGCCGCAAACTGAGGGAGCACCGGATTCCCAACCGAAGCGTGCTGATCGGTCTGGCTGCCGGCGTCGCGGGCATGTTCATCATTCCGCTGGTTGGGCTCTTTGTCGGTTTTGCCACCGGGCTCCTGCTCAGTGAGTTCCACCGCACCAGGAGCATCGGTACCGCAACGTCAACCAGCTGGGCCGCGCTGAAGGCAACCGGACTGGGCATACTGGTGGAGTTTGGCCTGGCGTGCCTGGCGGCAAGCACCTGGGTCATCGGCCTGTGGGTCTCGCTGGCGACGTAGCATGGAGAAATGACCTCGGGGGATGCTGCACTACCAATTTATCGGGACACCCGGGACCTGACGCCGTTCGGGCACGTCCACCTCCGGACGCCGGTGCGGGAACTGGCCGACGGCGTGGGCGGGCTGATCCACGGAGTGCTGGGCGGCCGCGACCCGGCGTTGATTTCGGTGGACGGGGACGTCCCCAGGCTCAAGAGGATGCCGAGCAAGGCGGCCAAGGCCGTCCATACTGCCATCTTCGGCAGCAAGGAACCGGAACGGCTGATTACCGTGGCCCGCACCTATCCCGGGTGGGCAGGCCTCTGCTACATGATGGCCGGGTTGCTGGAGTACAAGCACGGCGGCTACCTGCGTGCCTCTGAGCTCCTTCAGCGCGGCCTGTCCACCAGGAACGACGACGACGCGAACCAGTACGCCGCCGCCTACCTGATGCGCGTGGTCACCAGGGTGGAAGTGGCCGAACGCATCGAAGTTCCCGTGCTCTTCAGCGAGGAGTCGGTGTTCCTGGCGCTCTCGCATTCCCTGCGGGAAACGGGCCAGCTGGAGGCCGCGCTGCAGACTGTGGCCAGGCTGCCGCCGTCGTTGCCCTCCGCGCTGGCGCGCTGTTCACTGGCCTTCGCCCTTGGATGGGACAAGGAAGTGGTGGTCTGGACAGAAGGCCTGCTCAACTCTGATGATCTGTCCGCTGCGTTGCTGTTGCTCAGGGCGCGCTCGCTCCGGCGGCTCGGTGCCCGCGCGAAGGCCCACGAAACGTTGAAGGAGGTCCTCCGCCGCCGTAAAACGGACCTGGCTTTGCGTAATGACGCCCTGACCGACCGCGCCCTGCTCCTGCTGGACAACGGCCGAAAGACCCTCAACCCCCGGGACTGGCTTCGCGGCAGGCCGGCGGAGCTTGAAACATTCGAGGTCATCCGAAAGGACGTCGAGGAGCGCAGGCTCTGGGAACAGGACTGGAAGCAGTCCGGCGGCGACTGAGGCGGGAGTAAGCCTGCCCGGTCAGGACAGGCGCACGTTCCTCAGGACAGGAACAGCGGGACCGCCTGCTCGGACAGGAGCACCAGGCCCAGTCCCACCATGATGATGCCGCTGGCCAGTGTGACCTTCCGCGCAGCCCCGGGGCGGGACTGGAGGAGCTTGCGGGCCAGGAGCGCCACGCAGGTGTAGACGATTGCCGCGAGCAGCACAAACGTCAGGCCCAGCAGGCCGGACTGCACCGGAACGGGGAGGGGCGCCTCCGGGCTCACAAATTGGGGCACCAAAGCCACGTAGAACAGCAGGCCCTTGGGGTTGATGCCACTGGTGCCCATCCCCTGGAAAAAGGTGCGGACCTGGTTGGCGGCCATCCCGGCGTCGGATGCTGTGCTGAACGAGGCTCCGCGCCAGGAGCGCAGGGTGCTGACCCCGAGCCACAAAAGATACGCGGCACCAGCCAGGGTGAGCCAGCTGAGGACGCCGGGCATGCCCGTCAGCAGCGCGGCCAGGCCGACTACCATCAGCACCGTATGTAGGACGTAACCGCCGCACAGCCCAGCCACCGCGGGAACAAAACTGCGCTGGCGCAGGCCGGCCGTGATGGAGTAGGCCCAATCCACACCGGGAGTGCAGGCGAGGGCGGCGGCCACCAGCACAAAGGCGAAAAACAGCTGGGCATTCATGGGGGACTCCTGTCAGATGGCTACAGGACAAACCCTAGTAATTTCACTGCCAGAAGTGCTCGCCTTTTTCGCGCGAAAACCGACGGTCTGGGTAAGATAATTGCGTGATAGACCACATTGACAGAAATATTTTGCGCCACCTTAAAGAGGATGGCCGGATGACCGCAACCGCGCTCGCCGCCAAGGTGGGCCTCACTGTGGCACCCTGCCATCGCCGGCTGCGTGACCTGGAGACGTCAGGAGTGATCCGCGGCTACAAGGCGGACATTGATCCCGCCGCTGTGGGGCTGGGGTTCGAGGCCATCGTCTTTGTGACCCTGCGCCAGGTGGACCGGCCCACGATGGAGATCTTCGAGAACCGTGTGGCGGACAATCCCAACATCGTGGAGGCCCAGCGGCTGTTCGGCTCGCCTGACTACCTGCTCAAGGTCATTGCCGAGGACCTGCCGGCCTACCAGCGCTTCTACGATGCCGAACTGACGTCACTGCCCGGGGTTGAGAGGCTCACCTCAACCCTGGTGATGAAAAACCTCAAGTCCAACGCGGGCCCGCCGGTATAGCGCTTCTATTCGTTGAGTGGTTTCGCTGGGTATTTCGCTCGGTTTCCTACGCGGCCGGCCTGACGTGGACGATGATCACCTGGGTGGACTTGCCGCCGTCGTACCGCAGGTCGTAATTTACGTCCAGCCCCGTTGACCTGCCGGAGGTGATGGAGAAGTCGCTCTTGGTGCCCGGATCCTCCCGGGTACTGCTGATCCAGCGTTCGGCGGAGGCGGAATCGATGCCGTAACGGGCCACGCCGTCCCGGATGAGGTCAAAATACTCCTCCGGTGAATCGGCGGTCAGGAAGTAGGTGACTTCGGTGAAGTCCTGCCGCTTGGTGGTGGTATTGAACCGGATCCGGTCAGTGTCAGCGCTGATCTCGCCGCTGGGGCCAACGATGGTGAGGCTGATCTTTCCTGAATCCTTGGTATTGATTTCGGGTCCGTAGCTGTCGTCGGTGACCCGCACGGCAGTCTTTTCCAGCCGCCCTGAGCTCATGTCCAGCCGGGCAGCCTTGGACGTGCGGATCTGCTCCACTCCGGCAGCGTCCAGCGTAGAGAATTCCGAGGTGCTCATGGTGCTCCCTTGAGAGGTTGGTTCGGTGGTGGTCCCGCTGGCCTGGCAGCCGGTCAGAGCGAGGCTGCCTGCCGCTGCAATGAGGACAGCTGCAGCGGCGTGCCGCCGGAAATGGCGGGTGGCTGTCACTGGTGAACCTCCGCGCTAAAGCCATCCAGGAAGCGGTCCATGATGCCGGGGATGTTGTTGGTGGGGCGGTGTTGCTCCACCCGGTCGTTGAAGTCCGAACCGATGATTTGGCCGGCGCGCGCCGGATCATCGGCCAGGAGGTTCTGATAGGCAGGCAGGGTGTCCTGCCTGATGAGTTCCCACCGCTGGTTTGCATCCGCGATATTGCCGTCAGGGAAGCCTGTGGTGAAGTCCGTACGGAATTGGGCGGGGTTGTCCCAGTTGGTGAAGGGTATGTTTTCCGGCCCTGGGCTTTCCACGTCGAACGTGTAGGGGAACACCTCGGCGTAGCTCTTAGCGCCGGGGATGGAGGGCTCTCCGGCAAGCGTCACCATGTACGTCACGGCTTCCCCGCCAGGATGGTTGCGCATGTTGTCGTAGTCGTCCGCGATGATCTCGTTTTGTTCCCGGAAGAGCAACGCCGTGTTGCCCTCCTTGACCAGTTCGGGGTCCCCGGAAGCAATTTTGGCCCATTCCTGGGCGGTGCCGGGGTCTATTGCGCCCGAATCGCGCAACCGGTTGATCTCGTCCATTCCCCCGGTCATGTAGGCCTGATGCTGGCGGGCCTGGTCCAGGAAGATCTCCTTGTTCATATCCAGCATGCTGGTTTCGTAGTAGCGGATTTCCTGGTCGGTCATCCCCGCCAGTTGTTCAATCTGGTCCAGGACGGGCAGCGGGATGTCCGACGCCGGATTGTCCGAAATCTGTTGGGCGAGCTCCCGAAGCATGGCCATGTCCTTGAACCCGCCCGCGAATGACGGACCGATCATGTTGGCCATTCCGGCCCACTGCAGGTCAGGGTTGGAGAGGTAGGCCTGGCCGTAGAAATCGTAGACCTTGCTGATGGTCTCCCAGTTGTGCTCCGTGCCCTTGGACGTGTCCCAATCGGAGAGGTCGATGCCCATGTCGAGCATTGCCCGCTGGTTCCAGTACGAGCTCAGGAAGTCACCGTACACCTTGGAGTTTTTATCGATCAGGCCCGAATCCGCGGCGGCGTCCATGGCAGTTTTGGCTGCTTCAGGGTTATCCAGGGCCCATTGCTTGAACTCAGCGCTCTTGAGGTAGTCCGCGCGTTCTTCAGCGGTCATGCCGGTCAGGGTGTCGGTCAGATCCTGGGCTGTGCCCTCCCCGGCCCCACTGTTGCTTCCGTTGCCTGCACCGCCGCCGGAACCGCCTGCACCGCTGCCGTTGCCTGTCCCGCCGCTGGTGCTTGCCTTGTCCTGCTCATCAGCGTTGGCGAGCAGCGCCCTGGATGCCAGCTCCAGCCCCGCGGATGCAGACTTTAGTACCTTCAGGTGTCCGGAGTTCCAGTCGCTGCGGAACCTGTCGCCGTCGTGCCCTTTCCAGGGGCTGTTAGTGACGGAGCCGTTGAGTTGCTGGCCCAGCAGGTCCAGCCGGCTGGCGCCGCTGGCCAACTCCTTGGCGAGCTGCCGAAGCGCCGGCACGTCAGCGCCGTAGAATGTTCCCGCCATGTTGCCCCCTGTGTGGATTCCCGTGACAGCCTAGCCGCGTTGAGCTGGTGTCCGCGATGGGGAGAGCTCCCCGTGCCAGCCGGAACTCAGCCCTTCAGCAGTCCGGTGGTCCGGTAAGGGATGACTTCGCGCAGGAACATGCTGGTGGACGTCCGCACGATTCCGGGGCAGAGCCGGATTTCCTCGGAGACGCGGTAGAGGTCATCGGGGCTGGTGGCCACCACGCGAATCAGCAGGTCGGTGTCGCCGGCCGGGGCATGGCACTCCAGGACCTCGGGGATCTCGCGAAGCGCGGCGATGGCTTCGTTGAGGTGGCTCTGGTCCAGCTCAGCGCTGACGGCTGCGGCCACACCGCGGCCCAACGCTGCAGGAAGCACGCGGCTGCTGTTGGGGCGCAGGGCTCCCGACGCCGTCATCCGCTCCAGGCGCGACTGCACAGTCCCGCGGGCCAGGCCCAGCTTTTGGGCAAGCACCATGATGGGTACCCGGGGATCCTCATCCAGGGCCTTGAGGATCCGCCGGTCCGTTGCGTCCAGTTCCTGCAATCTGATCAGTTCCTGCCGGTCACCCCGGCAGGTATTGGTCGGATTGATCAATCAAAGCTCTGCCGGTTGTGCCAACTGTAGGGTGCCTGCTCAAATAATGGCAAGAAGGGCTAAAGGCTACCGCCGCAACCCGCAGGCTACAGGCACCCCGGCACACCACCCGGTCCCTGGACTTCGCTTCCCGCAAGGAGGCCGCCGCTGATTGACACTTGTTCACACCACGGTCATTCTGCAAACACACGGCAAGAGCCCCTGAGCTCCCGACGTCGGTCCGCCGAAGTCATCGGTAGCTGAGGGGCTCTTGTGCTGTGCCGGCTCTTTAGATCTGTCCTGTTCTTCAGCCATGCGTTCTTCAGCCGTCCGCTCATCGGCCTAGTGTTGTTCCATGACTTCCGCCGGCCGCTTCGCCCCGAGCCCTTCCGGTGAACTGCATGTTGGCAACCTTCGGACAGCCATCCTTGCCTGGCTGTTTGCCAGGTCCACGGGCCGGAACTTCCTGTTGCGCGTGGAGGACCTGGACCGCGCCCGGGCCGGTGCGGAGGCGGAGCAGCTCCGCGATCTGGCGGCTATCGGCGTGAGGTGGGACGGCGCCGTCGTACGCCAGACGGACCGCGGAGGGCTGTACGCCGCGGCGATCAGCAGGCTGGCTGATGCCGGCCGGACGTATGAATGCTTCTGCACGCGCCGGGAAATCCAGGAGGCGCCGTCAGCTCCGCACGCGCCCCAGGGTGCCTATCCAGGCACCTGCCGGAACCTTGACCCTGCCGAGCTTGAGTTCAAGAGATCCACCCGGCCGGCTGCCATCAGGCTGCGTTCGGACACGGCGGAGTACACCGTGCGGGACATCCTGCACGGTGAGTTCACGGGAGTGGTGGACGACTTTGTGCTGCGCCGCAACGACGGCGTGACGGCGTACAACCTGGCGGTGGTGGTGGACGACGCCGCGCAGGGGATTGACCAGGTGGTCCGCGGGGACGATCTGCTGGCGTCCACCCCCAGGCAGGCGTACCTGGCCTCGCTGCTGGACATACCGGTTCCGGAATATGCGCACGTCCCGCTGGTGGTGAATTCCGACGGCGTCCGGCTGGCCAAGCGCGACGGTGCCGTCACGCTGGCCGACCTCGCGCTCGCAGGAGTGTCCGCGCCCGCGGTGCGGGACGTGCTGTTGCAGTCCCTGGGCCTGCCGGCCGGAACCCTGGAGCAGGCGCTGGCGGTCTTCCGGCCAGAGGGGCTGCCCCGCGAATCGTGGGTGTGGCCCGGCTACCCTGGCAGGCTGCAGTGAGGCGGCGGCAGCGCTCCAGCGTGTGCGTTCCTGGGCTCAGGCCCGGCCGGAGGGCTGGGCTCCGCTGGTCCTTCGAAGCTCGGCCTTCCTGATCTTGCCGCTTGCCGTCCGCGGCATCTCGTCCACGAACACCACGGATTTGGGGATCTTGTAGCGCGCCAGCCGGCCCTCAAGGTGCGCCCGAAGCTCCTCTTCGGTCAGCTGCATGCCCTCGCGGAGCAGCACCACGGCCCGCGGCACCTCGCCCCACTTCTCGTCCGGCACACCAATCACAGCAACGCCCTCCACGGCCTCCAGCTCCGCGATGACCTGTTCCACTTCCGCCGGATAGATGTTCTCGCCGCCGGAGATGATCATGTCCTTGAGCCGGTCCGAGACAAACACAAACCCGTCGTCGTCCTTGTAGCCCATATCCCCGGACTTGAACCATCCGCCGGGGGCGTAGGATTCCGCTGTTGCCTCGGGCTGGTTCCAGTACTGCCGGATCACGTTGGGGCCTTTTACCTGGATCTCACCCACTGCGCCGGGAGCAGCCAAAGTGCCGTCAAAGTCCGCAATGCGGACGTCAGTGAAGAAATGCGGAAGCCCCGACGAGCCGGCCTTTTCCCGGGAACGGGCGGCCGGAAGCGTGGTGGCTCCAGGCGCTGTTTCGGTCATGCCGTAGCCGTTGGAAAGAACAAGGCCACGCTTTTCATAAGCTTCCAGGATCCGCAGGGGAACAGCGGAGCCGCCGCACGTAAGTTTGTTGAGCGAAGATAGGTCGGTTCCCTCCCAATCCGGGTGCTCGCACAGCATCTGGTACGTGGTGGGGACACCGCTCATGGTGGTGGCATGGTGCTTTTCGATCAGTTCCAGCGTCCTCTGGGGATTGAACTTCGCCTCCAGAACAACGGTCCCGCCCTTCAGCAGGGTTGGCAGCACGCCCATGTTCAGGGACGCAACATGGAACATCGGCGAGATGATCAGCACCACGTCCGTAGACGCGAAATCAAAGTCCACCACCACGTTGAGGCAATTCCAGACAATGTTCCCGTGCGTCAGGAGCGCCCCCTTGGGCCGTCCCGTGGTTCCGGACGTGTAGAGGATCATGGCGCCGTCGTCGAGACCCACTTGCTCGTCCGAAAACTCGGCCGCGCCGGACGCGACGGCGGCCTCGAAATCCTCCACCACCGTCGTGCCCTGTTCGGTGTTGAATTCAGTGGCTCCTGTTCC
Organism: Arthrobacter sp. CDRTa11; assembly: GCF_026427775.1. Taxonomy (NCBI): domain Bacteria; kingdom Bacillati; phylum Actinomycetota; class Actinomycetes; order Micrococcales; family Micrococcaceae; genus Arthrobacter; species Arthrobacter sp. CDRTa11. The sequence continues at coordinate 4,944,264 of NZ_CP044532.1, read as the reverse complement.
CGTTGCGTCTTGGACAATGATGCGCCGGGCCACCGGAGTACCCGTTGCGCCACTGATGGCCAGTCCGTCCAAGCTGCTGGAATGGACCAGGCACGCGGCATCGCAGTCCTGGAGCTGGAACTGGATCTCGGGCGGTGCCAGCCGGGTGTTGACGGGGACGAACACGGCCCCCAGCAGGCCACAGGCAAAGAGGGTTTCCAGGAAGGACGGATGGTTCTCACCGAGGTAGGCAACCCTGTCTCCCCTGGCCACTCCGCGGTCCCGTAAGGCGTTGGCCAGCCTGATGCTGCGGTCCGCGAGTTGGTCGTAGCTCACTTCCCGGTCACCGCTGATCAGTGCTGTCTTGGTGCCGGACTTGGGGCGGCGACGCTGCAGCCACGAGCCAAAGTTTTCCACGGCGAATCCTTCCTATCTGTGAGACTAGTCCGTTCTGACTGGCTTGGACCCGGGAAGCGAGTCCGGGGTGGGACGCCAGGAGGTGGGAGGAAGCTAGATGTAGAAGCGGGCGAGGAACTCAGCCACCACGGCGGGGCGTTCCTGGCCTTCGATGTGGATGGTGTTGGCCACTTTGATCTGGGCTCCGCCCTTAACCTCGGTGACGTCGGCGATAGTGGCTTGCATGCGGATCCGTGAGCCCACCTTTACGGGCGAGGTGAAGCGGACCTTATCAAGCCCATAGTTCACCTTGGTGGTGACGTTCTCGACGTCGAACAGCTCGCCCCAGAAGGGGATGATGAGCGAGAGCGTAAGGAAGCCGTGCGCGATCGGGGCGCCGAACGGCCCGTCCTTGGCGCGCTCGGGATCCACGTGGATCCACTGGTCGTCCCCGGTGGCCTCGGCGAACTTATTGATCTGTTCCTGGGTAATTTCCCGGTACTCGGTGAATCCGAGGTCCGTGCCGGTGAGCGTGAGCAGTTTGTCGAAGTCGACGACGAGGTTGGGCATTGGTGGGCTCCTGTGCTTCTGATGTTTAGGGATTATGTGGAGAAGGACTAAAGATGAAGAGGTCAGCTGCCTGGCCCGGTCAATTTAGTCCAAGCAGGCGGATGGCGTTGTGTTTGAGGATTTTGGGGCGGACCTCGTCTTTGAGTGGCAGGTCCGCAAAAGCACCCAGCCATTTTTGTGGGGTGATGAGCGGGAAGTCGGTGCCGAAGAGGACCTTGTCCTGCAGTACAGAGTTGGACAGGCGGACGAGGGATTCCGGGAAGTACTTTGGTGACCAGCCGGAGAGGTCGATGAAGACGTTTGCCTTGTGGGTGGCGATGGAGTTGGCTTCGTCCTGCCAGGGCACGGAGGGGTGGGCCATGATGATCTGCAGTTCCGGGAAGTCCGCGGCAACGGCGTCCAGCAGCAGCGGGTTGGAGTAGGCCAGTTTGATGCCGTAGCCGCCGGGAAGGCCGGCGCCCATGCCGTTCTGGCCGGTGTGGAAGATGGCCGGCAGGCCGAGTTCCTGCAGGGTTTCCCAGAGCGGGTAGAAGCGTTCGTTGGAGGGGTCGAAGCCCTGCAGGGACGGGTGGAACTTGAAGCCGCGGGCACCGAGTTCGATGGCCTGGTGCTTGGCTCCGGCGATTGCGTCCTCGCCGGTGCGCGGGTCAACGCTGCCGAACGGGATCAGGACGTCATTGTTCCGGGCTGCGCCGGCGATCAGTTCCGGGATGCTGTTGGGTTCGTGCTTGAGCTGGGTGCGGGCGTCCACGGTGAAGACGACTGCGGCCATGTTCAGTTCGCGGTACACCTCGGCGATGCGGTCTAGGGACGGGGTGCGGTCCTCGGCCTTGAAGTACTTCGCCGAGGCCTCGGTCAGCGCGTCCGGGAGGGACCCGTGGCCGCAGCTGTCCACCTCGAGATGGACGTGCATGTCGATCGCGTCCAGCGTGGCGGCATCGATGCCCAGTTCGTAGCGTGCCATGGTCAGCGGGCCTGTGCTTGCGAGGGCTGCAGTTCCTCGGGCAGCGGGAGGAATTCCTCGCCGTAACTCTGCAGGGTGTCCGGGCTGAAGAGGGATGCGGCGTTGTCGTGGAGGGCGTCGTAGCTCCAGCCGCCCTCGAGGTATTCGGTGGTGGCCGCTACCGGGTGGGTCCAGACCTGCAACCGGTCACCGCCGGCGCCGATGGCCTGGCCGGTGATGTTGGCGGCCTCGTCCGAGGCGAGGAAGGCAACCAGCCCGGCGACGTCGTCGGCCGTTCCGAAACCTAGGTCGTGGCGGAAGAAGGACGGCATGGCTTCGCCGCGCTCGTCCGCTTCCACAGCCTTTTGGAAATACGGGACTGTTTTAGTCATCGCGGTGGCAGCCACCGGAATCACGCAGTTCACAGTCACGCCGGCCTTCTTCATCTCCAGCGCCCAGGTGCGGACCATGCCCACAATCCCGGCCTTCGCCGCAGCGTAATTGGTCTGGCCGAAGTTGCCGCGCTGACCGGTGGGCGAACCGATCGTGATAATCCGGCCCGGGATGTTGTTTTCCTTGAAGTACGCGAAGGCCTCCCGGACGCAGGTGAACGTCCCCTTCAGGTGGACATTGATCACCAGGTCAAAGTCCTCGTCCGTCATCTTCAGCAGTGACTTGTCCCGCAGGATCCCGGCGTTGGTGACCAGGATGTCCAGCCGGCCAAAGGCCTCCACAGCTTTGGCGACCAGTTGCTTTGCAACATCCGTGCTGCCCACGGGGGCGACGACGGAAACGGCCCGTCCGCCGTCGGCCTCGATGGTCCGGACTGCATCAGCAGCTACATCGGAATCCACATCATTGATGACCACGGCGGCGCCCTGGCGTGCCAGTTCCCGGGCGTAGGCCAGGCCCAATCCCCGTCCGCTTCCGGTGACGATTGCTACTTTGCCTGACAGGCTCATGGTTGCTCCTTTGCTCGCTGACGTACGCAGCATGCTCTTTGGCATAACTGCTGTGCTCATATCAATGAGAATCCATATTGTTGTAAAAGTCAACGATTAATTCTGTTGCCTGGTACCACTTGTTCGACTTTCCATGCCCGTGCTCTAGTTGACGTATGCGAGCCACCGGCGTTTCTGCAGCTGACGCCTCCGCCGAGGCGCTTGGCCGTTTTGCCATCCAGAGCAAAATCCCCGACGAGGCACTGGACATCGGTGGCAAGGTCTACTACCCCCACCACTTGGACATGGGCCGTTCGGCTGAGGATTTTCAATGGCGCACCAAGGGCATAACCCTCGAGGGCGTGACCCTGGGCCTGCTGGAATACGGGACTCCGATGAAGATCTCCACGGGCGATTTGGAGACCGCCTACCAGGTCAATTTCCCCCGGTTTGGCCGGATGAAGTTTTCCCAGGGCAACAGTGTGGTGCTGGGCAGCCCCTCCCTTGCCGCCATCCACGGTCCTGTGGGGCCCACCACCCTCCAGGGCTGGTCGGAACCGACGCAGCTGCTTGGGCTGAAGATCCCCACGTCCCTGATGCATCAGGAACTCGAAGCGCTCCTGGGGCGCTCAGCCGAAAAGGAGCTTGCCTTTGAAGGCTCCTTTGACCTGACCTCCCACCGGGGTAAGGAGTGGCGTGCCGCCGTCGAACTGCTGATTGCCGGCGTGAGCAATCCCGACTCTCTCCTGAGTTCGCCGCTGATGGCACACGCCGCCGTCCAGTACGCCGTGCGGGGATTGCTCCTGTCGGCTCCCAACAACTTCAGCGAAGAACTGGCCGGTGATGCGGAGGCGGTGGGATCTGCAGCCGTTCGGCGGGCAATTGACTTCATGGAATCCAACGCCCATTTGCCCATCACCCTGGAAGCCTTGGCAGCCGACGCCTTTGTCAGCCCGCGGGCGCTCCAGCTGGGGTTCCGGAAGCACCTCGACACCACGCCCATGGACCATTTGCGCAGCATCCGCCTCCGCCGCGTCCGCAGCGAGCTCATCTCGGCCAGGCCTTCCACCCGCGTGGGGGATGTCGCCGCACGCTGGGGGTTCCCGCACGCAGGCCGGTTCGCTATCCACTATGCGAAGACTTTTGGCGAGGCACCCTCACAAACGTTGAAAAAATCAACTGAACCCACGGCTTCCTAACCCTGGACTATCCGAATCGCGCAGGAGGCCATTGTCCTGCCCGTGTTTGACGGCAATCATGATCCGCATCACCCTAGATCCAGCGCAGCGCGTCGCCTGGTCTGGGATTCATGCTTACCGCGAACAAGGAAGTTCAAGCCAATGACAATGACAGAGTCTGAAAAAGTACTCATTCCGTCGGTCACCCTTCCGGACGCCGTCAACCGGGGCCAGTTGTTCATCAACGGCGAATGGCGGCCTTCGTCCGACGGGGGCACCACGGACATTATCAACCCCGCCACCGGTGCGGTGGCCGCCACAGTCGCTGCCGGGACAGTCTCAGACATCAACGCCGCTGTTGCCGCTGCCAAAACCGCGTTCGACGACGGCAGGTGGTCCCGCCTCAGCGGCCGGGAACGCTCACGCGTGCTGAATAGGGCGGCGCTGCTGATACGGGAACGCGCCGAGGATTTGGCACTCACCGAGAGCACCGACGTCGGGAAGCCCATCACCTTCGCACGTGTGGTGGATGTGGCCACAGCAGCTGACCAGTACGAGTACGTGGCCGCCCTGGCGCAGCAGCTCGACGGATCCGTCCGGGAGACGCCCCTCCCTGCCCATGCCTTCACCAAGAGGGAGCCCTTGGGGGTGGTGGCCGCGATTACGCCGTTCAATTTTCCGCTGATCCTTTCCAGCACCAAGATTGCTGCAGCCCTGGCGGCCGGCAACTCGGTAGTCCACAAACCGGCGGGTGACACTCCGCTCAGTGCCCTGCTGATGGCCGAGATTCTCACCGAAGCAGGTGTGCCGGCGGGCGTCTTTAATGTTGTGACCGGCTCGGGCGGCATCCTGGGGGATCAACTTGTGGCACACCCCGACGTCAGCAAGGTGGCCTTCACCGGCTCCACCGACGTCGGCCGGCATGTGGCTGCCCTCGCCGGCCAGAACCTCCGCCCGGTCACTGCCGAGCTTGGCGGCAATGCCGCGAACATCCTTTTCGCCGACGCGGACCTGGACCAGGCCATCGGCACCGTGATCGGCGCCTTCGTCTTCAATTCTGGCCAGTTCTGCATGGGCGGGCCACGGCTCCTGGTGGAACGGCCCATCTATGAAACGGTTTTGGGGATCCTGAAAGAGGCCGTTGCCGGTGTTCCTGTGGGCGATCCAAGCAACCCGGAAACCGTGATGGGGCCATTGGCCAGCCGGAAACAGCTGGACAAAGTAGCTGACTTTGTTGAGGGCGCCAAGGCAGCCGGGGGCCAGGTGGTGGTGGGCGGCGAGCGGCTGGAGCTGAACGGCGGGTTCTTCTACAAGCCGACAGTTATTGCCGGCCTCGCCAATGATGCAGCGGCTGTCCGGGAGGAGGTCTTTGGCCCCGTCCTGACGGTCCAGCCTTTCGACTCCGAGGAGGAGGCCATCGAGCTGGCCAACAGCACTGAGTACGGGCTGGCCTCCGGGGTCCAGACATCAAGCATTGCCCGGGCGCACCGCGTTTCCTCAAGACTTGATGCCGGTATTGTCTGGGTCAACTCCTGGGCGCTGTTGGATCCTGCGGTGCCTTTCGGCGGGGTCAAGAACTCCGGTTGGGGCCGCGAATATGGCCCTGAGGCCCTGGAGTCCTACAGCCGCACCAAGTCCGTCGTCATCGCCACGGATTAGGAGATGACCATGCTTCTTACTACCGACGCCGCCATTGTTGAGTCCCCGGGTGCCCCTTTTTCCATCCAGTCCGTGCAGCTGGACAACCTCAGGCCCCATGAGGTCCTGGTGGATATCAAGGCCGCCGGCCTGTGCCACACCGACCTTTCCGTGGCCGGCGGAGGCCTGCCCTTTCCACTGCCGGGCGTCCTGGGACATGAAGGTGCCGGCGTGGTGGCCGACGTTGGCACCGCTGTCACCAGGGTCCGGCCGGGCGACAAGGTAGTGCTTTCCTTTACCTCCTGCGGATCCTGCGGGAACTGCCGGGACGGCCACCCGGCCTACTGCGACACCTGGCTTCCCGCGAACCTGATCGGGGGAGCCAGAAGCGACGGAACTTCCCCCATATCCCGGGGAGGAGAACCTGTGGGTGGCCACTTTTTCGGCCAGTCATCCTTCGCGCGGCAGTCTGTAGTGGACGAGCGGAGCATTGTAAAAGTGGAGAGCGATCTTCCCTTTGAGCACCTGTCACCGTTGGCCTGTGGCGTGCAGACCGGTGCGGGGGCGGTGTGGAACGCCATTCAGCCCAGGCCAGGATCCAGCCTTGCTGTGTTCGGCGTCGGAGCTGTAGGACTGTCAGCCATCATGGCCGCGGCGCTGTCTCCGGCGGCCACCATCATCGCCGTCGACATGGTTCCTGCCCGCCTGGACCTTGCCCGGGAGTTGGGCGCGACCCACACCATCGATGCCTCCCAAACCCAGGACGTCCCCGCCGAAATCCACAGGATCACCGGCGGCGGCGCGAACGCGGCGATTGAGGCGACCGGGCACACGAAGGTCCTGGAGCAGGCGGTCTTCTCTACGGCGGCCCGGGGCGAGATTGTGGCTGTTGGTGCGCCCGCTTTTGGTGCGACGGCTGCAGTAGACGTCAACTTTATGATGCCGGGGCGCCGTATCCAGGGAATCACGCTGGGGGACAGCGAAATCGAGAGGCTCATCCCAGCCATCATTGCGCTGATGGAAGCCGGCCGGTTCCCCCTGGACAAGCTGGTCAGCACGTACAAACTCGAAGACATCAACCTGGCTGTGGAAGACATGAAATCAGGGCAGTCCATCAAGCCCGTTCTGGTTCTCTGAGCGGGATTTGAGCGGCCCGCCCGGCGCGTAGGCTGGGACTATGTCTGAATTGGAATTTACGGAAGCCGGCTCTCCGGATGTTGGGCCCCGGCCGCGATTCACGGTTGAGACGGCCAAGGTCCTGGCCGAGGTGGCCCACAACCGCCAGAAGGACAAGCTCAAGCGTCCCTACCGTGACCACGTGATCGCGGTAGGGGACGCGCTGGCCGATTTCGACGACGACATCCGGATTGCCGGGTACCTGCACGACATCGCGGAGGACACCCCCATTACGCGCCAGGCCCTCCTGGACATGGGGGTTTCCGAGCGGGCAGTAAGCATTATCGAGCGCGTTACCAAACGACTCCACGACGACCCGGATGACTACCAGGCTGGCATCCGCTTCATCGCCGAAGACCACGATGCCGCACTGGTGAAGATCGCGGACAACGCCCACAACTCCCTGCCCGAGCGGGTCAAAGCCCTGGCCGACAAGTGGCCGGACAAGCCGCCCGTCACGCGCTATGACGACGCCCGGCCGGTGCTGTACGCAGCCGTAGACGTGGAGGAAGTCCGGAAGATCCTGGCCCGGGTGAACCCCTGGCTGCTCAAGGAACTGGACGACAGGCTGGATGACGAGGACCAGACGGACTATGAGAACCTCTCGTACGAAGAGGCCCCCAGCGGAACGTCCGACTCCCGCGAGTCCTAGGCCGGACGGCGCGTTTTAGCCTCCGCCTCAAGCTGTTCCAAGGCCGCGTTCATTTTTTCGACGCCGCGGCGTTCGTCCACGACGATCGAGGCGCCGAGTGCCAGCACGATCACCAAGAGGCAGACGGGAACTGGGACCCCAGCCGCAGCCATGCCGATCGTTGCCGCCATTGCTGCGGTGACGCCTGCGGTTACGGCCATCACCGAGCGGTCCCGGCAGATCATGCCGCTGAACAGCCAGGTCAGCGAGACCTTGAAGAGCACGACCGGAACTGCGACGCTGGCCACCGCTACGGCCGCGCTGATGTGTGCCTGGTGGTCGATGTAGTAGGCCACGACGTGCAGTCCGGCACCTGTGGCCGCAATCGCAGCGAAGACGGGCATGTGTCCGTAGCCAAAGAAGTACGAACGGTGGCGGCGCAGATGCAGTGCGCGGCCGGCGGGCAGGATGAAGTAGATCCACCACATGCCAAAGGCCAGCGCGGTGCCGCCGAAGCCCACCAGTGCAGCATCAACGCTCCAGCCGTGGAGGGCCACGATGGCCCGAAGGGTTTCGATGGCGCCGATCAGGCACTCGCCCAGGGTGATGATGGCCAGGAGGCCGTAGCGCTCGGCGATATGGTGCGCGTGCCATGGCGTGGTTGCCCGGCGTTCGGCGAAGTACGGCGTGGCCATTTCCAGCACGAACAGGGGCACGACCATCATGAAGGTGGTCAACACATCAGCCTGGATGACCGCCACTGCGATCCACCCGAGTTGCACCAGTCCAAGGCAGGTGGCGTAGCGCAGGCAGGTTTCACGGCGGGCGGGATCCTGCCGGGAAGCGCGCACCCATTGGAATACGAGAGCAAGCCTCATGATCACGTAGCCGCCCACCATCACTGCGTTGTCCACGCTTTTTCCCTCAACCAGCGACTCGAACAACGGCTCGATGCCCATCGCCAAAATCAGGACTCCCAGCAACTGAACCATGGTGACGACACGGAAGATCCAGTCGTCGGTGTCATAGGCGCTCGCGAACCACGTGAAATTTATCCAGGCCCAGATCACCGAGAACATGGCGAACCCGAACCCGAGGAACCCGGCGGCAAAGTGGGCCTCGGCAATCTCGTGGGCGAACTGGCTGCCGGCCACTCCGAAGGCAATCACGAAGGTGAGGTCGAAGAAGAGTTCCAGCGGAGTGGCGGCTCGGTGGGCTTGATGCGGATCGCGGCCGCCCATGCGGGCCATGGCGTGCCGAAGCGGGTTCGAGGGCATGGGTCAAAGATTACAGCCCGCCCTGCTCGCTGTTCCACAGCATCGGGGGCGAGGGGCGAGGGGCGAGGGGCGAGGGGCGTGGGGCGTGGTCCGGGGGGAGGCGTGGTCCGGAGGAGGTCCCGGTCCCCTCCGGACCTGGCTCGTGTCGGATAGAGGGCGCGACTCGGCCGTGGGCCAGGTACGGACGGTTGGCCCCGCTCCGACCCGGGCCATGTTCAGAGGGTTGGCGCGGTCCAGACCGGGTGGGATCGAACGGTTGGCGCAGCCTCGGCCCGGGCTAGTTCAGACGGTTGGGGTCGCCTAGACCCGTGTAAGGCCCCATGTCATTCGAGAAGGCTCGGTGTGCGATCCGGCCAGGTGGGTGGTTCCCAGTCTTGGTGTTCGCTTTTGTAGTGGCGGCCGGTGGGTGAGGTCCAGCCGGGTGGTTGGTTTTTGCTGGCTGGGGTTGGTTGCCAGGCCGAGTTGTGTTTGAGGTGGTGGTGTTTTCGGCAGGGTTGGCCGAGGTTGTTGATGCCGGTGGTGCCGCCGTCTGCCCAGGCGAGGAGGTGGTCTGCTTCGTTGTCGAGGGAGTGGTTGTTGCAGCCGGGGAAGGGGCATTTGGCGTCGCGGAGTCTGAGCCATTGGCGCATGGCTGTGGTGAGGCGGTAGCTGGTTCTGCCGATTTCCAGTGGTGCGCCGTCGCGGGGGTCGGTCAGGACGCGGTGGAAGGAGTCGGCTCCGTTGGCGACCAGGTTCCGGGCCATGGAGGCGGGGATGGGGCCGTGGCCGTCGAGGGTGGCAGGTTCATCGGTCAGGCCCAGGAGCGAGAAGACGGGCACGGTGACCAGTACCTGGGCCCGCAGCGGCGGGACCTGCCCGGCTGTGCGCTCTGCGTCGTCATCACGAGTGCGCTCTTCGCCGCCAGTGGGCCGGTTCTTTTCGACGTTCGTGGTTTCTCCGCTGAGGAGTGCGGTGGCGAGGGTGTCGGCGCGGAGTTGGGTGAGGGTGCGGGATTCGGTGGGGCTTTGGAGTGCCCGGGCTGTGGTGGTGGTGTGTTCCCAGATGGCGGCGGCTTGGTCGGCGGGCAGGTAGGCGGAGAGCCAGGCCATGCCGTCGCGGTCCGGGGTGTATTCGACCCGGCGGTCCAGGACGCACTTGGCGTGGCGGGTTTCGATCGAGACGGGGTGGTGGCGTTCGCGCCAGGTCCGGGCCTTGGCACGGAACCGTGAGGGTGTGAGGTCCCCGGCCAGGCAGGCGCGGGAAGCCTTCGCTGCGTCGGGGTTCAGGAAGTGGGCTTCCAGGGCTGCAGCGCCGGCGGGGCCCAAGCCGGTGGTTTCGTCGCAGAGGATCCGGGCGTGCTGCCAGGAGATGGCCCCGGTCTGCAGGGCGGACAGGGTGCGCGGCAGTTCGGTGCTCAGTTGGCGGGACTGGACCAGGAAGGCTGAGGCGGTGCCTTCGCTGATGGTCAGGACACAGGCGACCTCCGCGACCATGCCCATCTCCGCCACAGACTGGTCGTGCAGTGAGGCCGACGGAGGAAGCAGGCGGCGGCAGGCGTCCGCGTAGGCGGCGGCCGCGCGGGCCTTCCGGGCAGCGGCCCGGGCCTCATCACGGGCCGCCTCCGCCATGACAGCCAGGCACTCCTCCGCCAAATCCCGCAACGGATCAGAACCAGCACCGGAAACAAGACCAGCGTCAGGATCAGTATCGGCGCCCGAGCCAGAAGCAGCATCAGGATGCCCGGCGGCAAGAGAAACAGCATCAGGACCTGCATAAGAATCAACGGCAGCGGAGCACGGCTTGGAGTCAGGCCGGATCAAGGCCGCACCAGGTGCGTCTGCTGCCTCCAAGACTTCCCCGTTGTCCATACCCTTAGCTTGTCAGCAGCCACCGACAGTAATGATGGAATTGGCTGTGTTGCGGTGTGACTCCGGCACTGACTGACGCCCGGTGAAGGGTTTGTCTTCTAAATGATCTGTCCGCCGCAATGCAGCTGCATTAGACGCGGCGGCCAGGTGGACATGACCTCATAGGAGCCTGTTCGAGGAGTCCCATTACTGTCTTGTCTGCCCACCCGGCCGGCGTGCCCCTTCGTGTCCATCGCATGCAACGGAAGGTCAGGGCAGTTTCATCATGGCAAAGGAACATCTGAAAGTCATCGCCGGGATCGACACCCATACCGACACCCATCACGTCGCCATCATCTCCGAAACCGGCCGGCACGTTGCCGACCAGGAATTCCTGGCCGTCGAGTCTGGCTATCGAAAGATCATCGAGTTCATAACCGGCTTCGGGCCGGTCGTCGCCGCCGGTGTCGAAGGTACCGGCAGCTATGGAGCTGAGCTCGCCCGAATTTTGACGAAGGAAGGGATCCAGGTCCTAGAGGTCATGCGCCCGAACCGGCAAGGCCGTCGGTTGCAAGGCAAATCTGACCCGCTGGACGCCTATCAGGCCGCGGAATCGGTGCTCGCCGGCCGTAGCACCGCCACGCCCAAGGCCCGGGACGGGGCTGTGGAGTCACTTCGCGTCCTGCGGGCCGAACGGGCGACCGCGATGCGGGCACGCGTCGCGGTCATGAATCAGGTCCAGGGCATCCTCGTCTCCGCTCCTGAGCCGCTCCGTGCCAAATACCGCGGGCTGGGCAGCGCGGCCATCATTGCCGCGCTGGAAAAGACCCGACCTGCCGGGAACATCTCAGAACCTCTGAACGCCACCGCTACCGCCCTCAAACGCCTCGCCCACCGGTACCGGGCGTTGCACCAGGAAATAGCTTTGATCGATGCTGAACTCGACACGATCATCACCACTCACGCGCCTTTGCTCCGCGACCTGCACGGGGTCGGCACAGACGTGGCAAGCCAGCTGCTGGTCACCGTGGGCGACAACCCCCAACGGATCGGCACCGAAGCACAATTCGCCGCCCTCGTGGGGGTCGCACCGATCCCCGCATCCTCCGGCAAGACCACACGACACCGGCTCAGCCGCGGCGGCGATCGGCAGGCGAACAAAGCGATCCACAGTGTCGTGCTCGTGCGGATGATGAGTGACAGTCGCACCAAAACCTATGTCACCAGGCGCCGGGCCGAAGGCAAGAGCACCAAAGAAATCATGCGATGCCTCAAACGCTACATCGCGCGCGAAATCTACGAGCAGCTCCTACACCCGCACCCGGCACCAGATGCTGGAGCACTCCGCGCCCTGCGCAAATCTAAAAACATTACGCTCCAGACCGCCGCCGGTGACCTCCGTGTCTGGCCCACGGCGCTCTCCAGACTCGAACGGGGACTCACCCGCGACGACCACTTCCACGAACGCTATACAAACTGGCTCAACGACCATTGACAGCTATAGGAGCATCAGTAACCGTCCCGAAGCTCGCCCGCTCCCAAAAACGTTCCGTACCCGCAAACGCAGTGGCAACGGCATCCCGTCCAGCCCCCGCCGGGCTCTTCCGGCTCGCTCATTCCAGCCCGACGCCCTATGCCTCGGCCGCCAGACGGTCAGGGCTTGAGTGTCTGCCCGCGCCCGGTGGAGGTGCTTAAGTGTCCGTTCGCGCAGGGGGAGGTGGGGAAGAAGAAAGCTGACCCTGCTTAGACGCGGCCCAGGCGGTCGATATCCTCCAGGAAGTCCTGGTGAACCTCGTCGCTGACGGTGGTCCGCGTCTCGCCGATAGCGTCGAGGTAATCCTGTGTGGAGGGGCCCTTCCGCACCGCGTCGCGAACGGAAAGGGTCCCGCCCGAAGCCAGCCCCCCGTCGTCGTACACTGCTTTTTCCAGCGCACGCTGGGAAGCGCTCCGGGCGGCATACTCAATATCCGCGGGGGAGAAGCCCTCGGTGCGATCCACCAGGAGTTCCACGTCCACGTTGTCCACCACGGCGGAAGGGATGAAACGCTGCCACATCGCTTCGCGAGCCTGGCGGTCCGGCAGGCCGATGGGGATGACGTAGTCGAACCGGCCGTGGCGCAGGAACGCCGTGTCCAGGGATTTGATGAAGTTGGTGGCACAGACCAGGAGGCGGCCGGGCTGTTCGCGGAAGGCGGGAATGATCTTCAGGAGCTCGTTGGTGACTCCCTGCAGCGGCGACGGCGGTTCGCCGGAACGCTGGGAGGCGATCTCCTCCACCTCGTCAATGAACACCACGGCGTGCTCCAGCTCGGCAATTTCCAGGAATGTTTCCCGCAGCGCTCCTGCCAGGCCTTTCGGATCGGAGGCAAGCCTGGACGGAAACACTTCCACAAACGGCCATTCCAGCCGCGATGCGATCGCCTTGGCGAAGGTGGTTTTGCCCGTTCCCGGAGGACCGAAAAGCACGACGGCGCGCGGCGGCACCACGCCGTATTCATCGGCGAGATCGGCTTCAGCCAGGGGGAGGACCAAGCGCCGCTCAAGGAGTTCCTTTTCCTTGCGCATGCCGGCCACGTTTTCCCACAGGTCACGGGCCAGGATCCGGCCGCCCAGTTGGCCGAGCGCACCGAGCTCCTGGCGCTGAACCGGAATGGTCCGCTCGAAATAGCGCAGGTTCTTCTTCAGCGCGAACCCCCGGCTGAGGAAGGCCTCCACCCGGGTTTCCGCTTCGGGCATCAGGGCCGAGAGCTTGTTAAGCCCGTGCGGAGCCATGCGGTTTTCGACGGCGGCCAGCAGCGAGGTCCCGATCCCGCGGCCCCGGTACTCCGGAAGGGTGGCCAGGAAAACAATCCAGCCCTGGTCATGCGCCGCACGTCCGACGGCGGCGCCCACCACCATGTCGCCCAGCACAGCCACCACGGCGTGGTCCTTTTCGCAGGAGGCCAGGACCTCGGAAAGGGCATAGACGGGTTCCACATTGGTTGCCTTGAGCGTTTCCCACAGGTGCAGGATCCCGTCAAGGTCCGCTGAATGAAAGTCCCTGATCCGCCAGTTGGTCATGCCGTGTCTCCCGGGTGGTTCGTCATTGAATCGCTCGTTGAACGTTGAACGTTGATCGCGACGCGCCGAGGCGCTCTGCTGAGCATAGGCGATCAACTCCCGCGCAAGGTTGCGGGAGCGTTGCGTTAAGCGGAGCGGCTCAGGCTGCGGGTTTGATGTTCTGGTTGATGTGGAACAGGTTGTCAGGATCGTACTTGGCCTTAATGCTGGCCAACCGCTGGTAGTTTCCTGCATAGTTGTCGCGGATCCTGGACTGGTCGTCGGCGTCCATAAACCCTATATAGCCGCCGCCGGCGCTGTGCGGATGCAGCCCGGACCAGTAGTCCCTGACCCACGCGACGTTCGCATCGTTGTCCGCTGGATCTTGCCACATGCCCGCGATCACCGCCGCAAAATCCGCACCCCGGTAGGGAAAGGCCGTAGCGTCCGCAGGTACCCGTTGGACGGCGCCGTTGATGGGGTAGAAGTGGTTCGCAGACTCCTCGCTGGGTATGCCTTTGCCGAATTCCTGGGCAACGCGGATGGCCTCGTCACCCAGGGAGGGCAAGAATTCGGCCTTCCAGTACGCCTGGAGTCCCTTAGGAAGGAGCGGGTCGAAGAGGGTGTTGAGGGCGGGGTAGGGGAGAGGGCCCACAAATGCACCCGCCACCGGCGCGACATCCAGGAATTTTTGCCACTGACGCTGCCCTTCGTCGTGGGGGCCGGTCCAGGCGCCCACTATTACTGCCACGGGGCGCCCGTGGTACTCCTCCGGCAGGAAGGGGACGGGAGGGCCCTGGTGAACCCCCAGGAAAATGCCCATTTCTTCGGGAGCGGTGGCGATGTAGTCGCGATACAGCTGCCCAACGGCTTCCATATGCTCCAGCAGGTAGATGACCACCCCGCCGTACACCACGTCCACCGGATGCAGGCTGAACTCAAGGGAGGTCACCACGCCGAAGTTTCCGGTTCCCCCGCGAAGAGCCCAGAACAAGTCATCGTTCTCAGTGGTGCTGGCGTGGCGGAATTTTCCGTCTGCCGTGATCACGTCAGCGGATTTCAGGTTGTCGCAGGACAGGCCGTATTTCCGGGAAAGGTAGCCGATGCCGCCGCCGAGAGTCAGCCCGGCCACCCCCGTGGAACCGATGATGCCCCCGGTTGTGGCGAGACCGAAGGCGTTGGTTGCGTAGTTGAAGTCGGCCCACGTAGTGCCGCCTTCAGCCCTGGCGGTAGCGGTGGAGGGATCCACCCGCACTCCCCGGCAATTGACGAAATCAATCACCAGGCCGCCGTCGCAGGTGCCGAAGCCCGGAGCACTGTGGCCGCCGCCCCGAATGGCAATATCCATTCCTTCGTCCCGTGCGAAATTCACTGCCGAAATCACGTCGGCCACCTGGGAAACCTGGAGTACGGCTGCAGGGCGCTTGTCGATCATGCCGTTGTAGACCAATCGGGCGGCGTCATAACCAGTGTGATCTGCGGTGATGACGGTTCCCCGTACTTTTTCCTGTAGAGACTGCAGGGCGCTGTTGTCCATGTTGAACTCCATAGCTGCTGGTGCTTTGGTGCTCAGGCATGGCGTCCCTCAGCTGGGCATGCCCGATATGCGGTTGCGAGACCGGTGCACCACTGCAGCCGTAAGGTTGGGCCAAAGAGCCTGCGGTGGCGTGCTTCATCAATGCGCGGCGGCCCCGAAAGGCAGCCCCCTTTCCGGTCTGATCATCTGCAGATAGCGGGCCGGATAATGGCAAAGTACGCCTCCGGACCGGGGCGGTCAACAGGTGGATGCTAATCATGAAACAGGCGGGGATGCGCAACCTCGAAGCCGCGTCGATCCAGGCCGAGTCAGGCCGTGGCAGCGTGGCTGAGGAGGGGCGGCCAGAGGAGCCGCGCGCTGAAGGAACGCTAGCCGAGCGGCCTCAGCCGCAACCCCTGCATGCCGCCGTCCACAGCCAGGGACGTGCCGGAAGTTGACCCCGAACGAGGGCTTGCCAGGTACGCTACGGCCTCTGCCACTTCCTCAGCTGCCACTAGCCGGCCATGGGGTTGGCGGGCATTGAGGGCGGCACGCTCGCCTTCAGGATCGTCCGCCTGGCCAAGTAGCCGGGAAACCCAGGGGGTATCCACTGTTCCCGGGTTGACGCAGTTGACCCGGATGCCTTCGCGGATGTGGTCGGCCGCCATGGCGAGGGTCAGTGACAGCACGGCACCCTTGGACGCCGAATACAACGCCCGCTGTGGGAGTCCGGCCGTGGCGGCGATGGAACACGTATTGACAATGGCTGCCGCGGGGGATTGGCGCAGGTACGGAAGGGCAGCACGCGTCACCCTGGCAACCCCCACAACGTTGATGTCCAGCACACGCGCCCATTCGGCGTCGTCGTTGGCCGCGACGTCGCCCATGGCGCCGATCCCAGCGTTGTTCACCACAATGTCCAGCCTGCCGAATTGTGCGGCGACGGCGTCCACCGCGGCCCTCACCGATGCGTCCTCTGCCACGTTGCACTCAACGGCGTAATGAGAGGTACCGGCGGGGTTGAGGTCCAGGACCGCCACCTTGGCGCCGCCTGCCACCAGCCTGTCCGCTATGGCTGCCCCGATTCCGGACGCTCCGCCGGTCACCAAAGCCACCAGGCCCTCGAAATCCCTGTTCACAAAACTCTCCGGTGTGGCAGTCACTGCGATGCTCCTTCACGGTAGAACTCCTGGCGTTGGCGGCCCAGGCCTTCGATGTCCAGTTCCACCACGTCCCCCGGCTGGAGATACGGGAACCGGCCGGACAGGGCCACCCCCTCCGGAGTGCCGGTGAGGATGACATCTCCAGGTTCCAGGAGCATGTATTGGCTGACGTGGTGTACCAGCGTGGGGACGTCAAAAATCAGGTCGGCCGTGGAGGAGTCCTGCCGGACCTCGCCATTGACCCGGGTCTGGAGCTGCAGGCGGCCCGCGTTGATCTGGTCAGCCGGGACGAGCCACGGGCCAAGCGGTGTCGAGGCGGGCAGGGACTTGCCTTTCGTCCACTGGCCTGCGGCACCTGGCAGCTGATAGTTCCGCTCCGAGAGATCGTTGGCCACGAGGTATCCGGCCACGCATTCCAAGGCCTGGCTGGGATCGGAAAGGTACCTCGCTTCCCGTCCAATAACAACGCCCAGCTCCACTTCCCAGTCGTATTTTTCCGACGACGGCGGGATGGGTGCCGCGTCGAAAGGGCCACTGGCAGTGTTGGAAGGCTTAAGGAATACGACCGGGATTTCCGGCGGAGCCGAGCCTGATTCTGCGGCATGCGCCGCGTAATTCATCCCGATGCAAATGATTGAGCCGGGACGGGCAACGGGTGCCCCGATCCGAACCCCGGACGCTGAAACCTCCGCCAGTTCCCCCGCCGTAAGAGCCTGCCGGGTCCGTTCTACGCCGTCAGAAGCGAGGAAGGCGCCGTCGATGTCCTGCGTCAGGGCACCAAGGCTGAAGTATTTGTGGCCCCCGCTCCCGTCAGCCACGAGCACCACAGGTTCTTCTTTGCCTCGTTCACCGAGCCGGGCCAGCTTGATATCCATAAGTTTCCTTCGATTTCCTGGAGCTGCAGCAAGCTAACATCCGAGCTTTGCTTCAACCGTTTTCCTAATAGTACGCAAAACCAGCCCATTGACAAGTGAAACATCCGATGTTTAGGTTGATCTCAGATTTCAGGCCCGGGAGCGTCATCATTTGCCGGGCCGGCCAGCAAGCGGCCCTTCCAACGGCTGCACACGAGGAGCATTGTGAGCATCATTACCGCGGTAGAGACCTTTGACATCCGCTTTCCCACGTCCAGGGACCTCGACGGTTCCGACGCCATGAACCCGGACCCCGATTACTCGGCTGCCTACCTGATCATCGGCACCGATGCCGGAGACGGGCACGAAGGCCACGGATTCGTCTTCACCATTGGACGCGGAAATGAGGTGGAGGCGGCCGCGATTGATGCCCTTCGTCCGCACATCCTTGGCAAGAACGCTGAAGAGCTGCTGGCTGACATGGGAACCACGTGGAAGCTGCTGGCCCACGATTCCCAGCTGCGGTGGCTGGGCCCGGAAAAAGGTGTGATGCACATGGCGATTGGCGCCGTGATCAACGCACTGTGGGACCTGAAAGCCAAGCGCGCCGGGCTGCCGCTCTGGGATTTGCTGGCGGGTCTTAGCCCTGAGGAGATCGTGGCGCTGGTTGATTTCCGTTACCTGAGTGACGCGCTCACCCCCGAGGAGGCACTGGAGATCCTCCGTAAGGCCGAGCCGGGGCGGGCTGAGCGCCGCGCCCGCCTCCTCGCGGAAGGCTACGCCGGCTACACCACAACGCCAGGCTGGCTCGGGTACAGCGACCAGAAGCTGACGCGGCTGGCCAAGGAGGCCGTGGCGGATGGCTTCGGCCAGATCAAGCTGAAGGTTGGCGCTTCGCTGGAGGACGACCTCCGCCGTGTTCGTGTAGCCCGTGAAGCGGTGGGACCAAACATCAAGATCGCCGTCGACGCCAACCAGCGCTGGGATGTGCAGGACGCGATTGAATGGATGGGGCACCTGGCACCCTACGACATCGCCTGGATTGAAGAACCCACCAGCCCGGACGACATCCTGGGCCACGCCGCCATTGCCCGGGGCGTCGCGCCCATTCCCGTGGCTACCGGGGAGCACGTCCACAACCGGGTGATGTTCAAGCAGCTGCTGCAGGCGCAATCCCTGGAAGTGCTCCAGATCGACGCTGCCCGCGTAGGTGGTGTGAACGAGAACATCGCGATCCTGCTGCTCGCCGCAAAGTTCGGTGTCCGGGTTTGCCCCCATGCCGGCGGAGTTGGCCTCTGTGAAGCAGTCCAGCATCTGTCCATGTTCGATTTCATTGCTGTCTCGGCGGATAAAGACGGCCGTATGATTGAATTCGTTGACCACCTCCACGAGCATTTCATCACCCCCGTGGACGTTCACGATGGCTGTTACTGGCCACCGTCAGCACCAGGCGCCGGCGCGGAGATGCACCGGAATACTCTGGCTGCCTACAGTTACCCGGACGGCGTGGAATGGAGCGCCACATCAGCTGCTGACGGCAGTTTCGAGCTGGTGCCGGAATTCCCCCTCAAAGAAGCCGCAGCTGATGCCTGAGACCATCGTCCTGCACACCAGGCTGAAGGCGGGTGCCGCCGAGGCATATGCGGACGCCCATGACGCCATACCGGCCGAGCTCGTGGCAGCCCTGAAGGGAGCCGGCGTCGTTAATTGGCGGATCTGGCGCAGCGGCCGCGAGCTGATCCACCTGGTGGAAGTGGAGGACTACAAGCGCATGCGCCGCGAACTCGCCCAGCATCCAGCGAACGTCCCCTGGCAGGCGCGGATGGCCGAGCTCCTGGAAGTACAGGACGATTACAGCGGACAAGACTCCGGCATCCCGCTCGTTTGGGAGCTGCCGTGAGCGCGCCACTGCGCCTTGGCTCGCTGGGCTTCGGGGGAGCGGGAATCGGCAACCTCTACCGCGCCATGCCGGACAGCAGGGCCACCGCCATTGTTGAAGCGGCGTGGGATGCCGGCATCAGGTACTTCGACACGGCCCCCCACTACGGACTGGGCCTGTCGGAGCGCCGGCTGGGCCGGGTGCTTCAGGGAAAGCCGAGGCATGAATTTGTGCTGTCCACCAAGGTGGGACGCCTCCTGGTCCCACACCAGGGCGTTCTGACGGGTGATACGCCGCCCGACATCCGTACTGCTCAGGATGTGCCGCGCGACCCCGAAGGCTTCGACGTGCCCGCCGTCAGCAGGCGCATCTGGGACTTTTCCGAACAGGGTATCCGGCAAAGCCTGGAGGAGTCGCTCGAGCGCCTCGGCCTTGACCACGTGGACATTGCGTACCTGCACGACGCCGATGTCCATGATCTCGCCGCCGGCATCCGCGACGGATTGCCCGCGCTGGAGAAATTGCGCTCCGAAGGGCTGGTCCGCGCCATCGGCGTGGGGATCAACTCGGCGGAGGCAGCGCTGGAATGCGTCGAGGCGGCCAGCCTGGACCTGGTGATGCTGGCCGGACGCTACACGCTGCTGGAGCAGCCGCAGGTTCCGCTGCTGGAGCGCTGCGTGGAAAAGGGTACAGGAGTGGTAAATGTTGGAGCCTACAATTCCGGACTGCTGGCGCGGCAGGACGTGCCTGATGACGCGCACTATAACTACGGGCAGGCGCCCCACGCGAAGATTGAGCGCGCACGCCAGCTCGCCGGCATCTGCGCACGCTTTGGTGTGGAACTTCCGACGGCGGCCCTGCAGTTCGGACTGCGCCACCCCGCCGTGGTCAATGTGACAGTGGGGGCAACGTCCCCTGACCAGATCCGGGATAACGCGGCTCGGATGGCTGAAGAGGTTCCCGGCGAACTTTGGGCGGAGCTCTTGCGGCAGGAGCTGATCCCGTCATGATCGACTCGCACCTCCACTTATGGGACCTGCAGTCAGGGGACCAGCCTGCAAAAGGGCTGCCAGACGCCGGCCGATCCTCGGAACAGGACGCCTTGGAACAGGACGGCGCCGCCCGCCCCTATTCGTGGCTGGGACCCCAGCACGGAGCGCTCTTCCGCAGCTTTGGGGAAGCGGAGGCCCAACAGACCATCGCCGACGCCGGAGTCAGCGCCGCGGTACTGGTGCAGGCTGACGACACCCTTGCCGACACGGAATCCATGCTCGCCGTTGCTGACCGGAACGACTGGGTCCTCGCTGTCGTCGGCTGGATTCCTTTGGAACACCCGGAGCAGGCAGCAGCTGCGCTGGAACGGTTTGCCCGGAACCCGAAGTTCCGGGGCGTCCGCCACCTGATCCATGACGATCCACGGGACAACTTCCTGGAGCTGCCAGAGGTCCGCGAGTCTTTGCGGCTGGTGGCGGCCAGGGGCCTGGCGCTGGACATTCCGGATGCCTTTCCCCGGCATCTGGGCCGGGCCGCCGATCTTGCCTGCGACCTTCCGGAGCTGACAGTTGTGCTGGATCACCTGGGTAAGCCGCCGCTCGGGGCCACCGCCGGGCCTGACGCAGGGGCAGCAGATGACGGGCTGGACCGCTGGCGCCGGGAGTTCCGGGCCCTGGCCGGGTTGCCCAACACAGTGGCAAAGGTATCCGGCCTGTACATACCAGGGACGGAATATTCAGCCCCGGCTTTGCGGCCGGTTTGGGAAGAGGCCTTGGCAAGCTTTGGGCCTCAAAGGCTCATGATCGGGATGGACTGGCCGGTCAGCACGCTCGGGGCGCCGTACCAGCGCACGTTGGATGTGCTGTTGGAGCTGACCGAGGAGCTGGATGCTGCGGGTCGGCACGCCTTCCTTGAAGCCACGGCGCAGCGCATCTACGGGCCGCAGCACACAGAAGACATGCCGGAAGCGGCAACTACAAGCAAGGAAGAAGGGGTGAGAGCATGACCGCGGATCAAACAACGCTGTTGTCCGTGCATGGGGTGGGCAAGACATTCCCCGGGGTCAGGGCTTTGCACAACATGCAGCTGGACCTTCGGCACGGTGAAGTGCTGGCGCTGGTAGGCGAAAACGGTGCGGGCAAGTCAACGCTGATGAAGCTGCTCTCCGGCATCTACGTTCCCGACCAGGGAACCTTCGAACTCAACGGTGTGGCCTTCACGCCGGCCGGACCAAAGCACGCCCAGGAGCTGGGTATCAGCATCATCCATCAGGAGTTCAACCTGATGCCGGACCTGACAGTGGCCCAGAACATCTACATCGGCCGCGAGCCCCGGCGCTATGGAATCCTCAGCGAGCGCGCCCTCAACCGGAAAACCCAGGACCTGTTTGACCGGATGAGCCTCAAGCTGGACCCCAGGGAGCGCTGCGGGGACCTGACAGTGGCCAAGCAGCAGATGGTGGAGATCGCCAAGGCATTGAGCCACGACTCCAAGGTGATCATCATGGACGAGCCCACCGCCGCCCTCAATGATGCCGAGGTGGCCACCCTGCACGAACTGATTCGCGGCTTCGTTTCGGCTGACACCGGCGTCATCTACATTTCGCACCGTATGGATGAACTCAAGCAGATTTCCCAGCGCATCACCGTTATCCGCGACGGCGAATATGTGGACACTGTGGATACCGCAGCGAGCACCATGCGGGAGGTCATCTCGCTGATGGTGGGCCGTTCCATCTCCGGCGAACAGCGGCCGGCCGCCGAAGAAGCACACGGCGCGGACGACGTCGTACTGGCTGTTGCCGGGCTGTCCACTCCGTCCCTGCTGAAGGACGTCAGCTTTGAGCTGCACCGGGGCGAAATCCTTGGGTTCGCCGGTCTGATGGGCGCCGGCCGGACGGAGGTTGCCAGGGCACTGGTGGGCGCGGACAAGGCCAGCTTCCGGCAGCTGCAGGTAAACGGGGCCGACGAACGGATCCCTAACCCGGCGGCCGCGGCGAAGCTGGGAATCGGCTACCTCTCCGAGGACCGGAAGCACCTTGGCCTTCTGCTGGAACGCGACGTCAAGGAGAACATCATGCTCTCCTCGCTGGCAAAAAATTCGACGGCGGGATTCATCAATGACGGGTCCCTGCGCCGCACGGCCGACGAATACTCGCGGAAGCTTCGGATCAAGACGCCGTCCATCAAGCAGCTGGCCCGGAATCTTTCCGGCGGCAACCAGCAGAAGGTGGTCATCGCCAAATGGCTCGTCAAGGACTGCGACATCCTCATCTTTGACGAACCCACCCGCGGCATTGACGTGGGCGCCAAGGACGAAATCTACAAACTGCTGAACGAGCTCGCAGCTGAGGGCAAGGCGATCATCATGATCTCCTCGGAACTCCCCGAAGTCCTGCGCCTGTCCCATCGGATCGCCGTCATGTGCGAAGGGCGAATCACCGGCTTCCTCACCAACGCCGAAGCCACCCAGGAAAACATCATGGAACTTGCCACCCGGCGGGTCTCCATCACCACAGGAGCACCAACCTCATGAGCATCGTACAAACCCCCACACCGAAAGAATCCAAGGTGCTGACGGCGAAGTCCCAGCCCACGCGGGGAAACGGCCTTAGCCTGCGGCTTCGCTCCTCCCTGCAGCAGCTCTTGGCCTTCGGCTCGCTGATTGTCCTGGTGGTCTTCTTTGGAGCCATGAATTCGCGGTTCCTGCTGCCCGGCAACCTCTCGGACATCCTCCTCTCCACCGTTGTCATCGGACTGCTGGCGCTTGGCGCCACGTTCGTCATCATCACGGGCGGCATCGACCTTTCGGTGGGCACGGGAATGAGTCTGTGCTCAGTGATGGTGGGCGTGGTGCTGACCTACCTGGGCCTGCCGCTGTGGGCCGGGGTGGTGGGCGGCATCCTGATGGGTGCGCTGATCGGGGCAGTGAACGGCTTCCTCATCTCGTTCCTGAAAATCCCGCCCTTCATCGCCACCCTGGCAACCATGCTGGTGGCCCAGGGCATGGCTCTGGTGGTCTCGGGAACCAAGCCCATCTACTTCACCGGGACCGAAGGCTTTTCCAACCTCGCCCTCGGTAAACCGATCGTCGGACTGGTGATTCCGAACGCTGTCTTCATCTTCTTCGCCGTTGCCACCATAGCGGGCGTGGTGATGAGCAAGACCCTCCTGGGCCGCTACACCTTCTCCATCGGGTCCAACGAGGAGGCCACGGCACTGTCCGGCATTAATGTGCGCAGCTGGAAGCTCTGGATCTACACCGCCGCGGGCGCCTTCACCGGGCTGGCCGGCGTGATCATCGCTGCCCGGCTTAACTCGGCGCAGCCCGGACAGGGCATGGGATATGAGCTGCAGGCGATTGCCGCCGTCGTGATCGGTGGAACCTCCCTGGCCGGAGGCAAGGGCTCCATCGTGGGAACGGTGATCGGTGCCCTCATCATGTCCGTCCTCACCAATGGCCTGCGGGTCATTTCGGTGCCGCAGGAGTGGCAGAACGTGGCCATTGGCGTCGTGATCCTGGTGGCCGTCTACCTGGACATGCTTCGCCGGAAGGAGGCCGCCACGTAGCGCCTCCCGCCGCCGCCGGACGGCATCCCCCGGCAACGCACCATCCCAACCATCTCCATTCCCCATCAAAAAACAACGGAGTTTTCACGAATGAACAAGCCCACTTTTGACCGCCGCAGTTTCCTCACCTTGTCCGGCCTGGCTCTGGGCGTGGTGGCAATCGCCGGCTGCGAGGCACCGGCAGGAACGCCGGCCGGAACGGCCGCCGGCGGAGCCAAGCCGTACATCGCCATCGTTTCCAAGGGGTTCCAGCACCAGTTCTGGCAGGCCGTGAAGCAGGGCGCTGACCAGGCTGCCAAGGAGTTCGACGTCGAAGTCAGCTTCGAGGGTCCCAACACCGAGAAGGACGTGGACCAGCAGATCCAGATGTTGACCACGGCCCTGGGCAAATCACCGGCCGCCATCGGTTTTGCTGCCCTCGACTCACAGGCAGCCACGCCGCTGCTGGAACAGGCCAAGGGCAAGAACATCCCGGTGGTTGCCTTCGACTCCGGCGTGGACTCGGACATTCCCGTCACCACGGCATCCACGGACAACAAGGCTGCCGCTGCGGAGGCCGCCAAACACCTGGCCGAGCTCATTGGCGGCAAGGGCGAGATCGCCATCATCGGCCACGACCAGACCTCCAAGTCGGGTACGGACAGGCGGGACGGCTTCAAGGAATACATCGAGAAGAACCACCCGGACGTCAAGATCGTGGCCATCCAGTATGCCGGCGGCGATCAGCTCCTCTCCGCGGATGCGGCCAAGGCCATTGTGACGGCCAACCCCAACCTGAAGGGCATGTACGGCACCAATGAGGGTTCGGCCATCGGCGTGGTCAAGGCTGTGGAGGAACTTGGCCTCAAAGGCAAGCTGACCATTGTCGGCTTCGATTCGGGCAAAGCCCAGATCGACGCCATCCGGTCCGGTCTAATGGCAGGTGCCGTGACGCAGAACCCGGTGGGAATCGGCTATGAAACCGTGAAGGCTGCGGTAGCCGCGATCAAGGGCGACAAGCTGGAGAAGGTGGTGGATACCGGGTTCTACTGGTACGACGCCACGAACATTGACTCGGAGAAGATCAAACCGAACCTCTACCAGTAGGTCCTGCCAACCAGCCAGCCAGCCCGGCAGCATCCTGCCGGGCTGGCGCAGTCTGATGGGATGGGAAAGGCCCGCTGCTGACGCAGCGGGCCTTTTCTGTTCCCTCTTTAGAGTGCCTGCCTCAGCCAGCTCTCGACGCCGCTGATGTGGACGGTTACAAGCGCCCTGACAAGTTCCGCGTCGCCGCGTTCAAGGGCATCGGCAATGGCCTTGTGTTCGGCAAGGGTGTGCGCAACTGCGCGGTCCTGCGTGAGCCCGCGCCAGATGCGGGCCCGCACCGTGCTGCCGGACAGGGCATCCAGCAGGCTTTCCAAATACGCGTTGCCCGCGGCCCTGCTGATGATGCGGTGGAACTCCAGGTCATGGGCGACCAGTTCCTCCACGTCGGTGTTCTCGTCGATGCCCTCCATGGTGGCGCTCAGTTCAAGGAGTTCGCCGGCCCCGATCTTGCCGGTGGCGATAAAAGCGGTGGCGGGTTCGAGAATACGTCGGACCTCGAAGAGCTCAAGGATGGACTTGTCCTGATGAAGTTCCACCACAAAAGCCACGGCCTCGTTGAGCAGCTTCGCGTCCAGGCTGGTGACATAGGTGCCGTCCCCGCGCCTGACGTCCAGCACCTTGATGAGCTCCAATGCCTTGACTGCCTCGCGCAGGGAGCTCCGGGAGAGGCCCAGCCGGTCGCTGAGCTCCTTCTCCGGGGGCAGGCGGTCGCCGGCCTTGAGTTCGCCCCGAAGGAGCATGTCCTTGATCTTGCCGATCGCTTCATCAGTGACTGCCATGGCTCCATCTTAGCGGCCATACATCTGATGTTTAGCAGAAACCGCGACGGCGGCACCTGGGTTCCGTGAAAACAGAACCCGGGTGCCGCCGTCGGGCGTTGCCTGCGGTGGGTATGGCAGGTGTTATTTGCCGTCCTTGCGGGTACCGGGAGCCGGACGATTAGCCACCAGGGGGTACGGCCCAGTGTGGCCGTCGCGGACCTTGGCGATTTCCAGGACGCGGTCGCGGCAGAGGTACCAGCCGAGCATCAGGGCCGGAATGATGACCACCAGTGAAGCGACAGTCCAGGTTCCGGCCGGGGAGTCGAAGGCCATCATGACCAGCACCGCGGCAAGGAATGCGAGCGTAAGCCAGCCGGTCACCGGGGCGCCGGGCATCCGGAAGGCCGGACGCAGTACCTCTCCACGCTTGGCGAGCTTGGCCAGCTGCATCTGGCACAGGACGATCATGGCCCAGGTGCTGATGATGCCCAGCGAGGCGACGTTCAGGACAATCTCGAACGCTTCCGCCGGAACGATCGCATTCAGGACCACACCAAGGACAGCCACCACTGCGGTCAGCGCGATGCCGCCGTAGGGGACACCGGCCTTGTTCATGCGTCCGGCGAACTTCGGGGCCGAGCCGGCCAGCGACATGGAGCGCATGATGCGTCCCGTGGAGTACAGCCCGGCGTTCAGCGAAGACAGCGCCGCCGTGAGCACCACGAGGTTCATGATCGCGTCAATGCCCTCCACGCCGATGGAGCCGAAGAAGGTGACAAACGGGCTTTCGCCGGCCTTGTAGGCCGTGAACGGGAGCAGCAGCGAAAGCAGGATCAGGGAACCGACGTAGAACACAGCGATACGCAGGACCACAGTGTTGATGGCCTTCGGCATGATCTTTTCCGGGTTCTCGGTTTCACCGGCGGCGGTACCGATCAGCTCGATGGAGGCGTAGGCGAACAGCACACCCTGCATCACCACAATGGCCGGCAGCAGGCCATTCGGGAACATGCCGCCGTTGTCGGCGATCAGCGTGAAGCCAACTTCCTGGCCCTCCACCGGAGTGCCAAAGATGACGAAGTAGATGCCAATGATCAGGAAGCTCACCAGGGCAACCACCTTGATGAGGGCGAACCAGAACTCAAGCTCGCCGAACACCTTGACGGAAACCAGGTTCAGGCCGAGGACCAGAACGAGGGCCAGCAGCGCCCAAATCCACTGCTGCACATCTGCGATGGCCGGTACGTACTTCTTGAAAAAGTTCATGTAAAGCGCGACGGCGGTGATGTCCACAATCGCCGTCATCGCCCAGTTAAGCCAGTAGAGCCAGCCGGTGACGAACGCTGCCTTCTCACCGAAGAATTCGCGGGCATATGACACGAAGGAACCGGAGGACGGCCGGTGCATGACCAGTTCGCCCAGGGCCCGGAGGATCATAAAGGCGAAGAAGCCACAGACTGCGTAGCTGATGATCAGGGCGGGGCCTGCGGAGGCAAGGCGGCCGCCGGCACCCATGAACAGGCCGGTGCCGATGGCGCCGCCGATCGCGATCATCTGGACCTGGCGGGGCTTAAGGCCCTTGTGGTAGCCCTCGTCCTCCAGATGCAGGGTTGCTTCGGAGGCGTGGGCGTGCGCTGGAATGGTGTGGTCGGAGATGGCCGCTTTTTGCTGGGCGGCCACTGGGGGCTGTGTCACGGGAGTCCTTTTTCTCTTGGGGTGGGGACTATCAGGTGGGGCTTTTATTAGTGCTCTTGCTGTTATTGCTGGGTGGCGCGTTTGGTGAGGTTTGCCAGGCGTTCGGGGCTGAGGAGTTCCTGGAGCTGCGCGTCGGTGAGCAGTCCGTGTTCGAGGACGAGTTCGGCGACGCCTTTGCCGGTGGCGAGTGCTTCCTGGGCGATGGCGGTGGCCGTGGTGTAGCCCAGGTGCGGGTTCAGTGCGGTGACCAGGCCGATGGATTGTTGGACGGTCAGGCGCAGGTGTTCAGTGTTGGCGGTGATGCCTCGGATGCAGCGTGCGGTGAGGGTGGTGCAGGCTGCCTGGAGGTGGGAGATGCTCTTGTGGAGGCTGTGGACGATGATGGGTTCGAAGGCGTTGAGTTGGAGTTGCCCGGCTTCGGCGGCCATGGTGATGGTGACGTCGTTGCCGATCACTTCGTAGGCGACCTGGGAGACTACTTCCGGGATGACGGGGTTGATCTTGCCGGGCATGATGGAGGAGCCGGACTGGACGGCGGGGAGGTTGATTTCGCCGAAGCCGGCGCGCGGGCCGGAGGAGAGCAGGCGCAGGTCGTTGCAGGTTTTGGAGAGTTTCACGGCGACGCGTTTGAGGACGCCGGAGAGGTGGACGAACGCGCCGACGTCCTGGGTGGCTTCGATCAGGTCCGGCGCGGTGACCAGGGGCAGGCCGGTGATTTGGGCGAGGTGGCGGCAGGCGGCTTCGGTGTAGCCGGCGGGGGCGTTCAGGCCGGTGCCGATGGCGGTGGCGCCGAGGTTGATTTCGTGGATGAGCAGGTTTGCTTCGGCGAGCCGGAGCCGGTCTTCGCCGATGGTGATGGCGTAGGTGCCGAATTCCTGGCCCAGGGTCATGGGCACGGCGTCCTGGAGTTGGGTGCGGCCCATTTTGACGACGGTGCGGAATTCCAGGGCTTTGGCGGCGAAGGCTTCTTCGAGTTCTTCGAGCGCGGCGAGGAGTTCCTTGACGGCGAAGATGGTGCCCAGTTTCACGGCGGTGGGGTAGACGTCGTTGGTGGACTGGGAGAGGTTGACGTGGTCGTTGGGGTGCAGGCGGGTGTATTCGCCTTTGGCGTGGCCGAGGATTTGCAGGGCCCGGTTGGCGATGACCTCGTTGGCGTTCATGTTTGAGGAGGTCCCGGCGCCGCCCTGGATGACGTCCACGACGAACTGGTCTGCGTAGTGGCCGTTCATCACGTCGGTGCAGGCCTGTTCGATCGCGGCGGCGCGTTCGGGGTCCAGGAGGCCGAGTTCGAGGTTGGTGCGGGCCGCGGCCTGTTTGACCGCGGCCAGGCCGCGGACCAGGTGCATGTTCGAGGACAGCGGCTGGCCGGTGATGGGGAAATTTTCCACCGCGCGCAGGGTATGCACGCCCCAGTAAGCCTCCGCCGGGACGTCCCGGTCACCAAGCAGATCATGCTCAGAACGCGTAGACACTTTCTTGCCAACACCGGGGGGTGTGGCAAAGCCGGTAGCGGAGGTTGCCGCCATCCCGTCCGCTGCCTTTGTTGAGGCTGCGGCCTTGATGGCGTCACTGGTATCGGGGGTGGTCATGGGGGTCCTCACGCGGCTTCTTTGACGGGCGTGGACAAAAAGTCAGTGGACAGCAGCCGCCCTACCTGGCGGCCTCCACCCAACACGGGGGCACTGGCAATGCCGGCGAGGGACGCGGTGTCCTCACCCAGCGCCTTGAGGACGCGCACGGTGACGGGCATCCGGGCGCGGTCGGCGCCGTCGGCGATCTTCACGGCTACGGCGCGGCCGTCGGGCAGGCCCACCAGCTGAATCCCTTCAAAGCCGTCCTTGGCCACGGTACCGGGCAGCAGGTGCATCAGTTCGGTGACGTCCCGGTGGTCGCCGGCCACCATGTCCGGGTGCAGCTGGATGGCACGGCCAACGGCGGCTTCTGCCGTCAGCGGCAGTGTCCCGCCGTCGTCGGATGTGACGGTCTTCGTGTTGCCCGCAGCGGCGCTTGTGGTGCCTGCAGGGGCGCTGGCCCGGCCGATCCGGCCGAAGGCGCGCGCCATGCCGGGGAGTGTTAAGGCCAGGAGCGGGGTGCCGCAGCCGTCCGTGCTGTAGGCGAACGGCTGCTCGCCCGTCAACTCGATAATGGTTTGGGCCACGAACTGCTGCAGCGGGTGGGACGGCTCAAGGTAGCCGCGCACAGGCCAGCCGTTGATGACGCACGTGGCTGCCATGGCGGCGTGCTTGCCGGAGCAATTCTGGGCCAGCTGGGTTGCCCGCCCTCCCGAACGAAGCCATTCTTCGCGTTCACTGATGCCGTAGGGAAGGTCGGTGCTGTTTTCCAGGTCGCTGGCCGTGAGGCCGTGCTGTTCCAGGATCCGCAGGGCGCCGTCGCGGTGCTTAGCAGCACCGGAGTGGCTGGCGGCAGCGAGGGCCAGCAGATCGGCCGGGAGTTCCAGCCCGGCCCGGACCATGGCTACGGCCTGCAGCGGCTTGAGCGAGGAACGCGGATAGAACGGGCGGAGGGGATCGCCGGCCGCCGCAAGGATCGAACCATCCGGAGCGGTGGCAATGACCGAGCCGTAGTGCACGCTTTCCACCAGGCCGTCGCGGACGGCAACCGCCAGGGCGGCATGCTGCGGCAGATCATGGGCTGCCGGTGCCACGTCAGCGGTCGCGGCGGTCACCGGGCCAGTCACGTCGAGGGCCCCGACTTCGGTGCGGGCAGCCTTCTGGGCAGCGGAAAATGCAGGGGTTGGCATGGGGTCCTTGGGGTAACGGTTACTTGTTCAGGATGGAATCGAGGGCAAGGCCCACTGCGTACAGGTGCTCGGCCATGGCGGCGCTTGCCTCTTCGGCAGAGCCGGCTTCGATGGCAGCGAGAATCTTCTGGTGCTCCGCGTCTGAGGCGTGCTGGCGGTCAGCCACCATGTTCAGGGTTTCGGACTGGAAGGCCAGGGCGCCCCTGATTTCTGCGACCACACTGGCAAAAACCTTGTTGCGGCTGGCGAACGCTATGGCGGCATGGAAGCTGGAGTCCAGGGCCACCCATGATTCGGGATCGGTTTCCGTGGACATTGCTGCCACGATGTGCCGGAGGGTCTCCAGTTCTTCATCCGTGCGGCGCTGGGCCGCCAGCCCTGCAGCCGGAACTTCGATGTGAGGGCGGGCTTCGTTGAGGTCCCGGGCGGAGTACTGTCCCAGCGTGAGGTCGTTGGCCACCTTGTTGGCCACCACAAAGGTGCCCTTGCCTGTTTTGGTCACGGTGAGGCCCAAGGCGGTGCAGGAGCGCAAGGCTTCCCTGATGACGGAGCGGCTTACGCCATATTGCTGCGAAAGCGTGGCTTCAGAGCTGAGTTTGCCACCAACGGGCACCTTGCCTGACTCGATGTCGGCGCGGATGGCATTGAACACTGCTTCGGCAGCACTGAGCCGGGCCAATGGCTGGGCCATTCCCCCTTGCAGCCCTTGGGCGGCTGGCTGGCTGGCTGAGGACTCGGCAGGCTGTCCTGCTGTCCGGCTGTCTGACAGGTTCACGCTTAAAATATGGCACGGGTCACAGGCGCTGTCAACATCCGGGGGTTATCGAAAGAGCGGAGGCTTTGATCTGCGGGTCAGATCAGGGGTCCCTGCACTGGGCCGGACCTCGTGTCAGATGCTGCTTCACGAGGCCTCAGCGCTGCGCCGGCGCTGTTGGGCTTTGAGGAGCCGCAGGCCGCTGGCCAGCACGCCCACATGGCTGAAGGCCTGCGGAAAGTTCCCCAGGAACTCTCCGGTGTCAGGGTGGATCTGCTCGGGAAACAGTCCCAGCGGGTTCGCCCGCTTGCACAGGGATTCGTAGAGTTCGTGGGCCTCATCCACACGTCCTTGCCCTGCCATGTTGTCTACCAGCCAGAAGCTGCACAGGAGGAATGCGCCTTCGCCGCCCGGCAGGCCGTCCGGGGATTCTGATGGGAGATAGCGGAACAGCAGTCCGTTGCCTGCGTCCAGGTTGGCAGCGATGGCTTGGGTGGTGGCCACCATCCTGGGGTCACTGAACGAAATGACGTTCCGGACGGGGAGCGTCAGGAGCGTGGCATCAAGCCCTCCGGAGCCGCCCAGGTGTTCGGTGAAGGTGCCCCTGTCCTCGTTCCAGGACAATCCAAGGGCGGCGTTGTGAATCTCCCTCGCCGCCGCCTCCCAGCGCCGTTTTGGATACGGCAGCTTGTGTCGCCGGGCGATGCGGATGGCACGGTCGATGGCCACATGGCACATGGCTGCCGAATAGGTGAAGGGCCGGCCGGTGCTCCTGACTTCCCAGGGGCCGCTGTCCGGGCTCCTCCAGCTCCTGATGGCGGCTTCGACGATGGGAGTCAGGGCAGCCCAAAGCTGGCGGTCCACTGGCTGCCCGCTGTTGGACCACTGGTACGCAACGTCCACTATTTCTCCGTAGACATCGTGCTGGGCCTGGTGCCTGGCACCGTTTCCCCAACGCACGGGGGAGGATCCCCGGTAGCCGTGCAGCACCGGATCTTCCACTTCTTCAGGCGGCTGGGAGCCGTCCAGGGCGTACATCACGTGTGGCTCGCCGTCGCGCTCCACGTTGGTGAGGACCCAGGCGAGGAACACGTCGGCATCGCTGGGATCGCCAATTCGGCGGAAGACGTAGTTGGAGAAGGCGGCGTCCCGCACCCAGGTGTACCGGTAGTCCCAGTTGCGGGGCGCACCAGGCCATTCGGGCAGGGAAGACGTGGCGGCGGCCATGATCGCGCCCGTCTCTGCGTGATCCAGCATCTTCAGCGTAAGGGCCGAGCGCTTCATGAGATCGGCCTGGGATCCCTCACAGTCCAGGCCAGAGGCCCACTGGCGCCAGCCCCGCACCGTCTGGTCGATCAGCACCCTGGCGTCCGGCCGCTGACGCAGCCGGAAGCGCCCGGACCAGTGCAGGGACACGGTAATTGATTCACCCGCACGCAGGGTTAACTCAGCGGAGAGGCCGCGGCCGTCAGGCCGGAGTTCCACCGAGGACCAGAGGTACACCTCCGAGGTGCCGTTCACCGGCCAGTCAAACCGCCACCCGCCGGCGAGCTTGTCAAAGCTCGTACCGACCTTGGGCGTCAGGCGGACCCGGACCCGCACATCGCCTCCCACCGCCCGGGCCTGGCGGAGCAACTCACGCCGGCCGGCCGGGACGGGCTCCGCAAGATTGGCTCCGGAGCGAAGGGTAAGGCAGTCCGTCACCTGGAGCATGCCGTGATCGGAGAACAGGGAGGTGACCAGCACGCAGGAGTCCTCCGTATACCGCTGCGCGGAGGAATGCAGAGGCACGGGTGTGATCTCAAAGAGCCCGCCGGCCTCCATGTCCAGAATGCCTGCCAGGAAAGGCGGACTGTCGAATTCAGGGAGGCAGAGCCAGGAAATTGCACCGTCCCGCCCTACCAAGGCACAGGAGGAACCGTCGCCGATGAGTCCATGATCCTCGATAGGCAGGTACCCATCGAGGCGCTCCACCGGGCGCGGGATCGCCGCAGCAAACATGCCTGCTGGTTCCTTCAGATTCTCTTTCCCTGGGTACTTAAATTATCCCGCTGATGCGGCCAGTCCGCCACTGATGGATGGAATTTCCGGAGCGCTACCGGCACGTTCGTTCCGATCCACCTCTTCCGTCTAGGCATGCGTGAGCGTAGACTCTAGCCACCACTGATAATCGGAACGATCGTACCTATAGGAGCGCCGAGCATCATGCCAGAACCCATCAGTGTCCTCCTGGCAGCAGAGGTCCGGACACGGCGGGGACGGCTTGGGCTCACCCAGCAGGATCTTGCAGACATGGCGGGTGTGTCCGAGCGCTTCGTCCGGTTCGTGGAGCAGGGAAAACCAAGCATCCAGCTGGATTCACTCACCGCCGTACTTGAAACGCTTGGGCTGGAACTCCGGCTGGCCGGCAAGCTCGGCAAGGCGGCCCATTCGGTCGCCAGCCAGGCCACGGACGGTGAATCCAGGCCATGAAGCACCGCGTCGCGGACATCTGCAAGGCAGGCGTGCTGGCTGCCCGGCTCGAGAGGCACGACGGCGGCACGCGCTTCAGCTACCTGCCCGCGTACCTTGCGGGCGGGGGACCCGCCGTCGCCACGTCGCTGCCGCTCACGGCGCAGCCGGTGCTGTCCGCGGCCGGGGCGGCCCCACCCTACTTCACCGGCCTGCTCCCCGAGGGGCGCAGGCTCAACGCGCTGCGGCGGTCCGTCAAAACCAGCATTGATGATGACCTCTCCCTGCTGATTGCGACGGGCGCCAACCCGGTGGGAGATGTGCAGATCGTCGGGCACGGTGAACCGCTGGACCCTGACGAGCACGCCGTAGAGCTGGACACCCGGCAGCCTGTGGACTTCGACGAACTGCTGGGCGATCCGGACCTGATCGATCCGGTAGCCCTCGCCGGGGTGCAGGACAAGCTCTCCGCCGGGATGATTTCATTGCCGGTGGCCAGTGCTGGCAAGCGCTTCATCCTCAAACTCAACGCCCCCGAATTTCCCCATGTGGTGGAGAACGAGCTGGTGATGTTCCGTTATGCGGCGCGGCTGCGGATCCCGCTCAGCAGGGTACGGCTGATCCGCGATGTTGCCGGCAGGCCTGGCCTGCTGGTGGAACGCTTCGACCGGGTGCCGGCAGCAGGGGCGGCGCCGGCAGCCCGTGGACCTGATGTGCAGCGCCTTGCCGTGGAGGACGGGGCCCAGGTGCTTCGGCTTTACCCCGCGGACAAATACAACGTGGGCTACGGGCAGGTGGCCCACGCCTTGGCTGACCACTGCTCCGCGCCCCTCCCGGCGCTCCGCAATCTGGCGCTCCAGGCCGCTTTTGCCTGGCTGACGGGCAACGGTGACCTGCACGCAAAGAACGTCTCCATGGTTCAGCATCCGGAGGGTGAGTGGACCATCGCGCCCGTCTATGACATCCCCTCCACAGTGGTCTATGGGGACAAAACACTGGCGCTGACGCTGGGCGGGAAACGCACCGGGATCTCACGGCGGCATTTTCTCGGCTGGGCCACCGAACTCGGGCTGACGGAGCGCGCGGCGGCCCACGTGCTGACGCTCGCCTTGACGGCGTCCGGTCCGCTGATTCCGGACCTGGAGGCGGGCCGGGCCTTCGCCGGCGTGAACGCGGAGGCCGGGAACGACGACGGCGGCTCACCGTTTCCCGATCTGGTCACCAGATCATGGGTCAAGGAGCTGAAGCACCGGCGGAGGCTGCTGGAAAGGTGAGGTACTGCTGGATCGGGGAGGTACCGCGGAGGGCTAAAGGTGCTGGATTCCGGCCCGCTGCATGGCGTCCCGGTAGATCTCCACGCTCTTGGCCAGAAGGTCTTCCTGCTTGGCTTCGGAGACGGCGAAGGCGCGGCCGCCCAGGGCGCTGGCCTTGTAGATCTTGATGCCGCTGTTCTTCAGCGACGAGTGGTACGTCTTCTCGAAGAGGGTGAGGAACGTGGAGGCGTCCGTGCCGTGGGCGATGACGGCGGAGACGCGGCGGTTGATCTTGAGGAACTGACGGAAGGGGCGCAGGCCGTCTGTTTTCTCCTGGACATTCAGTGCTGAGGGAAGGTCCGGATCCCGGATCCAAGGGTAGGCGTTCCATGGCATGACATAGCGGGGGTCAAGCTCTGCGAGTTCGTAAATCTGGGTGGCCCGGCGCGCGGCTTCGTCGTCGTTGTAGTGGGAGATGAACCCGGACTCGGTGCCCTTGCCGGGGCTTACCTGAAGGCTCACGATCCGGCATTCGTCCTCGTCATGCACGGGATCGATGTAGGGAACGATTGACCCTGGCTTCTTTTCCATCAGTTCGTCGCAAAGCTGCGTTACCGCCGCGATGTTCGGTTCCTGTAGCAGGGCCTTTTTTTCGTCCCAGTCAATCGTCACGATCTCTCCCTCAGCAGCACGGCGTCCAGAATCAGGCGTCTTAGCCCACTCTACGCTTTTGGGCGTTAGGGTGCGCGGGGAGAATCTTCCATTACCGACCACCAGCGTCCCTTCACAGCGGGCCATTGAGGAAGAATATCAACGGGGACCCACGTCACCGCACCGTCACGGCTAAAAAAGGAACCTCACGATGGTCAGCAGGAAAACACTCAAGGCTGACGGATTTTCAGGATTCAGGGCCGTGGACGCGCTGGAGATTATGCGGGTGCCGCAGGGGACCGGCGTTTTTGCCGTGCTCCGGCCGGACGGCTTCGAACCTCAATTTCTCAAGAAAAGCACTGCCGGGATTTTCAAAAAGAAGAATCCGTCGCTGCCACTTTCAGCCCTGGGCGCCGAATGGATTAAGGATGCGGATGTCCTCTACATCGGCAAAGCCGGTCCAGGGAGCAAGGGTAACCGGGGACTGCGTCGCCAAATCCAGGAGTTCCTCGATTTCGGGAAAGGGAAACCGCCGGGTCATTGGGAGGGCAGGCTGGTATGGCAGCTCCTGCACGCCGAATCGCTGCTCATCGCCTGGAAAGAGCTGCCTGCAGCGGAACTGAACGCCGCTGAAGCCCGGCTTCACGCGGATTTTGTCGCCGAGTTTGGCAGGTTGCCGTTTGCGAACCTGGTGCAGGCCCGCGTGCGGAACTAAGCCAGTCCGCCGTCGTACGTGAACCTGCCAGACAGGAGCGTGGCCGCAACAGGCATCGCGGCAAACACGCCGTCCGGAACGGTGAGCGGATCGGCGTCGAGCACCACCAGATCCGCCGGATCTCCCACCCTGATGCTGTGACGGCCCCGCGCCGATGCCGAAAGAGCCTGCCGCCTGCTGATGCCCTGCTCCGGATGCCAGGGCCCACGGCCGTCCTGCCTGGCACTGGTGGTGGCGGCCGACATTGCACCCCATGGATCGATCGGCGCAACAGGAGCATCAGAGCCGAGAGCCAAGGCGGCCCCTGAATCCAGGAGGGACCGCAGTGGAAACGCCCGCTCGGTGCGGCCCGGCCAGTTTGCCTCGGCAGCGTCACGGTCGTCGAGGGCATGGGCCGGCTGCACGCTGGCGGTAACTCCCAGCTGGCCAAACCGGGGAAGATCCTGCTGCCGGACAAACTGGGCGTGCTCAATCCGGCCGCCCAAGCCCGCGCGTTCAAAGGCGTCCAACGCCACCCGGTTTGCAGCATCACCGATGGCATGAACGGCCGGAACAAAGTCTGCCGCTTTCGCCTCCTCCAGGAGCTCCAGCAGCTCCGTCTCACTGACGGTCAGCAGCCCGTGGCCGCCGTGGGGATAAGGGTCCGCGCAGAAGGCGGTGCGGGTGTTGAGCGAGCCATCGATGAGCACCTTCAGGGGGCCAACGCGCAGCAGTCCATTCCCGCCGTCGACTACGAGGCCTGTGCGCATGCCGTCGCTGCGGGCCCGCCCGAGGTCCGCCGGATAAACGCCCGCGTCCACCCGCAAGGCGTCGAAGCCGCTGCCGATGCGCCGCAGCCAGGCGTCCCGGTTCCAGGTCATCTCAAAGTCAACGATGCCCACGATGCCGCGGGCAGCTGCCGCGTTTGCCGCATCGGCGACCCAGCGGTCCACCACCTCATGCGGCAGTTTGCCGAGTTCACGGGTTAGCGCGAAAGCCGGTTCCTCCCGGAGCAGGCCACTCCCGTCAACCGCCACCCCGTACCGGGCCGCGGCCGAGCTGTTCACCCACATACAATGCAGGTCGTGGCTGATCAGGGCGGTCGGCTGGTTGCCGGTGGCGGCGTCGAGCATGTCGAGGGTGGGGACATCCTGCCAGAGAGCATCGCGGAAGCCCACGCCCACGGTTGTGACGGAAGACTGAGCGCCGTGGCGGTGGGATCCGACGGCGGCCGCAGCCTCGCGGGCCGAGCGGGCCTCCGCCAGGTCGAGCCTGTTGGAATGCAGGGCCCACTGGACCATGTGAACGTGTTCATCCCAGAGCCCGGGAATGACATAACGCCCATCGAGGCTGACTACGCGGGTGCCGTCCGGAATCAAGCCTCCCCGGCTGATCCGGCTCACCGCGCCATCCACAATGTGCAGGTCCGAGATGGCGTCGCTCCCGGGCTGGCGGACGGACTTCAGGACGAGGCCGGTCATGGATCCAACACCGCAAGCTCCTCGTCAGAACACGGCCCCGCCTCGACAGGAACGCTAAGCGTCAAATCGACCGACGTCCGGCCGAAAATCCGCACCCTTGCTCCCTGCGCATTGCCCGACGTCACAGACCACCATCCCTTGGACCCCTCATCCAGAACTGAGACGCGGCTGAAGCCGTTCGGTTCCAACACGGGATTGATAGTGTCCATAACCCGCTGGAACTCATCCGACGCTCCCACGACGTCACCGTTGCTCCGGAACGAGGGCAGCCGGAGCGAACACTGCCCATCGGTCCGTTCCCCGATGGAGTACGCATCCCCCGCCCGCCAGCTGATATCTGGAAACTCATCTTCCAGCGCCCTTCGGATGTCGTCGATGACCGGTCCATACTTTTGGGAGCTTTCCACCACATTCAACGGCGGCTCGGTCACCGTTGGCAGTACGGGACGTGTCTCTGTCTGCTGGCACCCGGTCAGGGCAGGAAGCAGCAGGGTTCCGAGCAGAATTCCTGCCACGGCCAGCCCCCGATGCGGCGTTCGTGAAACGCCGTAGATGCGCCGAACGGCAGGCTTTTTTGCTGTCCCCATGGTTCCCCCTGATCTGAGGCGGCCCGAGTATCCATCCCCAACCGCAACGGTTCCGATGTACGCCGCCCCGGCCGCCGTACCAGCCTAGCCTTCAGCCTTGCCCGCGCCGATGGGCAGGACTGACCATCGTTCGCACCGGGCGCTGTTCAGGAAACGGAAACCAGATGTCCGAACGCCTAGGTTGCTGGGCCCCGCAGCCGCTCCATATCGCGGCGGTCCTTCTTGGTTGGCCGCCCTGCGCCGCGGTCGCGCTGGGGAAGACCGAGGGCCGGCGCAACGGGACGCGGCGGGGTGTGATCGGTAAAGCAATGGGAAGCCGCCTCTGCCCCAACGCGCTTGGCAATCAGGCGCCTCACCTCAAGAGTCCGTTCGTAGCCGGACATGCGGACTGTCACGGTGTCACCCGTGACCAGGGTGGCGGACGCCTTGGCCGGACTGCCGTTGAGGCGAACATGGCCGGCGCGGCAGGAGGCAGTGGCTGCGGAGCGGGTTTTGTAGGCGCGGATGGCCCACAGCCAAGCGTCGATTCGAACACTGGCAGGGGAGGAAGGAAGGCTGGTCATGGCTGCGACTGAGTATACGGGCGCGGCGGGCCGTTCACGTTTTTGTCCCTCGCAAGTTCTTGACCCATGATGAACTAAAATACCGGCCGTATGGCTTTTTAATGAATTCGTGCGTAGCATGGCGCATACAGCAGACAGGCGTCGGGCACTTTTGGGGGGTGTCCGACGCATCTGTTTAAGCCCGCCGGGGTGCTCTGAATCCCTTACTCCACGATGGCGTTTACGTGCTGCACCACGTTGTTGCTCAGCCCCTGGTAGTTCCAGTTCTGTTCCAGCGGCTGGACAGCCCCGGTGGCATCCGTGCCACGGCAGGCCAGCACATGCTCCCCGGGATCGGCCACCCATGGCAGAGTCCACTTGCACCAGGCGAACGGGCCCGGAGGTTTCTCCAGCTGGGCCGGCAGCCACTCGCCGTCGATCCCCACCTCAACGCCCGTGACCGCGCCCTCGCCTGACCAGGCCCTGCCGTGCAGCAGCACAGGTCCCGGCGGAAGCGACCGCCTGCGCGTGAAAAAGTCGGGGATGCCCGGCGGAATCATCAGGGAACGGATCCTGATTCGCGAAACCGGTGTGCCGGCGTCGTCCGCGGTGTCCTGGTACCTGTATGCCAGGTGCTGCTGGAATCCGGTAAAGGGGGCTGTCACCACCTCAATCGACTCCAGCCACTTAACGCTTGTCATGCCGTACCAGCCGGGAACCACCAGCCGGAGGGGATAGCCGTGCTGCGGCGGGAGGTCCGCGCCGTTCATCCGATAGGCAAGCACGACGTCGGGGCGCAGCGCTTCCCGGATGGGCAGGCTGCGGGCGTACTTCTGCCGGACGCCGCCCTGGATCCCTTCGTCGGCACCGGTGAAGACAACTTCCACGGCCTCATCCAGGACGCCGGCCTTCGCCAGTAAATAGGCAAGCGGGACCCCGGTCCACTCCGCCGTGCCTACCGCCTCAAGGACCCAAGGCTGGCTGAGCGGGCGGGGCTTCAGCAGCGAGCGGCCGTTGCCGGCGCACTCGAGCGTGACCGGGATGGTGATGGCTGGGTCCTTTTTGAGGGCGGCAAGGCTGAGTTCCATCGCCCGTTCCACCGCACCGCCGATCCGCAGATGCCAGGGCCTTGTGCCGGTGTCCGGGATATCGAAGTGCGTCAGGATGTAGTGCATCCCCGGCGGCGTGACATCGTACCGCAGAGCCTCCAGCGGCATGGAGTGGTTGCGGGCCGACAGCTGAAGCTCCTCAGGAGTCAGCGGCCCTGAGGTGGGCTCGCCGGCCTGCGGCACGGCGCGAGTGGATGGACGTTGCCTGTAGATCTGTTTTGTCATGGCGGTGCGATTCTGCTCGAGCGGCGGCCGGATCCCCTGCTCACAGGTTTACGCCCGGCCGCCCGCTCCGTCAACGATCAAATAACCGCCAGCGGTCCAATGCCCGCCTGAACCAGGGCTACAGGATCCAATGTGGCAATCACATCCCCAGAACCAGGGCGCTCCCTAGGCTTCCCGGGTGGCCGGGGATTTTGTCAGCGCCGGATCACGCTCGGCCAGCGCCCCGATGGCGTCGTCGATTTTCTTCAGGATCTGGGGCTCAAGCGTGACGCCCGCCGCCGCTGCGCTGTCCGCGATCTGCTCAGGCCGGGACGCTCCGATGATGGCCGAAGCCACGTTCGGGTTCTGCAGCACCCAGGCCACGGCGAGCTGCGGCATGGACAGCCCGGCTTCCTGGGCAATGGGCTTCAGTGCCTGAACTCCGGTGAGGACGTCGTCGCGCATCCATCGTTCGATCATCCTGGCGCCGCCCTTCTCATCCGTGGCACGGCTGCCTTCGGGCGCCGGCTGGCCGGGCAGGTACTTGCCGCTGAGCACTCCCTGAGCCATGGGGGACCACACAATCTGGGATACGCCCAATTCTTCCGACGCCGGAACCACCTCAGCCTCGATGACCCGCCACAGCATGGAGTACTGCGGCTGGTTCGAGATCAGTTGGAAGCCCAGTTCCTTGGAGAGCGCATGCCCTTCACGGAGCTGGGCGGCCGTCCATTCACTGACGCCGATATACAGGGCCTTTCCCTGCCGCACGATGTCCGCAAACGCCTGCATGGTCTCCTCCAGCGGCGTTTCAAAATCGTAGCGGTGCGCCTGATAGAGGTCGACGTAGTCGGTTTGCAGCCTGCCCAGGGATCCATTGATGGATTCCATAATGTGTTTGCGGGACAGGCCCACATCGTTCTTGCCCTTGGGGCCGGTGGCGCCGAAGACCTTCGTGAAGATTTCCACGGACTCCCGGCGCTCGCCTTTCAGCGCCTCACCGAGGACGGTTTCCGCAGCCGTGTTGGCGTAGACGTCCGCCGTGTCGAAAGTGCTGATGCCGGCGTCAAGTGCCGCCCGCACGCACTGGCTGGCGACGTCGTTCTCCACCTGCGATCCGTGCGTGAGCCAGTTTCCGAACGTAATTTCCGAGACTTTGAAGCCACTGTTTCCGAGGTATCTGAATTCCATGCTTTTCAAGCTACCGGACTTCTACGAATCCGGAAAGGGCTTTCCGAAGCAAAACGATGAGACAGTGAACGGTGAGACTTAGCGGGACGGGCCCAAACATCCACCCCTAGCGTCTGCGCAGCTCGGCGTACTCCAGGGAAGGAACTACAGCCCCTGCATCGCGCTCCACAAAGTTGGTTCCCGGCGGCACCAGGTCATCGATCAAATCAAGCACGGACTCGTCTAACACAGTGTCGGCGGCCTTCAGGTAGGCCTGCAGGTGCTCTTCGCTGCGGGGACCGATGATCACGCTGCTGATGGCTGGGTGGCTCAGGGCAAAACCGACTGCCAGTTCCACCAGGGTCAGCTCCAGCTTATCCGCCAGGCGCGCCAGCGAATCGGCGGCCAGCAGCTTCCGCTCGCTTGCCGGTCCGGAAATGTCGTAGCGGCCAGGGAGTGAATGCGTCCGAGTGGGCGCCCGTCCAGCGTCCAAAACAAAGTCCCCGGAGAGCCAGCCTCCGGCCAGCGGGCCGTAGGCGAGAACGCCCAGGCCGTATTGCTGGGCGATGGGAAGGACGTCCCGTTCGTTGCCGCGAACCAGCATGGAATAGGGGACCTGGTTGGCAACCGGAGGGATCAGGTGGTTGGTGGTGGCAAGCCATTGGGCTTCCACCAGCTGCGCGGGGGTGAATACCGAGGTGCCGTAGTACAGGATTTTTCCCTGCCTGATCAGATCGTTCAGGGCAGTGATGGTCTCCAGAACATCGG
The DNA here is from genome assembly GCF_026427775.1 of Arthrobacter sp. CDRTa11. NCBI lineage: Bacteria > Bacillati > Actinomycetota > Actinomycetes > Micrococcales > Micrococcaceae > Arthrobacter > Arthrobacter sp. CDRTa11. Next base: position 4,902,729 of record NZ_CP044532.1, on the reverse strand, counting down.
TGTTGTAGTCCGGACGGTGGGCTTGGTAGAGGTCGATCCGGTCTGTTTGCAGGCGTCGGAGGCTTCCCTCCACGGCCCGCATGATCCATCGCCGGGAGTTTCCCGAATGGGCGGGGTTGGGGCTCATTTGCCCGTGGAACTTGGTGGCGAGGAAAACATCGTCGCGGCGGCCCCGAAGTGCTCGGCCCACCACCTGCTCCGACTCGCCCTGTGAGTAGACATCGGCGGTGTCCACCGCTGTGATGCCCGCGTCCAGCGCGGCCTGAATGATACGGATGGACTCGTCGGCACCGGTGGGGGCGCCGCCTGGTAGGCCGCTGCCTGATGCACCTGACCCCTCGCCGAAGTTCATGGTGCCCAAAGTGAGCGGGCTGATGGGCGTACCTGACCGCCCGAATACCCGCAGTTCGCTGAGGCTCATCCCCGGATTCCTCACATTAGATTGCCCACGCGGATTGCTGTGGATCGTCATGAGGCTACCCAAATTCCCGGCCGCACAGCCGGAAAGCGCCACAGTGCTTCGCTTTTCGTAGCATGGGGTAACGCCGCGGTTCCGGGTGACGATTTGTGAAGATCGGGCCGGCTGAATCAGGCCGGCTAGATCAGGATGCTTGAGGCCAGCCGCTGGACTCAGTGCCGGTCTGCCGGCAGCTTGCCCTTAAGTACTTTGGCATGGCCGGAGAGGGATACCAGCGAGCCTGTGTCCAGCATGGACAGCGGAGCAGCGGCTGGAGGTTTCTTGAACGAGCGCGGAACATCGTGCACCGGCTTGTCCTGATGCAAAGCAGACTCCACCAGCGGCGCCACGGCTTCCACCTTTTCGGCTGGGACGGCGGGACTGGGAAGTTCCCGCACTGACAGCTTGATCTCGGGTGCCGCGGCCCGTGCACGAGCAATGGCCCGCGCGTCTGCTTCCGCCACGGCCGCGGCCCAGTCCTTGGCCAGGACCGGCGGCTCACTCCGGGCTGCGGTGAGCAAGGGGTGATGTTCGACGGCGGTGCGGAACCGGGAGCGGAGCTCTGCCGGTTTCAGGAGGGCGCCCCAGTCGCGGGGAGCCGTCGGCGCTGAAGCCGGCCTCGCCACCCTGGACCGAAGGACCCGAAGTACTCCGCCGGCCGGTGCTTTCGAGGCAGGGGAGGAGGCGGCAGCGGCGTCGTCGGACTCAGGAATGCCGCGAGACTCTGAAAAGCTGCCCGACACGGGGACTGACTGATCCGGAACCGCTGGGCCCGGTTCCTCTGCTGCCCGGGCTGTGCCTGCTGTCTGTGCTTTGGGGGCAGGGAAGTGGACCAGCGAGGCGGGGTCGTTCCGGGGGAACCTTCCAAAGAGGGCCATCACCAGAAGGGCGGCCAGGCGTCCGATGCCGGCCAGTACAAGGGTGGCCACAACCAGCAGGAACAGGATAAAAAACATCAAGAAGGCGAGGCCGAGTGTCCCGAAAAAGGTCAGATTGAGGGCAATCGTTGTTGCGTCTCCCACGTCACCTTCTCCTCTCTGCCGGCAGCGAGGCCCGTGCCGGCACCATCAACCACGGGCAACAGCCCCCCACCACCTTACGGACTATTCCTGAGCGCTGCCGCCGCCGGGTAGGGCGCGTTCGAGGTTGTTTCAAACCTGTTACCGGAAAACACGATTCCCCGGGCGTTTATAGTCGGATTAGCCCCGGCTGCGATCCGAACCCGCGCCCGGCAGCCCCCGACAGGAGCCCCATGTTTGAGAAGCCGATCAATGCTCGCCCCTGCGTGTGCCTCTCCGGCCTTGAGTACTTTGAGTGCTGCGGCCGTTTCCACAGTGGCGAAGCCCGGGCGGGAACCGCTGAGCAACTGATGCGCTCCCGCTACAGCGCGTTTGTCCTGCTCGACGCTGATTACCTGATGGCCACATGGCACCCCCGCACCGCTCCCGCCGAGCTGGAACTGGACCAGGGGATGCAGTGGCGCCGCCTCGACATCCTTTCCGCCACTGGCGGGCCGTTTGATACCGAGGGCACTGTGGAGTTCAAGGCCCATTTTCTCTATGGCGGGGAACGGGGAGTTCATCATGAAACCAGCCGTTTTGTGCGGGAGGAGGGGCGCTGGTACTACGTCGACGCCGTCCTCATTTCTTAGGTTTCGACTGCCTGGGTTTCGATTGCTTAAGTCTCGTCGTAGGCTTCGTCCGGAGTAAAGCCTGCCCGGTCCACCTTGCGGTGGAAGTGCATGCCTGCCAGCCCGCCCAGCACCGCTCCCGCCAGCGCGATCAGCGCCACAACTACAGCGGCGATGATGCTTGCCGTGGTCAGCTCGCCTTCGTTGATGGGGATGCGCGGAAAGCTGTTCAGATTGGCCAGGATGTTGAACTGTTGCCCGGCGATGAGGCCCAACAAGGCCACCGCCACGGCGGCGATCAGTGCCCAGATCCACACCATGAAGCCCTGCTTGGCGCCGTTGAACCTGGCCATCCTGCCGGCCACGTACCCGCCCGAATAGTAGGAGACAAAAAGGATGGCCAGCAGGACGATGATCCCCACGATCCCCACTGCGCCGTTCGTCGTCACCTGGTTGACCGCCTCATTGACATCCGTGTTGTTGGCGAGGCCTACGGCGGTTCCGGCTCCGGCCACCAGTGCGGTCAGGAGGACGGACATTCCAGTGGCGGTGAGCCAGCCAAAGAAAGCTGAGCCCACTTTAATGCCGCCGAACTGTTCCTTCTCGCGGGCCACAGCCGTGGCGCGGTCGGTCAGGTTCGGATCCGCCGCAGCGGGGTAGGCCGTCCCCGTGTCCGCGTCCGGATCGGCCACGTACTCCCGTTCGCCGTAGGCGGGTGCAGGAGCCTGATCGAATGCCTGGGTCGGCTGTCCGCCGGCGAATGTTTCATCACGAGCACTTTCCCTGCGGAAGTTCTCATCCCCGGCACGCCTGGTTTCATCCCCGGGGGGCCTGTTTTCATCCCCGGCACGCCGCGGAAGCCTGTCATTTGGGCCTGTTGAGCTGCTCATGGCACCACTCAACCACTGCTCAACTGGGATAGCAAGGATGCTTACTATCTGCTAACGGTAGTTTCGGTGCAGGTTTTCCTTCTTGGAGGGGCCGGGAGTGGCGTCCGCAATCCAGGGTCCAGTGCCTTCAGATGAGTCAAGGACACCGGCCTCCAGCCAGGTGTAATCCCCGGCCAGGACCTTGCGGGAAAGGTCATGGTCGGCGTCGTCGGTGTTGCGCCACAGCTGGTCGAAGTACTCGTCAACGCGCACCTTGGCCTGCTCGCAGTACGCCTCGGCCAGTTCGTACGCTGTGGCACCCCGTTCCGGGGCTGTGCGGAGCAGCATTTCAGCCCGCGAACAGCAGGCGGCCATGGCAAACAGTTCCGCGCCGATGTCCACCACACGGCCAAGGAAAGCCTGCTTGTGCTCGAGCTTTGCCTGCCAGCGTCCCATGCCGTAGAAGGTCTGCCGGGCCAGCCGCCGCGAGGACCGCTCCACGAACCTGAGTTGCTTGGCGAGCCGGCCGAACTCGCTGTAGGACCGGGGGTCCATCCCCGCGCCGGCCACGAGCTTGGGCAGCCATCTGGCATAGAAACCCGAAGCCCCGACGGCGGCCCTGGCTTTGTCCGAGAGGCTGGCATCAGCGGAGGCGAGGTCACCCGCGGCGGCAAGGTGTGCATCCACCGCTTCCCGTGCGATGAGGAGCTTCATGATCTCCGACGATCCTTCGAAGATCCTGTTGATCCGTAGGTCACGCAGCTGTTGTTCGGCCGGAACGGCCCGTTCCCCCCTGGCTTCCAGGGATTCGGCGGTTTCGAAACCACGGCCGCCTCGGATTTGCACCAGTTCGTCAGCGATCCGGCAGCTTATTTCGGTGGACCAGAGCTTGGCCAGCGCCGCCTCGATCCGGACATCCTTCTGGCCGGCGTCGGCAAGTTCAGCGGACAGTTCAAAAACGGCGTCCAGGGCAAAAGCCGAAGCTGCGATGAAGGCGATCTTTTTGCCCACGGCTTCATGCTTGCCCACGGGCCTGCCCCACTGGGTGCGGGCATTGGACCATTCCCGGGCGATCTTCAGGCTCCAGCGGCCCGAGGCGACACAAAGGGCGGGAAGGGCCAGCCTGCCGGTGTTCAGTGTGGTCAGCGCGATCTTGAGCCCCTGGCCTTCGCGGCCCAGCCGGTTAGCGGCAGGAACGCGGACCTGATGGAACCTGGTCACCCCGTTTTCGATTCCGCGCAGTCCCATAAAGGCGTTGCGGTTCTCCACGGTGATGCCGGGGGAGTCCATCTCAACTACGAATGCGCTGATCCCGCCCTTGTGTTGGGTGCCGTCCGAATCGGTGTGCGCCGGGACCAGCGCCATGACCACCACCAGTTCGGCGATTACGCCGTTAGTGGTCCACAGCTTCACGCCGTCCAGAATGTAGGACTCGCCGTCGTCCGTTGGTACTGCGGTGCTGCCCATCCGGGCGGGGTCACTGCCGACGTCGGGCTCGGTCAGCAGGAAGGCAGTGATGGCGCCGGCGGCGCACCTGGGAAGGTACTCGTGCTTCTGCTCGGCTGTGCCAAACACCTTCACGGGTTCAGGAACACCGATGGACTGGTGGGCGGAGAGGAGCGCCCCGATGCTGGGGTGGACACTTCCCAGGAGGGCCAGAGCCCGGCCGTAGTAGACCAGCGAAAGCCCCAGGCCGCCGTACTCCTGCGGGATCTTCATTCCAAAGGCGCCCAGCTCGGCCAGTCCGCGCAGGTACTCGTCCGGGATTTTGGATTCACGTTCGATCACTCTGCCGGACAGGGTGCGGGCATATTCGGTCAGCCGCGCCAGAAACGCCTCACCGCGTTCCACGTCCCCGGCATCAGCCGCGGGCCAAGGGTGGATGAGGTTAAGGTCAAAGCTCCCCAGGTACAGGCCCTTCGCGAAGCTTGGCCTGTCCCAGCCGCTCTCCCTGGCGGCTTCCGCCACTGCACGGGCTTCCTCGGCAGTGACTTCGGGGCCGATCTTGCGGGCGGCAACAGGGGTTTCGGCGGCGGGACTGTCAGTAGCGGAGCTCATGGGTTATCTCCTTGACCGGGATGGCCGTTCAAGCCATGGATCCGCCGGGTTGGAGAACCCTTTAGCTGTCCCTCTATATTACCCGCGGGTAGCTACCGGTGCTAGGGGATTGCTGTCCTTGAAAGTCTCCGGATACCTCCACCGTAGAGGCGTGGTGCACCAGCCTGTCCCAGCCGTGGTTAATGCCATGAACCACGGCCAGCAACGTGCTGGACAGGATGACCCAGGCGAGCTTGCCTACACCCACCAGGACAAGGGCGATGAACGCCGCCGTCAGGACAAAAACCAGCAGGACGAGGGCAAACATCAGGGTCCCGATGAACACCATGGTGCCTGTCTCCACTGCACTTAAGTCGAACTGCATGCTTCCCCCTGCTGCGATTTCTACTTTGGTTGAGATCTGGATGGGATCAGTAGCATGAGCGTAGGGGCAGCCGGGGCTCGCTGCCAGACCCGGAACGTTGGATCAGGGTGTTGATGCGGGATCGAAATGCTACCTCGGCGTAGGTCACGGGCCGGTTGCGGAAGCCCCCCGATTAGGGGCCTGATTAGGGGCTGCGCCGGGCTGCGTTAACCTTGTAGCTGGCAGTTTCCGATTCTGCTGCCGTCCCCCATGCAGCTGAAGGAGTATCTGTGCCCCGTTCCGCCAGGTCATCCGCTGAGGCCATCAGCGCCAGGCTCCGGGACCTCGAACTCCTCACCAAGGGACCGGCCTGGGCGCTGACACGCTCCGCACCCTGGGTGATCGCCGTACTGCAGGCCTCGTTTACCCGCGTCCGTCCGCAACTTCCCCTCGAAGAGTTCCATGCCGACGTCGATTCCTTCCTTGAGCAGCTGCGGCGCCAGGAACCGGGGATGGGCGGCGGGGCGAACGGAACGCCTTCCGGGAAAAAATACGCTGATGAATGGACACGCAAACAGTTCCTGACCCGGCGCAACCAGTCAGGGCAGATCATCTATGAAGTCACGGAACCAGCGGCCCGTGTTCTGGCGTTTCTGGACAGCCTGTCCAGCGAGCGCTCCACCCTGAACGGGTCCCGGCTGGGCACGCTCCTGGGCGACGTGGAGAAGCTGGCCAACGAGACCAACCCGGACCAGAGCGCGCGGCTGGAATCCCTTGAGGAGGAGATCGAAGACCGCCGGCAGCTGATCCAGGACATCAGCTCCGGAGACTTCGACGGCCTGCTGGACGACGACGAAGCCGTAGAAGCCGCCGGGAACATCCTGGACCTGGCCGCCAGCTTGCCCGCTGACTACAAAAAGATGCGCGACCGCATCGAGGAGCTGGTGGGCGAACTGCGCAACCAGATCATTGAGGAGTCGCTTAGCAAGGGCGCTACCATGGCCCAGGTGCTGGAGGCGGACAAGAGGCTGCGGCAGAGCCCCGAAGGCAGGACCTTCCGTTCCTTCACGGCCTTCCTGGAGGACCCGCAGCAGCAGCTCAGGTTCCGCTCGGCCATCGGTGAAGTCCTGAGCCGCCAGTTCGCTGACGACCTGTCCCCCGAGGACCGCGAAACCCTCAAGAACCTGGTTGCCGAACTCCGGCAGCAGCACAGCCAAATCCAGCGGATCTACGGCAAGCTCAGCGAGAGCCTGAACACCTACGTTCAAAGCGATGACTTCCGTCAATCAGTACGGCTCCGGAAAGTGCTGCGCGAAGCCGAACAGGCCATCCGTTCCCTGCCGTACGAGCGGGAACGTCCGGGCCTGGTGGCCGGTCCCGTCCTGTACAACGCCGGATTTGAATCCCTGGCCATGGTTAAGCTCTATGATCCGGACGAGTTCGCTGTCCCGCCCAGGCTCGCTGACCCCATTGCCTTCAGTGACTCAGACCGTGTGCGCTCGCCGAGGACGGCCAAGGCCCGCCCCGATGTTGTCAGGGCCGCCGTCGCCGGGGCCTCCACGCTCGCGGAGGCCTGGGGCCAGCTGCCGTCGGAAGAGCGTCACATCAACACCATGCGCGCCCTTCTCTCTCACGCCCTCCAGGCGGGGGCGGACTTCGACCGCGACGCCTGGGGCGCGCTGGACTTTGAACAGATAGACGGCACCACCCGCACGGCCTACCTGCCGGTGGTCACGCTCGCAAAGGATCCCCATGACTGAAGAAATGACGACGGCGGCGCCCCCCGCTGAAGAGGCGACAGTTCCGGACGAGGAAGCCGTTCCTTTGGAGGCGGCAGTTCCTGTGGACCCAGTTCCTTTGGAGACGGGCTCCTTGGCCGAGCGGCCATTTACGGTGACCCCCAGGGACACGTTCGTTGACGGCGCGGCACTCTTCCCCGGGGATACCGGCGTGCTGTCCATGAAGGTCCGTCAGGCGCTGGTGAAGCTCCTGAAGGGTCCTTACATTGATGGCGGCCGGGACGAAAAGCTGTGGACGACGCTCCTGGACAACCAACTGATCCTCCGAAGCCGCCTGTCCGAGCTTTTCCTCACCCTGCAGATGGACCATGAACGCAAGATCGCGGTTTTGCGCCCTGTTGACCCCGAGGCCATCGGCGGCGGCACCCGCTCCAGCATCCTGCGCCAGCAGCGGGCCCTGAGCCGGGTGGAAACCATCGTGCTCCTCCGCCTCCGGCTCCTGCTTGACCGCCACGTCACCGCCCAGACAGACCCCACCATTGCCCGGGAGGAAATCGCAGACCTGGTAGCCCACTACCAGCCCGCCGGCCAGCAGGATGCCCTCCGGGACGCCGACGTGGTCAGCAGGGCAATCACCAAACTCATGGCACGCCAACTCCTCCTCAGCACCGGCCTGGACGACGTCTACACCATCTCCAACGCCCTCCCGCTGGCACTGCCCTTCGAAAACATCGGCGACATCCCAGCCCAAATCGAAGCCCTGGTAGCGGCAACCACAGATCCCACAGGAACCGAAGCGCTGCTGGAGCTCGACGGCGACACTCCCCCGGAGGACGAACCGGACGACGCCGAAGGTGACGCGAACAACGACGACGACGGTGCTGCCGCCCAGGGAGTGGCATCGGGCCTGTCGGAGCCGGACGGCCTGCTGCTTGCAGCAGAGCCGTCCGGCGGAGGGGCGGGGGCGGCAGCGCCGTCGTCGTACCCAACCACGACCTCGGAGGAAGTCAAGTGAGCATCGCAACCATGCTGCCGATGGGCGAGCTCACGAACCCGGGGCAGATGCGCCTTGCCCTGGTCCAGGTGGTTAATTGGGGCACTTTCCATGGAGCCCACACGATGCACGTGGACCGCAACGGCACTCTGCTGACGGGCAACTCCGGCGTGGGGAAATCCACGCTGTTCGATGCGATGCTGCGCGTGTTCGATGCCCGGCCGCGCTCTAATGAGGCGGCGGCCCAGCGTGCGGGCGGTGCTGTGGAGGACAAGAGGACCACTTTCACGTACATGCGCGGAAAAGTGGGCGACAAGGCCGTGGGCGAGGGCTCGGCAAGTGCCTTCCAGCGCCCGGGTGCCACGTGGTCCGCCGTGGCCCTGACGTTCGATAACGCTGCCGGTACCCGGGTGACGGTGTCGGCACTCTTTGACTTGCCCAAGAACGGCACGGAATCCAGCGTCGGCCGTTTCTACGTGATTGACGGCAAGCCGCTGGACCTGGCCGCCGTCGAGGACATTGCGGAGAAGCGCTTCACCAAGGCGGCGCTGGAGACGATCTTCCCGGACGCCCAGATCTTCGATGTCCACAAGGCCTTCGCCGAACGCTTCCGGCGCCTGCTGGGCATCAGCTCGGACCAGGCTTTGCCCCTCCTGCGTGTGATTCAGGCCGGTAAAGGGCTGGGCGGCAGCGTCAACACCTTTTTCCGGGAACAGGTCCTGGACGCCCCGGGCACCCTCGCGGCTGCCGATGACGTGGTGGAGGAATTCAGCAACCTGATGTCCATCCGGCAGCGGTTGGAGGACGTGCGGCAGCAACGTGATCAGCTGGCACCGGTGCCCGGGCTGAACAAGGAGTACGCGCAGTCGCTGCTGGACGCGAACCGGCTCCGCGACCTGGCCGGCGAGGAATTCGATGCCTATAAGCAGCAGCTCTCCGTAGCAGTGCACCAAAAGACCCTGGCCCGGTTCAAGGAGCTGGCCCAGGAAAAGGCCAAGGAGCTCGGGGCGGAGCGGGCGGTGCGTGACGGACTGGCCAAGGAACTGCGCCAGCTGGAGACCGACTACAACAACCAGGGCGGCAACGCGATTTCCGCCATTGAGCAGTCGCTGGAAAATGCCCAGGTAGGGCTGCGCCTCCGTGAACAGGTGGAGGAAGCCGCCCGGAAAGCCCTGGCCGACGCCGGGCTGCAGCTTGAATGGACAGCAGAGGGCTGGGAACAGGCCCACGAGCAGGCGGAGGCCCGAACAGCTGAGCTGAAGGACGATTCGAAGGCGCTCCAGGAACTTCGCTTTGAGGCCTTTGACGGCCACGCCACCAAAAAACGTGAACTCGCGGCAGCACAGCAGGAGCTGGTGTCGCTGAAAACGCGCAAGTCCCTGCTGCCGCCGTCGAGCATTGAAAACCGGGCAGCGATAGCAGCAGCCACCGGCGTTCCGGAGGAGCGGATGCCGTTCGGCGGCGAGCTGATCGACCTCGCCGAGGGGGAGGAGCGGTGGCGGCCTGCCGCAGAGCGCGCACTCCGGAACCTTGCCACCACGCTGCTGGTCCCGGGCGAACATTTCGCGGCGGTGACCCGCTACCTCAATGACAACACTGTCCGTGGCGCCCTGCGCGCAGTGGACGTGTCGAAGCCGCTGCCCGGCGGAGCGCCGGCGGTAGAGGACGTGCGCGACGGCGATCTGCTGACCAAGCTGGACATCCTCACCACTAATGCCGCCGCAGACGCCGGGGCGTGGATCCGGGAGCGGATCGCCCTCGATTTCGCCTTCCCGTGCGTCGAGGACCCGGATGAACTGGCAGCGCTGGACAAGGGCCTGAGCCTGGGCGGGGTGGTTAAGCGCAACCGCCACACGGTGGAGAAGGATGACCGCTTCACCAGCCGGCAGGACTACGTTCTCGGGTTCGACAACGCGTCCAAGCTGGAGCTGGTGGCTGCGCAGGTGGAGGATCTGCAGCAGGAACTGTCCAAGGCAGCGGAGCTGGCGCAAAGCCGCGAGGAGTCGCACCAGGGCATGAGCCGCCAGCTCGAGGCCCTGCGGCGCATCGCCGAAGACCACCGGCCATGGGAACAGGTCTCGGCAGCCGTGGCCGCAGAGGAACTCGGCAGGATTGAACAGCGGCTCAAGGACGCCCTGGCCGCACAGGCGGACCTGGAGCCACTGCGTGCCAACATCGAAACGGCGCGCCGGAAACACCAGTCCAGCACGGAGGCGGCTGCAGTCCTGCAAAGCGAATACAAGGCGCTTGACCGGCAGATGAGCGCCGCCGATTCCCTGCTGGAAGCTGCCCGCGCCCGCCTGAACCAGGCGCCGCCGTCGGAGGCCACCGTCAAGGCGCTGGAACCGTACTTCACCGGGTTTGGTGACGTCACGGAGATGCATGAGCTGGACAACCTGGCCAACCGGGTACGAACGGTACTCCTGGGCGAGCTGCATGCCGCTGAATCGAGCGGGCAGGCTACCTCAGAGCGGCTGACCCGGATTTTTGAGGGGTTTGTGCGGGAGTGGGGAACCGCGATCTCCGCGGACCATGGCACATCCATCGGCGCAGCCGGCGAATTCGAAACCCGGTACCACGCGATTGTGAGCGACGGCCTTCCCTCTCAGGAAGCGGAGTTCCGGCAGTTCTTCAACCAGCGCACGCACGAGTCCTTTAGCACCCTCCTGCACCTGCTGGACGAGGAACGACGGGCCATCACCAGCCGCATCCTGCCGCTGAACGGCATCCTGTCGCAGGTGAACTTCCATGAAGGCAGTTACCTGGAACTGGACATCAAGCAGACCCTGCCGGCCACGGCAAAGCAGTTCAAGGACGCGATCCAGAATGCGTTGAAGGCGCGCCACACCCGTCCGGGTAAACCCGACGGATCCGACGACGGCGAACTAACCACCCGCTACAAGTCGCTGGAGACCCTCGTCAAACGGCTCAGCTCGCAGGCGCCGGAGGACCGGCGATGGCGGGCGGAGGTGCTGGACGTGCGCGGGCACCTGTTCATCCAGTGCAAGGAACATCGCCACCTCGCGGCGGAGACAGCCGTGGGACAGGCGGTTGTAGGACAGGCAGTTGCAGGACAGGCAGAAACAAAGGGCCGGAACGGCGACGCGAAAAAGACCGACATTTACATGCACGCAGACACCGGCTCCATGTCCGGCGGTGAGCGGCAGAGGTTCACGGCATTCATCATGGCCGCGGCGCTGAGCTACCAGCTGGGGATAGCGGAACAGGGCTTCACCACGTATGGCACGGTGATGATGGACGAGGCATTTGTCCTGGCCTCGGAGGAGTTTGCCGGCGCGGGTATCAAGGCCCTTCACGAGTTCGGCTTCCAGCTACTGCTTGCTGCCCCGGAGAACGTTATCGACCTCTCCCGGCACTTGGGCTCGGTGACGGAGATTCTGCGGGATAAGCGCACCAACCGCTCCGGTGTGCTGACCGCTCCCGTAATCAACACTTCGAAGGGTTCCTCCGGCGCCTGGCGTTCTGAAGCCAACCCGGTGGACATTGTGCTCCGTTGACGCACCTCGTTTCCATGCGCCGAGGCGGTCAGTGTTGTTTATATAACAAATCGATGGAGATATTGCCGAAACCCTAGTGGAAGGTGCTGTCTGGCTGCCATTCTGGTGGGCATCAAACACCTCGCCCTGATCCTCCCCCAAGGTGCCGCGGAACGCTGGGTCCCGCTGAGTGCCGGCCGAGTCCGAGGGGCTTTTCCTGAAAGGCACCATCAATGCGCCCAGCACAAGCACGTCTTTTTGCTGTCCTTGCCACAGCCACCCTCGCTCTGACCGGCTGCATGGCCAACGCCTCAACTGCCGGTTCGGAAGCCCCGGGTTTGGAAGCTTCCGCCCCGGCCAGTCTTTCGGCAGCCTCGTCAAGCGCTCCGCCTTCATCATCAAACGCCATCCCGGGTGCGAACACTGCCGGCCCGACGGCGGCCACAGCACCGCCGTCGTCCACTTCCGTTCCGACCGGGCTGGCGACGTATACGTTCCCCGACGGCAGGCTGTCCTTTAAATACCCGGCGGACTGGCGGGTGGAGCTGTTTGAAGCATCAGCCTCGCCCTTTGTGGGCACGGCCACCGTGTACGACGCGAGCGGGGCCAGGCAGGCTGAGATATATACGGGAGAGATTGCCGATGGCGTCAGCAGTCCTGTCACCCGGACGGTTTTCGAATCGGTGCCGGTTCCAGGCCTTCAGGAACAGCCCGACCCGGCTGCCCACTACTCCTTCTACGTAGACAAGGTGAACGACATTTCCACGTACCGGATGCACCTGACGCCCGGGGCGCCCATAGCCGGAGCGGAGATGGCGCTGGGCGGGATCATCCGGATTGGCGACCGCATCCTCATCGCCGAGGTTGACTTCATTGACAACCCCTTTGCCAGCGAGGATGCAGCCAAGTCCTGGCTCGCCGGCCAGGAAGGCCAGTCACTCAGGACGCTCCTGATGAGCATCTCCTACGCATAGCAGAAGGCAGGGGTGTTTCGTTAGCCCTACTCCGAAAGGCTTCCCCGCTGCAGGGGAAGCCTTTCCTGTTATGCCTAAAGTGTGTCCTTAATCACTTGGAAGCAATTAAGACATGGAATCCTTGCGTAATGGAGGCGAGGCTAGGCTAGCCTTACTTGGGTTCGCATCATTCACCTAAGGAGTTCCGTGACTTCCCCCTTTTTCTCCGGCCCAAGTGCCACCCGCCGCACGCTGTTCAAGTCGGCCGGCAAGGCATCAGCTGTTCTGGCCGCCGCGGCGCTCACCATGACTGCCTGCTCCACAGGACCTGCGTCCTCTGCCACAGATGCCGGCACCTCCAGCGCCAGCAGCTCGCAGTTCCCCGTCACCATCAAGCACGTCTATGGCGAGACCACCATTAAGGAACAGCCCAAGCGCGTGGCCACCGTTTCCTGGGTCAACGACGACGTCTCCATCGCCCTCGGTGTGGTCCCGGTTGGACTCCCGAAGAACGAATGGGGCGGGAACGACCAGGGCTCCACGCCCTGGAAGGACGCAGCCCTCGAAAAGCTCGGTGCAGGCTTCGGCTCAGACAAGGCTCCCGTCCAGTACTCCGAGACTGACGGCATCAACTTCACCGAAATCGCCAAGCTCACCCCGGACGTCATCCTGGCCGCCTACTCAGGGCTGACCGAAGAGGACTACAAGAAGCTGAACGAGATCGCCCCCGTGGTTGCGCACCCGGAGCTGGCGTACGGTACCTCCTGGCAGGATTCCACCTCCATCATTGGCAAGGCCCTTGGCAAGGACGCCGAGGCCGCCAAGCTGATCGCCGACACCGAGTCCACCATCAAGGACAAGGTCGCCAAGTTCCCGCAGATCGCCGGAAAGACCTTCATCTACGGCAACCTGGAACCCGCCTCGGCTGACGGCGTCAACGTCTATACCGCCAATGACAACCGCCCCCGCTTCCTGAGCGAGATCGGCATGAAGCTGGCTTCTGTTGTGGAGGACAACTCCAAGGGTTCCAAGGAATTCTTCCTTCCGTGGTCTGCGGAAAAGGCCAACGAGCTTGACTCGGACATCTTCGTCACCTGGGTTCCGGACGCCGCCACCACCGACACCATCAAGTCCGACCCCCTGCTCGGCCAGATCCCGGCCATCAAAAAGGGCGGCCTTGTTGCAGATTCGGACAACACCCTCACGCTGTCCATCTCCGCATCCTCCCCGCTGAGCCTGCCGTGGTCACTGGACACGTTCCTGCCGCAGCTTGCGAGCGCAGCGGATAAAGTCACCGGTGCAGTGAAGTAAGCACTGTCCCATGACGGAAAGTACGACGACGGCGCCCTCCACTGTGCGCGAACTGGCAGATAATGCCCCCAAAACCGCAAAAACACGGCATTATCTGCCAGTTCGCGCCGGTGGCGGGGTCCGCGAAGGCGGAAAAACCAGAACCACGCAGGCCGCCTGGCTGATTGCCGCCGTCGTCGTACTTGCCCTTTTGACAGCCCTCTCCTTGGCCATCGGCGCCCGCGGCCTTTCCCTGGGCACCGTAGGGCAGGCCCTCGCCGAGTTTGATCCGGCCAATGGCGATCACGCAGTTGTCCATGCCCGCATCCCGCGCACCGTGCTGGGACTGCTCGCCGGCGGCGCCCTCGGCCTGGCCGGCGCCGCCATGCAGGGTGTGGCTCGCAACCCCTTGGCAGATCCCGGAATCATTGGCGTGAATGCCGGGGCCGCCCTCGCCGTCGTCACCGGGATCTACGTGTTCGGGGTTTCCTCCCTCACCGGCTACATCTGGTTCGCTTTCATCGGAGCCGCAGCGGCCGCCGTCGTGGTTTATCTGGTTGCGTCCCTGGGCAGGGACGGCGCGACGCCTATTAAGCTCGCTTTGGCTGGTGCCGCACTCAGCGCGGGACTGTACTCGCTGATGAACGTCATCCTGGTTTCCAGCCAGGACACCCTGGACAGGTTCCGCTTCTGGCAGGTGGGCGGGATAGCAGGCCGCGACTGGTCTGTGGTGCTCCCGGGCCTGCCTTTCCTGGCAGTGGGGGCGTTGATTGTGCTCTTCACCGGCCGCATCCTCAACAGCCTGGCCCTGGGCGACGACATTGCGCGCGGTCTTGGCCAGCGGGTTGGCCTGGCACGCGGCGTCACGGCGCTGGGTATTGTCCTGCTCTGCGGTTCCGCGACGGCCCTGGCCGGCCCCATTGCTTTTGTTGGCCTGGTCATTCCGCACGCCGTCCGTTCCCTCACCGGCCCGGACTACCGCTGGATCCTGCCGTTCTCCCTGGTCCTGGCCCCTGCTTTGCTGCTGGCCGCAGACATCATTGGCCGGGTGGTGCTGCTGCCCGGTGAGGTTCCGGCCGGCATCATGACCGCCATCGTGGGTGCGCCCGTTTTCGTCTGGCTGATCCGCCGCGGGAAGGGAGCAGGGCTGTGAGCCTGACCGAAACCAACCACCCCGTTGATCTATCACTTCCGGTCCCCAAAACACCGTCTAAGCAGCCATATCTGATAGCGCAGCGCGGGTGGCGCACACCCATACTTGCCATCGGTGTGGTGGCGCTCTTCGCCGCCTACGTTCTGCTGGGCAGTTATACGGTGACGGTCCCGGACTTCTTCCGAATCGTCATCGCCCACCTGACCGGCGGTGAAAAGATCCCCGGCGCCAGCTTCATTGTGATGGAAAACAAACTACCCCGCGCGGTCATCGGCACCATGATCGGCGCCGCGTTTGGTCTTGCCGGGGGCCTCTTCCAGACCATGCTTCGCAACCCCTTGGCCAGCCCTGACGTCATCGGCATTACGTCCGGCGCCAGTGCGGCGGCGGTGACGTCGATTGTCATCTTCGGGGCCTCGGGCGCTGCCGTTTCTGGTGCAGCCCTGGGCGGCGCGCTGGGCGTGGCCGCCCTGATCTACGCCATCTCCCGCGGCGGCTCCCTTGGAACAGGTGGCGGCAACACCGGCAACGCGGCCGGCAACCGACTCATCCTGGCCGGCGTGGGCATCGCCGCCGCACTGCACGCAGTTGTCAGCTTCCTGATGACGCGGGCGGACATCCGGACGGCTGCAGATGCCCTTGTCTGGCTCAACGGCTCACTCAACTCGGCCAACTGGGAACGCTCCGGCGTGCTGGCGCTCTCGCTCCTGATCCTGGTTCCCGCTGTGGTGGCCCTGGCCGGTCCGCTCCGCATCCTGGAACTCGGCGATGACGCCGCAGCAGGATTAGGAATCCGCGTGGGGTTCACCCGCCTGGCAGTGATCATCACCGCCGTCGCTTTGGCAGCGGTCGCGACGGCGGCAGCAGGCCCGGTCTCGTTCGTCGCCTTCCTTGCCGGTCCCATCGCCCGCCGCTTTACCCGCCAAGCCAGCCTTCCGGCGTCGGCCTTTGTGGGTGCCCTGATTGTCCTGGCGGCGGATTATTTCGCTGCCAACATCGCCCCCCTGCTGCTGGATGGCACCGTGCTGCCCGTTGGCGTGATCACGGGGGCGCTGGGTGCCCCGTTCCTGCTGTGGCTCCTGGTCACGGCCAACCGAAAGGATGCCTGACATGGCAGTTCTGACCGCCCGGAACCTCACGCTCAAATATGACCAGCGCTGCGTGGTGGACGGCCTCACGGCAGAAATCCCCGAGGGCAAGGTGACCATGATCGTGGGCGCCAACGCGTGCGGAAAGTCGACGCTGCTCCGCGGCCTGTCCAGGCTCCTCAAACCCGCGGCCGGTTCAGTCACGCTCGACGGCAAGGACATCCACTCCCGGCCGGCCCGCGAACTTGCACGCACCCTGGGCCTCCTCCCGCAGCACCCCACGGCTCCGGACGGCATCACCGTCCGTGACCTCGTAGGCCGGGGACGGTACCCGCACCAGGGCTTCTTCCGCAGCTGGTCTGAGAAGGACGACGCCGCCGTGCAGCGTGCGCTGGAAGCCACCGAAACGCTTGAACTAGCCAGCCGGAACGTGGACGAACTGTCCGGCGGGCAGCGTCAGCGCGTGTGGATCGCCATGGCGCTGGCGCAGGAAACCGAGGTGCTGCTGCTGGATGAGCCCACCACCTACCTGGATCTCGCCCACCAGGTGGAAGTCCTGGACCTCGTCACGGACCTGAACCGCCAGCGCGGCACCACGGTGGCCATCGTCCTGCACGACCTGAACCTGGCGGCCCGCTATGCGGACCACGTCATCGCCATGAAGGGCGGCGAGGTGGTGGCGCTGGGCGCCCCCGGTGACGTTGTCACTGAGGAACTGGTCCGCAAAGTCTTCGGACTGGAGTCTCGCGTGATTCCCGATCCTGTTTCGGGAACACCCCTGATCATCCCCATCGGCCGCCACCACGCCGCTGCCCATGACGCCGTCAACGAACTGGAGTTTGTTTCATGAAGACCCGCGATGTTGCCTCCACCGAACCCATGACCCTGGCATTTGAAGTGACGGTTTCCTCCGTGCAGGAGCTCAGCCCCAATTTCCGCCGCGTAACCTTCGGCGGCTATTCCCTGCGCGACTTCGGTGTCCACGGCGACACCATGGACCTTCGGATCAAGCTCATGATCCCGTCCCTGGCCGAGGACGGCACCCAGCTTCCGCTGCCCGTCTTCGAAATGGCCGAGTCCGGCTGGTACCGCGAATGGCTGGCGATGGACCCTGCTGTCCGCGGCTCCATGCGGACCTACACCGTTCGCCAGTCACGGCTGGATTCGGTGTACCCCGAGATCGACGTGGACTTTGTGATGCACTTCGACGACCACGGTCATGGCGGCCCGGCCGCCCACTGGGCCCTCAACGCGAAGCCCGGCGACGCAATCACCATCATCGGCCCCAACAACCGCGCCGCGCACTGCGTCACTGCCGAGATCTACTCGGGCATCGAATGGCGGCCGGGAATGGCCCAGCGTGTCCTTCTCGCCGGCGATGAGACAGCCATTCCAGCGATCTCCGCCATCCTCGAGAACTTGCCCTCGTACATGAGCGGCCACGCCTTCCTTGAGGTGCCGCAGGCCGGTGACTTCCTGGACCTTAAGACCGCCGCCGACGTCCAGATCACCTGGCTGGCCCGGGGCGCCGCCATCGGACGGTCCCGGCCGCACGGCGAACTGCTGCAGCAGGCAGTGCGCCAGGCAATTCCGGTTCCCGGATGGGTGGGTATTAAGGAGTCCGACGGCGGCGCCGGCCCCGAGCCCGAGGACGTCAATGTGGACGTGGACATCCTCTGGGAGACTCCCGCCCGGATGGAAACAGCCGAGATCGAAGCCACGAAGAACCCCGACATGCCTGCCGGCGCCATGCCCTTCTACGCCTGGATCGCCGGCGAGGCCGCGGTCATCAAGGACATGCGGCGGTACCTGGTGCGGGACGTGGGGATCGACCGGAAGCAGGTCGCGTTCATGGGGTACTGGCGGCAGGGTAAGGCCGAGGGGTAGTTCTCCTCGGTCCTGGTTTGCCTGTTGCCGGGCTTTCCTTTGCGGTGGCAGGGTGCGCCGCCGGCGCAGTTTTGCCGTCGCTTAGACACCTTCCTACGCTCCGCTCGGCCGCTGACGGCCTCACCGCGCTCTGGTCGGCGATGCGCTCCTACGCAAAACTGCGTCGCCGGCTCGATGCATCACTCACCTTTGCTGCTGCCTCCTCACCAAACGCTCTCTCACCTTTTGCTGGTTTTTTGGCGACGCTCTCTCACCTCTTTGAACTGCTCCCCGGAAGTTGGACTGAGAAATTCAGTTCCGACTTCCGGGGAGCAGTTTTATGCGTGCACGTAGTTCATGGTCTGAGGCTCAGCGCGAGGCGGCTGTAGCGTTGTTTGAGAGGGGCATCGGGTATCGGGCGGCGGCCCGGTTGGTGGATGCGCCTCTTGTGCCGGTCAGGGCACTGTTTGGGCGGTGGAGGATTCATGGGCAAGGAGTGCTGGTGAGCAGGCCGGCGAAGTCATACTCTTTCGAGTTCAAGCTGGCCTTGGTGCAGCGGTTCCTTGCGGGCGAGTCCGGGCCGGATCTGGCAGTGGAGGCCGGTTTGGCCTCCCGTGAGCTGCTGCAAAAGTGGGTCCGGGCGTATCGTCTGGACGGTGAGGACGGGTTGCGGCCAAAGCCCAAAGGCAGACCGCGGAAACCCGATTCCCCGCCGCCTGCGGGGCTGCCCGAGCTTGAACGGTTGCGGCGGGAGAACGAGCGGCTGCGCGCGGAGGTGGCGTACCTGGGAAAACTGCGGGCCTTGAGGGAACAAGGACGACGCTAAAGGTTCAAGCCGTCGTTTCCCTCAAGGCTGACTATCCGCTTGCTGTCCTGTTGGACGTTGCCGGCCTGGCCAGGTCCACGTTCTTCTATCATCAGCTCCGGCTCCAGGCCCCGGACCCGAAAGAGAAGCTCAAAGCCGCGGTCACGGAGATATTCACAACGAATCACGGCCGATACGGGCACCGGCGCATCCATACGGAATTATCCAAACAAGGCTGGGTGACCGCGAAGAAGACCGTCCTGAAACTGATGCGTGCGCTCGGGCTGGCGTGCAAAGTCCGGAGGAAGAAGCGCTACAACTCCCACCAGGGCGAACAGGGCAGGATCGCCCCGAACCTATTGAACCGACAGTTCGAGGCCGATGCTCCGAACCGGAAGTGGGTCACCGACGTGACCGAATTCAGCGTCGGCGACCGGAAGCTCTACCTCTCACCGATCATGGACCTTTTTGACCGGCAGATCATTTCCCATTCGATCAGCACGTCCCCGAACCTGGCTCTCACCAACAGTTCACTGCAGCAGGCTCTCGCCTGCCTCCAGCCCGGCCAGCATCCGCTTGTACATTCAGACCAGGGCTTCCAGTATCAGCACGTAACCTGGCGGACTCTCCTCGAAGGCGCCGGCGCAGTCCAGTCAATGTCACGCAAGGGCAACTGCTACGACAATGCCGTGATGGAGAACTTTTTCGGGCACCTCAAGGAAGAACTCTTCCACCGTGTCCGGTTCATCAGTACCGATGCCCTGGCTGCCCAACTAAATGACTACATCCACTGGTACAACACCAACCGAATCTCAACAAAGCTAAAGGGCCTGAGCCCGGTGCAATACCGTGCCCAGGCCCTTGCGGCCTAGAATCCCATTTAGCCAGTCCAACAATCGGGGACCAGTTCATCTTGTTCATCCCGGCGTCGTGCTGGCGTTTCCTTTGGTGGTTAGGTTGGCGGGATGGGTGCTGATCCTTTGCTTCCGGACAGGGATGGGCGGCGGGTCTTTGTTGCCCTGGGGGATTCGTTTACCGAGGGGGTCGGTGACCATGACGAGCGCTTCCCCAACGGCGTCCGCGGATGGGCTGACCGGGTGGCGGAGAAATTGGCCAAGGCGCAGCCCGGGTGGAGGTACGCCAACCTGGCTATCAGGAGCAAGCGGCTGCGGCACATCATCAGCGAGCAGCTGGAACCGGCGGTGGCGATGCGGCCCACGCTGGTCACGCTGTATGCCGGCGGCAACGACATCCTGGACCTCGGCACCGACATGGACGCCCTGATGGCCGATTACGAATATATGGTGTCGAAGCTGGCCGGAACAGGAGCCATCCTTGTCCTTTTTACCGGTTTCGACGTCAAAGTCTCAGCACTCCTTGAGCCCCTGAAGAAACGCAACACCACTTACAACCAAAGGGTGCGTGAGATAGCTGCGGAGTACGGCGCCGTCCTGGTGGATTACTGGTGCCTGGACGCCTTCCATGACCGGCGGATGTGGGACGCCGACAGGCTGCATATGTCCAAGGCAGGGCACAAGTACCTTGCGGGACAGGTTCTGGACCAACTCGGCGTGCCGCACAAGATCCTTCCCAAGGAATGGGACCCGCCGGCGAGGCTCAGCCTGCGGGAATGGGAAAAGCGGCAACGGCGCTGGGTGCACGACTGGGTCCTGCCGCTGTTCGGCCGAAAGCTCCGGGGCATCACGCTGGGGGATGCGCTCAGCCCCCGCTGGCCCGAGCCTGTCCGGGTGCCACCAAAGCGCGGCCTAAAGAAGCTGGCTGAGAAACGGCCTGCCATCGGTCCTTAGGAGTCCAGGAGGTTCTCGAAGCCCTCTGCCACGCTAGTGGCCTTGAACTCGATGACCTCGAACTCGGCGACGCCATTGCTGTAGAAAGGATCCCGGGCCAGCGACTCCTCAAGGGTGGAACGGTCTGCTCCGGACAGCAACACGCCGCCCACTGCCGGAACCCGGCGTCCCGACGCAAGGAACACGCCGGCGTCGAACGCTTCTTTGACCCAGGCCATATGCGCGGGGCGGTGGAAGTCGACGATGTCTTCGGGCATCTTATAGGTCAACGACACAACAAACATAAGGTCAGCCTACCGCTGGCAGGAGTGCTCACTTGAAGGCTCAAGCACGCATACTCCTAGAATGGACCCATGACTGAACCGCGCTGGCTCAATGCCGACGAACGCCGTGCCTGGCTGGCGCTCCTGAGCATCAACACCATGCTTCCCGCCGCCCTGGACAACCAGCTCCACACGGCAGGCAAGCTGTCCCTTTTCGACTACAACGTCATGGCGATGCTGTCGGAGGCTGAGGGCCGGTTTCTGCCCATGAGTGAACTTGCCGCCCGCACCAGCTCATCCCTGTCCAGGCTCTCGCACGTGGTCACCAAGCTTGAAAAGCGCGGGTTTATGCAGCGGCGTCCGCATCCGGGGGACGCCCGCGTCACCACAGCGCACCTGTCCGACGCCGGGATGGCCACTTTGGTTTCCCTCGCACCCGGGCACGTGGAAGCGGTCCGGGACAAGTTTTTGGACGCACTGACGGAACGCGACGTTGCGGATCTGGCCCGGATTGGCGAAAAGATCGTTGCCAGACTGAACGAAGACCACTGGATCCTTCGCGAGAGCTCGCCCTAGTCGCTCGCACGCTCAGCCGGTCTGAGCCTGCACTTGGTTGCTCCCAGCAACGGATGACACACTGGCGCTATGGATTTTTCAGCCCGGTACGTAGCACTCGGTGACTCCTTTACGGAAGGCGTTGGCGATGAGGATCCCTCACGCCCCAACGGTGTACGCGGCTGGGCGGACCGGGTAGCTGAGCAGTTGGGTGCCGCCGATCCCGGTTTTGGTTACGCAAACCTCGCCATCCGGGGGAGGAAACTGCGCCAAATCATGGCAGAGCAGGTGGACGCCGCCGTCGAACTTAAACCCACGCTGGTGACCGTTTATGCGGGTGCGAACGATATCTTCCGCCCCAAGGTCGACATCGATGATCTCCTGGTGGAGTACGACGCCGGTATCCGTAAGCTGACCGCCACGGGTGCCACCGTGGTCATGTTCACCGGCTTTGATTCCAGGGGTTCCAAGATTTTCGGCACCACCAGGGGCCGAACCGCTATCTACAACGAACTGGTGCGTGGAATCGCCGGCGACCACGGTGCCCTGCTGGTGGATTATTGGCGTTTCAGTGAGTACTACGACTGGGGAATGTGGGCCCAGGACCGGATGCATATGTCCGTGGCCGGGCACGCCAACATGGCCAAGCGCGTCCTCACAGTCCTGGAACACGATCATTCGATCGAGGTTCCCCCGATGACCCCAGTACCGGAACTCAGCCGGACGGAAGCGCTTCGCGCCAACGCACGCTGGGTTCGTGAATTCGCCGCCCCCTGGGTGGTCCGCCGTGTAACCGGAAGGTCTTCAGGCGACGGACTGAAGCCCCGATATGCGCAGCTGACCCGCGTCTGACTGGCCCCCTGCTTATACACCTTCCGAGGCCGGATTGGTCTTTAATTACTTGAACTCGTAGACTTGGTAGGCGCTAAGTGCGCGGAGCGTGCGCAATTGCTCCGGTGGCCCGGTAATTTTCTCCAGGGTAGCCGGTAGTTAGGGGCTCAAGTTGCGTGACTAACCGTTCGCCCTGATTAGTTTGGGTCGCACTTGGACGCATGATCCAGCAGCAGATATGCGGATCATTACTTTCAATTCTTGAGGAGAAGTCATGGCAGCACACTGCCAAGTGACCGGAGCCGAGCCGGGCTTTGGGCACAGCATTTCGCACTCGCACCGCCGCAACAAGCGTCGGTTCGATCCGAACATCCAGAAGAAGCGCTACTGGGTTCCGTCCCTGCGCCGTAACGTCACGCTGCAGGTTTCTGCACGTGGCATCAAGACCATCGACGTGCGCGGCATCGACGTAGTCGTTGCCTCCATCCTTGCTCGGGGAGTGAAGCTCTAATGGCTAAGGACAAGGACGTACGTCCGATCATCAAGCTCAAGTCGACTGCGGGCACGGGTTACACCTACGTAACCCGCAAGAACCGTCGTAACGATCCGGACCGCATGGTTCTGAAGAAGTACGATCCCAAGATCCGCCAGCACGTCGAATTCCGAGAGGAGCGCTAAACCATGGCTAAGAAGTCAAAGATTGCTCGCAACGAGCAGCGCAAGGTCATCGTTGAGCGTTACGCTGCAAAGCGCCTCGAACTGAAGAAGACCCTCGTCGACGCCAACGCCACCGACGAAGCACGCGAAGCTGCACGCCTCGGCCTGCAGAAGCTGCCCCGCAACGCGTCCCCGATCCGTCTGCGTAACCGCGACATCATCGACGGCCGCCCCCGCGGTACCTTCCAGAAGTTCGGTATCTCCCGTGTTCGCTTCCGCGACATGGCTCACCGTGGCGAACTCCCGGGCATCACCAAGTCTTCCTGGTAATTCAGCACCGCTGATTCCAGCTGCTTGAGAAGGGCCGGCAACCGTTTGGTTGCCGGCCCTTCTGCGCGTTAAGGCTGCCTGCCTGCAACGCTCCCTGGCCACGATGGGGGACATCCAGCCACTGTGTCGCAGGACACGGAAACCCCGGACGACGACGGCGCCTTGGTTTTGCCTTCGGCCGCCCCTTCGGCCCAGTAACGGCGCGGGTTTGGCCCCCTCCGGAGGGGATTTGCGATGGGCGCTGAGTGGGTGTATTGTTTTTCTAGTCGCCAGAGGGAGACAGCGAAGAGCTGGTTACCAGGGCGGCGAAACCCACAAATTCAACACCAGATTCTGGTAGCTCTTTAGAGTGCTTCAGTTCGGGTGCGGGAATGGTTTTTGACCGGGTGCGGGTCCTGAAAGATGGATTTGCAACCGGGACGGAAACCGGGTAGGTTTGAAAAGTTGCTCCGGAGCGATCCGCGGCCCTTGAGGGGTTGTGGTGGTGCCGGGTGTGTCTGTTGTTTGAGAACTCAATAGTGTGCCAAGTTTGTTGATACCGGTTTATTTTATATGAATTGGTTGAATTTGCTGAATTGACCACCCCGTGGTTGGTTTGGTTTTTACAGCTGGTTTCAAATTTTGTGCAGCCGTTTTATCCCGTTTTCCCGGGGTTGGTGGTTGTGTCTGTTTTTGTTTTACTTCAACGGAGAGTTTGATCCTGGCTCAGGATGAACGCTGGCGGCGTGCTTAACACATGCAAGTCGAACGATGAAGCCAGCTTGCTGGTGGATTAGTGGCGAACGGGTGAGTAACACGTGAGTAACCTGCCCTTAACTCTGGGATAAGCCTGGGAAACTGGGTCTAATACCGGATATGACTCCTCATCGCATGGTGGGGGGTGGAAAGCTTTATTGTGGTTTTGGATGGACTCGCGGCCTATCAGCTTGTTGGTGAGGTAATGGCTCACCAAGGCGACGACGGGTAGCCGGCCTGAGAGGGTGACCGGCCACACTGGGACTGAGACACGGCCCAGACTCCTACGGGAGGCAGCAGTGGGGAATATTGCACAATGGGCGAAAGCCTGATGCAGCGACGCCGCGTGAGGGATGACGGCCTTCGGGTTGTAAACCTCTTTCAGTAGGGAAGAAGCGAAAGTGACGGTACCTGCAGAAGAAGCGCCGGCTAACTACGTGCCAGCAGCCGCGGTAATACGTAGGGCGCAAGCGTTATCCGGAATTATTGGGCGTAAAGAGCTCGTAGGCGGTTTGTCGCGTCTGCCGTGAAAGTCCGGGGCTCAACTCCGGATCTGCGGTGGGTACGGGCAGACTAGAGTGATGTAGGGGAGACTGGAATTCCTGGTGTAGCGGTGAAATGCGCAGATATCAGGAGGAACACCGATGGCGAAGGCAGGTCTCTGGGCATTAACTGACGCTGAGGAGCGAAAGCATGGGGAGCGAACAGGATTAGATACCCTGGTAGTCCATGCCGTAAACGTTGGGCACTAGGTGTGGGGGACATTCCACGTTTTCCGCGCCGTAGCTAACGCATTAAGTGCCCCGCCTGGGGAGTACGGCCGCAAGGCTAAAACTCAAAGGAATTGACGGGGGCCCGCACAAGCGGCGGAGCATGCGGATTAATTCGATGCAACGCGAAGAACCTTACCAAGGCTTGACATGGACTGGATCGCCGCAGAAATGTGGTTTCCCCTTTGGGGCTGGTTCACAGGTGGTGCATGGTTGTCGTCAGCTCGTGTCGTGAGATGTTGGGTTAAGTCCCGCAACGAGCGCAACCCTCGTTCTATGTTGCCAGCGCGTTATGGCGGGGACTCATAGGAGACTGCCGGGGTCAACTCGGAGGAAGGTGGGGACGACGTCAAATCATCATGCCCCTTATGTCTTGGGCTTCACGCATGCTACAATGGCCGGTACAAAGGGTTGCGATACTGTGAGGTGGAGCTAATCCCAAAAAGCCGGTCTCAGTTCGGATTGGGGTCTGCAACTCGACCCCATGAAGTCGGAGTCGCTAGTAATCGCAGATCAGCAACGCTGCGGTGAATACGTTCCCGGGCCTTGTACACACCGCCCGTCAAGTCACGAAAGTTGGTAACACCCGAAGCCGGTGGCCTAACCCCTTGTGGGAGGGAGCTGTCGAAGGTGGGACTGGCGATTGGGACTAAGTCGTAACAAGGTAGCCGTACCGGAAGGTGCGGCTGGATCACCTCCTTTCTAAGGAGCACCTACAGACCACTGCTGCGTGTATGCGTTGGTGGGGGTTTGTCAGGAGTATATGCCCGTTGCGCAGACGCAAGTTCTGCGGCGGGTGCTCATGGGTGGAATATCAACGAATAGGTGCCTGGTGGCACGGACCGTTTGCTAGTACGGATGTTTTGTTCTTTCCTTTGGGAAGGGCGGGTGTCCTGGAACGCGGATGGATCGGGTTGCTGGGTAGTGTTTGGCACACTGTTGGGTCCTGAGGCAACAGGGCCGGGGTTCTTCTGTGAGGGAGGGTTCCGGGTTTGTTTGTTTCTGGTTTCCTGGCTGCACCGATCGCACGGTTTTGATCTTCTTTTGGAGGGTTGTGTGTGTGGGGTGTGTGGTTTGGGGTTGTTGTTTGAGAACTACATAGTGGACGCGAGCATCTTTTATAAGAAGCAATTTCCAAGAATATGAACCTGGATCTGGCTGCGCTGTTGATGCCCTTCGTGGGTGTTGGGGTGTGGTTGGTTTTCGTGGTTCTCTCGAAAATTACTGATTGATCTTTTGTGGTCAAGTTTTTTAAGAGCACACGGTGGATGCCTTGGCATTAGGAGCCGAAGAAGGACGTAGGAATCTGCGATAAGCCTGGGGGAGTCGATAACCGGACTGTGATCCCAGGGTGTCCGAATGGGGAAACCCCGCCAGACGCGCGAGTGATCTGGTGACCCGCATCTGAACACATAGGGTGCGTGGAGGGAACGCGGGGAAGTGAAACATCTCAGTACCCGCAGGAAGAGAAAACAATAGTGATTCCGTGAGTAGTGGCGAGCGAAAGCGGATCAGGCTAAACCGTTCCATGTGTGATAGCCGGCGGGCGTTGCATGGTCGGGGTTGTGGGACTTTCCGTTCTGTCTCTGCCGGGACAGTGGGGTGTGATGTGCAGGCATAGGTGAACGGTCTTGAAAGGCCGGCCAGAGAGGGTGGGAGCCCCGTAACCGAAATGTTTTGTACCGCCTGGAGAGTATCCCAAGTAGCACGGGGCCCGAGAAATCCCGTGCGAATCTGTCAGGACCACCTGATAAGCCTAAATACTCCCTAATGACCGATAGCGGACCAGTACCGTGAGGGAAAGGTGAAAAGTACCCCGGGAGGGGAGTGAAACAGTACCTGAAACCGTGTGCTTACAATCCGTCGGAGCAGCCGCACCTTGTGTGCATAGTAGCTGTGACGGCGTGCCTTTTGAAGAATGAGCCTGCGAGTTAGTGTTACGTCGCGAGGTTAACCCGTGTGGGGAAGCCGTAGCGAAAGCGAGTCTGAATAGGGCGTTGCAGTGGCGTGATCTAGACCCGAAGCGAAGTGATCTACCCATGGCCAGGTTGAAGCGACGGTAAGACGTCGTGGAGGACCGAACCCACTTCAGTTGAAAATGGAGGGGATGAGCTGTGGGTAGGGGTGAAAGGCCAATCAAACTTCGTGATAGCTGGTTCTCCCCGAAATGCATTTAGGTGCAGCGTTGCGTGTTTCTTACCGGAGGTAGAGCTACTGGATGGCTAATGGGCCCTACAAGGTTACTGACGTCAGCCAAACTCCGAATGCCGGTAAGTGAGAGCGCAGCAGTGAGACTGTGGGGGATAAGCTTCATAGTCGAGAGGGAAACAGCCCAGACCACCAACTAAGGCCCCTAAGCGTGTGCTAAGTGGGAAAGGATGTGGAGTTGCGAAGACAACCAGGAGGTTGGCTTAGAAGCAGCCATCCTTAAAAGAGTGCGTAATAGCTCACTGGTCAAGTGATTCCGCGCCGACAATGTAGCGGGGCTCAAGTACACCGCCGAAGTTGTGGCATTCAGATATTAGCTAAGCCCTTGTGGTTCAGGCGTCTGGATGGGTAGGGGAGCGTCGTGTGGGCAGTGAAGTCGCGGTGTAAACCAGCGGTGGAGCCTACACGAGTGAGAATGCAGGCATGAGTAGCGAAAGACGGGTGAGAAACCCGTCCGCCGAATGATCAAGGGTTCCAGGGTCAAGCTAATCTGCCCTGGGTAAGTCGGGACCTAAGGCGAGGCCGACAGGCGTAGTCGATGGACAACGGGTTGATATTCCCGTACCGGCGAAAAACCGTCCATGCTGAACAGGGGATACTAACTGCCCGAAACCTGCCCGCCCACCCTTGTGGTGACGTGGGTTTTGGTGGAGCGCGGGACCTGATCCTGGGAGGTAAGCGTATTAACAGGTGTGACGCAGGAAGGTAGCCAAGCCGGGCGATGGTTGTCCCGGTCTAAGGATGTAGGGCGAACGGTAGGCAAATCCGCTGTTCATGATGCCTGAGATCTGATGGGACCCCCTCACGGGGGGATTTGGTGATCCTATGCTGCCGAGAAAAGCATCGACGCGAGGTTTTAGCCGCCCGTACCCCAAACCGACACAGGTGATCAGGTAGAGAATACTAAGGCGATCGAGAGAATTATGGTTAAGGAACTCGGCAAAATGCCCCCGTAACTTCGGGAGAAGGGGGGCCCCAACCTTGAACGGTACTAGCGACCGGGAGGGGATCGGGGCCGCAGAGACCAGGGGGAAGCGACTGTTTACTAAAAACACAGGTCCGTGCGAAGTCGCAAGACGATGTATACGGACTGACTCCTGCCCGGTGCTGGAAGGTTAAGAGGACCGGTTAGCCTCACGGCGAAGCTGAGAATTCAAGCCCCAGTAAACGGCGGTGGTAACTATAACCATCCTAAGGTAGCGAAATTCCTTGTCGGGTAAGTTCCGACCTGCACGAATGGAGTAACGACTTCCCCGCTGTCTCAACCATAAACTCGGCGAAATTGCAGTACGAGTAAAGATGCTCGTTACGCGCAGCAGGACGGAAAGACCCCGAGACCTTTACTATAGTTTGGTATTGGTGTTCGGAGTGGCTTGTGTAGGATAGGTGGGAGACGTTGAAGCCCGGACGCCAGTTCGGGTGGAGTCATCGTTGAAATACCACTCTGGTCACTTTGGACATCTAACTTCGGCCCGTAATCCGGGTCAGGGACAGTGCCTGATGGGTAGTTTAACTGGGGCGGTTGCCTCCTAAAAAGTAACGGAGGCGCCCAAAGGTTCCCTCAGCCTGGTTGGCAATCAGGTGTCGAGTGTAAGTGCACAAGGGAGCTTGACTGTGAGAGAGACATCTCGAGCAGGGACGAAAGTCGGGACTAGTGATCCGGCGGTACATTGTGGAATGGCCGTCGCTCAACGGATAAAAGGTACCTCGGGGATAACAGGCTGATCTTGCCCAAGAGTCCATATCGACGGCATGGTTTGGCACCTCGATGTCGGCTCGTCGCATCCTGGGGCTGGAGTAGGTCCCAAGGGTTGGGCTGTTCGCCCATTAAAGCGGTACGCGAGCTGGGTTTAGAACGTCGTGAGACAGTTCGGTCCCTATCCGCTGCGCGCGCAGGAAATTTGAGAAGGGCTGTCCTTAGTACGAGAGGACCGGGACGGACGAACCTCTGGTGTGTCAGTTGTACTGCCAAGTGCACCGCTGATTAGCTACGTTCGGATGGGATAACCGCTGAAAGCATCTAAGCGGGAAGCTCGCTTCGAGATGAGATTTCCATACACCTTGTGTGTGAGAGGCCCCCAGCCAGACCACTGGGTTGATAGGCCGGATGTGGAAGCGAGGACTAACGACTCGTGAAGCTGACCGGTACTAATAGGCCGATAACTTACACCACACACTTTCTTCGTGAACGGCATTCAAAAGACGTTCACACCCGAAGAAAGTAAAAAGATAACAAGACTGCTTGCGTCCACTATGTGGTTCCCAAACAACAAACCAAACGTTGCTTGAGGAACAAAACTAAATAACAACACCACAACTGCCTTAACCGGCAGAACACGTTGTAACCACAAAGACTTCCCACCCCCACCAGCACGGGGGACGGGTACAAGGGTTACGGCGGTCATAGCGTGGGGGAAACGCCCGGTCCCATTCCGAACCCGGAAGCTAAGACCCACAGCGCCGATGGTACTGCACCCGGGAGGGTGTGGGAGAGTAGGACACCGCCGGACAATCATTAGGCTCAGGCCCCGACACACAATGTCGGGGCAAACCACACCCCATACCCGCAGCGCCGGCACCGCCGTCATACACCCAGAACCCCGGAGAGCGTCACGCCAAACTAGACTTACGGTCTATGACCTCCACTTCGCGTATCCCCCGGGCCAAACGGGCCACGATCCTGGACGTGGCGGCCGCTGCAGGAGTCTCACGGCAAACCGTCACCAGGGCCATGAACGATATGCCGGGCATTCGGCAGGAAACGCGGGAGCGTGTCCAGGAGTTGGCTCGGGAGCTTGGCTATACACCAAGCAGGTATGCAAGAGGCCTGGTCCAGGGAGCACACACCTCCGTGGGCCTGGCCATCCCGGACCTCACCAACCCGTACTTTCCGGCGTTTGCGTCAAGTGTGGTGGAGATGGCCACACAGCGCGGCTGGAATGTGGTGATGGATGATTTTGGTCACGGCAGCAGCAGCGCGCTGGACGCGGTGGCGCGGCTCGCCCCTCAGGTTGACGCGGTCATTGGATACCTTGGTCCGGACTCGGAGGCGGCGCAGGCCATGCTGGGGCGGCGTCCGGCGGTTGTCCTGGATCATCCCTATATGGCTGCCGGAAGGATCTCATTCGATTACCCCCATGCAGCCAGGCTCGCCCTGGACCACCTGCTGTCGCGGGGCTGCCGCGAGATTGCTTACCTGGATTCCGGCACGAAAGGATCACTGACGGCCCGGGGCGCAGCGGTGGTGGGAGTGGCCGCGGACCGTGGAATCGGGCTCATAGTGGCCCATTCCGCCGAGGCTGCCCAGCCTTCACGCGATGCCGTCCAGGACCTGCTGTCACGCCACCCAAGGCTGGACGGGCTGCTGGCCTTTAACGACCTGATGGCTGCCGGCGTCCTGAAGGCTTTGGCTGGAAATGGCCGCAGCGTGCCGGATGATTGCGCCGTGATTGGTATGGACGGCATCCCGCTGGGTGAGCTGGTGACCCCTGCGCTGACTACCTTGTCCATGAACCTGCGAGACGTTGGCCGGGCCGCCGTCGACCTTCTTGAGGGGTTACTGTCCGGGACCATTGTGCCAGGCAGCCCGGAGGCCGATTTGACGCTCAGGCATGACCTTGTCCTCCGGCAGTCGGCTTAGGCCAAGCCCTACCAAATCTGTGTCGTTGGGGATAGAATCTTCCAAAACCGTGAACGTTCACGAGACTTCCAAGTCCGGGTATGAGGCGGTACTCCCCAACACTCTGGAGCAAGGAATATCCATGTCAGTTCAGTCACCCTCGGCACCGGCAGCGGCAGAGACCGAAGTAGCCGCACAGAGCAGCCAAGGCACCGGCGCCCAAGGACGGGCCTTGGAAATTGGCGCAGGCGCAGTCCAGGAGCTGGCCTCGGTTCAGCCAGGTCGAGGAACCCTGCCGGCGCGCGCCTACCTGCACAGCGATGCACCCCGACAGTCATTGAACGGTGAATGGCAGTTTCGGCTCAGCCCGGGCATTCGGCAGGCTCCGGAAGGCGGCTGGCAGTTGGGACGGAGCACGGACGGATTTACCGGGCTTGCCGTGCCGTCGAGCTGGCCCATGCACGGCCATGGCTCACCGTGGTACACCAACGTACAGTTCCCCTTCCCGGTGGAACCGCCCCATGTCCCGGAGGCAAACCCCATCGGCGACCACCTGGTGGAATTCCACGCCGGACCGGAGTTTCAGCCGCGCGCCATCCTCCGGTTTGACGGCATCGAGTCCGCGGGCACCGTGTGGTTGAACGGCACGGAACTGGGCACGACCCGCGGCAGCCGGCTTGCCCACGAGTTTGACGTGTCCGGGATCCTCGTTGAAGGAAAAAACATCCTGGCCGTGCGCGTGGCCCAGTTCTCGGCAGCCACGTACACAGAGGACCAGGACATGTGGTGGCTTCCCGGGATCTTCCGTGATGTCACCCTGCAGTCCAGGCCTGAACAGGGCATTGACGACGCGTTCGTCCATGCGGACTATGACCACCACACCGGCGAAGGAACCCTGCGCGTGGTGGTGAGCCGGGCCGGTGAGGCGATTGACGCCGTCGTACGCATCCCGGAACTGGGGCTCGAAGTGCCCGCCGGCTCCGAACACCGCATCAAGGACATTTCGCCCTGGTCCGCGGAGCTGCCGCGGCTCTATGAGGCCACCGTCAGCACCCCCGGGGAAACCATTGAGCTGCAGATCGGCTTCCGCAGCATCACCATCGAGGACGCCCAGTTCAAAGTCAACGGCCAACGGATCCTGCTGCGCGGCGTCAACCGGCATGAGCATCATCCGCGCCTGGGCAGGGTAGTGCCCAGGGACGTGGTGGAGGGCGAGCTCCGACTCATGAAGCAGCACAACATCAATGCCATCCGGACCTCGCACTACCCGCCGCACCCCGATTTCCTTGCCCTGGCGGACCAGTTGGGCTTTTACGTTGTGCTCGAATGCGATCTGGAAACCCATGGCTTCGTCAGTGCCGGCTGGAACCAGAACCCCAGCGATGACCCGCAATGGGAGGCGGCCCTGCTGGACAGGATGCGCCGTACCGTGGAACGGGACAAAAACCACGCCGCCGTCATCATGTGGTCCCTCGGGAACGAAGCCGGCACCGGCCGTAACCTCGAGGCGATGTCGCGCTGGACCAAGGACCGCGATCCCTCACGGCCCATCCACTATGAGGGCGACTGGACCTGCGCCTACGTGGACGTCTATTCGCGAATGTATGCCAACCAGGCGGAAACTGCGTTGATCGGCCAAGGCCTGGAGGAGGCGCTGGAGGATCCCGCCCTGGACGCCCGCCGCCGTGCCATGCCGTTCGTCCTGTGCGAGTACGTCCACGCCATGGGCAACGGTCCGGGAGGCATGTCCGAGTACCAGGAGCTGTTCGGCCGCTACCCGCGGCTGATGGGCGGTTTCGTTTGGGAGTGGCTGGAGCATGGCATAACAGTCACGGACGAGGACGGCCGGGAGCATTTTGCGTACGGCGGCGACTTCGGTGAGGAAGTTCACGACGGCAACTTTGTCACCGACGGCCTGGTGGACGCGAACCGGAATCCCCGGCCCGGGCTGCTTGACTTCAAGAAGGTCATCGAGCCGCTGAAGATCGACGTGGAAGAGGGCTGGGCCGGATTCACCGTGCGCAACGGCTTTGACTTCGCAGATACGTCGGCGTTCACCTTCCGCTACGTCGTGGAGTCCGACGGCGTGACGCTCGACGGCGGCACCGTGGCCCTCGCGCCGTTGGCGCCCCGCGCGGAAACCCGCGCGGAACTCCCCGCCGGCCTCGCCGGGCTGGCCGAGGGACGGCCCTCAATCCTCACCGTCAGTGCTGTTCTTGCTGCTGAAACCGATTGGGCTGCCGCTGGTCATGAGCTGGCTTGGGGCCAGGCCGTCCAGGATATTGCAGCGGGCGAAGAGCCTTCTGCAACGGAACCCGTTCAGGTTGATAACACGGAACTGCGGCTGGGCCCGGTGGTGTTCAACCGCCTCTCGGGACTCCCCACCTCCATCGGCGCCGTGCCAGTGGACCATCTGGGACTGGTGCTCTGGTGGCCTCCCACGGACAATGACATGGGCGGCGAATGGACCGGGCCCGACCGCCGTCCGCTGGCCACCCAATGGAAGGAAGCCGGCCTCGACCGTCTCCACAGCCGGTTGCTGGGCATCACTGCGGTTCCCTCCCCGGACGGCGGGGAGGTGCTGACGGTCCGCACCCGGATGGGCGCTGCCGACAAGCAGTTTGGCGTGCTGGTGGACTATTCGTGGAGCAGCGACGGTACCAGCGTGAACCTCCGCACCCAGGTGCGGCCGGATGGGGATTGGACCAGCGCCGGCCATGGTGTGGAGTGGGCGCGGATCGGGCTCGAAATGGTGCTGGACACTCAGACCAACACCGTGAGCTGGTTCGGTAGCGGCCCGCACCAAAGCTATGCGGATACCGGTCAGGGTGCCAGGACAGGCTGGTTTCAGCTGCCGCTGGCGGAGATGGACGTCGACTATGTCCGTCCCCAGGAATCGGGTGCGCGGTCCGGCGTGCGCAAGGCGGGCCTGGAGCTCGACGCCGGCACTCTCGAAATTGCCGGCAGCCCCTTCGCTTTGACGGTCCGCCCCTATGGCCAGGATGTCCTTGACTCAGCCACCCACCGGACTGACCTGCTCGCGGATGGCCGCACCTACGTCTACGTTGACCACGTGATGCGCGGTGTGGGAACGGCAGCCTGCGGGCCGGGCGCCCTGGAGCCGTACCGGCTGAAGCCGCAGGAAGCTGACTTCTCAGTGGTGTTGACCGTGCGGGACTGACGTTGCCGGATTGAGCGTCAGCTAATGTGACCCACTCCATAAGACCGGGTTTTCGCTCGCGTCCCCGCCCGATAGCCTTCGAGGCCCCCGGAATCCGCGCCATAACAAGGATTTTGGGGGCCTCTCCCGTGCTGTGGGAGGTGATTTGCCGTTGCGGTTCCGGCCGTGTATTGTTTTCTGAGTCGCCGCCGCTGAAGCGGAAAAATAGCGACCGACCCCCTTCTTCAACAGCCTGAAAATGGCTCGCTTATTAGCGTGCCGGAGCCGGGTGGGGCCGATTGTGTGGAGCTTGAATCGCCGAAACGCTGATTTGCAAAGCTTCCAGGAATCGGGTAAATTTGAAAAGTTGCTCCGGAGCGATCCGCGGCCCTTGAGGGGTTGTGGTGGTGCCGGGTGTGTCTGTTGTTTGAGAACTCAATAGTGTGCCAAGTTTGTTGATACCGGTTTATTTTATATGAATTGGTTGAATTTGCTGAATTGACCACCCCGTGGTTGGTTTGGTTTTTACAGCTGGTTTCAAATTTTGTGCAGCCGTTTTATCCCGTTTTCCCGGGGTTGGTGGTTGTGTCTGTTTTTGTTTTACTTCAACGGAGAGTTTGATCCTGGCTCAGGATGAACGCTGGCGGCGTGCTTAACACATGCAAGTCGAACGATGAAGCCAGCTTGCTGGTGGATTAGTGGCGAACGGGTGAGTAACACGTGAGTAACCTGCCCTTAACTCTGGGATAAGCCTGGGAAACTGGGTCTAATACCGGATATGACTCCTCATCGCATGGTGGGGGGTGGAAAGCTTTATTGTGGTTTTGGATGGACTCGCGGCCTATCAGCTTGTTGGTGAGGTAATGGCTCACCAAGGCGACGACGGGTAGCCGGCCTGAGAGGGTGACCGGCCACACTGGGACTGAGACACGGCCCAGACTCCTACGGGAGGCAGCAGTGGGGAATATTGCACAATGGGCGAAAGCCTGATGCAGCGACGCCGCGTGAGGGATGACGGCCTTCGGGTTGTAAACCTCTTTCAGTAGGGAAGAAGCGAAAGTGACGGTACCTGCAGAAGAAGCGCCGGCTAACTACGTGCCAGCAGCCGCGGTAATACGTAGGGCGCAAGCGTTATCCGGAATTATTGGGCGTAAAGAGCTCGTAGGCGGTTTGTCGCGTCTGCCGTGAAAGTCCGGGGCTCAACTCCGGATCTGCGGTGGGTACGGGCAGACTAGAGTGATGTAGGGGAGACTGGAATTCCTGGTGTAGCGGTGAAATGCGCAGATATCAGGAGGAACACCGATGGCGAAGGCAGGTCTCTGGGCATTAACTGACGCTGAGGAGCGAAAGCATGGGGAGCGAACAGGATTAGATACCCTGGTAGTCCATGCCGTAAACGTTGGGCACTAGGTGTGGGGGACATTCCACGTTTTCCGCGCCGTAGCTAACGCATTAAGTGCCCCGCCTGGGGAGTACGGCCGCAAGGCTAAAACTCAAAGGAATTGACGGGGGCCCGCACAAGCGGCGGAGCATGCGGATTAATTCGATGCAACGCGAAGAACCTTACCAAGGCTTGACATGGACTGGATCGCCGCAGAAATGTGGTTTCCCCTTTGGGGCTGGTTCACAGGTGGTGCATGGTTGTCGTCAGCTCGTGTCGTGAGATGTTGGGTTAAGTCCCGCAACGAGCGCAACCCTCGTTCTATGTTGCCAGCGCGTTATGGCGGGGACTCATAGGAGACTGCCGGGGTCAACTCGGAGGAAGGTGGGGACGACGTCAAATCATCATGCCCCTTATGTCTTGGGCTTCACGCATGCTACAATGGCCGGTACAAAGGGTTGCGATACTGTGAGGTGGAGCTAATCCCAAAAAGCCGGTCTCAGTTCGGATTGGGGTCTGCAACTCGACCCCATGAAGTCGGAGTCGCTAGTAATCGCAGATCAGCAACGCTGCGGTGAATACGTTCCCGGGCCTTGTACACACCGCCCGTCAAGTCACGAAAGTTGGTAACACCCGAAGCCGGTGGCCTAACCCCTTGTGGGAGGGAGCTGTCGAAGGTGGGACTGGCGATTGGGACTAAGTCGTAACAAGGTAGCCGTACCGGAAGGTGCGGCTGGATCACCTCCTTTCTAAGGAGCACCTACAGACCACTGCTGCGTGTATGCGTTGGTGGGGGTTTGTCAGGAGTATATGCCCGTTGCGCAGACGCAAGTTCTGCGGCGGGTGCTCATGGGTGGAATATCAACGAATAGGTGCCTGGTGGCACGGACCGTTTGCTAGTACGGATGTTTTGTTCTTTCCTTTGGGAAGGGCGGGTGTCCTGGAACGCGGATGGATCGGGTTGCTGGGTAGTGTTTGGCACACTGTTGGGTCCTGAGGCAACAGGGCCGGGGTTCTTCTGTGAGGGAGGGTTCCGGGTTTGTTTGTTTCTGGTTTCCTGGCTGCACCGATCGCACGGTTTTGATCTTCTTTTGGAGGGTTGTGTGTGTGGGGTGTGTGGTTTGGGGTTGTTGTTTGAGAACTACATAGTGGACGCGAGCATCTTTTATAAGAAGCAATTTCCAAGAATATGAACCTGGATCTGGCTGCGCTGTTGATGCCCTTCGTGGGTGTTGGGGTGTGGTTGGTTTTCGTGGTTCTCTCGAAAATTACTGATTGATCTTTTGTGGTCAAGTTTTTAAGAGCACACGGTGGATGCCTTGGCATTAGGAGCCGAAGAAGGACGTAGGAATCTGCGATAAGCCTGGGGGAGTCGATAACCGGACTGTGATCCCAGGGTGTCCGAATGGGGAAACCCCGCCAGACGCGCGAGTGATCTGGTGACCCGCATCTGAACACATAGGGTGCGTGGAGGGAACGCGGGGAAGTGAAACATCTCAGTACCCGCAGGAAGAGAAAACAATAGTGATTCCGTGAGTAGTGGCGAGCGAAAGCGGATCAGGCTAAACCGTTCCATGTGTGATAGCCGGCGGGCGTTGCATGGTCGGGGTTGTGGGACTTTCCGTTCTGTCTCTGCCGGGACAGTGGGGTGTGATGTGCAGGCATAGGTGAACGGTCTTGAAAGGCCGGCCAGAGAGGGTGGGAGCCCCGTAACCGAAATGTTTTGTACCGCCTGGAGAGTATCCCAAGTAGCACGGGGCCCGAGAAATCCCGTGCGAATCTGTCAGGACCACCTGATAAGCCTAAATACTCCCTAATGACCGATAGCGGACCAGTACCGTGAGGGAAAGGTGAAAAGTACCCCGGGAGGGGAGTGAAACAGTACCTGAAACCGTGTGCTTACAATCCGTCGGAGCAGCCGCACCTTGTGTGCATAGTAGCTGTGACGGCGTGCCTTTTGAAGAATGAGCCTGCGAGTTAGTGTTACGTCGCGAGGTTAACCCGTGTGGGGAAGCCGTAGCGAAAGCGAGTCTGAATAGGGCGTTGCAGTGGCGTGATCTAGACCCGAAGCGAAGTGATCTACCCATGGCCAGGTTGAAGCGACGGTAAGACGTCGTGGAGGACCGAACCCACTTCAGTTGAAAATGGAGGGGATGAGCTGTGGGTAGGGGTGAAAGGCCAATCAAACTTCGTGATAGCTGGTTCTCCCCGAAATGCATTTAGGTGCAGCGTTGCGTGTTTCTTACCGGAGGTAGAGCTACTGGATGGCTAATGGGCCCTACAAGGTTACTGACGTCAGCCAAACTCCGAATGCCGGTAAGTGAGAGCGCAGCAGTGAGACTGTGGGGGATAAGCTTCATAGTCGAGAGGGAAACAGCCCAGACCACCAACTAAGGCCCCTAAGCGTGTGCTAAGTGGGAAAGGATGTGGAGTTGCGAAGACAACCAGGAGGTTGGCTTAGAAGCAGCCATCCTTAAAAGAGTGCGTAATAGCTCACTGGTCAAGTGATTCCGCGCCGACAATGTAGCGGGGCTCAAGTACACCGCCGAAGTTGTGGCATTCAGATATTAGCTAAGCCCTTGTGGTTCAGGCGTCTGGATGGGTAGGGGAGCGTCGTGTGGGCAGTGAAGTCGCGGTGTAAACCAGCGGTGGAGCCTACACGAGTGAGAATGCAGGCATGAGTAGCGAAAGACGGGTGAGAAACCCGTCCGCCGAATGATCAAGGGTTCCAGGGTCAAGCTAATCTGCCCTGGGTAAGTCGGGACCTAAGGCGAGGCCGACAGGCGTAGTCGATGGACAACGGGTTGATATTCCCGTACCGGCGAAAAACCGTCCATGCTGAACAGGGGATACTAACTGCCCGAAACCTGCCCGCCCACCCTTGTGGTGACGTGGGTTTTGGTGGAGCGCGGGACCTGATCCTGGGAGGTAAGCGTATTAACAGGTGTGACGCAGGAAGGTAGCCAAGCCGGGCGATGGTTGTCCCGGTCTAAGGATGTAGGGCGAACGGTAGGCAAATCCGCTGTTCATGATGCCTGAGATCTGATGGGACCCCCTCACGGGGGGATTTGGTGATCCTATGCTGCCGAGAAAAGCATCGACGCGAGGTTTTAGCCGCCCGTACCCCAAACCGACACAGGTGATCAGGTAGAGAATACTAAGGCGATCGAGAGAATTATGGTTAAAGGAACTCGGCAAAATGCCCCCGTAACTTCGGGAGAAGGGGGGCCCCAACCTTGAACGGTACTAGCGACCGGGAGGGGATCGGGGCCGCAGAGACCAGGGGGAAGCGACTGTTTACTAAAAACACAGGTCCGTGCGAAGTCGCA
The DNA here is from genome assembly GCF_026427775.1 of Arthrobacter sp. CDRTa11. NCBI lineage: Bacteria > Bacillati > Actinomycetota > Actinomycetes > Micrococcales > Micrococcaceae > Arthrobacter > Arthrobacter sp. CDRTa11. The sequence goes on along the minus strand of NZ_CP044532.1, from coordinate 4,864,341 downwards.
AGACGATGTATACGGACTGACTCCTGCCCGGTGCTGGAAGGTTAAGAGGACCGGTTAGCCTCACGGCGAAGCTGAGAATTCAAGCCCCAGTAAACGGCGGTGGTAACTATAACCATCCTAAGGTAGCGAAATTCCTTGTCGGGTAAGTTCCGACCTGCACGAATGGAGTAACGACTTCCCCGCTGTCTCAACCATAAACTCGGCGAAATTGCAGTACGAGTAAAGATGCTCGTTACGCGCAGCAGGACGGAAAGACCCCGAGACCTTTACTATAGTTTGGTATTGGTGTTCGGAGTGGCTTGTGTAGGATAGGTGGGAGACGTTGAAGCCCGGACGCCAGTTCGGGTGGAGTCATCGTTGAAATACCACTCTGGTCACTTTGGACATCTAACTTCGGCCCGTAATCCGGGTCAGGGACAGTGCCTGATGGGTAGTTTAACTGGGGCGGTTGCCTCCTAAAAAGTAACGGAGGCGCCCAAAGGTTCCCTCAGCCTGGTTGGCAATCAGGTGTCGAGTGTAAGTGCACAAGGGAGCTTGACTGTGAGAGAGACATCTCGAGCAGGGACGAAAGTCGGGACTAGTGATCCGGCGGTACATTGTGGAATGGCCGTCGCTCAACGGATAAAAGGTACCTCGGGGATAACAGGCTGATCTTGCCCAAGAGTCCATATCGACGGCATGGTTTGGCACCTCGATGTCGGCTCGTCGCATCCTGGGGCTGGAGTAGGTCCCAAGGGTTGGGCTGTTCGCCCATTAAAGCGGTACGCGAGCTGGGTTTAGAACGTCGTGAGACAGTTCGGTCCCTATCCGCTGCGCGCGCAGGAAATTTGAGAAGGGCTGTCCTTAGTACGAGAGGACCGGGACGGACGAACCTCTGGTGTGTCAGTTGTACTGCCAAGTGCACCGCTGATTAGCTACGTTCGGATGGGATAACCGCTGAAAGCATCTAAGCGGGAAGCTCGCTTCGAGATGAGATTTCCATACACCTTGTGTGTGAGAGGCCCCCAGCCAGACCACTGGGTTGATAGGCCGGATGTGGAAGCGAGGACTAACGACTCGTGAAGCTGACCGGTACTAATAGGCCGATAACTTACACCACACACTTTCTTCGTGAACGGCATTCAAAAGACGTTCACACCCGAAGAAAGTAAAAAGATAAACAAGACTGCTTGCGTCCACTATGTGGTTCCCAAACAACAAACCAAACCGGTTACGTTGCAGGGAACATAACTAAATAACAACACCACAACTGCCTTAACCGGCAGAACACGTTGTAACCACAAAGACTTCCCACCCCCACCAGCACCACGGGGGACGGGTACAAGGGTTACGGCGGTCATAGCGTGGGGGAAACGCCCGGTCCCATTCCGAACCCGGAAGCTAAGACCCACAGCGCCGATGGTACTGCACCCGGGAGGGTGTGGGAGAGTAGGACACCGCCGGACAATCATTAGGCTCAGGCCCCGACACACAATGTCGGGGCCTGACCCATTTAACACCCAAAATGCCCTCTCACATCCAACGCGAGAAAGCATCCGTCCACAGCCGGCAGGACCTGAGAGAGCGTCGCCCCACGGCCTGCAGGATGTGAGAGAGCGTCGCCACAAAAACTGCAGGATGTGAGAGAGCGTTTGCCCCACGGCCTGCAGGACCTGAGGGAGCGTCCCACCACAGCCCGCAGGACGTGAGGGAGCGTCCCGCCACGGCCGACAGGACCTAAGGGAGCGTCCGCTGAGGGCGCAATTCCCCGCAGAATCCCCTAAATTCGGGAGATTTAACCCAAAAAATCGCGGAAACACGCGGAATTTGCGGTCCTCGAGGGCCCAAGCTGGTAAGTTTTCGAACAGTGGCTTGTACGCATGCCGCGTTCAGGCTCCAGAAATCGTGACCGTCCAGGAGGACATCAATGGCTAAGAACCGTAGTGAACTTGTTTCAGAGGTAGCAGGCAAGGCCGGCACCAGCCAGGCTGCCGTCAACTCCGTCCTCGATGCACTGTTCGAGGTTTTCGAGACTTCTGTCGCCCAGGGCGAGAAGATCACCATTCCGGGCTGGCTCGCAGTCGAGCGCACCGACCGTGCAGCACGCACCGGCCGTAACCCGCAGACGGGTGAGACCATCCAGATTGCAGCAGGCCACAGCGTTAAGCTGACCGCCGGCTCCAAGCTGAAGGCTGCAGTAGCCAAGAAGAAGTAGTCTTCTACAGAAGCAGCAATGGAGCGGCGCCCCCCGGGCGTCGCTCCATTGCTTTTAAGTGCTCTCAAGCCGATTCGCCGCGCAGGCACCCGTGGCGGACAATGGATAGGTGCCTTCCGCAGCAAAGTCCCGTTACACAGCAGCCCGTCCATCCTCTGGCAGGGGAGCGTCGGGCGAGGCTGGCGGCTTCCTGGGGGTTTCCCGGCCATGGCAGGTGGCAGCGCTTGCAGCACTGTTGCTGGGCCTGGCGGCGGCACTCCTGTTCTCCGGTGCGGCTGCAGCCCGTGGGGTCTCAGACCCGGGCGCGTTGGTCCGCTGGGGACTTCCCGTCAGCAAGGCCATCCACAACGTGTCCCTAGCGACGGTCATCGGGGGCCTGATCTTCGCCGTCGGTATCCTCCCCAGAACCTCGGGACCGCGCTCCCGGACCAACGATAGCGAGGCTCCAGAACACCCGGCTTTTGCCCGGGCACTGGCCGTAGCGGCCGCGGCCGGTGCGGCGTGGACATTGTCGGCCATTGCGGTGCTGGTGCTCACTTACGCTGACGTAGCCGGCCAGGGAGTGTCCGGAGACGCCGAGTTTACGCAGGCGCTGGTGTTCTTCATGACGGACATCGAAACGGGGCGCGCCTGGCTGGCGGTGACCATCATCGCCGCTGTCGTGACCACAGCACTCTTTGGTGTGCGCTCTCTCAACGCCTTGGCCCTGACCTTGATCCTGGCTTTGGCGGGGCTGGTGCCCCCAGCACTGATTGGGCATTCGTCGAGTTCCTCCGACCATGAGGGTGCCATCAACTCCCTTGGCCTGCACCTGGTGGGCGTCAGCGTCTGGGTGGGCGGCATCATCATGCTGGCCCTCATCTCTGGGATCCTGACGGGGTCCAAGGCAGGAGCGGGCATTGACATTACCGAGCCCACGTTGCGCCGGTTCTCCGCGCTTGCAGGGTTTGCCTTTGTCCTGGTGTTTGCTTCCGGCGTGATGAATGCAAGCATCCGCATCACCAACTGGGGCGACCTGTTCGGCTCGCCTTACGGGCAGCTGATCCTGGCCAAGTCAGCGGCTACCCTGGTCCTGGGCGGCATCGGCCTGATGCACCGGCAATGGGTGATCCCGCAGCTCGGACGGAAGGGAGCTGCCTTCTCCTCCCGCAGGGTGCTGTGGCAATTGGTACTGGTGGAACTCCTGGTCATGGCGGCAACCTCAGGTGTAGCTGTGGCGCTGAGCCGCTCAGCGCCACCACAGCCCACCAGCTTTGCGCCGGACGCATCCCCCGCCTTCATCCTCACCGGCTATGAACTCCCGCCCGAGCTGACTCCGGAACGGTGGCTCACCGAGTGGCGGCTGGACCTTCTCTGGGTTGCCCTTGCCCTGTTCGGCCTGGTGTCCTACTTCCTGGGCGTCGCCAAAGTACGCCGCCGGGGAGACAAATGGCCTTGGTTCCGTTCCGTGAACTGGGTGATCGGCCTGATGGTGCTGACCTACATCACGTCGGGGCCGCCGGCGGTCTATGGCCGCATCCTTTTCTCGGCCCACATGGTGGATCATATGGCCCTGACCATGGTGGCACCGATCTTCCTTGTCCTGGGCGCCCCCGTGACTCTGGCCCTGCGGGCCCTGCCCGCCCGGGGCGACGGCTCCCGCGGCCTCCGGGAGTGGCTCCTGGTCTTTGTACATTCCAGGTTTTCCCAGCTGGTGACCCATCCCATTTTTGCGGCGGGCAACTTCGCCGGCTCGATTGTGCTGTTCTACTACTCTGACGCCTTCGGCTTCGCCATGCGCGAGCATGTCGGCCACGAGCTGATGAACCTGCACTTCGCTATTACGGGGTACATCTTCATCCTGAGCATGATCGGAACGGATCCGCTGCCACGCCGGGCCCCATACCCCATGCGGCTCCTCCTCCTGCTGGCCACCATGGGTTTCCACGCCTTCTTTGGCGTGGCCATCATGGGCGGCACGGGGCTGCTGGCGGCAGACTACTTTGGCAACCTGGGCCGGACGTGGGGCCCCTCTGCGCTGCTGGACCAGCAGATGGGCGGCGCGGTGGCCTGGGGCATCGGCGAGGTGCCCACGCTGCTGGTGGCGATCGGCGTCGCCATTATGTGGTCCCGGTCAGATGAACGCGAGAAGCGGCGCGTTGACCGGGCGGCGGACAGGAATAACGACGCCGATCTCACCGCTTACAACGATATGTTTGCCAAATTGGCCGAACGCGATGCCAAGCTGGCAGAACGAAACAAGCTGGAAGGACGCTGATGAGCGAAACCGTACGCACCCACCACCGGGTCCGCGCCTCCGAACTGGTGGGCCGCAACTGGCTCAACACCGGCGGCAAATCACTGGACCTGGAAGCGCTGCGCGGCAAGATCGTGCTGCTGGACTTCTGGACTTTCTGCTGCATCAACTGCCTGCACGTCCTGGATGAGCTTCGGCCCCTGGAGGAACAGTACTCGGACGTCCTGGTGACGGTGGGCGTCCACTCGCCCAAGTTTGAGCATGAAGCCGATCCGGTGGCACTTGCTGCGGCCGTGGAGCGCTACGAGATCCACCACCCCGTCCTGGATGACCCCGAGCTGGAAACCTGGAAGGCGTACACCGCCCGTGCCTGGCCCACCCTGGTGGTCATTGATCCCGAGGGCTACATCGTGGCGCACCTCTCGGGCGAGGGGCACGCCGACGGCCTGGCCGTGCTCATCCCCGAACTGATCGCCGAACACGAGGCCAAAGGGACCCTGCACCGCGGTTCCGGCCCGTACGTGGCACCGGAGCCAACCTCCGGCACCCTGCGCTTCCCGGGCAAGGCCCTCTACCTTCCGCACGGGCGCGGTTCCGCGGCTGCCGCAGACGCCTCCGGGCATGGCAGCTGGCTTGTCACGGACACCGGCCACCACCGGCTGGTGGAGCTCGCAACCGACTTCAAGACAGTACTGGCAACCTTCGGCTCCGGAACCAAGGGCCACGCCGACGGCGACGCCGCCGGTGAGGGAGCCACGGCCCGGTTCAATGAGCCGCAGGGCCTGGTCCTGCTCCCGGAGGACGTGGCACGGAAGGTGGGCTACGACGTCGTCATTGCCGACTCGGTTAACCATCGCCTCCGCGGGCTGTCCCTGGCGGACGGGAAGGCCACCACCTTGGCCGGCAACGGCGTCCAGCGGCTGCTGGAGACAGGGCCCGCCCGCGTGGATGAGGACGCTGCGGGCTTCACCGGCCGCCTCAGTGAGCACCCGCTGGAGGTTTCCCTGAGCTCGCCCTGGGACGTTGTCTGGTCCAGGAAGCTCAGCGCCGTGGTGATCGCAATGGCCGGCGTGCACCAGATCTTCAGCTTCGACCCCCTCAGCGGTGCCGTTGAAATCGCGGCCGGAAATGGCCTGGAAGGACTGCTGGACGGAGCCGCGCACGAGGCCTGGTTCGCACAGCCTTCGGGCCTTGCCGAGGACAGCGATGGCAACATCTGGGTGGCGGATTCCGAAACGTCCGCGCTCCGCAAGCTGGTGATTGACGACGACGGCACCCTGACGGTGGAGTCAGCCGTGGGCAAGGGACTGTTTGATTTCGGATTCCGGGATGGTGAGGCGTCTGCTGCCCGGCTCCAGCATCCGCTGGGGGTGACGGTTTTGCCGGACGGCTCTGTGGCCGTGGCGGATACCTACAACGGCGCAGTGCGGCGGTATGACCCGGCGGCGGGAACGGTTTCCACCCTTGCCCGTGGCCTGTCCGAACCGTCCGATGTCATAGTGGACCACACCCAGGCGGCCGGCTCCGAGCCGCTGCTGGTGGTAGTGGAGGCGAACCAGCACCAACTGGTGTACGTTCCCATCCCCAAGGAAGCTCAGCAAGTGGATGAGGGTGCGGTGCAGACCCACCGGCCCAAGAGCCCCGTAGCCCCCGGGCTGCATGAGCTGACCGTCCGCTTCACCGCTCCCACAGGCCAGAAGCTTGATGACCGCTGGGGCGATCCCACCCAGCTCAAGATCTCCTCCACGCCCCCGGAGCTCATCGTGTCCGGCGGCGGAACGTCCGTAGGCCTGCTGCGCACATTGGAGCTCGCCTCCGACATCCCTGAAGGCATCCTGCACATCGCTGCCCGCGCGGCTGCCTGTGACGGTGCCGAAACCGAGGACGGCGAGATCCCGGACCATGCTGCCTGCCACCTCTACCAGCAGGACTGGGGCATCCCCGTCCTGATGACGGACGACGGCGACAGGGAACTGGTCCTGGACCTGCGCGGCATGGACTGATCACCGCCGTCGTGAGGCGGAGGGGCTAGTAGGTCAGGAGCGGCGTGACGTTGATGGTGTCGCCGTCGACGTCCAGGCGCGTGGTGAAGCTGAAGTCCACTTCCTCGTCCAGCGGGAACCAGGCTCCCGTGAAGGAGTTCTGCTGCAGCCCCTCCACCTTGGCCTTGCCGTCCAGCGGGGACACTACCCAGCGGCCGTCAAACGGTTCGATCGCCACCTCGGGGTATTCGGTGACGGTCCATTTGATGGTCCCGTCCTTCACCACATTGTTGCTGGCGAAGTAGAAGGGACAGTCCGGCTGGAGCTTTTGCTGCTTCACGGCATCGGCCGCACACGTGTCCAGGAACTCCTTGACCTTCGCGGACACATCCTCCCGCAGGTCGCCGGTGGCTTCGGTCAGCAGGTTCAGCGGGGCAACGGGCGCTTCGCGGGAGGTGACCGTGGCACGAGTGGGCGGGGCCGCGAAATATTCGCCGTTCAGTGACGCTTCATATTCCCCGGGATAGAACACGGCGAAGGAGTTGCGGCCATTGGGCATATTCACCGGCACCCCGTTCAGAGTGGCCTCGCTGGCGTTCACCACGGTGATATCCAGTGTGGGCAGCCGCGACGGGACGAAGGCCCAGGTGTTGAAGAAGAGCCACTCCGTCCCGGTCTTCTCCAGCAGGAACTCGGTGCGCAGCCGGCTGCCGTCAATGGTGTATTCCATGGGCACCATCACCTGCCCGCCGGCGCGTTCCTCGGCCTTGCCCAGCTTGACGTTTGTGAAGCGTGAAGCGGCTGTCTGCAGGGCGGTACCGTCGAGCATGGCAGCGTTTCCCGGGGGCACAGCGGCCCGCAACAGGCCCAGTGCCTTACCGCCGTCGCCGTCGTGCAGGGCGTCCAGATATTCACGGACCGGCTGCTGCGGACTGGCAACTGTGTTGTTGACCAGGTTCACCGCGACCACCGCTCCGGCGACGGCAAGCATGAGGCCCAGCAGCCATACGGCCGCTATCCTCACCAACGCTTGACTCATCTGCACGTCCCTTACGTTACCTGCAACCCTGCTAAATTCAGGCTTTGCGGGCACCAAGGGGGACCGGAAACGGACGCTTTCGGGACGTCCGACGACGGCGGATCAGGCACCGGGGGACCGCCAGGTTCTGCCTATCGGCGGCGCCTGGACGACGTTCCGAACACGCCCCGTAACAGTTCCCGGCCGAGCTGGGTGCCCATGGATCTGGCCATGCTTTTCAGGCCACCGCCCAGTGCCCCGCCCAGCGCTCCAGCCAGATCGTCCATCATTGTCCCGCCGGCCGGGATGGACCGCTCGCGCGGCTCCGGAGCGGGCCGTTGTCCGGGGCTTGATGTTTCCGGGAACGACGGCGGTGCGGGCCGGCTGCTGGGCCGGCCCAGGATTTCCTCCTCAATCCGGCGCGCCTCGGCGTCGACGTCGGCCTGGCTGGTGCTCTCCGGAACCGGCGGCTGGCCTTGCGCGGCTGGCCCTGTATCCACGGGTGGGGCAATGGCTGTTTCTCCCCTGAGTTTTTCGTAGGCAGAGATGTTGTCCACAGCAGTGCCGTACTTGGTGAGCAGCGCAGAGGCGGCCACCGTGCTTTTGACGAGCTCGTCAGTGCTCGGGCCCATCACGGATTCGGGTGCACGCAGCCGGGTCAGGGCCACCGGCGTCGGGGCGCCTTTCTCGTTCATGACGGTGATGACTGCCTCACCGATCCCTGCAGAGGTGAGGGTTTCTTCAAGGTCGTAGTCGCTGACCGGAAAGGTGGAAACAGTGGCCTTGAGGGCCTTGGCGTCCTCAGGGGTGAAGGCGCGGAGGGCGTGCTGGATGCGGTTGGCAAGCTGGCCCAGGACGGCGGCGGGCACGTCCTTCGGAGTCTGGGTGACAAAGAAGATGCCCACCCCCTTGGAGCGGATCAGCCGGACGGTGGTGGTGATGGCGTCCAGGAAGGCTTTGGAGGCGTCGCTGAACAACAGGTGGGCCTCGTCCAGGAAGAAGACCAGCTTGGGCTTGTCCAGGTCGCCGGCTTCAGGCAGGTCTTCGAAAAGGTCCGCCAGCAGCCACATCAGGAAAGTGGAGAAGAGCATGGGCTTGGTCTGCAGCGTGGGCAGCTCCAGGCAGGTGACCACTCCGCGGCCGTCAGGGGCTGTCCTGAGGAGCTCCGCGGTGTCGAATTCCGGCTCGCCAAAGAATTTCTCCAGGCCCTGGGCTTCAAGATTCACCAACTCGCGCAGGATCACCCCGGCCGTGGCCTTGGAGAGGCCGCCGAGTTCCTCCAGCTCGTCCTTGCCCTCGGCGGACGTCAGGAACTGGATCACCGAGCGGAGGTCCTTCAGGTCAATGAGTTCCAGGTTCTTCTTGTCCGCGAAGTGGAAGACCAGCTGAAGGCTGGATTCCTGGGTGTCGTTGAGTTCCATCACCCGGGACAGCAGGATGGGGCCGAAGGAGGTGACGGTGGCCCGGACGGGGATCCCGTTGCCGTCGCCGCCGAGGGCGAGGAACTCGACGGGAAAAGTCCTGCCGGCCCACACCTGCCCGATGCTGTCGGTGCGGGCTGACAGTTTCCCGCTTCCGGTGGCTGCCGTCGCCAGGCCCGAGAGATCCCCTTTGATGTCCGCCAGGAAAACCGGTACCCCTGCAGCTGACAGCTGCTCGGCCATCATGTGCAGGGTGACGGTTTTGCCGGTGCCGGTAGCTCCGGCCACCAGGCCGTGCCGGTTCATCATGGCCAGCGGCAGCCGGACCTGGGCATCCTTGTGCAGCTCACCGTCGATGATGGCCGCGCCGAGCTCGATGGTGGCACCTTCAAGGGTGTAGCCCTGCTGGATGGTGGCAACTTTTTCCGCGGTGGTCTTCTTCGCCATGCCGTTAGCTTAGCGGCGGCGGCGCGAGTTGATTGGTGAAACTTTCCGGAACAGGAACAGCCGTGTTCCGGGACGAAACCAAGTAGTGCCCGGCGGGGGCCTCCAGAAAACGAGTACTCGCGGAAAAAAGTCGAGTGGCGACTACGCGTGTGGGAGAACCATGCCCGCGCCTACGGTGAGACCACGTCGCGTCCACGGTTGGTCGCATTTGCCATGAGGGAGGGCCTTCCATGAAGTATTCAGCGGGTAGTCAGTTAGCCGGGCCGGGGAAAAGATTCCGGCGTGCGGGATTGAGGGGGGCGGCTGCAGTTGCTGCCGGATCCCTCCTCCTGGCAAGCGCCGGTGTGGTGTATGCGGACCAAATCCATAACACCCTTGATGCCGGTATTGATGCCGAGGCGGAAATCATGCCGTTGAATGCAGGCGGGGCGACCGGCGCCACGACGCTGGCTCTCTTCGCCACTGGCGAGGATGGCAAGAACGGTTGCAACCTCACGGGGCAAAACACCCTAACTCTCGGCCTTTCCTCCGGTGACGAGGGCGTAGCTACGGTGTCACCTTCGGAAGTAACCTTCACTTCGTGTGGATTCACCCAACCGCTCACCATCACGCCACTCACCGCCGGTTCGACCAGTGTGACGGCCAGGATCATCAGTAACTCCACCACCTATACGTTCGACGTCCTTCCTGCCAGCTTCACCGTCAACGTCACAGCCCCTGCCCCATCGAACGAGGCTCCCGTCCTGTCCATCAGCGGTGTCACCGCCGGGGCCTCCTATGACAAGGGCTTCGTTCCCGCCGCATTATGCGACGTATCCGATAAGGAAGACGGCGACAGTTCCTTCCCCGCAACCCTCGGCGCCGTCATCGGCGATGACTCTGCTGGCGGAATCGGGACCCAGGAAGCAAGCTGTGAGTACATCGACGATGGCGGACTCAAGGCCTCAAGCTCGGTGACCTACAGCATCGTTGACGCCACCGCCCCGGAGATCAGTTACACGCTCAGCCCCGCCACGGCAAACGGGCTGGCGGGCTGGTACCGGACGGCTGTGACCCTCACCTGGAGCGTTACTGAATCCGATTCGCTCAGCACACTGCGGCTGGACGGCTGCGACAACCTGACCATCTCAGCTGACCAGCTGCCCGCCAATTACACCTGCACGGCAACAAGCAGCGGCGGCACCAGCGGCCCGGTCACCGTGCCCATCAAGAAGGATGGAACCGCCCCCTCCGTCAGCTACACGAGCGCAACGGGAACCGAAGGCAACGACGGCTGGTACACCTCCAACGTGAACGCCCTGTTCACTGCTACGGATGCAACGTCCGGCCCGGCCTCCGCCACCCAGACTGTGACCTCCAGCGGCGAAGGCTCCACAATCGCCGTCCAAAGTCCCGCTTTCACGGATAACGCAGGCAACATGACCGCTGCCGGTGCTGCTTCGCACTCGTTCAAGATCGACAAGACAGCCCCGGTGGTTTCCTACACCTCAGCTGCCGGAACGGTGGGAACCAACGGCTGGTACAAGAGCGACGTCGAGGCCACCTTCACGGGGACCGATGGAAGCTCGGGCCCGCTGTCCGCAACGAAGGCCGCAACCTCGGCTACGGAAGGGGCCTCGGTCCTCATCGAGAGCCCGGCGTTCGAGGACGTGGCCGGCAACAAGACCCCCGCCGGTGCCGCCAGCCAGGCTTTCAAGATCGACAAGACTGCCCCCAGTGTTGCGTTGAGCTCCACGGTGGCCACCGGCTACTTTGGATCCACGGCACCGGCACCGGAGTGCGTCGGCTCGGATGGACTGTCAGGCCTGGCAAGCTGTGTGGTCACCGGCTACGAAACCAAGGTGGGTAACCACGTCCTCACGGCCACCGCGACTGACCTTGCCGGGAACACCGCCACGGCAACCCAGAGGTACAGCGTCCTGGCCTGGACCCTGAAGGGCTTCTACCAGCCGGTGGACATGAATGGAGTCCTCAATACGGTCAAGGGTGGAAGCACCGTACCGGCAAAGTTCGAAGTTTTTGCCGGTGATACCGAGATTACCGACCCCAGCAATATGGCCTTCTCGATGGCCAGGATCACCTGCTCGCTGGCTCTTCCTCAGGACGACATCGAAACGACCGCCACTGGCAGCACGTCGCTTCGGTATGATGCCACGGCCGGGCAGTTCGTCTACAACTGGAAAACGCCCACCGGCGCCGGCACCTGCTATCAGCTCACCATGAGGACACCTGACGGCAGTTCCATCAGCGCCAACTTCAAGCTGAAGTAGGCGCTGGCACTGTTGCACGGAAGGGGTCCGGCCGAATAGGCCGGGCCCCTTCCTTCGTTCGCGAGGGGTGTGACACCCGCCGCACTCGTCAGAACTGGGCGGCCTGCAGAAATATCCGGAGTACCGGCGTCGTTGTCCACAGTGTGCCCGGCCGCGAACTGGCCGGCAGCACTACGCAACGCATTTGAAAGGCCGGCACCGACGTGACTCTTCCCCTCTCCATTCTTGATCTGGCAACCATCGGCAAAGGCCAGACGGCGGCGGAGAGTTTCGCGGGCAGCGTGGCCATGGCGCAGCGTGCCGAGGAGCTGGGCTACCGGCGCATCTGGTACGCCGAGCACCACAACATGTCCTCGATCGCCTCCTCCGCCACCAGCGTGCTGATCGCCCACGTGGCGGCGCACACCGAAAGCATCAGGCTGGGCGCAGGGGGCATCATGCTGCCCAACCACTCGCCGCTGACCATCGCCGAGCAGTTCGGCACCCTGGAGACGCTGCACCCCGGGCGCATCGACCTTGGCCTGGGCCGCGCCCCCGGCAGCGACCAGAACACCATGCGCGCACTGCGCCGGGACCCGATGTCCGCCGACAGCTTCCCGCAGGACGTCCTGGAACTGCAGGGCTACCTCACCGGCCCCACCCGGATCCAAGGCGTGGAAGCAACTCCCGGCAAGGGCACCAACGTGCCGCTGTACATCCTTGGCTCCTCGCTGTTCGGCGCGCGCCTTGCTGCCCAGCTGGGCCTGCCCTACGCCTTCGCCTCCCATTTCGCGCCCAACGCACTGCAGGACGCCGTGGCCCTCTACCGCCGGGAGTTCAAGCCGTCGGCCCAGTTGGATGCGCCGCATGTAATCGCCGGCGTCAACGTGATTGCTGCGGACTCGGCATCCGCCGCCCAAGAAACTCTCCAAGCCACCAAACGTGCCCGCGTTTCGCTGTTCTTCGGCGCCGGACGGGAGTTCACCGACGACGAAGCGGACATGATCCTGGACTCCCCGCAGGGGCAGCACGTGGCGCAGATGATGACGTACTCGGCCGTCGGCACCCCGGACGCCGTGATCGAGTACCTGGATGAGTTCGCCAGGCACTCCGACGCCGACGAGCTCATCGTGGCGCACCAGAGCACCGATTTGGCCTCCAGGCTGCAGTCTGTTGAGCTGCTGGCCCGGGCTGCCGGCCTGGCCCGGGTGTAGGTCCGCCACTGAACAACACACTCCGCCGGCGGCGTGCAGCACCTCACGCCGGCGGTGCGTCCCGCCGTCGAACTTAACACGGCGGCAACGGTAGCGACATTCAGGCGAAACTGCCTCCGAGCAGGATGAACAGTGCCCCCTCTGGAGTTCTTTCATGGAATTCCGGGGAGGGGCACCACCCGGTAGCCCGCCAGGAAATCCAGCGGCTGCCTTCCCGGGCCAGGTTCTGCCTTAAGGGGTACATGGATGCCAACGCCTTTGAACCAGACCGTCGCGGACACCGCGCTGCTCACCAAATCCCTGCCGCTGGGCCTCCTGCGGGCCTTCGTGCAGTCGGACGCCGCCGACGACGGGCTGACGCCAACGCTGCTGGCCGAGCTGAAGGTGCTGGCCCGGGTGCCCGGCCTCCTCGTGGCCTGCAACTACGGCGGAACGCTGTGCGACGCGGAGGGCATCTCCACCGAAACACTTCCGCTGGGGAGCGCCGCGATTGCACTGCGGGCCCTGGCAGCCTTGCCCAATACGCATGCCGCCGTAATTTCCGGGCGCTCACTGCGTGACCTTGCCGCCGTGTCCCGGCTCCCGGCTGAAGTGCACCTCATCGGGTCCCATGGTGCGGAAGCGGACATGGGGTTCGCGCACACGCAGTCCTTGGCCACGGAAGCCGCCCTCCAAAGAGCGAGCACCGCACTGTCCGAGGCGGTGGGCTTCCAAAAGGGGATCTGGATTGAACGCAAGCCGGTGGCCGTCTCGGTGCACACCCGGCCTGCCTCGCCCGACGTCGTGCAGGCGGTCACTGACACGGCACGGGAGATCGCCCGCGCCCACGGGCTGTTCTTTATCGTGGATGGCTCGGTGCTGGACCTGTCAGTTGTGGAACCGTCGAAGGCCCCCGCGCTGGAGAGCCTGAGGTCCCGGCTGGGCGCCAGCGCGGCCATGTACGCGGGGGACGCCTACAGCGACGAACTGGCCATGGCTACGCTCCGCGGCCCGGACATGGGCCTGCGCGTGGGCCCGGGGAAGACGGCGGCCGGCCACCGGCTGCGCGACCCCGAATCCTTTGCCCGGGTGCTCGCGATCCTTTTTGAACTGCGCCGGGCCTGGCTCTTCGGTGAGGACGCCGTGGGGCTGGAGCGGCATTCAATGATTGGCAACGGGTCCTCCACCGCCCTGGTCACTCCTGACGCCAAAATCTGCTGGATGAGCCATCCGCTGCCCGATTCGGGCTCCCTGTTCGCCCACATCCTGGGTGGGGACGCCGCCGGGCATTTCTCGGTTGAACCGGTCAAGGCCTCGCAGGTGCTGGGCCAGCGCTACGTGGACAGCACCATGATCGTGGAGACCCGCTGGGCGGACGTGACCGTGACCGACTACCTCGAACCGGCGCCGGATGGCATCACCAGCCTGGTCCGTGTGCTGTCAGGCACCGGTGCGGCAAAGATCGTGTTTGCGCCGCGGCCGGACTACGCCAACGCCCCCTTCAGCATGGAGGCCCGCGGTGACGAAATCCACGTGGTGGGCACGTCTGACCCCATTATTCTCCTGTCACCCGGCGTCACGTTTGCCATAACTTCGGACGGGCGCCATGCCACCGCCACCGCATCGGTGAACCTGCAGGACGGGCCCATAGTCCTCAACATGCGCTGCGGCGACACCGAGCCGCAGCCCGCAGACCCGGGCGGCGAAACTCAACGCCGCGCCGGGGTGGCACATCACTCCCGCCGCTGGGTGCAGGACCTGGAGCTGCCCAGCGTCAAGCCCTCCCTGGTGCGCCGTTCGGCGCTGGTGCTGCGGGCCCTGGTGCACGCACCCACCGGCGCCGTGCTGGCCGCCCCCACCACGTCCCTGCCGGAAGGCATCGGCGGAACCCGCAACTGGGACTACAGATACTGCTGGCTGCGGGACGGATCCATGACCGTCAACGCGCTGGTGGATCTGGGCTCAACGGCGGAGGCCGCCGGCTTCCTCGACTGGCTGGGCCGCATCCTGGAGAACGCGCCCGGCCCGGAATGGCTGCACCCGCTTTACTCCGTGACGGGGGCGCCCTTATCCACGGAAGCCGTGATCGACAGCCTGCCCGGCTACGCCGGTTCCCGTCCGGTGCGGATCGGGAACGCCGCCGACCACCAGGTCCAGCTGGACGTTTTCGGCCCTGTCGCCGACCTCATCCACGCCCTCAGCGAGCGGGAAGGCGCGCTCGCCGATGACCACTGGGAGCTGATGGTGCAGATGGCGGCAGCCGTGCTGGCCCGCTGGCACGAGGCCGACCACGGCATCTGGGAGGCGCGGCGGGCGCCCCGCCATCACGTGTATACCAAGGTCATGTGCTGGGTGACCCTGGACCGTGCACTGCGCACGGCCGCCCGTCATGGCAGGGCGCCGGAACCGTCCTGGGCTCCCACGGCCTCCCTGATCCGGGACGAGGTCCTGCGTGAAGGCTGGGATGACTCCGCGCAGTCCTACACCGTCGCCTACGACAGCCCGGACCTGGACGCCGCCGTCCTGCACATCGGGCTCTCCGGCCTGCTGGACGTAAACGACCAGCGCTTCCTCGACACCGTCACCGCCGTCGAACGGGAACTGCGGGTAGGGCCCACAGTCTTCCGGTACAGGTACGACGACGGCCTGCCGGGCCTGGAGGGCGGCTTCCACATCTGCACCACCTGGCTCATTGAGGCGTACGTGGCGGTGGGCAGGATCGAGGAGGCCTGGGATCTTTTCGACCAGCTGGTGAACCTTTTTGGTCCCACCGGCCTGCTGCCGGAGGAATACGATCCCGGCACCGAAACGCATCTGGGGAACCATCCCCAGGCTTATTCGCACCTTGGATTCATCCGCTGTGCCAGGATCCTGGACGGGCATCAAGGCAAAAAGTAGTCGGCTTTCAGGTCCGGTACCTAGAGTGGAGGTAACCGGACGCTGCCACCGAGACGAGACCACCAGATGACTGCCCAAGCCCAAGGAGTGGGGTTCCGATCTGAACGCGGCCCTATTCTCATTGCCCTGATGCTGGCCACCGGCCTTGTGGCCATTGACGCGACCATCGTGGCCACGGCTGTCCCCTCCATCGTGGATGACCTCGGCGGGTTCTCGTCGTTTCCGTGGCTCTTCTCCGCGTACCTGCTGGCCCAGGCCGTCTCCGTGCCCATCTACGGGAAGCTGTCCGATATGGTTGGCCGCAAGCCCATCATCCTGGCCGGAATCAGCCTCTTCCTGCTGGGCTCCGTGCTCTGCGGCATCGCCTGGAGCATGCCGGCGCTGATCGCTTTTCGCGCCCTGCAAGGCCTGGGCGCAGGGGCGGTCCTGCCCGTGTCCATCACCATCGCAGGAGACATCTACTCCCTTGAGGAACGCGCCAAGGTCCAGGGTTACCTCGCCAGCGTGTGGGCCATATCCTCGGTGGTCGGACCGAGCCTGGGCGGCATTTTCTCCTCCCTGGGCCTCTGGCGGGGGATCTTCCTTGTCAATGTTCCGCTGTGCATCCTGGCGGGCTGGATGCTGTTGCGGACCCTGCACGAGAACGTCCAGCGGGCCAAACACCGCGTGGACTATCCCGGCGCGGTCCTCCTGGCCGGTTCTCTCAGCCTGCTTATCCTTGGCGCGCTTGAAGGCGGCCAGGCGTGGGCCTGGGATTCGCCGCTGAGCATCGGTGCTTTCGCCATCGGTGGTGTCCTCCTGATCGTTTTCGTGTTCGTTGAGCGGCGCGCGGCAGAGCCCATCCTCCCGCCGTGGGTGGTGTCCCGGCGCCTGCTGGCCTCCACAGCCCTGGTTTCCTTCGGCGTGGGATCAATCATGATTGGGCTGACGTCCTATGTGCCCACTTTTTTGGACGGGGCACTGGGCACATCCCCGCTGGTGGCCGGCTTGGCTCTTGCCGCCCTTACGCTCGGCTGGCCGATCAGTGCCTCGCAGGCCGGAAAGCTCTACCTTCGGATCGGGTTTAAGTCGACGGCCCTGATCGGCATCACAGTCACCATCCTCGGTGTGGCGATCCTGGCCCTCACTGCGGCGACTCCCAACGTGGCGCTGATCGCAGTCAGCTGCTTCGTCGTCGGATTCGGCCTCGGGCTGGTGGCCACGCCCACACTGATCGCGGCCCAGTCAAGTGTTCCGTGGAACGAGCGCGGCGTGGTCACCAGCACCAACCTCTTCGCGCGCTCCATTGGCAGCGCGCTGGGTGTTGCCGTCTTCGGAGCCGTGGCCAACGCCCTTTATGCCGGCACCCCGCCCGAAGCCGCAGGCGAGCACACCGTTGTGGTCGCCTCAAGTGCTGTCTTCCTGGCAGTCCTTGCCTGCGCGGTGCTCAGCATCGGCGCGGTGGCGGCAATGCCTGCCACGTCCCCTGGCAAAGCAGCCCCTGCCAAAGGAGACCACGTCAAAGCAGACTCCGTCAAAGCAGACCCCGGAGTGCAGGCCGAGGGGAATGAGGGGGCCGGCGATGCTGAACCGGATGCGGCCAGGCGCCGCACGCAGTGACCAGCTGCAGCAGCCAGCGATCAGCTAACGCAGTGACCAGCTAACGCGCCGCGGAGAAGATCGTGGGAGCAGTCCGTGTGCCGGTGGCCAGGTCAGCCAGGATCCTGCCGATCACCGGGGTGAATTTGAAGCCGTGCCCTGAGAACCCGGCACCAATAACCACCGGGCCGATCCGGTCCAGGACGAAGTCCTCATCCGGAGTTGTGGTGTAAGTGCAGCTGATGGCCTCGAACGAGTCCGCATCCACGCCGGGCAGCCACCTCCGGGCATAGTCCTGCAGCGCCGCCAGCTGCCGGGGTTCGGGTTGGAATGACCTCCTGTCCGGGTCCACCACAGGTCCCACGCCGTGCCAGCCCGCCTTGATCCCTTCGCCCGGGGTCTGCATCCCATAGACGGGGGAGTACCAGTCCTTGTAGGCCGCCCCGCTCCCCGGATAATGGTTGAACCCTGGCCACACAGCATGAGGGTCAGCAATACCGAAGTGAACCGGCTGCTCCTGCGTGACCCGGAGCCTGGGCAGCCTCAGCTGCGAAGCGCTGGTGGCACCGGCCAACAGTTTCTCCGTCCAGCCTCCCGCCGTCACTACTGCCTGGGCAGCCGTGACGGTCTCTGTGCCGGCGTCGGAATCCAGGGTGAGCCGGACGCCGTCGTCCACTATCTGCAAGTCCACCACTTTGGTGTGGTGCCGGATTTCGGCTC
The DNA here is from genome assembly GCF_026427775.1 of Arthrobacter sp. CDRTa11. Lineage (NCBI taxonomy): Bacteria > Bacillati > Actinomycetota > Actinomycetes > Micrococcales > Micrococcaceae > Arthrobacter > Arthrobacter sp. CDRTa11. Next base: position 4,846,405 of record NZ_CP044532.1, on the reverse strand, counting down.
CCCGCGCCCCGGCGAGCTGCTGGAAAACCGGCAGGGCGGCCTCGGGGTTGAGTTGGCCGCCATCCGGCATGTAGAGCACCTGCTGGTCAAACCGGATCCCGCTCCAGCGTTCGGAGGCGGCGTCAACGCTGAGGAAATCGGCCCGGATTCCGGCCTCGGAGAGAGCAGCCTGTATCTCGGAGAGCACGGGATCCGGCCCATGGCTGACGATGCCGGTTCGGGTGAGGAGCCGCTGGCCGCTCTCCTGCTCCAGCTCGTCCCACAAGGCCAGTGATTCGGCCAGCATGGCCACATACTCGGGGCGGTGATAGCCGGGGTTGAGGTTGCGGGTGGCTCCGTGTGAGGCGCCCTTGAGATGGCCGGGTCCGAACTGTTCCAGCAGCGTGACCTGCCGGCCCCGGCGGGACAGGGCCCAAGCGGCAGCTGATCCCATGGCACCTCCGCCGATCACAACGGTATCCAGGATTGTTCCCATCAGTCCTCCAGGTGCTCAGGTGCTTGGGTGCTTGGGTGCTTGGGTGTTTGACTGATCCACTGCTCAGGTGAGCAGTTGGGCGAGCCCGATCATGGCGGGCACAGCCACCACGGTGGTGATCAGCACGGTGTCCTTGGCCACGATGAGGCCGGTTTTGTAGCGGCTGGCGGCAACAAAGACGTTCTGCGCCGTGGGGAGTGCTGAAATGACCACCACGGCGAACAAAGCGTGGCCTTCCATCCCCAGCGCAAACTTGGCAAACAGGTAGGCGATGCCAGGCTGCACCAGCAGCTTGAAGCCGCTGGCCAGCAACGTATCCAGGCGCCGTCCACCCACAGCCTGCAGTGGCCTGGACCCGTTTAGGCTCATGCCAAAGGCGATAAGCATGGCCGGAATGGCTGCGCCGCCAATCAGGTGGATGGGTTCCATCACCAGGGCGGGGACCTGCCAGCCGGTTCCGGCCACCACCAGCCCCAGGGCCGAGCCCACAATCATCGGATTCTTCAGGATCATCACCACAAAGCTCAGCGGTGTGGCCCGGTGCGAGCTTGTGCTGGCATCCAGGATCATCAAAAACAGGGGGCTGAAGAACGCCAGCTGGAAGATCAGCAGGGGTGCCACGTAACTGGCATCTCCCAGGACATAGACGGCGATGGGGATGCCCAGGTTGGCCGAGTTGACCAGGGATGCAGCCATGGACGACATCAGGGCTTCGGGCAGCGGGCGCCTGAGCCAAAATTTGATGATCGCGAAAAAGACCATGGCGGACGCGAAGGCAGCCACGGCTGTCACCAGCAGGGGCTCGGCGAAGACCTCCTGCAGGCGGGCCTTGCCGAGCGTTTCAAACAACAGCGCAGGGCTGGCCACAAAAAACGTGAGTCCGCTGAGGACCTGCCGTCCGTTCTCGCCCAGGAGGCGGCGCCTGCCCACGAACCAGCCCACCAGGATGATGACCCACACCACAAAGAAGCCCGAGAGTACGCCTACCAAGGAATGGCCTGTGGAGCGCAGGGGCAGGGTTTACCGGGACTCACGCTCCGGACTACAGGGTGGCGTTGTTCAGTGCGAAAGGAGGCCGCATCAATCCGGGCGTCAAGCCTTCGGCGGGATCATTGCCCAACTGGATAATCTTGTTGTCCTGGTCAACGTGGACAACCCGTGGCTGGTACGCCCTGGCTTCCTCGGTGGTCATCGCGGCATAGGTGATGAGGATGACGACGTCGTTCTCATGGACCAGGTGCGCAGCGGGTCCGTTGATGCCGATGACACCGGAGCCGCGCTCGCCGGCGATGGTGTACGTTTCCAGGCGCGCGCCGTTTGTGACGTCCACAATGGCCACGAGCTCGCCGGGGAGGATGTCGGCAGCATCAAGCAGGTCCAGGTCGACGGTGACCGAACCTACGTAGTGCAGGTCCGCGTGCGTGACGGTGGCCCGGTGGATTTTGGACTTGAACATTGTGCGATTCATAACTTGCCTAGTCTAGCGCCGGGGTCCGGATCGCGCTGTGACGCAGGAAACACAGGCGCCCGGCTATAACTGGCCACCTGCAAAGGCGGCGGGAAGGCGTGAGGTTGCTACCCGGCGTCGTCCGATTTTGCGACGGATTCGGCAGTCAGGGCGAGCATTTCGCGGGCAGCCAGGATGGCGGGCCTGCTGGCGCTGGCGCGCCTGACAGACGTGAAAATGGTCCTGAACGGGTTGGCCGGCAGCTCCAGCAACTGCGCCGTGGTGCCCCGCCCGGTCCAGACCAGGTCCGGCATCAGGGCCACGGCGTTCCCCGACTCGATCAGCCGGATCTGGGCCTGCAGGTCAGCTGTTTCAAACCGTACGTCGGGTTCAAAACCGGCGCTGCGGCACGCCTGCTCAGCCCAGTGCCGGGATGCTGCACCCCTGGGCTCCATCACCCATGCCATGTCCGCGGTGTCCTGGAGGGACGTGATCGGCGGCCGGCCGGCAGCCTGCGGTGGAACCGCCAGCCTGATGGCGTCAGTAGTCAGTTTGATGCGGTCCAGTTCGGGGTAACGGGGAGCGGCGTGACCCGGATACTGTTCGGCGATCACCAGGTCGAAGTCCCGGGCCCACGTTTCATGCAGCGCTGTTTCTGGCTCCCGCTGGGTCATCTCGATCCGGACCTCGGGGTAGGCGGTGGACATCCGGGACAGGGTGTCCGGCATCAGGGCCAGGGCCGCAGACTGGAAAACGGCGATCCGGACAGTGCCGGTGACTGTGGTCAGCGACGCTGCCAGGTCCGCCTCCGCCTGCTCCAGGGTCTCCAGCAACTGCGCGGTGTGGGCCACCAGGACTTCCGCCTGCGGAGTCAGCTGCACGCGGCGCCCCGTCTTCCGGAGCAGCTCCACGCCGGCCTCTTTTTCCAGGAGGGCCAGCTGCTGGGACACTGACGACGGGCTGTATTGGAGCGCCTCGGCCACTTCCGCGAGGGTGCCCCGGATCTGCAATTCACGGAGCAGCCGGAGCCGCCGGACGTCGAGCATGTGCTGGTCCTTCTCACGAATGGATATTTAGGCTAATCAATACCGGTTAGAAATAGTCACTTTATCTAATGCAATTGCGCTTGCATACTGTTGGGGTTGAGTTATCCCCGTCACAGGCCACGCACCGGGAGCCTAGATGGGGCCCCACCCAAGCAGGAGTTCCTGATGAGCACAAGAGATTTGACCCAGTCGATCATGCGGCGAAAGCCCCTGAACGACATCGAAGAAGAAAACAAGCACAGCGGGCTTTTTAAATCGCTCGGCCTCTGGCAGCTGACCGCTATCGGCGTCGGCGGCATCATCGGCGTCGGGATCTTCTCCCTTGCCGGGCTGGTCGCAGCAGGCAACGAAGACACTCCGGGTGTGGGGCCCGCCGTGCTCATTTCGTTCCTGATTGCAGGCCTGGCGTCGGCGGCCGCGGCGCTGTCATACGCGGAGTTCGCGGGCATGATCCCCCGTGCCGGATCCGCCTACACCTACGGCTACGTGGCTCTGGGTGAAGTGATCGGCTGGTTTATTGGCTGGGACCTGCTGCTCGAATACATCGCGATCGTGGCGGTGGTGGCCATTGGCATCTCCGGTTACTTCGAAGCCTTCCTTTCCGGCCTGGGAATTCACCTGCCCACCTGGATGGCGTCGACGCCGGATGAAGGCAAGGGCGGCATCATCAACATTCCCGCCATCCTGGTCTGCCTCCTGGTGACGTGGATCCTGAGCCGCGGCACAAAGGCCTTCGGCCGGTTTGAGTTGGTGGCCGTGGCCATCAAGGTAGTTCTGATCCTCTTCATCATCGGCCTTGGCGTCTTCTACATCGACACCAACAACTACAACCCGTTCATGCCCAGCGGCTTTGGTCCCGTCCTGGCCGGCTCTGCCACTGTCTTCTTCGCTGTCTTCGGTTACGACGCCATGAGTACGGCGGCCGAGGAAGCCACTGACGGCAAGAAGCACATGCCCAAGGCCATCGTCCTGTCCCTGATCGTGGCCATGCTGCTCTACGTTGCAGCAACCCTGGTCCTCACCGGAATGCAGAACTACAAGGACATCGACCCGGCTGCAGGCTTCGCTTCAGCCTTCACCAGCGTCGGCCTGCCTGTGATTGCCACCATCATCTCCGTGTTCGCCGTGCTGTCCATCCTTACCGTGATGCTGACCTTCCTGCTGGGCGTCACCCGCGTCTGGTTCTCCATGAGCCGCGACGGGCTGCTGCCGGGCTGGTTCGCCGGAACCGACAAGCACGGCACCCCTCAGCGCGTCACCTGGATTGCCGGAATTTCCTCGGCCCTGCTGGCCGGCGTTTTCCCCATCAAGGCCGTGGCCGACCTGACCAACATTGGTATCCTGGCCGCGTTCGTGGTGGTCTGCCTCGCCGTCATCGTGTTCCGCTACAAGAGGCCTGATGCGCCCCGGACATTCCGGCTGCCGTTGATGCCCTTCATTCCGGCCTTCGGCGTCCTGGCCTCTGCCCTGCTCATCTGGCAGCTGCCGGCTGACACCAAATGGCGGTTCGGCGTGTGGCTCATCATCGGCCTGGCCATCTACTTCTTCTACGGCCGCAAGCACTCTCTGATGAATCCCAACAGCCCGCGCCACGCAGAGGCCGAGGAGATGCACCGCCCCGTCGGCTGACCGACCCCAGGACGCTCTCTGACTTCCTGCAGGTATTTCGAAACGCTCTCTCACTTCCTGCAGGTTTCCACAGACGCTCTCTCAGTTAACGCGCATTTTGGACGAGCCCTCTCTCACTGTCCGTGGGGGAGGGCTCGTCCTATTGTGCGCTGGTTGGATTGGCGTCGTGACCAGCGGACGTGAGAGAGGGTGGCCTGAAAACCCACAATAAGTGAGAGAGCGTTGCCCCAAAACAGGCCAAAGGTGAGAGGGCGTCTAAGGGATTTTCTGACCGTTCGGACTGGAATTAATTACATTGGCTTTTCTAACCTGTATTGCTCAGAAAACATCGCTTTATCTTATGTGATCCAAGGCTCATACTGATGAGTAAGACCCCTCCGGACCAAGGAAAGAACGAGTACCAGCCATGACCAACATTGCAGTGAAGACCGGTGTGAATGCCGGCTCGGCCAGCTCCCCCACGCATGCAGATGTGCCGGAGGCGAAGGCGCTTGCCCAGGAGAGCATCGCGTTGGTGCGCCACTGGCTGACAGAGGCCTCGAAGGTGCCGGTGGACGCTTCCGCGGAGCAGCTTGCCGGCGTGCTCAAGGACCCCAACGGCCTGGAATTCACCGTGGGGTTTGTGGACGGCGTAGTCCGCCCTGAGGACATCCACGTGGCGGCCCGGAACCTCGCAGCCCTGGCCCCCAAGGTCCCCGCCTTCCTTCCGTGGTACATGCGCAGCGCAGTCCGCGTGGGCGGCACCATGGCCCCCGTCCTTCCGCAGGTTGTTATTCCGGTCGCCCGGCGCGTGCTCCGGGAAATGGTGGGCCACCTGATCGTGGACGCCACCGACGCCAAGCTTGGCCCGGCCATCGCGAAGATCCGCAAGGACGGCATCAAGCTCAACGTGAACCTCCTGGGCGAGGCCGTCCTGGGTGAACATGAAGCTTCCCGCCGGCTCGAAGGCACCCATACGCTGCTGGCGCGTCCGGATGTGGACTACGTGTCCATCAAGGTCTCCTCCACCGTGGCGCCGCATTCACCCTGGGCCTTTGACGAGGCCGTGGAGCACGTGGTGGACAAGCTCACCCCGCTGTTCGCCAAAGCAGCCTCCTTCCCCAAGGCCAAGTTCATCAACCTGGACATGGAGGAATACAAGGACCTGGACATGACCATCGCGGTGTTCACCCGGATCCTGGACAAGCCCGAGTTCAAGAACCTCGAGGCCGGCATCGTGCTGCAGGCCTACCTGCCGGACGCGCTCTCCGCCATGATCCGGCTGCAGGACTGGGCGGCCGAACGCCGTGCCCAGGGCGGCGCGCCCATCAAAGTCCGTGTGGTCAAGGGCGCCAACCTGCCCATGGAACAGGTGGAGTCCTCCCTGCACGACTGGCCGCTGGCCACGTGGGGAACCAAGCAGGATTCCGACACCAACTACAAGCGGGTCATCAACTACTCCCTCCACCCGGAGCGGATCCGCAACATCCGGATCGGCGTTGCCGGCCACAACCTCTTTGATATCGCCTTTGCCTGGCTTCTGGCCAAGCAGCGCGGTGTGGAGTCGGGCATCGAGTTCGAGATGCTGCTGGGCATGGCGCAGGGCCAGGCGGAGGCCGTCAAAAAGGACGTCGGCTCGCTGCTGCTCTACACCCCGGTGGTGCACCCGGCCGAGTTCGACGTCGCCATCGCCTACCTGATCCGCCGCCTGGAAGAGGGCGCCAGCCAGGACAACTTCATGTCGGCAGTCTTCGAACTGAGCGAGAACGAATCCCTGTTCGAGCGTGAGAAGCAGCGCTTCCTGGTCTCCCTGGAAAAGCTCGACGACGCCGTCCCGCTGCCCAACCGCCGGCAGAACCGCAGCCTGCCGCCGCAGCCGCTGCCGCACGATTCATTCAAGGACACCCCCGACACCGACCCGTCGCTGCCGGCCAACCGGGACTGGGGCCGGGCCATCCTGGGCCGCGTCCCCACATCCTCGCTCGGCAACGCCTCCGTTCAGGCGGCCACCATCACCGATGAGGAAACCCTCAACACCGTGATCGAAACTGCAGTGGAAAAGGGCAAAGCCTGGGGTGCCCTCTCCGGCGACGAGCGCGCTGAAATCCTGCACCGGGCCGGAGACGTCCTGGAGGCCCGCCGCGCGGACCTGCTCGAGGTCATGGCCAGCGAAACCGGCAAAACCATCGACCAGGGCGACCCCGAGGTCAGTGAAGCCGTGGACTTCGCCCACTACTACGCCGAGTCCGCGCGGAAGCTGGAAAAGGTCGACGGCGCAACGTTCGTCCCGGCCAAACTCACCGTGGTCACTCCGCCGTGGAACTTCCCTGTCGCCATCCCCGCAGGGTCCACCCTTGCAGCGCTCGCCGCCGGCTCCGCCGTCGTGATCAAGCCTGCCAAGCAGGCCTGCCGCAGCGGTGCCGTGATGATCGAGGCGCTGTGGGAAGCGGGCATCCCGCGTGACGTGCTCACCATGGTGCAGCTGGGCGAGCGGGAACTCGGGAAGCAGCTGATCTCCCACCCCGCCGTGGACCGGGTGATCCTGACCGGCGGCTACGAGACGGCCGAGCTGTTCCGCTCCTTCCGCAAGGACCTGCCGCTGCTGGCCGAGACCAGCGGCAAGAACGCCATCATCGTCACCCCCAGTGCTGACTTCGACCTGGCCGCCAAAGACGTGGCCTACTCCGCCTTCGGCCACGCCGGGCAGAAGTGCTCCGCCGCTTCACTGGTGATCCTGGTGGGCTCGGTGGCAACATCCAAGCGGTTCCGCAACCAGCTGATCGACGCCGTGACATCCCTCAAGGTGGGCTACCCGCAGGACCCCACCAGCCAGATGGGACCCATCATCGAGCCGGCCAACGGCAAGCTGCTCAACGCCCTGACCACCCTCGGTGAAGGCGAAAGCTGGGCGATTGAACCCCGCAAGCTGGACGGCACCGGCAGGCTGTGGAGCCCGGGCGTCCGCTACGGCGTCAAGCGCGGATCCTACTTCCACCTCACCGAATTCTTCGGACCCGTGCTGGGCGTCATGACGGCGGATACCCTGGAAGAGGCCATCGCGCTCCAGAACCAGATTGAGTACGGCCTCACCGCAGGGCTGCACTCGCTCAACTCGGACGAGCTAGCCACGTGGCTGGACACCATCCAGGCCGGAAACCTGTACGTGAACCGGGGCATCACCGGCGCCATCGTGCAGCGCCAGCCCTTCGGCGGCTGGAAGAAGTCTGCCGTAGGTCCCGGAACCAAGGCCGGCGGCCCCAACTACCTTGCAGGCCTCGGCGACTGGATCAGCAAAGAAAGCTCGCTCGGTTCACGGGTCACCAACCCCGGTGTCCGCCGGATCATCAACGCGGCCGGGAGTGCCGTGGAGCCTGCCGAGCTGGAATCCCTGCAGCGCGCCGTGGCATCCGATGCCCGGGCCTGGGCGGACGAATTCGGTACCGCCAAGGATGTCTCCGGCCTGAGCGCGGAGCGGAACATCTTCCGCTACCGGTCTCTGCCGGTAACCGTGCGCCTCTCCGAAGGTGCCCCGCTGGTGCACTTGGCGCGGACTGTGGCCGCGGGCGTTCTGGCAGGCTCAAGGCTCACCGTTTCCACCGCCGTCGAACTTCCCGCCCAGCTCCGCTCGGTGTTTACGGGACTTGATATTGACGTGACGGTGGAGTCCGACGCCGGCTGGCTGGCAACGGCTGCCCGGCTCGCCGCCGCCGGCAAGCTGTCCGGAGCCCGGATCCGCCTGATCGGCGGGAACTCCATCGCGCTGGCGGAAGCGACAGAGGGCCGTCCCGACCTGGCGGTTTACGCCCATGAGGTGACCGAATCCGGACGGGTGGAGCTGCTGCCGTTCCTCCATGAGCAGGCCGTCAGCATCACCGCACACCGCTTCGGAACCCCGAATCACCTCTCGGACGCGCTCATCTAGCCGCACTCATCTAGCCGATCAGCAGAAAGAGTCAGCGCACAACAAGGCCGGGCGGCCACCATATGGTGGCCGCCCGGCCTTATTGCTGATGCACTTGTTGCTGATGCACTTGTTGTCTTAGCAGCTGGCCCGCGCCGGATGCGCCGGGCTCAGGAAACTGTGGAAATTAGCCCAGGTACCAGCCTGGGGGTGTCCACGACGCGGGAACGCTATGGGCGGAGAAGTCTTCGCAGCGGGTGCACGTGTAGGCAACCTCGCCGAGTGTCCTTACTGCTCCGTCGCGCCGGAAGACAGGCGGGACGTAGGACTCAAGGTAGATAAATTCGTCGGTTCCGCACTTTTCGCAGGTGGGCTTGCCGACATATTCGGACTCAACGGCGATGCCGGAGCCGAGGCTTGAATAGCGGGTAGTCAGCGGGCGCGCCGAGTTGAGGGGGCGTGCGTGTGCTGTGTGGAATTGGGTGTTCTTGGCTGTCGTCATTGGCTGCCTATCTCGAGCACAGCCAGCCCATGGGCGGAGGGCGTGCTCGTGTTGTTGAACCGGCCCTCTGCTTGACCATGGAAAACCAGCATAGATTATGCGGGCTTCTTGTTCAATGGTTTTGCTGACCCCCGCGGCCGGCCCGCCGAGGAGCACGGTTTCAGGCGGACTTTTTCAGGGTCCGGCCAACGATGGCCTGCGTCAGGGCGTCAATCACCTCGGCGTTGGCCAGCGGGTTGCGGATCAGGGTGAAGTCGACGTCGCCTACGGGCGGAAGGTCGAAGCGGCGGGTGATAATTTTCAGGTCCTCCGGGACCAGCGACGACGGCATGACGGCAACGCCAATGCCTGCACGAACTGCCGCCAGGACACCGCTGATCTGCCGGGTGGTGCACGTGATCCGCCAGGTCCTGCCGTGCGATTCCAAGGCGTCGATGGCCAGCTTCCGGCTGAGGCTGGGGGACGGGTAGGCAATCAGGGGCACCGGGCTGCCTGGCTCCAGCAACGTCTGCTCCAGCCCCACCCAGGAGAACGAATCGTGCTGGACAACTGTGCCGTCCTTGGCCCCGGCCACCCATTTCACGAACACCAGATCCAGCTGGCCGGCGTTGAGTTTTTTGTAGAGCTGATCGCTCTGGCCCACCGTCAGCTCCAGGTTGATCTGCGGATAGATCTGCCGGAACTCGCGCAGGATCCGGGGCAGCCCGGTGATGGCAAGGTCGTCGGCGGTGCCAAAGCGCAGGCGGCCGCGCATGGCTGAGCCGGAGAAGTACCGCGACGCGGCGTCATGGGCGGAGAGGATGTTTCGGGCGAAGCCGGCCATGGCGTCGCCATTGTCCGTGAGCCGCACATCGCGGGTATCCCGGGTGACCAGGACGCGCTTGGCAGCCGCCTCCAACTTCCGCACGTGCTGGCTGATGGTTGGCTGGGCAAGGCCAAGCCGTTCCGCTGCTTTGGTGAAGCTCAGGGTCTCTGCGACGGCGAGGAAAGAGCGGAGCTGGGCGGGTTCAAACACGGTGGACTCCGTTCGGCGAAGGGGTCTGGAGCTGGGCGTCAAAGCAGTGGCATTACGTTTCACTATGCGAGTTATAGGCGCCATAAGGCTGCATAATCACGCTGGACCAGCTTAGCGTTAAGGGCATCCCAGCCCGCCCACTTCCTTTGAGGACACCCCTGTGGCACCCCCACCGCCGTCGTCGGCAACAGTCAGCCAGCCCATCATCGACTCCGCTTCCGCCCAGACCCAGCCCATCGCCGTCGTCAGCGAACGCCTGCCCTGGAAGCACACGTTCATCTCCCTGAGGGTTCCGAACTTCCGCATCTTCGCCATCGGGCACTTCGTGGCCGTCATCGCTGTCTGGATGCAGCGCATCGCGCAGGACTGGATGGTCCTTGAGCTCTCCGGCTCGGTCACCGCCGTCGGCATCACCGTTGCCCTGCAGTTCATGCCGTCACTTTTCCTGGGGCCGTGGGCCGGGATGATGGCGGACAGGTTCGCCAAGCGAAAGATCCTGATCGTGTGCCAGTGCATGGCCGCAGTCCTGGCCGCTGCGCTCGCTGCCCTGGCCCTCAGCGGCGTGGTGGAGGTCTGGCACGTCTATGTCATCGCACTGGTGCTGGGCCTGGTCACGGTGCTGGACCAGCCCGCGCGGCAGGTCTTCGTGAACGAGCTGGTGGGCCCCAAGTATCTACGCAACGCCATCAGCGTCAACTCCACCACGTTCCAGCTGGGTGGACTGATCGGCCCTGCGCTGGCCGGAATCCTGCTCACCGCCGTCGGCGCAGGCTGGGCCTTCGCGGCGAACGCCGTGGCATGCTGCTCCACCGTGACCATGCTGCTGCTCCTTCGGAAGGACCAGCTGTATGTCAGCACTCCGGCGCCAAAGCGTAAAGGGATGCTCCGGGAAGGCCTGAAGTACGCGCTGAGCAAGCCAACCATTTACTGGCCGTGGCTGATGGCAGGGTTCATCGCCGTCTTCGCCATGAGCCTGCCGGTGCTGCTGGCAGCTTTCGCTGACCACGTGTTCGACGTCGGCGCCGGGGGCTACGGCCTGCTGAATGCACTGGTGGCGCTGGGTGCCCTCTGCGGTGCCATTACCTCCACCCGCCGCCGGCAGCTTCGGCTCCGGTCAGTGGTGTTCTGCGCCGGCATGTACGGCCTGATGCTGTGCCTGGCTGCCCTGGCCCCGTCGATGCTGTGGTTCAGCGTGGTGATGGTGCTCTCCGGCTTCTGGTGCCTGATGTTCCTGACCGGCTCCAACCAGCTGGTCCAGATCAGCTCCAACATGGGCATCCGCGGCCGCGTCGTGAGCCTGTACATCATGGTGCTGATTGGCGGCCAGGCCATTGGCGGTCCCATGCTGGGCTGGATCGCCGAACATGCAGACCCGCATGTGGCGCTGCTCGTTTCTGGCGGTGTGCCGGCGCTCGCGGCACTCACAGTTGGTGTTGTCCTTGCCCGGAAAGGCGCATTGAAGCTGCGGGTGGACCTGAAAGACCGCCGCCACCCGGTGCAGATAGTCAGCCGGCCTGCTGCGGCCTAGTTGGGGGCCCCGGCTGCCGGTGGGCTACGCCGGCAGGTGTGGGTACTCCGCCTGGCGTCGCTGGAAATCCAAAATGTCCTTGTTGAGGATCACGCCGTCGCGTATTTCGATGGCGCGCGAAATGGTTTCGTTCCCGTCCCATGCTTCGGGACCGGCGGTGACGGTCTCCAGGAAGGGCAGCAGCGCTTGGCTGATCTCCCAGCTGGAGGAGTTCCAGAGGTAGGACGGGCTGTGGTCCACGGCGTAGTAGTCGATGTGATCGCCCACCGTAAACATGGGTTCGGCGAACGTGGTGGAGCGTGCCCAGCTGAAACCCATGCCCTCGTCGCAGGAAACGTCAATGATCAGGCTTCCGGGGCTGAATGCGCCAAGGTCCTCTGTCCGAAGGTAGGTGAGCGGGTTGTTGGGGTCCTGCAGCGTGCAGTTGACCACGATGTCGCTCTCGGCCAGGAAGGGGGCCAGCGGAACCCGTCCCCGCTCGGTGATGACTTGGCTTAGGAAGGGGGCTTCGTCGTCGTGATCAAACTGCACAATGTTGACCGAGTGGATAGGCGCGCCCACCGCGGCAACTCCGCGGTTGGTCAGCACCTGGACATCGTGGATGCCATGGGCGTTCAAAGCCGTGACGGCGCCCCGGGCCGTGGCGCCAAAACCGATCACCACGGCATTGAGCCGCCGGCCGTAGTCGCCTGTGGAACCCGTGAGCGCGAGGGCGTGCAGGACGGAGCAGTAGCCCGCCAGCTCGTTGTTCTTGTGGAAAACATGGAGGCCAAAACCGCCGTCGCTGGCCCAATGGTTCATGGCCTCAAACGCAATCAGCGTGAGCTTCTTGTCGATGGCAAGCTGCGTGACGGCGCGGTCCTGGACGCAATGCGGCCAGCCCCAGAGGACCTGGCCGTCGCGCAGCTCCGCCAGGTCCGCCGGCTGCGGTTTGGGCAGGAGAACGACGTCGGCCTCTGCCACGAGGGTTTCCCGGCTCACCATGCTGCCCACGAGGGTGGAGATGTGGTCATCCGAGACGCCGAAGCGCTCGCCGTAACCGTGCTCCACCATGATCCGCTGGCGCAACTCGGGCGCGATCCGCTCAAAGTGCAGTGGATGGATGGGCAGGCGGCGTTCGTCCGGTTTTCGGGTCGAAGCCAGAACGCCCAGGGTCAGTTGGTTTTGTTGTCCGGTCACTTCTTTTTGGCGGCCTTCGACGTGATGTCCAGGGAGCTGGCCGGCGCGGCTGCGGCCCTCTTGTCTGCTCGCTTTTCCTTGATGGACTTGCCGGCTTTTTTGGATGCTGCTTGACGCGGGGACTTGTCAGCCATGATTGCTCCTGTAGCGGAACCGAAGGGGTTCCTGACTTCGAACGATACACCGCGGTACCTAACGACTCGGCTGGCCGGGCGAGTTTCCATGCTCGCGCGGGGCTGCGTCTCTTGCCGACCCCCGTTTCCGGTGTGAAAATGGCGCTCTGGGCACTGTGTGGGGCAGGCCTTCTAAAAGTACGGGAACAGCAGTATGGGATCCATCGTCATTGAAAACACCCTTCTCATCCCCTGCAGCCGCGCCGCGGTCTACGCCTTCTGCGTCGACGCCGGGGCGCGCTCGGAAGTCCCGGGGCAGGAGAACCTCGTGCCGGAGTTCGTGGATCTGGACCCTGAGCGTTCGTGGACGGAAAAGCTGGATGGTCGGAACGAAACCATCACCTGCTCGTACGTGGTTTATCCCGTGGCGGACAGTACCAGGATGACGGTGAGCGCTGAGTACACGCCCAAGGGGCTGGGCCGCCTGCTGCCCGGGGCAAAGGAAGGCAGCTACCGCAAACAGGAGGAGGCCAGGCTAGCCGCGCTCAAAAAGGCAATGGAGCGGAGGGTCAGGCAGGAGAGGAAATCCTAGGAAGCATTGGAGCGGCTGACGGGAATCGAACCCGCGTATCAAGCTTGGGAAGCTAGCGCTCTACCATTGAGCTACAGCCGCGTGGCCCCGATTTGCGCGGGGCAGAACTTAGCTTAGCGCACATGGACGGCTGCATCAGCCAACCCTGTATCCGGTGTTCGGCGTCCGCATGGATGGACGTCAGCTTCATGGGCCGCGTCATCCAGTAACTCTTCAATAACGTCCCGGCATGTGGCTAGGTCGGGCCCGAAAGCACTGGCTAGTCTGAACCGGATAGCTGCGGCGTCAGGGGGGTGGAGCGGGCTACAACGGCTGGCCCGACGTCAAACGAAGGATTCCCATGGCATTTGCAGAGCACGAGGTTTTCATCCGGCGTGACGCGATGGCCGTTTACACCTACCTGATTGACGGAATGAACCTGCCCCAGTGGCGCGAGGGGATCCGCACCATCAGCCTGGCCTCCGGGGCGGCCGGCACCAAAGGCGCCGTCTACCAGCAGACCATCTCCAGCCGCTCCGGACGGCTTGTGGCGAGTGACTTCGAGATCACCCAGGCCCGCCCCGGCGCAGAGATTCAGTTCCAGGTCATCAGCGGACAGGCCCGGCCCGCGGGCGGTTACTACCTCAGCACCGAACCCGAGGGAACCAGGGTGAGGTTCGCCCTGGAGTTCCAGCCCAAAGGCCTCATGGGCCTGATGAGTGCCATGATCCAGCGGACCATGAAAGCAGAAGTCACCCAGCTGGAGCGCCTAAGGGACGTCCTGGAACTCCAGGCCGCCGCCTAGGCTTTCAGGGTGCGCGGATTCCGCTATTGCGCGAGCCGCTGCCCCGTCCAGCTCCCGGTGATGTTCGACGGCGCCGCGAGGCTTCCGGTGCTGAGGTCCCAGTACTGCACAACGTCGTTAGCCCGCCGCAGCGCCACCCCTGTGGAGTTCAAGCCGGTGGCATCCTTCAGGGGCCGCATCCCGGTAACATCCTGCCAGCCTGTGGCCACCGTGGGACGGCCCTCGGCTTTGGGAGTCGGTATCCCTCCACCACGATAGAGCTGGACCGCACCGTCCGTCCGCAGGGCCAGCAGGTCCTGGAAGCCGTCGGCGTCGTAGTCCACCATGGCCAGACGCCTGGCCACGACCCCGCTGGCGATGAGTGTCCGGGCCGCCATATCGGCTAGGCCCCTGTTTGGATAGAGGAAGAGATTTCCTTCGGCGTCCAGGGCCAGGACCTGCGGCAGACGGTTGTTGGCGCACCAGCCGCCGACTGCCAGCGTCAACGGTGCCCAGCCGGACTGCCCTAGTGTCACCGGAGCCTGGAAGCCTCCGCCGGCCACTCCGGCATGCAGCGTCAGCCGCCCGTCCTGCCATTGAGTGAGGAGGTCATAGGTGCCGTCACGCTCCCAGTCTGTAATGAACACTTCCTTGGCAGTCCCGAAGCCGGAACCAATGACCTTGGCCGCTCCAAAGGCCCGGTTCCCGGCGGCCGGCCGGTTGAGGAGTTGCCCCGAAGAGTTGATCGAGATCAGGTCCGCCGGGCTGTTGATGGCGGCGCTGGCCAGGTCCAAGGTTGGCGGCATGTGCTTGACGGCAGGATCGCAGACGGTGGGGGGAAGAGTAGGTTGCGCCGGGGCGCCGCCGGGGGAGTTGGTGGTGCCTGCCGGCAATGTGGTGTAGCCGAAGAAGTTCACCACACCCCAGATTTTGTACGTGCGGTCAGTGTAGGTAATCCCGGCGCCCATGACATTGAACCGAGGATCGAGCAGCATGGCGTTGTGGCCGGGGGAACCCTTCCACCACTCCACAAGCATAGCTGCGTCACGGTCTGTGCGGATGGCGATGACCTCGCCGGCACCGTTGTTCGGGTTCAGTGCACGGGGGTCGGTCCAGAAACTCGCACGGTGCTCAATGACCTCGCGTGAGGCAATGCTGTCGGACCATTCCTGGGCCATCCCGGCCACCGTGGCGTGGTACTTCACCGGCGCTAGGCCCCTGGACGCCCGGTATTCATTGATTCTGTTGAACACTGTGAGGATGGCCGCGGCGTTGTTGTCAGGCACCAGTGCCTCAGCGCCCGGCGGAGTTGTGGCGGACTCTGCTCCCGGCACGGGAGGCGCCGCCGGAGCTGTTGCCGGGGCCGTTGGTGAGGCGAGCTCAGCGTCCGGCGCCCAGAGCGGTGGGATCCAGGGAACGTCCGGGGCTGGCTCCTGGGTAGAAGCAGGGAGCGGTGCAGTTTCCCCCGTGGGTGCCTGGCCGGTGGGTGCTTTCGTTGCAGTCCCCGTTACAGGAACCTCTACCGGCGCTGCGGGCCGAATGCCCGGTGCCACGGCAGGTTCCACGGCCGGTTCCACAGCCGGGGGGAGTGCGGACCCGACTGAACTGTCCCCGGCAAGGGAGGCGCCGGCGTCGTTCATGCCGGGCTTGGGCGGGGCGCCCAACTGGCCCGCCGCCCCTGCCGGGTCACCCGCCGGTAAAGGTGCGGACGGCAGCACCGCTGATGAGGAGACCAGCAGGAGTGCGCAGAGAGCACCAACAAGAGATGGCGCCAAAAATCTATTCACAACATCCCCAGCTCTGTTGGGCCATCCGGGAGACCATCCGGCGCCTCTGTATCTGAGGCCACATTAGCCCCACTAGGCGACAGCAACAACGAAAAAATATAAGTGTGGATAACGCATGCGGTACTTTGGGAGGCGTGCTGATCTCTGACCGCGATATTCGTGCCGAAATAGACTCCCAACGGATTGTCCTTGAACCGTACGATTCCGCGATGGTCCAGCCGTCGTCGGTGGACGTCCGGATCGACCGGTTCTTTCGGCTTTTCGACAACCACAAGTACGCGCACATCGACCCCGCGGAAGAGCAGCCCGAACTGACCCGCCTGGTGGAGGTCGAAACGGGCGAGCCCTTTATCCTGCACCCCGGTGAGTTTGTCCTGGGCTCCACCTACGAGACAGTCACGCTGCCCGATGACATCGCCGCCCGGCTCGAAGGAAAGTCCTCGCTCGGCAGGCTGGGGCTGCTGACTCACTCCACGGCCGGGTTTATCGATCCCGGCTTCTCCGGCCACGTGACGCTGGAGCTGTCCAACATGGCCACCCTGCCTATCAAGCTGTGGCCGGGAATGAAGATCGGCCAGCTGTGCTTCTTCCGGCTGACCTCGGCCGCCGAGCACCCCTATGGCTCGGGCCAGTACGGCAACCGCTACCAGGGCCAGCGCGGACCCACCGCCAGCCGCAGCCACCAGAACTTCCACCGCACCTCGATTTAGGGCTCCCGGCTCTCTCGTTCGCGAGGGGTGAGATCCCGGCGCTTAGGTTCCCGCTTACCGCCTGTGGAGTCTCATGACTTAATGGACACTTCTGTCTCAGGACATCGTGGACAGTGTGTCTCAGGACTTCGTGGACACGGGGGCGAGGTTTGCTCGCGTTATGAGCAAATTCAACCCGGATATCAAGATCCGGCACTTGGTGGCGACTTGGCCCGAGGACGCCCCGCGGGGTGCGGTGACGCTGTTCTGCCGGCCCCATGGGGTTTCCAGGGCTTGGTTCTACAAGGTCAGGGCCGCGGCCGTGGATGCAGGGCCGATCAAGGCCATGGAAACGGACTCCACCAAGCCCAGGACGAGCCCGTCTCAGGTCGGTCCCGGAACGGTTGAATTGGTCCTGTTGACGAGGGAAATCCTGAAGCAGTCCGGCTATGACCACGGACCCTTGAGTGTGGCAGCGAAATTACGCCGTCAAGGGTTCGTACCTCCCTCTCGCGCGACCCTGGCCCGGATCTTCACCAGGGCAGGGGTGGTGGTCCCGGAGCCACGGAAGAAGCCACGCAGCGCCTACCGCAGATTCGTCTATCCGGAGCCCAACGGGTGCTGGCAGATTGACTCGACCGAGTGGCTTCTGGCCAGCGGCAGGAAGGTCGCAATCTTCCAGATTGTCGATGACCACTCACGTCTGGCGCTGGCTTCCCTCGTCGCCAGCGGTGAGACGTCCGAAGCGGCCATCCGGGTCGTGAAAACTGCCATCGCACGCCACGGAGTCCCTCGGAAATTCCTGTCCGACAACGGCGCAGCATTCAATCCCACACGGATGGGACGGACCGGCGCCCTGGTGGAATACCTGAAGTCCCCCGGTGTCGAGCCGATCACCGGCAAGCCGTACAAGCCCACCACACAGGGGAAGAACGAACGTTTCCACCGGACCCTGCACCTCTTCCTGAACAAGAGACCTCCGGCTGCCACGATGGAGGTGCTCCAGGCCCAGATCGACGTGTACGACCGCTATTACAACATCGAACGCGAACACCAGGCTCTGGCTCCCGGGACCACTCCGATCGAGGCCTGGAACGCGACCGCGAAAGCCGAGCCGCCACAGCCTCCGGCACCGGAAGCCATCACGGCCTCAGCGCGCCGCAGTGTCCGCCGAATCGCCAATCTCAGAGGGGAAGCAACCGTTGTGGGCACCCGCTTCAGGCTCGGCAACGAATACATCGGCCAGGAAGTTCACGTCCTCTACGACGACGAAACCATCATGTTCTTCGACTCCCGCGGAACAGAAATCATCACCCACCAGCGCCCGCCAAGACTCACGAACTACGTCGGCAACAACAAACCCCGCGGATTCATGGCCACCCAATCGTCAACGAAGTCCTGAGACATCAACTGCCCACGATCTCCTGAGACATGAAGTGTCCACGAGGTGCTGAGACATGACACTCGCTCTTACCGCCGAGATGTCACTCCTCGCTGCGGGCAGGGGGCGTCAAGGCGAGGTTCGGAACGGAAGGGACGGCGAAAGTGCGAGGCTCGGAGAGGCGCGAGTAGCTTGCGTGCGCCGTTAGGCCTGGGCAGGCACGGGCAACGGGCGGAGGAACGGCCTGACCAGGGGCTCCACGTAACGGGCCGCCAGCGGACCGATGATCGCCATAAGCAGCACGTAGGCAGTGGCAAGGGCGGCCAGTTCACCAGTGACTACCCCGGACGCCACAGCCAGCCCGGCAATGACAATAGAGAATTCGCCGCGCGCAATGAGGGCGGCGCCGGCACGGTACTGGCCGGGACGGGCGATCCCTGCGCGTTTGGCTGCCCAGACTCCGGTGACCATCTTGGTGATGGCCGTGACCAAAGCAAGGATCAGCGCCCAGCCGAGCACGGGAGGGATGGAGTTAGGATCTGTATTCAGCCCGAATGCCACAAAAAAGATGGCCGCGAAAAGGTCCCGCAGCGGCTCAAGGATCCTGGTGGCGCTGTGCGCGGTGGCCCCGGAAATGGCGATGCCGAGCATAAACGCCCCCACCGCCGCCGAAACCTGCATGGCGGAGGCAAGCCCGGCAACCAGCAGCGCCAAACCCAGGAGGTTGAGCAGAAACACCTCTGAGTTCTCACTGTGCACCGCCTGGGAGACCCGGTGACTGTGCCGCAGTGCCACCATCAGAACCACCGTGACCACCGCCAGGGAGATGCCCACCGTGGTCAGCCCGCCCCAAAAACTCACCCCGGCCAGCGTGGCCGTGAGAATGGGGAGGTAGACCGCCATGGCCAGGTCTTCGAACACCAGGATGGACAGCACCACCGGCGTTTCGCGGTTACCGATCCGGCCCAGGTCCGTGATGACCTTCGCGGCGATCCCGGAGGAGGAAATATACGTGACGCCGCCCATCACCATTGCCCCCACCACGCCCCAGCCCAATAGCAGAGCGAGTCCTGCCCCGGGTGCGAAATTCAGTACGAGGTCCAGAACACCGGCCTGCCACGAACGTCGGAGGCCTGTAAACAATTCCGCTGCCGTATATTCCAAGCCCAGCATAAGCAGCAGCAGAATCACGCCGATCTCGCCCGAAAGGTGCGAGAACTCCTTCATTCCTTCGAGCTCAACAATTCCCCCGGCGCCGAAGGCGAGGCCGCCCACGAGGTAGAGGGGGATAGGGGACATTCCGATCCGTCCGGCCAGCCTGGCCAACAGGCCAAGGCAGAACACAACGGCCCCCAGTTCAATGAGGGTCAGGGCCAGCGGGTCCATAGCGCTCAGCCGTTGCGCAGGATATCGGCTGCTTGGTCCAGGCCTTCTTGCGTACCTACTGCGACGAGCAGGTCACCCGAATGAAGTACGACGTCGGGCCCCGGCGACGGGAGCACCTCGCCTTCGCGCATGATCGCCACTATCGAGACCCCGCAGCGCGTCCGGATACACGCCTTTCCCATGGGCTGGTTTTGGAACGGGGAGTCCGGTGCAATGGAGAACTGGCGGGTCACGATGCCAGGGACGTCCTTGTGTTCCTCTGTCAGTTTCAAGACAAGGTGCTGCCCGCCCAGGAGGTTGCCCAGGGTGGCTGCCTCATCTCCGGTCAGGGGGATTGACGCCTGGCAGGTATCGGGATCGTCCCAGGTGGAAACAATGAGTTCCGTCTGGCCTTCCCGGAATTCCACCACGCCGATACGGCGGCCGGAAGCCGTCATGAAATCCTTCCGCCGGCCCAGGCCGGGGAGGTCCGTCTCGTCCACGTTCATACACTAAGCCTAGTCCGCCGGCCGGCATTTATGGCGGCGCCGCGGGGCAGGCGGGCGGCAGGTCTCAGCGGGGGCTTAAGTGTTCGTTCGCGCTAGGCTGCGGGGACCACTGCGATAGGGGCTTTGTCCGGAGACTTCACCGGCAGCAGGACCAGAAGCCCTGCAAGGAGAACCACCATGATGCCCAGGATTCCCCACCGCTGCGCCTCGCCGGGGGCCACCAGGGGCGTGGCCACTGCGATGCAGAGGGTGAACAGGGCGGGGGCGAGGAAGCTGACGGCACGCCCGGTGGTGGCATACAGGCCAAAGAGTTCGCCCGACTCGCCGTGCGGAGCCAGCCGGGCCAGATAGGCCCGGGACGAGGACTGCGCAGGGCCCACGAAGAGGCACAGGAACAGCCCGAACACCCAGAACGTGGTGCTGCCGGCCCAGGCCAGGCCAAAGAACACGTAGTCGCCGTTACCCAGGACCAGGATCATGGTGCCTGCGATGAGGAGTCCCACCAGCGAGCCGACGATGACAGCTTTGGGCCCTGCCCGGTCATCCAGGAACCCGCCAATGACTGCTCCGATGGCGGCCACAACGTTGCCGAAGATCGCGAAAAAGATGACCTGGGGCAGTTCAAAGCCGAATGTCCCCGCAGCGATGATTCCGCCGAAGGTGAAGACTGCTGCCAGCCCGTCGCGAAACACGGCGCTGGCGAGCAGGAAGTAGATGGTGTGCGGGCTCGTGGCGTAAATGGCCTTGATCCGGCGGAAGAGCAGGCGGTAGGAAGCGATGAATCCCAGCGGCTTGGCCTGTTTGGGCCGCGGCAGTTCGGGAACCGCGAAAAGGACAGGCAGGGCGAAGATGAAGAACCAGAGTGCGGAGAAGACCGCCACCAGCCGGATGTTCAGGCTGTTCTCCGTGGAGGCACCGAACCAGTCGAAGCTGGGCTGGACGAACAGCTGCAGGACGATGAGCAGCGCCACGATGCCACCCAGGTACCCCATGCCCCAGCCGAATCCGCTGACCTTGCCAATGTTCTTCGGGGTGGAGATCTGCGCCAGCATGGCGTTGTAGTTCACGCCTGCGAACTCGAAGAACACGTTGCCTAGCGCGATGAGTGAAACGCCCAGCAGCAGGAACTCCGGCCGGGGAAACACAAAGAAGCACAGCGCGGTCAGAATCGCGACGGCGGCAGTGTTGACCCCCAGCCACAGCTTCCGGCGTCCGCCGATGTCAGAACGCTGCCCAGTAACAGGAGCCAGAAGGGCGATGGCAACTCCGGCCACAGCCAGCGCGCCGCCAAGAACAGCCGAGGCCCGGTCTTCGCCGCCGAACGCATTCGACGTCAGATACACAGTGAAAACGAAGGTGGTCATCACAGCGTTGAAGGCAGCAGATCCCCAGTCCCACGATGCCCAGGCGAGCACGCGGCCCTTGCCTGTGGCGTGGTTCCCGGACTCGAGTTCCGATGGCGGCTGCATGGCCTCGGGAGCGCTGGCGCTGTTCATAGGCTGAATCGTATCCGCCCGTGGCGAACATCAGGCGGAGGATATCCCGGACACCCGGCTTTGGGATGCCGGCAGCGGCGGCCGCGGGAAAAACTGCCAGGTGCGTCTTGATAAACTGTGGGCACCGAATCTTACCGATGCCGCCCTCACCCATGACCGCCTGCCCTGACTTTTGATAATCGAATGCCTGACGTTGCGGAGATACCAGTGATCACAGTTCTTGCCGTGCATTTCACGGTGGCTGCTGTGACGCCCTTCCTCTTCAGGCGGTGGGGCCGGAACGCCTTTTACGCACTGGCGGCTGTGCCGGGCTTATCGTTCGTCTGGCTGCTGTTCCAGCACGGTGCTGTTTACTCAGGTGCCGGGTCATCGGGTGCCGGGGCGGTCGCCGAAGTCTTCCCATGGATTCCAGGGCTCAAGCTTGAATTCGCGTTCCGGATGGATGCCCTTGCCTGGGTGATGTCGTTGCTGGTGCTGGGCGTTGGCGCCCTGGTCCTTGTTTACTGTGCGAGGTATTTCAAGAAGAAGGACCAGGACCTGGGCGGTTTCGGCGCGCAGCTCCTGGCATTCGCGGGCGCCATGTTTGGGCTGGTGGTGGCGGACGATCTGCTGCTGATGTTTATCTTCTGGGAACTCACCACCATCCTGTCGTACCTGCTGATCGGCTTCGCCCGCACCAGGCTTGCGGCGCGGCGCTCGGCGCTGCAGGCGCTGATGGTGACGACGGCGGGCGGGCTGGCCATGCTGGTGGGCCTGATCATGCTGGGCTTCAGCGCTGGAACCTACCGGATCTCCGCCATCCTGGAGCAGGCCCCCGCCCTGGTTTCCGGGCCTTCCAGCGCGGCGGTGGCGGCCGCCGTCGTACTGATCCTGGTGGGTGCCATCACCAAATCGGCCCTGGTGCCGTTCCATTTCTGGCTGCCGGGCGCCATGGCCGCCCCCACGCCGGTGAGCGCCTACCTGCACGCGGCTGCCATGGTGAAAGCGGGCGTCTACCTGGTGGCCCGGCTTGCCCCCGGGTTTGCCGAGACCGCGTATTGGCCGCCAATCGTGCTGGGACTGGGCCTGGCCACCATGCTGGTGGGGGGATACCGTGCGCTCCGCCAGACCGACATCAAGCTCATCCTTGCTTACGGCACCGTCAGCCAGTTGGGATTCCTCACCATGGTGGTGGGGCTGGGCACCCCCGACGCCGCGCTGGCCGGCCTCGCGATGCTGCTGGCCCATGGGCTGTTCAAGGCCACCCTGTTCCTGGTGGTGGGGATCATCGACCACCAGTCCGGCACCCGCGATGTACGCAAACTCTCGGGCGTGTTCAGCTCCTCTCGGGCCCTGGGCATCGTCGCTGGAATCGGCGCCGCGTCTATGGCCGGAGTCCCGCTGCTGGCAGGGTTCGTGGCCAAGGAATCGGTGCTTGAGGCCTTCGTTCACCATGCAGGCGGCGGGGACCCGTGGGGGATGCTGGTGCTGGCCGGAATTGTGCTGGGCTCGGTCCTCACGTTCGCTTACAGCGCCCGCTTTATGTGGGGTGCGTTCGCCACCAAACCGGGCGTCGAGCCGACACCGTTCAAGGCCATCCGGCCTTCTTTCATAGCGGCGCCTGCCCTGCTCAGCCTCCTCACCATCGCTTACGGTGTCTGGCCGGCGCCCGTCGATGGCTGGATCCAGCCCTACGCCGCGCTGTTCGCCACGGCCACGCCCGACGCCGGCATACCGGCCGCGGAGGCAGGTCACCTGGCGCTGTGGCATGGCTTTACTCCTGCCCTGGGGCTCACGGCTGTCACGTTTGTCCTGGGTCTGGCCATGTACTACGGCCGGGACCTGGTGGCACGGGCCCAGTCCTTTGTCCCCGGCTGGATAGACGGTGACCGTGCCTACCAGCACACCGTCGGGGCACTCGATGACGTGGCCGTCTGGATCACCGGGCGCACCCAGCGTGGTTCGCTCTACTTTTATCTGGCCGTCATCCTCACTGTGGCTTTTGCGCTTCCGATGACAGCACTGGTCCTGGCCAACAAGCCGCTTCCGGAGGGCCTGTACTTCATTGACCCCAACTCGCCCCTGCAAATCGTGGCAGGCGCGGGCATCGTGATCGGCGCCCTGGCAGCGGTGAAGGCCAACAAACGCTTCCTGGCAGTGCTGATGGTTTCGGTGACCGGCTACGGGATTGCGCTGATGTTCGCGCTCCAGGGCGCGCCGGACCTGGCGCTCACCCAGATGCTGGTGGAAACCATCATCCTGGTGGCGTTTGTGCTCGCCATGCGCAGCCTTCCGGCCGAGCTGAGGGACCGGACCGGCGGCAAATACCGCGTGGTGCGTGTCATCATCGGGCTCGCATTCGGAACCACCATGGTTTTCGCCGCCATCTACGCCATGGGCGCGCGGGTGGCCACCCCCGTATCCCTGGAATTTCCGCGGCTGGCCTACGAGGGCGGCGGCGGGCTGAACATCGTCAACGTGACCCTTGTCGATATCCGCGTTTGGGACACCTTCGGTGAGATTTCCGTCCTTGCCCTGGCCGCCACCGGGGTGGCCAGCCTCATTTTTGTCCGCGGCCGCGGCGACGGCATCCGGATCTCTTCCACCGTGGCGGCGGGCTCCGTGGGCCGCCGCACGGGAGTGGATCCCGGATCACGCGACGCTGCGGCGCTGGCCATCAGCCGGAAGTTTGCCGCGTCCACCCGGGATGCCTGGATCGTGGCAGGGCGGACGCTGGCACCGGAGCGTCGGTCCATCATCTTTGAAGTGGTAACCCGGCTGATCTTCCACTCCATGATCATTTTCTCGCTCTACCTCCTTCTGGCGGGCCACAACTTCCCGGGTGGCGGTTTCGCCGGGGGCCTTACTGCGGGCCTTGCGCTCACCATCCGCTATCTTGCCGGTGGCCGCTTCGAGCTGCGCGAGGCTACCCCCATCAGCGCAGGGACGCTTCTGGGGATCGGGCTCGCGACGGCCGCCGCGTCCGGCGTCGTGCCCCTATTGCTGGGTGGCCAGGCGTTCCAGACGGCAATTATCGAGCTGTGGCTGCCGGTGTTCGGTGACATCAAATTCGTCACCTCCACCATCTTCGACATTGGCGTTTACATCGTGGTGATTGGACTGGTGCTGGACGTGCTGCGCAGCCTGGGCGCCGAGATCGATGAACACTTCGAAGAGCAGGCGGCGGCGCCTGCCGAGGACGGGGAACCGGTGGATGTCGCCGCGGGAACAGCCGGGAAGGGTAAGGCATGAGCGTTAACCTGACCCTGCTCATCGTCATGGGCGCCCTGTATGCCTGCGGCATCTACCTGATCCTGGAACGCAGCCTCACCCGGGTGCTGCTGGGACTGATGCTTCTGGCCAACGCCACCAACCTGCTGATCCTTGCCACCGGCGGGTACGCAGGGCTGGCGCCGCTGTACAACAAGGACACCCCTGCCCAGGACTACAACGACCCCCTTCCCCAGGCACTGATTCTGACCTCGATCGTCATCTCGTTCGCCGTGACGGCCTTTATGCTCGGCATCATCTACCGCACCTGGGTACTTGCACGGCAGGACGAAATCCAGTTCGACGTCGAGGACCTCCGCGTGGCGGAAACCCCCAGCTTCGACGCCGAGGACGACGCCGAGATCCCGGTGGAGACCTCAGAATTCCCGCTCACTATGCTCGGCAGCGACGGACGTTCTGTCTCGGACCACGCCACTGACGGTGCCGAGCCAACCATCCAGGCCGGCGGAACACAGATCACCGCCACCGACGCCGCAGCGGAAGAACAGCCCGGATCCCAAAATGTCACCCCCGGCCCCCAAGGAGGTGTGAAGTGAACATCGCAAGCTTTGCCCCGCTCGCCGTCGTCCTTCCCATCCTGGGTGCCGCCCTGACCTTTCTTTTAATCCGGCACTCCCGGGCACAGCGGACTGTGAGCATCTCGCTGCTGTCCATCACGCTGCTGCTGGAGTGCATCCTGCTGGCTTCTGTCTGGGAGGGCGGAACCGCGGCCGTGAACATCGGCGGCTGGCTGCCGCCCTGGGGCATCGTGATGGTGGTGGACCAGTTCTCCTCGCTGATGCTGGTGGTTTCCTCCGCCGTGAGCCTGGCGGTGCTGGTGTACGCCACAGGCCAGGGCATGGCCGACGGCGACCAGGACGCGCCCGTCTCGATCTTCCACCCCACGTACCTGATCCTGGTGGCCGGCGTCTCCAACGCGTTCCTGTCGGGGGACCTCTTCAACCTTTACGTGGGCTTCGAGATCCTGCTGACGGCAAGCTACGTCCTGATGACCCTGGGCGGCACCGGGCCCCGGATCAGGGCCGGCGTGACGTACGTGGTGGTGTCCGTGGTGTCCTCGGTCCTGTTCCTGATCTCCATCGCGATGGTCTACGGGGCCACGGGAACGGTGAACATGGCGGACCTCGCCATCAAGCTCGCGCAGCTGGACCAGGGGACCCAAACGCTGCTGCACGTGATGCTCCTGGTGGCTTTCGGGATCAAGGCGGCAGTGTTCCCGCTGTCCTTCTGGCTTCCTGACTCGTACCCGACGGCCCCCGCGCCCGTCACGGCGGTGTTCGCCGGCCTGCTGACAAAAGTGGGCGTCTATGCGATGGTCCGGACCGAGACGCTGCTCTTTCCCGGGGACACGCTCAACACTCCGCTGATGGTGGCCGCGCTGCTGACCATGATTGTGGGAATTCTTGGTGCCCTGGCCCAGAGTGACATCAAACGTCTGCTGTCCTTCACCCTGGTCAGCCACATCGGCTACATGGTGTTTGGCCTGGCGATGTCCTCGGTGGCAGGCCTCGGCGCGGCCGTCTTCTACGTGGCCCACCACATCACCATCCAGACCAGCCTGTTCCTGGTCACAGGGCTGATCGAACGCCGCGGTGGAAGTTCCTCGGTGGACCGGCTGGCCGGACTCGCCAAGCTGTCTCCGTTGCTGGCGCTCCTGTTCTTTGTGCCCGCCATGAACCTGGCAGGCATCCCTCCGTTCTCCGGATTCCTGGGCAAGGTGGGGCTGATGCAGGCCGGTATTGAGCTGGGAACACCCCTGGCCTTCACCCTGGTCATTGGCGGTGTGGTCACCAGCCTCCTGACCCTCCTGGCCGTGGCCAGGGTCTGGAACCGTGCGTTCTGGCGGAAGCCCTCCGATGCGGAGCATCCGGACCCGGTGCTCCTGGCCGCCCCCGAGGACTCCGACACAGGACGCCGCGCCGGCCGCAACAACGTCACGCTGCTGCCACGCACCATGGTGGGCTCCACTCTTGGCCTGGTCCTGCTGGGCGTTGCGCTGACCGTCTTCGCAGGCCCGCTGTTCAAAGTCTCGGACCAGGCGGCAGAGGACATGCTGGACCGGTCCTCCTATATCCAGGCGGTGCTGGGCGATAACGCTCCGGTGCCTCTTGTCCTGGGCCCCGGGGGTGCCAAATGAGCAGGCGCCGGGTCTCACTGCGCCAGGAGCTGCCGCTCCTTGTCTGGCTTGTTGTTGTCTGGGGTGCCCTTTGGCAGGACTTCAGCCCGGGCAATCTCCTCTTCGGCGCCTTGTTGGCGGTGGTGGTGGCACGGATGTTCTACCTGCCGCCCGTTGAACTCAGCGGCCGCTTTAATCTCCTCTACGCCATTCCGTTCGCCCTGGCTTTCCTTGGCAAAGTAGTGGCAGCAAGCTTCCAGGTCATGTACCTGGCCGTGGTCCGCGGGCCCAACGTCACCAACGCCGTGGTGGCCGTCCCGTTGCGCAGCCACCAGGACCTGATGATGACTGCCACGGGACACGTGATCTCCCTCATCCCGGGGTCGCTGGTGGTGGAGGTGGACCGTTCAACGTCAACTTTGTACATCCACGGGCTCAACGTGAAAAACGCCGAGGATGTGGAGAACCTGCGCCGCGAAGTGCGGGCCATCGAGGCGGGGCTGATCCGCGTCATGGGAACCAGGGAAGAACTCGACGCCGTCCGGCTGGAGGCAGCATGATGCAGACCGTCCTGGCCGTCACGGCAGTTATCCTTTCGCTGGCCGCGGCCGGCGCCATCATCAGGATCGCCCGCGGCCCGTCGCTCCTGGACCGGGTGCTGGCGTCCGACGTCCTGCTTGCCATCATCGGGGCAGCGCTGTGCATTGACATGGCGGTGAACCGGCACCTGAACAACCTCATGCTGTTGGTGGCCCTGTCCATCATCGGCTTCATCGGCTCGGTGACCGTTGCCCGGTTCGTGGCGGACCGGAGGGAGCAGCCCCATGACTCCTGACCCCAGCATGCTGGATAGCATTATCGACGCAGTTTCCGCGGTGTTTATGGTGGTGGGCGCACTGATGTCCCTGGCCGCCGCCGTCGGGCTCTTGCGCTTCCCGGACCTGATGAGCAGGATGCACGCGGCCACCAAACCGCAGGTGCTGGGCCTGTTCCTGCTGCTGGCGGCCATCGGGCTGCAGCTGCGGACGTGGTGGGTGTGGCCCGTCCTGCTGGTGGCGTGGATTTTCCAGCTGCTGACCGTGCCGGTGTCCGCGCATATGGTGGGACGCGCCGGGTACCGCACCAAGCACCTGCACAGGGAACTGCTCAGTTCGGATGAACTGGAGGCTGTGGTGCAGCGAGCCGCCGCCAAAGCCGCCCACGAGGACGCTTCCGACGACGCCCCCCGGGACTAGGAGTTATTGTCCATTTACGGCGGGTTCACGACTGGCGAAGTCGCCGCAAATGGACAAAAACTCCAGGGGGTGGAGGGCTGTTAGACGATGTCCTTGCTCTTCGCGAAACGGGTGATGGCGCGCTGGGTGCCTCGGTTGGCGAGCACCTGGATGATGGTGCTGACCGAAGCGGAGATGAGCGCAAACGTCAGGGCGGAGCGAAGGCTGGTAGGAGTATCTTCGTGCCTGCCCGTGGGTGCCTTCCTGCCTGTGGACTTTTCCCATACGGCGTTGACCACCTTGGTGCCGACAAATCCGGCGCCGAGGCTAACGGCGGTGCCAATCAGCTTGATGAAGAGGTTCATTCTGGAGACTCCTTGCGGGCGGAAAAGGGACTGCCCCTAGCCTAGCGTCAGCTGACCGGGAGGCTCCTGGATCACGCGGCGGTTCGCTCTCAGCATGGGTATGGCCAAGCAGTGAAACAGGCTGATTGTCAGGTTATCTTGGGAAAAACCCGTTCCGGCAATGGTGCCGCTGAAAGACAGGCGATCAAAAAATGGCTGCTGGGAATCCTCAGGCTTCGGCCGGACACGTCGTTCTGCTGGGTGACTCCATCCTGGACAACAAGGCATACGTCGACGGCGGTCCCGACGTCCTCACGCAGGTCCGGGCTGAATTTCCTCCCGGCTGGAAAGCCACCCTGCTGGCGGTGGACGGGGATGTGATTTCCGGAGTCCTGCGACAGCTCAGTTCCCTGCCCCGCAATGCCACCCATCTGGTGGTCAGCGTCGGCGGCAACGATGCACTGGGCTTTGCCTACCTGCTCGAATCGCCGGCCAGCTCCGTCGCAGAAGCCCTGAGCCTTTTCAGCAGCGCCCAAGAGCGGTTTGCCGCGGACTACGACCTGATGGCTGAAGCCGTCTCAGCCACTGGAATCCCCGCTGCGCTCTGCACCATCTATGACACTCCCGCCTCCACTCCACAGCACCGCATCATCAAGACCGCCTTGGCGTTTTTCAACGACTGCATCAGCCGCACGGCATTCTCTCGGGGAATGTCGCTGATAGACCTGCGGCTGATCTGCAACGAGGAGGGCGACTACGCAAACCCTATCGAACCGTCCTCCCAGGGAGGCGCGAAAATCGCCCGGGCGGTTGCCGCCGTCGTGGGTCTTCAGGGTGGTTCCGTTGAATGCAGGGTCATTGCCCGCTGACAAGCCGGTCTTCCAGCTGTTGCTGGTTATCGGGCTCCCAACGGAGCAGGTCTCCGGGCTGGCAGGAGAGTACCTCGCACAGTGCCTCCAGGGTTGTGAAGCGCACCGCCTTGGCCCGGCCGTTCTTGAGCACAGCCAGGTTGGCGGGCGTGATCCCGACCCGTTCCGCGAGCACACCAACAGGCATTTTGCGTTTAGCGAGCATCACATCAATATCCACGATGATGGGCATCAGATGACCTCGTCCAGCTCTGTCCGCAGGTGCTGCGCCTCCACATCCCGGGCCACCGCCTGGGCGAGCAGCGTCCGAAGTACCAGGACGATGAGTGCCGCACCCGCAATCAGCAGGGACGCCCCGCAGATCAGCAGAACGATGCCCGGCGCCGCGTCCCCCGGCGCGAGAAGGACGGCAATCCCGAACACCAGGACGGATGCCGCCGCGACGGCAGCAAAAATGATGTCCACGTACCGGAAGGCACCATGGGAGAACACTGTTCCCCGCCGCACCATGGTCAGCAGGCGCCACACGCAGACAAGGGTGACCTGTACGGTCATGATGCCCAGGACCACAATGGCGAGGAGTGGAATCCGAACGCCGACCAAGTCCGCTCCGGCCTCCTCCAGGTCAACCGCCAGCAGCGGCACCATCCTCACCTGCACGAACAGCGAGCCGGCGAGCGCCAGGGCGAGGACTATGCGCAGCGCAAGGATGGTCAGTTTTCCCATCGGAATCTCCTTCAGTATCGAGTAACAATGAAAGTCTATCGATAAACGGTAGATTTGGCCATCGCGCTTTCGCCGTGACATAGCGAACGTTGCGCCTATTTCCGGCCGAGCGCTTCCAGTGCCTTGAACAAGGCCGCGGACCCGCCCTCCAGAAGATCAACGGGGCGGGCGCCTGAGAGGACGGCCGAAGGGGAGACCATCCAGGCCGTGAAGTGGTTGTGCGGAATCTTTAGGGCCATGGCCCGCTGAAAAAGGTCCAGGACGGTGGGGTGGACAAGGCCGCCGGCGAGGAACTGGAATCCCGGGCAGTAGGTACCCTCCCCGATGAAGACGCGGACCACCTGCTGCATCACTGGTTCAGGGTCCTCCATAAGCTCAGAGAGCCGGCGCTGGACCTGTTCCAAGGAGGGCAGCGTGAATTCCGTTCTGATTGCGGCCCATGTCTGGCTGCTAATCGGCGGCCAGTTGGATCGCACTCCGCCTAACAGCCCTCGGCTGTGGACTCCAGGAACCACTGCCTGGAAGGGTGTTCGCGGCGCAGGGTGAAAATGCGGACGGCAGAGGTTGATCCCAGGCGCACCTGGACACGCCAGTACTCGATCTCCTCGAGACCGTCGCTGCCGCCAAACCACTGCACGGGTTCGCCTCCTACCGGCCAGATATTGCCTTGGTACCGCACGGCCAGAGGCTCGCCTGCAAGGTTGAACCTGACATCAACGGCGGTGTCCACGGCTGTTTCATCAGCTGTAACTGTCACGGCTTACGTACTCTCCCAATTCCCGGTTGCTCAGGATCCCATAAAGGAATCCTAGAACATATATTCGTATTAGTTTCCAATGCGTCCTCCCCGTGACCTGCGGTTTTACCGCGCGGACAGGTGACCCCAAGGCCTTGGGAGGTAAACGGACATCAACCATAGGAAACGGCGTAAACAACGCTCTGGAGAGTATGGGGGAGGGGTCTGACAAACACCGAAAAGTGGTGCCCAGCCGGCTATTGATGGCGTTGGTCACCGTGCGGACCAAAACCCCTTTCCCCAGCCGTCCCGAACCATCTGGCCGTTGCATCCCCAAGGCCAGATTCTGTTCCGTTACCCACCCAGGCCACGTGCCCGTCCGGCCGGATCAGAACGGCCGACGGGGCAGGGATCTCCCCGAGCACCGGCAGCTCCCAGGAGCCGTTGTACCGGGCATCAACCAACTTCAGCCAATCCGGCCGGGGGACAGTGTCAAAGGCGCCCGGCACACCGAGATTCAGCAACAGAGGCCGCGCGTCGTGCAGCAGCGAATAGACCGTCAGTGGCCCATCCTGAGTGGAAAGGTCGACGTCCGGGATCCGACGTCCTAGAAGCGCATGTCCCTCGCCGAGGCTGTAATGGACGTCCAGGCCGGACTGCATCCCGGCGAACCGCTTGCGAGGCTCCTCCATTGCGAGGAGCTCAGAAATAACCTCGCCTGCTGCCTTGATCCGCGGGTCCGGGCGGCGGAGCGCGGTCTGGGCCATGGTGTTGCGCAGCACCCGGGCAGCCACGGGGTGGCGCTCTGCGTGGTAGGTGTCCAGGAGCGTTTCTGGCGCCCGCCCCTTGACCACCAGTCCCAGCTTCCACCCGAGATTCACCGCGTCCTGTACCCCGAGATTAAGGCCCTGTCCGCCGTCGGGTGCATGCACGTGCGCGGCATCGCCGGCCAGCAGGACCCGCCCGGCGCGGTAGGCAGCGGCCTGCCGGGTCATGTCTGTGAACCGGGAAATCCAGATCGGGCTGTGGGCCCCGTAATCGGTGCCGCAGGCGGCTTTCAGCGCCGTTTTGAGATCCGCCAGTTTTGGTTCCGTTGCCGGGCCCACGTGTTCCTCTGTCACCATGACTCCCACCGGTCCGGTGTCCGGGTAGACAACTTTGCCGTCCACGATTTCGTACTCCCGCCGGCCAAAGGAGTGGATGCCAAAAGCATTCTGGTGGACGCCGAACTCCGGCTTTCCGGTCATCTCCACCTCGGCAATGAGGGCGCTGGTGGTTGGATCCCAGCCCGGGAAATCGATGCCGGCCGCTTTACGGACCAGGCTCCGGCCGCCGTCGCACCCCACCACATAGTTTCCGCGCCGGATCCGGCCGTCTGCGAGGTGGAGGTCGACGCCGGAGTCATCCTGCGCGAGGCCTGTCACCTCTTCGCCGCGGTACACGGTCACAGCCAGCTCCTCCACCCAGGCTGCCAGCAGGCGTTCGATATGGTTCTGCCACAGGCCAAGTCCGTAGGGATGGCGGGTGGGAAAATCGCTGATATCCAGCCGCGTAGCCGCGAACCCGGCCACCTGGGCCACTTGCCCCGCGGAGATGAACCGTTCGGCGATGCCACGCTGATCCAGGACTTCGATGGTCCGGGCGTGTAGGCCGCCCGCCCGTGCCCCCGCAAGGTACTGGCTGGAGCGCCGTTCCACAATGGCCGCATCAACTCCAGCCAACGCCAGCTCCCCTGCCAGCATCAACCCCGTCGGGCCCCCGCCCACGATCAGGACCTCATGCTCACTCATAGCCGTACTCCCGTTCTCCTTGTCGAAGCCTCTGCGATTATCCTGCCCCGACCAGGCCTTGCGGCAAGCCCCACCCCGGGCGATACATTGGAAATGGAGGGAGTGCGCCATACCCGCAAAGCCATGGCAGGGCTCAGCCCCCGTGTGCCGGACGCTAAGCTGATGGCACGGCCACCGAAGGGGGATTCATGCGTCGCCGTATGACATTCATTGTTGTTGCTGCCATCTTCATTGGAGCTGCCACGGGATGCGCAGAACCCGCCAGCCTCGACCTGGACGCGGCGCAGACCACCGTGGAGTACAGCTTCCGCGATAGTTCCGTCCCGCCCCCTTATCACCGCAGCTACGTCATCAAAGCTTCGGAGACGGAAGCCAGCATCACTGTTGACTCCTACGGGGACGTGCTTCGCCAGGAAACAGCCGCGATGCCGGCTGAAACATGGGCCAAGGTCCTTGAGTCGGCGGAAACCCTGCCCCGGCGCACCCACAACATGCGCACACCAAAACCGGGCTGCGCGGGCGGCACTGGTTCAAGGATCATGGTCCGGGACTCCGGCCGGGAGCAGTACTCAAAGTCGGTAGAGAACTGCGGTGGCGGATCAGACCAGCCGTTGAGGGAAACGACGGCACCCCTTGAAGACCTGTTTGACATGAATGACCTGCTCAAAGAGTCATTTGGCGAGGAATATTAGGAGTGCGGAACTGCCCCGAGGCTACTTCGGCTGCATCGACGCAAGGATTTCCCGCAGAGCCTCGACCACCAGGTCGTGGTCCTGCTGCTGGGGCAACCCGGACACCGTGACGGTGGCCACCGCGCCCACACCGGCCACATACAGCGGGAAGGAGCCGCCGTGCGCGGCGTACCGGGACTCGTCGAACCAGCCCTGGTCCTCGATCCGGCCGCCGTGCCGCCGTCCGCGGAGCCCCACCAGCAGGGACGGGACCTCATAGCGGGCGGCCGTGCGCTGCTTCGCCCGGATCCAATGTTCGTTGTCGGGTGTGGCCCCGTCCAGGGCCACGTGGAAAAGGACCTGTTCGCCCTTGGTGATATCGATGGCGATGGGCAACCGCCGGCCCTTGCCCAGTTCCACCAGGAGCAGTCCGAGGTTGAGGGAATCGTCCCTGGTGAATCGCGGGAACTGCAGCTCACTGATCTCGGCCTCGATCCGGGAAATCAGCGCCTCGAGCGATCCTTCCGGCTGGCTAACGGCGGAGTCGGGATCAAACACTGTCACAGGGGAGGATTCGGCAGTCATGGCCCACAATCTACCCCGCCCGCGGTGTAAACTGGACCACGCCCACAAGGGCAGATTTATTTACGACAGGGGAGCGCCGCCGTCGGGCATCACTGGCTTTGCCAGGGAACCGCAGGTGGGCGCTGAGAGTGCGGACAGCCGCAGACCCTCGAACCTGATCCGGTTAGTACCGGCGCAAGGGAGTCGAGTTCTCGAAGTGTCCGGCAGGGCGGCCGATGCCGCGCGCCGGGGTGCACTTTCCCCTCCTGTTCCTCAGGAGGACCATTATGACAACTGCAACAATCAAGAAGACCGGCAACACCTGGCGTGTGGTGGACATCGTGGTGGCCGCCCTCATCGCCATCACCGGCGGCGTGATCTTCTGGGCCTGGTCCCAGGGCGCCGGAATTGTCTCCGCCCCCATGAACGCCGTCTACCCGCCGCTGACCGGCCTGATCGCCGGTGGCTGGATGATCCCGGCTGTACTCGGCATGCTCATTATCCGCAAACCGGGCGCTGCCATCTTCTGCGAAACCGTGGCCGCCACGGGCGAGCTCATCATGGGATCGCAGTACGGCGCCACGGTGCTGATCTCCGGACTCCTGCAGGGCCTGGGCGCCGAACTGGTGTTCTTCCTGCTCGTCTACGGCAACTTCAAGTTCAAGTCGTTCCTGCACCAGAAGTTCAACCTCATCGCCGCGCTGCTGGCCGGTGCCGCCGCCGGGCTCTTCTGCGGCCTCAACGACTCCTTTATGCCGTGGGGCTGGAACGTCACCTATGAAGCCGGCGACAAGCTGGCCTACATCCTGTTCTGCACCCTCTCCGGCGCCATCATCGCCGGCGCCCTGTCCTGGATCGCCACCCGCGGCCTGGCCAAGACCGGCGTCCTGAGCTCCTTCGCCTCCCGCAAGGCCGCTTCGGAGCCCGTCTTCAACTAATGACAGCTCCCGACGCCGGCGCTTCAGCTGCGCGGCCCGCTTCAGTTTCCGCCCGGGGCTGGGGCTGGCGGCACGCCGGCCGCTCCACACCCGCCGTCCGGGGACTCGATCTGGAGATCGGCCCCGGCGAGCGGGTCCTGCTCCTGGGCCCCTCCGGCGCAGGCAAGTCCACGCTCCTGCACGCCCTCGCCGGTGTGCTGGGGGATGAAGAGGACGACGCCGACGAGTCGGGTTCGCTGCTCATTGACGGTTCGGCTCCGCGGGAGCGGCGGGGCCGGGCCGGGCTGATGCAGCAGGATCCGGAAACGCAGGTGGTGCTCTCCCGGCTTGGTGACGACGTCGCCTTTGGCGCCGAGAACCTGGCGGTGCCCCGGAAAGAGATCTGGCGGCGCGTCCATGAAGCACTTGAGGACGTGGGGCTCCGGGGTTCCGGCGGGCAGGATTCAGCCGGGCAGGCTTCCGGCGGGCTGCCGCTGGACCACCCGACGTCGGCCCTGTCCGGCGGGCAGAAGCAGCGCCTCGCGCTGGCCGGCATCCTGGCTATGCGGCCGGGGCTGATCCTGCTGGACGAACCGACCGCAAACCTGGATCCCGACGGGGTACTGGAGGTCCGGGACGCGGTGGGCCGCTGCCTGGATAAGACCGGCGCCACCCTGGTGGTGGTGGAGCACCGCGTTTCCGTCTGGAAAGACCTGGTGGACCGGATTGTGGTGCTGCAGCCGGGATCTGACTCGGCGTCCGCAGTCCTGCTGGACGGGCCTCCGGACCAGGTGCTTGCAGATGCCCGGGACATGCTGGCCGGCGCCGGCGTCTGGGTGCCCGGCTACGTCCCTGCCACGCGGGCCCGTAGTTCGCCGGGTTCGGGCGGACTTCTGCTGGCCGCCGAGGAACTGGCAGTGTCCCGCGAACGGCCCCGCCGCCGCGGCTTCACGACCATTGCGCCGGTGCCGGTCCAGCAGGGGATTTCCGCGCAGGTCCGCGAGGGGCGCGCGCTGACCGTGACGGGCCCCAACGGCTCCGGGAAATCCACGTTCGCGCTGACGCTCGCCGGGCTGTTGGCCCCTGTCCGCGGAAAAGTTTCTGCCACTGTGGAGCTGAGCCGCGGCGCGGGGATCGATCCGTTCCGCTGGAAGGCCAATCAGCTGATTTCCCGCGTGGGCACCGTGTTCCAGGAGCCCGAACACCAGTTCGTCACCGGGCGCGTCCTGGACGAGCTGATGTTCGGTCCCCGCCACCTGGGACACGGCGAGGAGCGCGTCGACGACCTGATCGAACGGCTGCGCCTGACCCACCTCGTTGAGGCCAATCCGTACACCCTCTCCGGCGGTGAAAAGCGCCGGCTCTCCGTGGCAACGGTGCTGGCAGCCCACCCCAAGGTCCTGGTGCTGGACGAGCCAACGTTCGGCCAGGACGCCAACACGTGGGCGGAACTGGCCTCGTTCCTTTCCGAACTGCTGGACGCGGGAACGGCAGTTGTCTCTGTGACCCATGACCAGGAGTTCAGCGCGGTCCTGGGCGGAACAGAGCTGCGGCTTGGCCCTGCCTCCCAAGGCGACGCGCGGCTGGAAGCGGGTGCCGCATGAGGACGGCCCTGAACCTCCGCGGCAACCACGCTCTCCTGACCCGCGCCAATCCACTGGCGAAGTTTGCGGCCGTCTTCCTGATCACGCTCGTGCTGGCGCTGTCCATTGACTGGGTTTCCGCCACCACGGCGCTGGTTGCCGAGCTTGCGCTCTTTCCCTTGGCCGGACTGACGCTGCGCGTCCTGTGGCAGCGGGCCTGGCCCCTGATTCTCGCCGCGGCCGTGGGCGGCTGGAGCACATCGATCGTGGCAGCGGACAGCGGTGCTGTACTGCTCGACGTTGGGATCTGGTCCATCAGCGAGGGTTCACTTCAGTTGGGGATCGGATTTATGCTGCGCGGCCTGGCCATTGCGCTGCCGGCCATCTTGCTGATGACCTGCACGGATCCGACCGACCTCGCCGATGCGTTGGCCCAGAAGGCGAAGCTGCCGCACCGTTTTGTCCTGGGCACGCTGGCCGCCATGCGCCTCGTGGGGCTCATGGCGGAGGAATGGCAGACCATTGGCATGGCGCGGCGTGCGCGCGGTGTCGGCTCGCAGGGAAGTCCCCTCCAAAGGCTGCGTGCCACATTGGGCCAGAGTTTTGGCCTGCTGGTCCAGGCAATCCGGCGCGCTTCCCGGCTGGCGGTCACCATGGAAGCCCGCGGCTTCGGCGGCGGGCAGCGGACCTGGGCCCGTGAATCCACCTACTCCCGCCTGGATGTCTGGGTGCTGCTGGGCGGAGTTCTCATTGCCGCGGGTGCTGTGCTGGCCGCGGCGGCCTTGGGGACTTGGAGCTTTGTCTGGCGCTAGCCTGGGCTATCGGGGCCCGCAGCCGAATGGCAGGCCCGCCTCAGGTGCAGGAATAGTTGTAGTCGTAGCCGCCGTACACGAACTGGGTCAGGGTGACTTTGCCGCCGGCCGTGAGCGGGGGCCGCGAACAATTGGCCTTTGCTCCGCGTTCCGTGCTTGCTCCGGCCAGCCAGCTGGGCAGGGAGTACAGGCTGCTGGAGCTGCTGACTGGACCAACAATCTGGTTCCACTGCACGCTGCTGGAGTAGATGCCCACCTCCGCGCCGATGCTGCGGAAGAAGTCTGTCATTCCCTCCAGGACGGCCCGGTTGGCTGCCCTGTTGGTGGACCAGCTGTTTTCGGTTTCCACGTCCAGCCACCACCGGTATGACTCAGGATCATCGATGCCGCGGATGTACGCGTCGTCATAGGCCTTGGCGTAGCCGTACATATAGGAGCAGGCCTCGGAAACTTTCCCGCTCTCGCATGCGCCGTAGGGGTTCCGGACAGCCGAACCCTCAGGATAGTCGTTGTTCAAAGGCCACCAGGAGCCCGCAAGCGCCGGATTGGCGGTGTTCACGTAGAGGGCCACGGCGGGCTGGTCCGGATGCCACGACGACGTCCTGGCCCATTCGAGCTGTTCGGCCAGGCAGGGGTTGGTGGTGTTCGCCCGTCCATTGTTGACGCCGACGATCGCGAACGCCTGCCCCTTGGGAAGGGGCCTGTTGCATTGGGGCCATGACACGTCATTGCCCAAGGACTGATGGACACCCTCTCCCGGCGAAGGCGCTGCACCGGCCGGCGGGGCCCACGCCAGCATCATGACGGCAGGCAGGCAGAGGGCCAAGCCCAGCGACAGCAGCAATGACAGCAGCGACGGTACGTGCGTCGGAGCGCGTGCTGCTTTTGTGCTTCTGTGCATGGATGACACCAACCTCTGGACCTGGAAGTCCGTAGGTTTTAGTGTGCTCCGCAGACTTGTAAGGGGTCAAGGCCGGACCGGGGCGTGAATGCAATTATCGCACGAGGCGGGTATATCCAACGTTTTGTATCACGGATTGTATCTGCTCGCCGGGGATATCTGGCAAAATAACTCATTTGTGATATATTTTGGTCATGACTCAGGAAACTGCTGACCACGTCGCTGCCACCCTTCGCGATGCCCGCAACGAGAAAGGCTGGACCCAAGGCCAGCTTGCCGCAGAGCTCGGAACAAGCCAAAGTGCCATCGCACGGATGGAACAGGGCAAGCAGAACCTCAGCCTCAAAATGATCCAGCGGCTGGAGGTCATCTTCGGCCGCAGCATCGTCAACATCGGAAAACCCCAGATGACCCACCTGAGGGTTGAGGGCGGCCACACCCTCTCGGGGGCAGTTGACGTCAACAGTAGCAAGAACGCCGGTGTGGCCCTTCTCTGCGCCAGCCTGATCAACCGCGGCACCACCATCCTTCGGCGGCTGGCCCGGATCGAGGAAGTCAACCGCATCGTTGAAGTGCTCAGCAGTATTGGCGTCGAATGCACCTGGCTCAACGACACTGACCTCCGGCTCCGCCGCCCCGCCGTGCTGGATCTGGCTGAGATGGACGTGGAGGCGGCGCGCCGCACCCGGAGCGTGATTATGCTCCTTGGGCCGCTCCTGGACGAAACGTCTGAATACCGGCTTCCCTACGCCGGTGGCTGTGACCTGGGGACCCGGACCGTGGAGCCCCACATGCAGGCCCTTCGTCAGTTCGGGCTCTCGGTGGAGGCGACTTCGGGCTTCTATGCAGTCAAGGCACCGGCCCCGGATGAGCTCTCCCGTTCCTTTGTGCTGACCGAGCGCGGCGATACCGTCACGGAAAACGCCATCATGGCCGCTGCCCACCGGCGTGGCACCACCGTCATCCGTAACGCCAGCCCGAATTACATGGTGCAGGATCTTTGCTTCTACCTGCAGATGCTGGGAGTGGAGATCGACGGCGTGGGGACCACTACGTTGAGGATCACCGGCCAGGAGCAGGTAGACGTCGACATCGAATACTTTCCGTCCGAGGACCCCATCGAGGCGATGAGCCTTATCACCGCCGGCATTGTGACCAACTCGGAGGTGACCATCTGCCGCGTCCCCATCGAGTTTATGGAAATCGAGCTGGCCACGCTGGAGCACATGGGCCAGCAGTTGGAGATCTCCGGGGAGTACATGGCCCGCAACGGCCGTACCCGGCTGGTGGACGTCACCACCAAACCCTCCGAACTCCACGCCCCCGAGGACAAGATCCACCCGATGCCCTTCCCGGGCCTGAACATCGACAATCTGCCGTTCTTCGCGGTGATCGCAGCCAACGCCAATGGCCAGACCCTGATTCACGACTGGGTGTATGAGAACCGGGCCATTTATCTCACCGAACTCAACAGGCTCGGCGCCCAGGTACAACTCCTGGACCCGCACCGGATCTACGTCACCGGTCCTACCAGGTGGCGCGCGGCCGAGGTTGGCTGCCCGCCCGCGCTCCGCCCGGCTGCCTGCCTGCTGCTCGCTATGCTCGCGGCGCGCGGCGTCTCCGAGCTGCGCAACATTTACGTGATTGAGCGTGGCTACGAGGACCTTGCCGAACGGCTCAACACCATCGGCGCCAAGATTGAATACTTCCAGGACTGACAGGTCCTAGGCGCGAGCGGGCACTTAAGCACCCCTTGGCGGGCGCGAGCGGGCACTTAAGCACCCCTTGGCGGGCCCAAGCGGACACATAAGCACTCGTTCGCGTTTCGTCATGATGCCTGTGTCCGAGGTCCAACTCCGGCGGGTTGCAGCAGAATATAGACATGCGCACATTCGGCGTCGAGGAAGAACTCCTGATCGTTGATCCGGAGACGGGGGAACCCCTTGCGCTCGCCGACGCCCTGCTGTCCGGGCGCAGGCTCGCAGCAGATGATTCCCCGCGTGATCCGCATGCCCTGGAAACCGAAGACAAGACCGCCTTCGACGACGAGGACATGGGTTTGAGCGCCGAGCTGAAGCTTGAACAGATCGAGACCCAGACCCGGCCTTGCCTGGAATACGGCGAGCTGTTGCGGCAGATACGCGCCGGGCGCCGGCTGGCGGACCAGGCTGCCCGAAAGAACGGGGCCAGGGTAGCGGCCCTGGCCACATCGCCGCTTGCCTCCACCACCCACACCACCCCGGATCCGCGGTACGCCCGGATGCTGGAGCGTTTTGGCCTGACCGCCCAGGAACAGCTGACCTGTGGCTTCCACGTCCACACCTTCATCGAGTCCCCCGAGGAAGGCGTGGCCGTGCTGGACAGGATCCGGGACAAGCTGGCGGTACTCACCGCGCTGAGTGCTAACTCTCCCTTCTGGAACGGCATGCCCACCGGGTTCGAAAGCTACCGTACGCAGGCCTGGAACCGGTGGCCGACGTCCGGCCCGTCCGGCATCTTCGGAACCTATTCGGCGTACCGGCGGCTGGTGGTCCGACTGCTGGACAGCGGAGTGATGCTGGATGAAGGCATGATCTACTTCGATGCCCGGCTGTCCAGGAACCATCCCACGGTGGAGGTCCGGGTGGCCGATGTCTGCCTGCGGGCCGAGGACGCGGCCCTGATCGCCGTGCTGGTGCGGGCCATGGTGGAGTCAGCCAGCCGGGAGTGGCACGCCGGCGTCGAACCCGCCCCTGTCCCTACTGTCCTGCTGCGAATGGCCGCGTGGCAGGCAAGCAGCAGCGGCCTGGGCGGCGAACTGCTGGACTTCGGCACTTTCCGGCCTGCCCCCGCCCACGACGTTGTCCGTTCCCTCGTGGATTATCTTGCTCCCGTACTCACGGAACAGGGTGAGCTGGGGCTGGCACGCCAGGGCGTGGAGGACGTCATCTCCCGCGGCACCGGCGCCGCCGAACAGCGCAGGGTGCGCGACGCGGTGCTGGAAAAGGCAATGACAGACAAAACAGCAGCCGACGACGGCGGGCTGGCCGCCGTCGTCGCAAAGGCCGTGGCGATCACCATGCGCGGAGCCTCCGGCTCCCCAGAGGAGGACGATGCGCCGGAGCTCCTGCGGGTCCGCCTGTCCTAGCCAGGCTGCCCCCGGGAACTGGAAGCGCGACAGTCAGCGCGAACAGGCAGATAATGCCCACAAAAAGCGAAAAACAGGGCATTATCTGCCTGTTCGCGCCTGAGCCGAGGGGTCCTGGCTGCTGGCGGCAGGCATCACGGGTTCTTCGTAGCGCATCAAGTGCACGCCCACCGCGGACTCCACCATGTAGAAGACAAAGGGCGGAATGTCCTTGGTTCCTGCCAGGATTGCGCCGAACACGGGAGCGCTGGCAGCTGCCGCAATGCCCGTCCAGGATTTCACTGGTGAAAGCATGAGCCCGGCGCCCAGTGCCGCCAGGGCGCCGATGTGCAGGCCGGAGTATGTCAGGAATGGCCAGTTCGCGCCGCGCCGGTAGGCGAACTTCTCCAGGTCCGAAGCGCGGTCAGCGAGGGCAACAACGAACAGCGGCGCACCCGCCATTAGGGCAGCTGCCGCCGCGGAGGCAAGGCTTCTGGACGGGCCGGATCGGACGGCCTGGGCGAAGCGGACGAATCCGACGGGAACCGCGGCGGTGCCGGCCGCGGCCAGGAACTGCCCGGCAACCCAGAGGCCGGGGCTGCGCTGGAGCATCGCCAGCCTGGCCGCCGGGTCCTTGGTGGCGTGCACCATACCCACGAAGGAGATCCCCACTCCCCAGCAGCAGCTTGCCGCAACAATGACGGCCCCCGCCTTCTGGTAAGGCCTGTTGCCCTTGGTTGTCTTTTTCGCGGTCATGGCTGGCTCCCGGTCCGGCGGATGCGTGGCCCAGCTACATCGCGGTGGTGACCATGAAGCTACGCCGCAGCCCCGCCGCGGTCAACAGGGACCGTCAAGAGCCCACCGCCAGGCGCACTCCGAGCGACAGCATCACCACGGCGATGAGGCCGTCGAGGACACGCCACGACGACGGCCGGGCAAAGAACGGACGCAGGCCCCGTGCCCCGAAGCCCAAGGCGCTGAACCAGGCGATGCTGGCGGCGATGGCCCCGGCCCCAAACCACCACCGCAGGTCCTGCGCCTGCTGATTGGCCACCGACCCCAGCAGCAGGACTGTATCCAGGTAGACGTGCGGGTTGAGCCACGTCAGGGCCAGCACTGTGGAAATTGCCGCCCCGGCACCGAGGGCATTCTGTTGACCCGACGCCGTCAGGGCTCCAGGGCGGATGGCCCGCTTGGCTGCCAGGGCGCCATAAGCGACCAGAAACGCCGCTCCCGCGTACCGTGCAACCTCAACCACCACCGGACTCGCCTCCACAAGAGCTCCGATTCCCGCGATGCCGGCGGCGATGAGCAGGGCGTCCGAGACGCCGCAGACCAGGACGACGGCCGCCACATGCTCGCCCCGGATGCCCTGCCGGAGGACAAACGCGTTCTGGCTGCCGATGGCAACGATGAGGGCCAGCCCCGTGCCGAAGCCGAGCGCTGTGGTGGTCAGAAGTTCAGTCAGATACATATGCTCCAACGTAAAGTGACCCTTACAGTTAATCCAGCTAAACATTCTTAGGAATAGTAAGGAAAGCTAATGAGAAGCTTCCAGTTGGAGCAGTTGCGGACCTTTGCTGCCGTGGTGGATGAGGGGACGCTTGAGGCCGCTGCGCGGAGCCTGATTGTCACGCCGTCTGCCGTTTCCCAGCGGCTGAAAGCGATGGAGGATGCGGCAGGGCAAATCCTGCTTCAGCGGACCAACCCCGTCCTGCCCACGGCGGCAGGTGCGGCGGTCCTGCGCTTCGCCCGCCAGGTACGGCAACTGGAATGGGACGCCCGGCGCGAGCTCGGCGACAGCAGTGACAGCGCGGGCGCGCCGATTCCCCTGGTGGTGAATGCAGACTCGCTGTCCACGTGGTTCCTGGCGGCGCTGGCAAGCCTTCCCGCCGACGTCGGGGCCTTTTTTGAACTTCACCGGGAGGATGAACAGCACTCCGCGCAGCTCCTGCGCACCGGGGCCGTGATGGCAGCTGTGACGGCTACGCCGGAGCCGGTCCAGGGCTGCAAAGTGGAGCCGCTGGGGGCCATGAGATACCGGGCCGTGGCCAGCTCCGGTTATGTCCGGCGCTGGTGGCCGGACGGGCCGGACCTTACCGCCGGAAGTGCGGCACCGGTGATGGATTTTGACCGCAAGGACGAGTTGCAGGGTGGCTTCTTCCGGGCGCTGACCGGCGCTGAACTGACCGCGCCGCGGCACTACGTGCCGTCGTCGGCCGAGTTCGCCCAGGCCATCCGGCTGGGGCTGGGATGGGGATTGTTGCCCGAGCAGCACTGCCTGGCTGATATCCGGAACGGCGAACTGGTGGAATTGGCGCCTGCGCATCCTGTGGATGTCTCGCTGTACTGGCAGCGCTGGAAGATAGACTCCCTGATGCTCAACCAGCTAACTGCCGCGGTCCGCGAGGCC
The DNA here is from genome assembly GCF_026427775.1 of Arthrobacter sp. CDRTa11. Lineage (NCBI taxonomy): Bacteria > Bacillati > Actinomycetota > Actinomycetes > Micrococcales > Micrococcaceae > Arthrobacter > Arthrobacter sp. CDRTa11. The sequence goes on along the minus strand of NZ_CP044532.1, from coordinate 4,802,977 downwards.
GCGACCCGACAGCTCCGCCAGCCACAATCCTGACGCCAGTCCCAGGCAGATCGCGAACAGGCAGATAATGACGCAATAATCGCCCTTTGGGGGCATTATCTGCCAGTTCGCTCGTGGGGAGGGCCTGAAGTGTCCGTTCGCGCGGAGGAGTGCGGCCGCCAGGCCGGCATGGAATACTCAGGCGCGTGACGTCGTCGTACTCTTTTCACGCCAAACTGTGGCATATCCCGGAAGAAGCGGGTTGGCACTTCCTGACTCTCCCCGTGGACATTGCAGAGGACGTCCGCGATGACGCGGGCTCGCTCAGCAAAGGCTTCGGATCCATCAGGGTCAGCGCCGAAATCTCCGGCCACACCTGGCAGACGTCGCTCTTCCCGGACAGCAAAAGCGGTTCTTACCTGCTGCCCGTCAAGAAAGCCGTGAGGGACGCAGCCCGGATCAGCGCCGGTGACGACGTGGCGGTGCGGTTCGAAGTCCACGGCGTGGATTAGAGGGCAACGTCAGATCTGCTTGAGCGCCCGCTCCAGGTCGCCGATCAGGTCATCCGCGTCTTCGAGGCCCACGGACAGCCGCACCACGCCGTCGCTCAGGCCAATGGCGGCACGGCCTTCGGGACCCATGGCGCGGTGCGTGGTGGTGGCCGGGTGGGTGATAAGGGACTTGGCGTCGCCGAGGTTGTTGGAGATGTCGATGATCCGCAGCCCGTCCAGCAGCGCAAAGGCGGCCTCCTTGCCCGAGCGGCCGGCCGTCGTCGCCAATTCAAGGGTCAGCACGGTGCCGCCGGCCTTCATCTGCTTGGCGGCCAGCTCATACTGTGGGTGGGACTTCAGCAGCGGGTATTTGACCCAGCTGACCGCAGGCTGCTGCTCCAGCCATTCGGCCAGCCTCAGGGCGGTGGCGGAGGAGTGGTTGACGCGCAGCGCCATGGTCTCCAGCCCCTTGGTGAGGACCCAGGCGTTGAAGGCGGACAGCGAGGGTCCGGTGTGGCGCATGAGCTGCTTCACGGGGCCGTCGATGAATTCCTTGGTGCCCAGGATCGCCCCGCCCATGACACGGCCCTGGCCGTCGATGTGCTTGGTGCCGGAGTAGACAATGACGTCCGCGCCCAGCTGGCCGCAGCGCTGCAGCAGGGGAGTGGCAAAGACATTGTCGACGACGACGGTGGCACCGGCCGCATGCGCCAGTTCGCTGACTGCCGCGATGTCCACGATTTCCTGCATCGGGTTGGACGGCGACTCGAAGAAGACGGCGGTGGTGGGCTGGGACAACGCGTCACGCCACTGGTCCAGGTCCGGGCCATCCACAAAGACGGTCTCCACGCCCCAGCGCGGCAGGATCTCGTTCAAAATCACGAAACAGGAACCGAACAGCGAGCGGGCCGCAACCACGCGGTCACCGGCAGCCAGCAGGGCACCCAGGGCGGTGAAAACGGCGGACATTCCCGACGCCGTCGCAAAGCATGCCTCGGTGCCCTCGAGGAGGCGGAGCCGTTCCTGGAAGGTGGCTACGGAGGGGTTGCCGTAGCGTGAGTAGACAAAGCGTTCGTCCTCGCCGGTGAAGGCGCGTTCGGCGGCGGCGGCCGATTCGTAGACGAACCCGGAGTTCAGGAAGACCGGCTCGGCGGTCTCCTGGAAATTGGTGCGGTCCAGCCCGCCGCGGACTGCCTGGGTGTCAGGGCTCCAGCCGGCGGCATCTTCGTTGAATGTCACTTAGTTCGTTCCCAGATTCGTAGGCAGGCCGCGGTTCTTCCAGCCATTGACGGTGCGTTCGCCGTAGCGGTCCGGCTCGCCTTCAAAGCCCTCAAGGACGTTGTAGGACGTGTAGCCTGCCTGGGTGGCGGCGATGGCTGCAGCTATGGACCGGGCCCCGGAGCGGCACAGGAACACCAGTTCGGTGCCGGCGTCCTCGGGTGCCTGTTGTGTCAGGTCAGTGATGAAATCGGGGTTGGGGATGCCGCCCGGGAACGTCCACTGGATGAAGAGGGGATCGTTGTCCGTTGCCTTGGTGTCCGGGATGCCAATATGCGCCCATTCGCCCTCAGTGCGCACATCCACCAGGATGGCGCCCTGCTCCAGCTTGGTCCAAGCTTCCTGCGGGGTGAGGTCTCCTGCGTAGCTCATGCGTGGCCCTCGCCGTCGAATTCGAGCTCTTCCCCGGCAGTTTCGAGATCGTCCACGGCAGTGGCGACGGCGGCATCCGCGGAGGCGATCGCAGCCGGGAGGACCAGGGCCTGCGCCACGATCACGCTGCTGCCGTTAAAAGTTGCGGCCGGGCTGCCGTGCAGGACGTAGCCCTCCTCCAATGCGGTTGAAATCCGCTCACAGAAGGAGCGGTCATCCGGCCCCGTGATCAGTCGGTAGGACAGCTTTTCTTCTGTGGCAGGTGCGTCTGTCACGACGGATCTCCTTCTCTCACGCTTGCAGCTCGAATTTTTCGATATGCCGAGTATTCACCTGAGGCACCCCGCCGCGAAAGGAGGGTTGCCGACCGGCCAGTCAGGGCTTGGCGCCGGTACTCATTACTGCCCAAAAACGTAACACCTGCCCCGCCGCCCCGCACCGCCGCCGTCGTCATGTTGCGTAACCAACGCCATGCCGGACAATCACGGTATGGGGAAACAGCAGGATATGGCTAAACGCTCTGTACGGAAACACTGTGTGGGGAAACAGCGGGAAGGCCGTCAGTGCTGAGCGCGCAGCGCCTGACCGCGGGCGTGATGGCTGTTGCCTCCCTTGCCTTTGCACTGGCAGGCTGCCGGGACCCCTTCGCCCCGCCGCCGTGCGGGCCGCCGGAATACTTTGTCTCGCCGTCGGCCGTTCAGGCCGGCGGGCAGGTGACGGTCTCCGCGCAGGACACTACCTGCGACGCGCTATACGGCGCGGATGCGCGCATCCAGGTTACGGTGACGGACGCTGCGGGGCAGACGGTCCTGGAGGAGCTCGCTCCCATGACCGACGACGGCGCCTTCACCTTTGTCTTCACCGTTCCGGACACCATGGCTGCCGGAGAGGGCGGCGTCAGCGCTGTCCCGTACGGCGTGGACTGGTGTGATGACACCGGCGTTAACAACAGGGCCGACCCGGGCACCCTGAGCCTGGAACGTGCCTCCTGCGCCCACCGCCTGGTCCCGCTCACAGTGCACGCGGCTCCTCCAGCCTGAGGCTCCTCCAGCCTGAGGCGTCAACGTAGGTTGACGGCCAGAGCATCGTCAACTAATGTTGACGCCGTGGAGGTGGACCGAATGAAGACACTCGTTGGATCGATGGATGGAAAGGGCCCTGCCGAGGCACTCTATGCCGTGGCGGAGCTGCAGAAGGAAGTAGGGCGGGCCGAAGCTGCACTGGTCAGGAACGCCCGCCAGGCCGGGCTCTCCTGGGAAGCGATCGCCCTGTGCCTGGGTGTGAGCAAGCAGGCAGTTCACCGGAAGTACGGCAAGCGCTGACCCATCAACGCGGTTCGTCTGGGTCCCTCCCGGGTTCCTTGCGCCTGGCGCGCCGCAGTTTTCAGGCCTTGAGGATGAGCGCCTCGCCCTGGCCTCCGCCGCCGCAGAGGGACACAACCCCAGTGCCGCCGCCACGCCGCTGCAGAGCCAATGCCTGGTGCAGCACCAGCCGTGCGCCTGAGGCGCCTACGGGGTGGCCCAAGGCGATGGCGCCGCCCTCGGCGTTGATCCGCTCCGTGCTGACGCCCAGGTCCCGGGCCGACTGGATGATCACGGACGCGAAGGCTTCATTGATTTCGATGAGGTCCAGGTCAGCTACGCCGAGTCCTTCCGCTGCCAGGGCGCGTTCGATGGCGCGCGACGGCTGGGAATGCAGGGAAGCGTCCGGGCCTGCGGTCTGGCCGTGGCTTCGGATCTCGGCGATCCAGCTGAGCCCGGCACGTTCCGCGGCGGCTTTGCTGGCAACCACGACGGCGGCCGCGCCGTCGGAGAGTGGAGAGGCGGATCCGGCGGTGATAGTGGCTGACGCCGCCGCGGAGAAGGCGGGCTTCAGCGCCGCCAGTGCCTCCGTCGTCGTACCCGGACGGATGCCTTCATCGGAATCCACCATCAGTGCGGGACCGCGGCGCTGCGGTACTTTGACGGGCGCGATCTCTGCAGCAAACAGGCCGGCGGACCTGGCCGCCTCCGAGCGCTGATGGGACGTGGCGGCAACCTCGTCCTGGTCCGCCCGGCTGATTCCGCGTTCGGCGTTGCCTGCATCGGTGGCGGCGCCCTGCAAAACACCGGAAACGGGATCCTGCAGGGCATCGAAATTCAGTGCATCAACCAGCGGGGCGTCGCCGATGGCCACGCCGTGGCGCAGGCCCTGAAATAGGTGCGGGGCGTTGCTCATGGATTCCTGGCCACCGGCCACGATGAAGTCTGCCTCGCCGGCCCGGATCATCCTGGCAGCGTCGATCACTGCTGTGAGTCCGGACAGGCAGAGCTTGTTAATGGTTACCGTGGGAACGTCCCAGCCAATGCCGGCCGCCAGGCTTGCCTGCCGGGCGGGTCCTTGCCCTGCTCCTGCCTGGATGACCTGGCCCACGATCACGGCCTGGACCTGCCCGGGATCTACGCCTGTGCGTTCCAGGGCGCTGCGGATGGCGTGTGCGCCCAGTTCACTGGCTGACAGCGCGGCCAGGCTGCCCCGGAAACGTCCAAAGGGAGTGCGGGCGCCGCCGAGGATGACGGCGGTACGGGCGTCAGCTTTCAGGGCCTCGTTACTCATAGTTTCGCTGCTCACGGCCTCGTTGCTCATGATGGGTGCCTTCCGCTGGTTTGGTTCTCGGATCTGGTGCCGGAAATGGCCGGGGCTAGTTCAGGAGCAACTGGTGGAGGAGGTGGTCCTGCCAGCTGCCGGCGATGTGCAGATACTCTGGGGCCACGCCAATCTCCTGGAAGCCGGCCCGCCGCAGGATCTTCCGTGATGCACCGTTGTGGACCAGGGTGGCTGCCTGGACCCGGTGGAGGCCGAGCTCCGCGCGGGCATGGTTCACGGCGAACATCACGGCAGCGGAACCTATCCCCTGGCCGTTGTAGTCTTTGTCCACCCAGTACCCCAGATGGGCGTTGAGGAACGGCCCCCGGACAATGCCCGTCAAAGTGACGGCGCCGATGATCCGGCCGCCATCCAGCAGGACCCAGGGAATTTCCTGCCCCACTGAATGCTGGGCGAGCTTGCTGTGGATGAGTCCGAGCTGGTGTGCGGGGGTGAAGAACTCATCCGCACGGGCCGGCTCCCAGGGCGCCAGGTGTGCCCGGTTCCGGGCATAGGCCAGGCTCAGCAATGGCGCATCATCCCGGTGGAGCAGCCGGACCTGGATGTTGCCCAGTAACTGCGAGGACTCGATGTGGTGCAACGTACCTCTTCGGGGGTAGCTCCTGCGTCGAAACATTGTTGCCTTAAGGGGAGGCAGTGTTCCTGCACGCCTGAGCTTCATCGTAACGCGGTGGGCTCTTAACGAGGTCTGCGTGGCAGACCCGCCTGCGAGGCCGGGCTTATGCAAGGCCTGCCCATGAGGGCCGGGCCTATGAGGGGACTGGATCCAGCGGGGTGGACACCGCGATCCGCCGGCCGCCGTCCGGCGCCGTCACCACCTGGTAGGCGTTCCGTTCCAGGCTCACGGGGGAGCCGCCGTCGTCAAGGTTTTCCATGACCAGGTGCCCTATCCAGATGCCCGGAACTTCAACGTCGGTGACGATCTCCCGGACCCTCACACCCTGTATTCCGCGGGAGCGGTAGAACTCCTGGCCTTGACTGAAAAACTCGCGGGTTTGTGGCGGTTCGGTCACCGCCAGGCATCCTGCGGCCGTTACTGCCAGGGCAGGGTAGTTATAGATGTTTACGAGGCCTTCAATATTGCCCTCGGTGAGGTACCGCATGTAGCGGGCAAAAAAATCCTCGATTGATTCCGTATTTTCAGGAACACGTTCCATGCCGCCGATGCTACGCGTCAGCGGCACCGGCGGCCATGGAATTTTTCGGAACGGTCACTGACCCACAGCGGTGGTCCCAAACATGAGGGTCCTTCGGCTGACGTCATAAAAAACAGTTCCAGCCGACGTCAACAGGTCCTGGAGGTTGTCTGCGTCGTCAGCGCTCAGGGTGAGCACTTCCTCCCAGGCGCCTTGGTCCAGTACCAGCTGGAGGGTCCATGTGCCTGGTTTGGTGGCCTCACCTGCCACCCAGCTGAACTGATAATGGCTGACCTGACGTACTTTGATGCTGTCGTCAGTTACGGGCTGTTTTGGGGTGGGATTCATGGCTGGTCCTTTGCCGGCTGGCCGCCGGCATATCGCAGGGATAGGGACATCCCGGAAAATATGCCGGCCCAGATCCGGCCACTCACCGGACTAACAATTTATCCCCGTCACCGCGCCCTGTAAATGCAGTGAGAGCACGTTCGTCTTCGCGGGCAGGGACGCTCGGCCGGGTAGCAACGCTGGCGCGGTCAGGCGTTTCTTGACATACAGGCAAAATGTCGTGGCAATCGGTCAGAATGATGTCGGCACATGGATTTTCTTGGGGATGCCGTTTTCCGACGGTGAGCTGCTGCCCTGAAGCCCTGGGCTGCATCATCACTCCATCGAAAGGCACCACCATGACCCAGCCCCCCGCCGAACAACCCGCAGTTCCGTCCATGCCGGAACTTCCCTCGCCGGACCAGCCTGCCCCGTACGTGGGTGCCCCTCCTGCTGCCGGCGCATACCCCGAGCAGGCGCCAGCTCCGCAGCAGTACCAGAATTTCCCGCCGGCACCCCAGCAGTACCAGGCACCCCAGTACCAGGCCCCAACGGCGCCGCAGCAGTACCAGAACCAGGCTCCGCAGTACCAGGCACCCCAGTACCAGGCCCCAACGGCGCCGCAGCAGTACCAGGGCCAGTATCCGCAGATGTCGCAGCAGCCTCCCATGCCCAACCCGGCCTACGGCTATCCGCAACCGAAGTCCAAGATCGCCGCAGGCCTGCTGGGCATCTTCCTCGGCGGACTGGGGATCCACCGCTTCTACCTCGGCTACACCACCATCGGCGTTATTCAGCTGGTGCTGACAGTCGTTCTGGGTATCTTCACGCTTGGACTCGTCGCGGTCTGGGGCCTGGTGGAGGGAATCATGATCCTCGCAGGTGCCACCTACTTCCAGCGGGACGCCAGGGGCATCCCGCTGCGCGAATAGCCGGCCTCCAAGTCTCAGGAAGTATCCACAAATGACACAAATTATCTATGACCGGCCTGAACAGCTGGAGCAGATCAGGGCCGGGCTGCTACAGGGCGAGACAGTTTATGCCGTGTACGACTGCATCGGTGTGGGGACCGGTTTTGTTGGCATCACCAACATGCGGATCATCCTGCAGGACAAGAGTTTCGTGGGCAACAAAGTTGCCATCGTTTCCGTGCCTTACAAGAACATCCGCTCGGTTTCGATGCTGTCGAATAAATCGATGCTCGGCCGCTTCGCGTCGTCCTCAAGCATTGGCATCGACACCGGCGGCAGCGTCAAGGAAGCCGATTTCCGCGGCGACGACAAAGCCAAGCACGCCCACGACCTGATCCTCTGGAACGTCCTCCAGGCGCGGTAGCGTTTCTGGTCAACGTGCGGGAATCAAAGGGCGGGCGGGTCAACCGGCCGCCCTTTGCGGCCTCCAGATTCGCCTAAGACACGGAGGAGGGCATCAAGGATGGGGAGTTGGCCCTTGACCAGTTTCACGCGGGCGTCCGTCTCGGGAAACCATGCAGCGTGGTCAATCTCCGGGAAGTCCTGGATAACGCCGGAGCCCTTCGGCCATTCCAGCGGAAAGGTATTGCTGAGGATCTGATCGGGCTGGAAGTCCGCTTCTGCCGCGAACGCCGTGATGATCTTTCCTGACGGTTGCCGGAAGGTGCCCAGTTCGCGGTAGTCTGCGTCCGGTGCCGGAGCGCCCATTTCCTCGGCAAACTCGCGCAACGCGGCAGTGAGCGGATCCTCATCTTCAGGAAATTCGCCCTTGGGAATGGACCAGCCGCGGGCATCCTTGCGCGCCCAGAATGGTCCGCCCATGTGGGCAATCCAAACCTCCGGCTGGCCTGTGGTGCTCCACCGGTACAACATGATTCCTGCGCTGTGAACTGCCATCTGTCCTCCCCTCCCACAGGCTATACCTGCGGGCCGCGCCATACTCCGCCTGCTATCTTCCGGCCTGCGCTGTCTTCCCGCCTGCGCTGTCTTCCCGCCTGCGGCGGGGACGTGCCAAATTCGAAAGTTCGTGCGACCATCCCAGCATGACCGCGGAGAATTCCATCCCAGCACTGATCGACCAGGCCCGGGAGGAGATGCTTTTCATCGGACCGGACCATCCCTACTATCCGATCCTCGCAGGCCTGGTCTCCGCCGTTGGAACAGCCTGGCAGCAGGGCTATGACCAGCATCGAAGAGGCGGCCCGGCAGAAAACCCGTACAGCTGGAGAGCATCCCCTGGCGCATAGCCGGCCCGCATTTGGCCTCAGGAAAATCCGGCTACTGAATTCGGGCGAACAGTTCGTTCAGCTCGGCGGTCAGCTGCTTTTGGATGGCAGGCGTGCCGATCTCCTGGCCGTCGATGTGGTTGACGGGCGCCAGCAGCCGGATGCTGGAAATCAGCCAGACGGCGTCGGCGTCCAGCAGGTCCTGCGGCTGCAGGGGGCCGTACCCGAGCTCCCAGCCTGCCGCTGCTGCGGTCTTGAAAAGGGCTTCCTGCGATGTCCCGGGGAGGATGCCGCTGTCCAACTGGGGTGTGATTAGCCGGCGCACCGTACGGGTGCCGCCGGCACCGTCGTCGGACGTTTGCAGGTGGGCCAGCAGGACAGTGGACGTAGGTCCCTCCAGGACACGTCCGTCCGAGGACGTAAAAATGACGTCGTCAGCGCCTTGCTTATGGGCGTGCCGCAGCGCAGCCATGTTCACGGCATAGGACAGTGTCTTGGCACCCAGCAGGAGCCACGGCGCGCGCTCGGCAGCGTCACTGTCATAGCCCCGGTCAAGGAGGATAACGTCGATGCCCGTCTCACGCTGGCGCCGTCCGAGGGAACCCACCGGTGACACCTGTACCCAGCATGTTGGGCCGGATGCGCCTTCAACGCCGCGCGAGACAACGAGCTTCACCACCAGTTCGTCCTCCGCCGGGGTGCTTGCCGGATGCTGGGAACGATGCTCAGCCACACCAGTTTCGATGGCACGCCGCCACTGGTCCTGCCCGGGAATGTCCAGGTCCAGGGCCACGGCCGAGCTGTCCAGCCGGTTCAGGTGCGCCTGGACTTTACGTACTTTGCCGCCCACCGCCAGCATGGATTCGAAGACTCCGTCGCCGCGGGTGGCACCCTGGTCCGTGGCCATCAGCTGGGGTTGGGACGCGTCCGCCAGCCGGCCGTTCGGGAAGGCAGGGTCAAGAAAAACGAGCACCACGGAAGCAGGAGAAGTCATGGCTTCAGCTTAGTCCGGCCCGCCGCGGATAAGCTGTGGTCATTGCCTGGCCGGAATCCGTCCGGAGGGCATAGACAGTCCTGGGGGTGGTTCGAGTGTTGTGGCCGTTGTCGCTTGCGGGTACCTCGCCAACGTGGCTTGTGGTGCTGCTGAGCGTTGCGGACCTGGTCATCAGGGTGCTGGCGGTGGGCATCATTCCCGGCAACAGGCGTCCCACTACGGCCATGGCCTGGCTGCTGGTCATCTTCTTTGTACCCTTCGTGGGCCTGGTGCTGTTTCTGCTGTTCGGCAATTTCAAGCTCTCCAGCCGTCGGCGCCAGCAGCAGGAGCAGGTCAACGACAGGGTGCGCGCCGGCATCTCCTCCCTGGCCGACGTCGAAAGCCACTACCCCGGGCCGGAATGGGTTTCCTCAGCTGCGGAACTGAACCGGAGGCTTGGCTCGCTCCCCATGGTGGATGGGAACTCCGTCGAGCTCATCCCCGGCTACCCGGATTCGATCCTGGCCATGACCCAGGCGGTGCGGAAAGCGAAGAAGTTCGTCAATGCCGAGTTCTACATCATGAGCACGGACCACATCACCGATGACCTGCTCACCGCTCTCGAAGAGGCCACCGAACGCGGCGTCGAAGTCCGGCTCCTGTTCGACCACATCGGCACCCTCCGGATCAAGGGCTACCGTGGCCTGCTCAAGCGGCTCCGGGCCGGCAAGATCCAATGGAAGCGTATGCTCCCGCTGCTGCCCATCCACGGCCAGTGGCGCCGTCCGGACCTGCGCAACCACCGCAAGATCATGGTGATCGACGGCGAACTGGCCTTTACCGGGTCCCAGAACCTGATCGAGCCCTCCTACAACAACCCCAGGCACCGCAAAGCCGGCCGCGAATGGGTGGAACTGATGGCCTGCCTGCGGGGCCCCATTGTGACCACCCTCAACGTGGTGTTCGCCACCGACTGGCTCAGCGAAACCGATGAGTCCCTGGAGCACCAGCTTCAGCTTCCGTCCAACCCCGAACCCGGCACGGTGACGGCGCAGGTGGTGCCCAGCGGCCCCGGGTTCATCACCGAAAACAACCTGCGGCTGTTCAACACCCTGATCTACTCCGCCCAGCACCGCATCTCCATCTGCAGCCCGTATTTTGTGCCGGACGATTCCCTGCTCTACGCCATCACCACGGCAGCCCAGCGCGGGGTGGACGTGGAACTTTTCGTTTCGGAGAAGGGCGACCAGTTCCTGGTCCACCATGCCCAGCGTTCCTACTACGAGGCCCTGCTGGAGGCCGGTGTCAGGATCTATCTGTACAAGGCCCCGTTCGTGCTCCATGCCAAGCACTTCACCATCGACGACGAAGTGGCGGTCCTGGGGTCCAGCAACATGGACATGCGCTCCTTCTCGCTGAACATGGAGGTCTCGGTGATGCTCCTGGGCGCTGAGATCGTGAACAACATGCGCGCGGTGGAAAATACCTACCGGGACATCTCGCACGAACTCAGGCTGGAGGACTGGCTGAAGCGCCCGCTCGCGGCCAGGTACGTGGACAACGTGGCGCGGCTGACCGCCACCGTGCAATAGCCCCGGAGTTTTTGTCCATTTGCGGCGACTTCCGGTGGGTTCAACCCGCCCGATCTGGACAAAAACTCGTGGGAGTCAGGAGTCCGGAAACACGGCCCCCAGAGCCGAGAGCACACCGAAGGCCTTGACCCTTATCTCCTCATACTCCTCGTCTGGCGCCGAGTCGGAGGTGATGGCACCGCCGACGCCGAGGGTCAGTTCAGCCGTTGCCTTGCCGTCGCTGCCCTCCCCGGCATCAGCCCTGATCACTAGGGTGCGGATGGCCACCGCCAGGTCAGTGGCGCCGTTGAGCGAGAAGTAGCCGATCGCGCCGGAGTAGATCCCTCGAGGCTCCCCTTCCAGCTGGTCCAGGATGGCCATGGTGCTGATCTTGGGCGCCCCCGTCATGGACCCCGCCGGGAAGCAGGCGGCCACGGCCTCGGCCCGCGGCGAGCCTGGCAGCAGCCGGGCATCGATGGTGCTCACCATCTGGTGCACCGTGGCGTAGCTTTCAATCTCGCACAGCCGGCTGACGGTGACCGATCCCGGCTCCGCGAAGTGGCTGAGATCGTTCCGCAGCAGGTCCACGATCATGATGTTCTCGGCACGGTCCTTGAGCGACGTGGCCAGCTCCCGCCGCAGCTCGGCGTCCCGGACCGGATCGGCAGCCCGGCGGCGGGTGCCCTTGATCGGCTCGGCACGCATGCCCCCGTCGGAGGTTATCTTCAGGAACCGCTCAGGCGAGGTGCTTGCAACTGTCAGCGCGCCGAATCGGAGATAGCTGGCAAAAGGTGCCGGGTTCCGTCGCCGCAGCGCCAGGTACGCCTCCCACGGGGACAGTGATTCGGCCGGAACCAGGGCAGAGAGAGTGGTGGTCAGGCACACCTCGTAGGAATTTCCTTCGCCGATTTCGTGCTGCGCCGCGGCGATCTTGTGTTTGTAGGCCAATTCGCTGTCGCGGCTGCTGAACGCGGGCACCGTTGAAGGCTCCGGCACCGTGGAAGGTACGACGGCGTTGCTCCCGCCGTCGGGCGCCGTCCCCGGACCGGATGGAGCTGCTTCTGTTACCGCCAGCCGGGCGCTCGCCAGCCACTCGTCAGCGTCTGGCGACTCGAGCGCGAGGAGCCAGGCCGTTTCCTCGGCATGGTCCAGGACCACGGCCCGGCCGGCGAAGATGAGCGCAGCGTCTGGGGTAGGGGCGGAAACGTCAGTCCCACCGGTTTCGCGCTTGAGCTCATAGCCCAGGCAGCCGAGCCAGCCCAGCGTAAATTCGCCGGAGTAGCCCTCGGGTGCCCGGACGGTGCTGCCGCCCCAGGCGGTGTCGAGCCAGCGGAAGAACGGGCCTGCCACCTTGGTGGTGGCGCAGCCGGCGGTTATCAGGCTCTCGCCGGAACGGTGGGTGAGGGACTGGCCGAACGTCCCGCCGTCGTCGGCCAGGATGCTGAAGCGGCTGCGTTCCGTGGCAGGGGACTTCTCAGCCCCATGAGCGGACGGCGCATTGGAGGAGTCGAGCCAGACGGCATTTGGTGAGCTTCCGTAGAGCTTGTTGAAGAGGGTTGCGGCGTCCGGGCTGGAGTGGAGGCGTTCGGCCCGGAGCCTGTGGGCGCGGCGGGTGAAAAGTTCGGGCACGAGGACCTGCGCCAGGGCGGGGAGGCAGGGGAGGAGCTGCAGGACATCGGCGGGGGCGGACCCGTCCGCTGGATTGAGCACGCGAACGTCCGCCTGCCCGGGTACGTCATCCCCGGCGAGCCAGTCGTCCTCCTGCGTAGCCCACTCGTCCCAGAACGGCTCGTAGGTGCCGCCGTCCCGGTCCAGGGCGCGCGTCCGGCGGACGTCCGCCGGGGAATCGGCCCAAATAACGGCACTGAGCAGCGGGCGCGCTTCGGCGGCGGCAGCTCCCACGCCCTCGATGATGACAATCTCCGCGGGCAGGGTGACCCGGGTGTCGCCGTCGTAGTGTTTTTCCCAGTCCCAACTGATCCACGTGGCCTGTTCTCCGCGGCTCAGGGGCGTGAGCACGGTTGAAACGTAGCGCTCCACACCAGCCCTCAGCCCGTTCCACCCCGGGTAGATGTCCTCAAGGTGGAACAGCGAAACCTTGTGATGGTTCCTGAGGCGAGCGGCCAGTTCGATGGCCAGAGTGGTCTTTCCTGCGCCGGATCGACCGTCGATGGCGATGATCACAGGTGCGGGGGTCATGAAATAGAGCGTACCTGCCCGGCTGCATTCCCGACGGCAGCCCTTGAATTCAACCCTCCATTTCAGCCCTGCCGGGCCTTCATCCTGGGGTTCTTCTTGTTGATGACAAACGTCCTGCCGCGGCGGCGCACCACCTGCGCACCCGGCATCTTTTTCAATGCCCGCAGGGAGTTCCGTACCTTCATGATGTGCTCCTTTGTTTGCTTGTTCAGGTTGCTTGTTCAGGTTGGCTAATGCCGGCTGGCTAGGGTTCTTCGGACTGCAGACCGAACGGGTCGTGCAGGCCGTCAAAGCCGGCCAGCATCTCCGCGTCGGTCAGTTCACAGCTTCTGAGCAGCTGTTCAATCTCCGCCGGGTCAACGTCCTCGCCGGTTGCCGCCAGCAGGGTGCCCCGGCGCTCCGGCTGCCGGTTTAGTTTCCCAGCGGTCACGGAGCTGGAGCCCGACGGCGTCGAGTCGGTCCGGGTGCCCCAGGCGCCGGTGTTTTCAAGCCAGACGCGCGGCCCGATGCCCTGGATGGCGATCCGGCATTCAGGCGCCGAAGCAATCCATAACCGGCCGCGCAGAACGCAGCAGCCTTCGGCGAGGGTTGCCAGGGCGTGCCGGAACCGCTCCGGGTGCAGTGGGCGCTCCACGCTGTGGAAAACGGTGGCGAACGGCGAGGCCGGCACGGTTCCGCAAGGAGCCGGATCATGAACGGTCCCGGGAACGGTTCGGGCAACGGCGTCAGAGTAGTGGTGGAGGCCGGGGCGGACATCGGCCGCACGCGGCGCCACGTGGGCGTGCGGGGCCAGTTCGCGGATCAGGTGAACGCCCCGCTCGTGTCCTTGCTGATCGGCCGGAACGATGTCCGGTGCTGCCAGGAGGACGGTGTCGTTGAAGCACAGCTCGCCGAGGAGGAACTCCCCGGGAGTGCGTTGGTCTTCATGGATGGGTGTGAAGCCGGACTCGAACAGCGTGTGGTGGTCCCAGATGTGGTCTTCCAGGGCGTCCGGAGCGCAAGCCAGGACGGCCGAATCAATGGTGAAGGGACTGGACAGCCCACGGTCAAGGGCGGCAATCGCGGCGGCCGCAGGCACTGCGGAGGGCAGGCCAACAATAATGCGGGTGGCGCCGCCGGAGAGCAGCCCCTCGATGGTGGGAACCAGGTCCAGGCGCACCGTGCAGCTCAGGCAGCCGTGTTCGAGCTGCGTCTCCACCCGTTCCAGAAGCTGGTCGGCGCTAAAGACCCGCCGAATGACCACGCCGTTCTCGAGCAGGTCGTGCAGGACCACTACGCTTTCGGGCTCGCCGGCGGCCAGGTCCTGGCACGCCTGCTGCCGGCACAGGGAATCGATCGAACTGACAACAGTGAGATGCATGCGGCCAGTCTAAATGAGAATGGTTCGCAATTACAAACTGTTGTTGGCCGTAGTGGCGGCTGACGCCGTCGGAGGTTCTAGTGCTGCTGCCGCTGAAGCTGCCTGGATTCCCTAAGGGCCGCCCGGACGTGCCGGATGATTCCCGGCACGGCGGCGTTGATTTGGTGCCAGACGGCGTCAAAGTCGGACTGTCCGCCGTACCAGGGGTCCTCGATACCCTGGTCCAGCAGGTCCCTGGCGGCGATGGCAGGGTCAAAGCTGCGGAGCATGCGCACCTTGTCCATGGATTCCTGGTCCGGCGCCGATTCGCGCAGCCAGGCGTAATGGTCCACGTCCAAGGCCAGGATCAGATCGCGCTCCCGGAACCAGTCAGCCCGCCATTCCCTGGCGATGTGCCGGTCTGACGCGAGGCGGGTGGCGGTAAGCCGCCGTGCCGCCCTGGGATCGATGGGGCGTCCGGCCTCGTAACCCGTGGTTCCGGCCGAGTCCACCTCCACTACGCCGTCCAGCCCATCCGCAGCAAGGGCCGCGGCCAACATCAGTTCGGCCATGGGGGACCGGCAGATGTTTCCGGTGCACACGGCAATGATCCGGTATGGGCTCGACGGTGAGTTCATGGAGCTAAGCATGCGGGATGCCGGACCATCTTGGCTAGCCGGAATTACTCACGGCTTTACTGTTGCGTAAAGAGACTTTCAGATTTCGTCATACGCTGTCGCTTTAGCGGCGCAGCGGGCGAAACCTCAGTGAATCAGGGCGAGCAGGATTCCCACTGCAACGAAGAGGACCCCAAAAATCCGGTTGAGGATCAGTTGTCCCCGAACATCGTGTGTGAACCGCTGGAAGGATTTGGCGGCGAGGGCAAAAAAGAACCACATGACAAGGATGTCGATCACCACAACAGTTGCCGTGAGGACGGCGTACTGCCCCAGCAGTGGCCGTCCCGGACGGATGAACTGGGGCATGAATGCCAGGAAGAAAACCACGGCCTTCGGATTGAGCAGATTCACCCAGAGGCCGCGCCGGAACATGGACCAGGCCGGCTCGTTCCGGAGGGCCACAGCCTGCCCCTGGTCCAGGCCCGGCTTGGCCAGGAACTGCCGGATGCCGAGATAAACCAGGTAGGCGGCACCCAAATAGCGGATGGCGTTAAAGGCAATCGGGGAGCTGGCGACGAGGACTCCCACCCCCAGGGCCACGATGACCACATGGAGCACCAGTGCCGCCTGCTGGCCCAGGATCCCCCAGATGGAGCGCCGGAAGCCCGCCGTCAGGGAATTGCTCATGGTGTTAATGGCGCCTGCACCGGGAGTAAAGCTGATCAGGGCACCGGTACCGGCGAGAGCCAGCCAGAGTGAGAGTTGCACCATCCGATCTTAGTGCGCGTGAAAGGAGGCGCAGGTTCACGGCAGAACGGCTCGCCAGGTGGGCTGTCAGGCCCTCGCGATGATTTCCCCGTTGGGGATCAGGAACCAGCCGTCGTCTGTGGAGCCCCAGCGGTGCCAACCTGCTGAAATCCGGGCCAGGTCCGCGGGGTTGGCGAAGCCGTACTCCAACGCCTGCTCCGCGAAGGCCGAATGCAGCACCCGTTCGCTCCACACGCGGGCCTGCCAGCGCCGCTGCTGGCCGGTGGCGTAGAGCCAGTTGCTGCTGGTGGGTGCAACGTCCGTGAATCCTGCGGACTGCGCCCAGGAGACCAGGCGGCGTCCGGCATCCGGCTCGGCTCCGTTGCGCCGGGCGATCCGCTGATACAGGTCCATCCACTCATCCAGTTCGGGGATGGCGGGATACCAGCTCATGCCATGGAAATCGGCGTCGCGGACAGCAACAATGCCGCCCGGCTTGGCGACGCGCCGCATTTCCCTCAGCGCCTCCACCGGATCGGTGAGGTGCTGGAGAACCTGGTGTGCGTGGACCAGATCGAAGGTTTCATCCTCAAAATCGAGGTCATAGATGTTGCCCGCCACGAACTCCACATTGTCGACGCCCCGCTCGGCGGCGAGGGCCGTCGCCTGGGCGATGATGTCAGGGGACCGGTCCAGGCCCGTCACCTTGCCGGGTGACACCAGGACGGCGAAATCGCAGGTGATGCTGCCCGGTCCGCAGCCGACATCGAGCACGCCCACGCCAGGGGTCAGGTGCGGAATAACAAACGCGGCGGAATTCTCGGCCGTACGGGCGGCGTGGGCGCGGATCACTGACTCGTGGTGGCCGTGGGTGTAGACGTCGTCTTCAGGCTCTTGCGCACTCATGGATAAAAACTACACCCGGGCCGCGCCGGAATCGGGGCGCCGGCACAGGCGCTTTCCTGCCGCTGCTCTGCCAGAATTGAGCAATGTTGCGGCGCCCCTTTTTCATCGCCGCTGTGGTGGTTTTTGCCATCGCAGTGCTGGCCGAGATCGGTTTGGCGCTGCTGCTGGGGAACACTGCAGTGGACCCCGTCGCGCCGTCCACAGCCAACGGGATGGGAGTCCCGCCGGAGGTGCTGCTCCAGACGGAGAAGGCCGACGCCGAACCACCCGGAAGCGGGATCGGTTACCTCGCGTTCCTGGACGGGTTACTCCTGTTCACTGTGGTGATGCTGGGCCTGAGCCTCATCATGAACCTTCGGGTTTACGGCAGGGTCCAAGGGATCGTGACGCTGGTTGTCACCTTCCTCTGGGTGGTGGGCGCGTTCTTCGCAGCAATGATTGCGCTGGCCAAGCTCTTCCTGATGTTCGGCCTGCTGGTGGCCACGCCATTCGGCACCATCGCCTACCTCGCCTTGTGGGGCAGTTTTCCGGTGGACGAGGCGGCGGTGATCCTGGGGCTGATACTGATGCTCAAGATCGTGTTTGTGGTGCTGCTGGTCCTGAGCCAGCCGGCCTTCCTGAAGATCGTGGGACTGGTGCTGCTTATTGTGGTCTCGGTGGTCCTGCAGCTGGTCCTTGGCCTGATCCACGGATTCCTGCCCGGCCCGCTAGTGTCGATCGGCGACCAGTTCTGGGCGCTCATTACCGTCGTCGTTGCCCTGGTCTGGGCACTGGTGATGCTGATCGCGTCCATCCCGGCAATCGTCAACGCCGTGCGGGTCAGCGGGTCGCTGGCGGACTGAGCGCTACCCGCCCAGGATCGGCCCGGGCTCAACCATCTTCACGCATTGCTCCGGGTTCAATACGCACTTGTTGATCGGCGGGAAGATGAATCCAGTGGTCCGGATTTCGGAGATCACCGCCACCCGGCTGCCCGTTTCCACCGGCTCGCCTGCCTTGGGTTCAACCCCGGCCACTGCGCAGTAGTCATAGAAAATGACGTTCGGCGGCCGTACCGGGGATGAGGTGCAGGTGGAATCGCTGGTAAACACCAGCTCCAGTTTCGCCATGGTCAGCGCTTCCCGGGCCGTTTCGATGGAATTGCCAAGAATGTCCGGCATGGTCACCTTCACCGGTACCGCCACTTCCAGCGTGACGTTGGAGCCGCGCGGCGCGGAGGTCTCGCCGTCGGGCTCCTGGGACAGCACCTGCCCCTTGGGAGCGGCATCCTCCTTCTCCGTGGTACCCACGCTGAACCCGGCATCCGTCAGGAGCTGGGTGGCCTCGGCAACCTGCTTCCCCTCCACGGGCGGCACGGTGACGTCCTTCAGCAGGAACCAGACCACGCCGCCGATCAGGGCCAGGAGTACGACGGCTCCAATCACTACCCACAGCCACGGAAACTTCTTCTTGCGTTCCTCCTCGGCCGCCGGGACCACGAGCGTGACCACGTGCGCCTGGTCCGCGTAGTCCTCGGGGGCCTCGTCCGCTGAATACGCAATGAGCTTCACCTGGTGGTTGCCGGCCGAGGCTCCTGTGGTGTCAAAATTCACGACGTACTGCTCCGTGGCGCCGGCCGGAATGACACGGAGTGGCTTGTCGATGCTGGCGTAGGTGGCCCCGGGCGGGCTGGCGGCTTGTGCCGAAAAAGCCCCCAGCACCACGGGTTCCTTCTCCGCCCCGGCATTGGTCACGGATGCGGCCAGGGAGCCTTTTCCGTCCTTCAGTTCCACACCCGGGGAACTGAGCGTCATGGTGATGGTGCCCATGTCATCCTCCTGCTTCCATTAGCTGCAACGTGCAGCCGCCCACGGACAGGCAGGTGACGCCCAGCCGCCCGCCCGAAGTTCCAAATGTCAGCGGAATGTCCTTTCCCGCCTCAATGTCCTGTTCTATCCGGCTGCCCTGGACCAACAGTTCTATGGCCACATCCTGCTGCGGTACCAGCGTGCCGCGTTTGGTGGGCGGGCCAAGACCGAACGCCGCGCCGAAGTCTTTGACCACAAACACGCAGGACCCGCTCACGATGAGCCGGGATTCAGACACCGTGCAGTTGTCACCGCCGGCTTTCAGGTCCCCAGCGGTGAGGTCCGCCCCGCCGGCCGCTTCGCCAAACGATTCCTGCCACTCCTTCGCGGCAGCGCCGTCGCCGTCATCGCCACTGCCGCAGCTCACGCCCAGCACCAGCACCAGGACCGCGATCACGGCACACACCCCGACTACCAGCAGCGGCTTCCTGCTCTCACTTCCGCTCACGGCCCGCCACCACCCTCCGCGGCAGGTGCACTCCCGGCGGCAGGCCCAACATCTGGCAGCACCATAATCTCCGCGGTGACGTGAGCCGGTTTGGTGCCGTCCACGATCCTCCGTACCAGCTCCAGCTGCCTCTCCGCCGCAGACGGCACTCCTATCAGCATGTGGAACGCGCCCGGAACCGAGCCCACCGTGAAGCCGCGGACTCCCGTGGCCAGATGCAGGAAACGGACCAGCCCGTCCACGGTTCCGCGGCGTGCGGAGAGCTGCGAAGCCGCGGCAATCAGGTCCCGCTGCCGGGCCAGGGGAACCTCGGCGCCCGCCGATCCGGCGGCCTTCGCGTCCGGCAGTATCAGCCAGTCCAGGTCCACCCACCGCGACAAAAACGGAACCAGCGACGACGGCACCTGGCCCGGGTGCGGAATCGTCGCCACCGTGTCGAGGATGGTCCGGACGGGCCGGTGCAGGTCCTCCGCGACGGCCAGCAGCGCACGCAGGGGAGGGCTTGCCCCGTGGACACTGCTGGCCGCCGCGGCCACCCGGAAGACCTCGGGCAGCACACGCGCCACTGCGGAATCTTCCGCCCTGAAATCCGGTTCAACCATGGCTGCGCACCACCTCGATCCGGTGCTGGCCGGAGCAGAACAGCCACGTCTCCGGGAGGGTCACCACGTCCTCCACTACGCGCCGGCTGCAGCTCTGCCAGGACGAAGTGAGGTCAAGGCTCCGGAAGATCCCCTTGGGTCCGGCCGCGAGGATGACTGTTGCGCCGCCGTCGGGAGATCCGGTATCCGTAAGGACCGCGCCGGAGACGGAGCGCACCGGTTCGAAGCGCGTCCGGTCGCGCAGCGGCAGCCCGCAGTTCACGTCCGGAACGCTCCACTGCGCGGAGGCGTCACCGAGCTGAAGCCGCAGCACCCCGCCGCTCTGGGTGGCGGCGTAGGTGGCGTTTCCTGTGACGTGGACTCCCCAGCAGCTCCCGCCGGTCCACCCTGCCCGGTACTCTTCCCACGAGCCTGCCAGCGACTCCAACTGGGTGCGGGCCAGTTCGTCGATCTTGAGGCGCAGGCATCCTGTCCCGCTTCCCTCCGGGGTGGAGCGGCCCAGCCAGAGGTGGGTTGAGGCGCCGTCGTACTGGATGGCCATGCACCGGATGTCCTCGCCTGCGGCCTTGATCTGCGTAAAGGTGCCCGCTGCGCCGGCGTCGGGGGATAGCCAGATGCCCGCCGACGCCTGCGCCGCCACCACCACGGCGGTGCGGCCGCGGACGTCAACAAACGCCTCCACCGCATAGAAGCCGCGGTCCGGCTGGGCGGCATCCACCAGGTTCTGCACGGGAACGGCGCCGGATTCCATGGGCAGCTCGTACAGCCCGTGCTCGCCGGCCAGGAGCAACACGGGAGATCCCTGCCGGTCCACCCAGCAGAGATCCACGACGCCGAATCCCAGTTCCGCTGCCCGCCGCCAGGACTCGCCCAGGTCCTCGCTGATGTAGATCCGGGATCCGTCCGCTGTGGCGGTGGCGACGGCCACCATGCCCGGATGCTTCTCGGGACCCAGCCGGCCGGGTGCGGGGGAGCGGAAGGGGGCGATGGTGCGGATAGTCTCAGATGGTTCCCCAGAAGCGTCCCCTGGAGCCCCCGGCCCGCCAAACTCCGCGCACGCCTCCCAGCCGTCCGCCGCGTTGGTGGTCCGGAACAGGATGCCCTGCTGCGCCACAAACCAGGTGCGCGACTGGCCGTCCGCCTGCACCAGACCCACGGCATCGCTGTCCGGAACCTTGTCCACCTCCAGCCGGACGCGGTCCACGTACTGCACACCGGGCTCGGATTCCTCCATGGCCCGGTAGAGGTTTGACACCCGCAGCGGCCGGCCAAACCCGGATCCATAGCCGGAGCCTCCCTTGGCGAGGGGGCTGATGGTGGCAGACAAGCGGCCGATGATCCGGGCCTTGACCGCCTCAGCGTCCTCGTCGCTGCGCACTACCACCCGGGCATCCACCCGCACTTCCTTGTACAGGCCCCACCGCACCACCGGCTCCGCGCCCACCGTGGACCGGCGTCGAAGATAGTTCTCCACCTCGGTGCGGACCTGGTCCCGGGCATGCGCACGCAGGTCCTCCGCCTGCACCGGTTCCGGATTCCGGTCAGTGCCCGGCCCGGATCCCGGCCCAGCTCCTGGCCCTGCACCGTGTCCCGGTACAAACGGCACCAGCACCACTTCCACCTCGCCCGGCCGCGCGAAACCCCACAAATCCTTGCGTGTGAAGGCCCGGGCCCGGGCCACGCCGGCGTGCCTGGCAGCCAGCACCTCATAATCGCGCACCGTGACAGCGCGGTCCCTGGCTTGGAAGTCCTGCGGGGCCCGCCGCAGCGCGTTTTCCACGGACTCGCCGTTCCGGCCGCCGGTGGCCGGTTCAGGGTTCGTTACCCGCACTCCCGCCACCGGCGTGCGCAGGACAGTCAGCTGACCTGCGCCCACATTGCCCCGCTCACCACCGCCGGCCCGGTACCAGGCCCGGACCTCTGCACCGGGAGCCGGAACGATCAGCCCGGGACTTCCGGCATCCGCCTCGTCCCACCAGGGGAACATGGCCACACCCGCGCTGCGGTCGATCTTTACCGCCGCCTCGCCGGGTTCCGCGTCGGCGAAGGCCTCCACTTCCCGGCAGTAGCGGAACCGCTTCCCTTCCACCAGGACAGCCGCGCCGCTGGCCAGCCGGGTGCCCTCCGGAACCTCCATCGCGATGGCCAGTCCCGCTCCGGACACGATCGGCGCGTTGGGAATCTCAAAGTTTTGCCCTGGACGCCCGGTACCGACGCCGATCCGTACGGCGTCGTACAGCGTCACGTCGGCTGCGGGGACCAGTACGTTCGCCGCACCTGCGGGGATCACTGCCGCCGCCGTCGTCGTAAATACCGGCTGCGGCGCCCCGGGTACTCCGGCGGGGCAGCCCACCTGGGTGCCGCGCGGGATCTGGATCTCCTCCGTGCCCGGGGTGGCGCGGCTGAACTCCAGCAGGGTTTCAGCGGTGCTGGGCGGGTGGAGGCTGGTGCCGATGAGGTTCAGGAACACGGCATAGAGCTTTTCCGGCACCCTGTTGACACGGTAGAGGAGGGTTTCGGTGACGAACGCGAAGGCCTCCACGATGACGATGCCGGGATCGTGCACCGAGAGGTCCGTCCACTCTGGATCCACCTGCCGGATGCGCTCGCGGGCTGCCGCCACCAGGTCCGCGAAGTTCCGGTCGTCAAGATTGGGCACGGGGATACTCATGGGGCGCCTCCGGAAGCAACGGGCACGGCAATGGCGATTTCGTCCTCAAGCTGGGTGGTGCGCACCCGGTAACGCAGCCGGACTTCCAGGAGCTCCGGGGTCTCCGGTGACCGTCCGGCGTCCAGGGACAGGACATTGATCCGCGGCTCCCACTGCTCCACCGCGCGGGCGACGTAATGGATGGCAAGGCCGGCGGTGGTGTCGTCCGCCGGGGCGAAAACCAGCCGGAAAAGGTGGCAGCCGTAGGTTGGCCGGTTGATCCTCTCGCCGGGCCTGGTGCTCAGCAGCAGCAACAGCGCCTGCCGGACCGACGCCGCATCCGTGACAACGCCCAGCCGTCCCGCTGGCGTGAGGCGCAGCCCCGGAACTCCGGCGCCGGCGTCGAAATCCGGGTGGATAAAGGCGATGGAACGGTACCGGGGGGCGCTCATGATCCCGCCTCCACAAAGACCTGGCCGGGCCGGCGCACCGTGTATTTCACGGCTCCGGGCGGTGTGCCGTCCGTGAAGCCTTCCACGGTATCCAGGCATACCGACTGGCCGCCGATCCGCACAAACCCGGAGTAGCCGGTCCGCACCATCAGGGTTTTGGTGCATGGCTTGATGTTGATATTCACGTTGGGGCACATGGCAATGTCCCGGCCCTGCGGATCGTGATCCACCAGGACCGGCAGCCCGGCTACCCGTACCCATTCCTGTGAGGGCACGTTGGCCACGATTCCGTCGTGGCCGCAGCGCAGGATGGCCTCGGTGACCAGCAGTTTCATCAGGCCTCCTCAAAGTCCACGGTTTTTGCCCGAATGGTCATGGCTCTTCCGGGTGCCTCCAGCAGCAGGTCCGTGGCCGCCGTGATTCGGAGCCTGTTAGGGCCCAGTTCCACGGCGGAGCCATGGCCGTTGCTGAGCCGGATAGTATGGGCATGGCCGTCCAGCTGCACCTCCTGGCCGTCCCGGGTCCTGAACGTAAAGCGGCCGTCCCGCGGACCGCTCACCTGCGCGTCCGGTGGCTGCCCGGCCCCGAACAGCCCGCCCAACACAATCGCCTGGCCGGGATCGGACGCCGGCAGCAGCACCAGCACGGTGTCGTCCGGACCAGGCGGTGCTACCAGCCCCTTGTCCGCGCCGGCCGCCGCGTACATCACCGGTACCCACGGCGTTTCCAGCTCCGGATACGCGGGCAGCCGCACGCGGACGCGTCCGCGGCCCTCCGGATCGTCGACGTCGGACACTATCCCCAAGGTGAAGACGTCCGGTTTGCGCTCCGGCGGAGGAGGCGGCGGGAGGGTGGAGACGGTGGTTTCGTATCCTGTGCCGTCCAGCCGATGGGTCACGGAGGTCACCGCATAGGTTCCTTCCAGCCGCTGGGCAATCCCCCGCACGCGGACCCGCCCGCCCGCCCGGAGCCGGGGATCGCCGTCGGCCACAAAAACCGCGGTGACCTGGCCCGCCACCCGGACGTCCAGTTCCGCCTGCGCCAGGTGGTCCGCGAGCGCTGCCGAGGCCAGCGGCTCATTGTCCCGCAGCAGCTTGCCGCCTGCGCCCACCGAGGCCAGTGCCGGATCGGCGGTAACGCCGGCCTTGGCGTCACTGCTGCCGGCGGTGGCACCTTGCGGGGACGCGTCATCGGCCCGCCAGCCGGAGGTGCGGGCACCCGCGAACGCCGGCTCCTGGCTGATTTC
This sequence comes from Arthrobacter sp. CDRTa11, assembly GCF_026427775.1. Taxonomy (NCBI): domain Bacteria; kingdom Bacillati; phylum Actinomycetota; class Actinomycetes; order Micrococcales; family Micrococcaceae; genus Arthrobacter; species Arthrobacter sp. CDRTa11. Next base: position 4,778,951 of record NZ_CP044532.1, on the reverse strand, counting down.
CACCTCCGCGGAATGAAGGCTGGTACCAAGCTCCAGGTCCAGGGGATCGCCCTCGCCGGACAGGCCAGGCAGCCGGAGCGTGCCGTCGTCCACCACCGGATACACCCCCACGCGGGCGCTTTGCTCCACCAGCAGGCTCAGGTCCGAGCGGGCGCACTGATAGACGTCCCCCAGGGGCGTCCCTCCACCCGTGACCAGCAGCCCCGTCCCTTCGCAGAGCGTCCCGGCCAACGCCGCCAGGTCGGTGTCCGGATGGAAACGGGTGAACTGGCGCTTCCGCAGCCGGTGCAGGGCATCATAGGCACGCACCCGGATTTCCTGGGACAGATCCGCGCCGTAGCTGTACTCCACCACTGTCACTTCGCCCGCAAAGAGCGGCGCCCGGAACCCGCCCACCTCCACCCGCAGGGCGTCGCCCGGTGCGGGATCAACGCTCCCGGCCGGGGACCGCCCGCCGCCGAGCGACCGCCCCGGACCGGGGCCGGGCCGCCAGCTGATGAGGCACTGTGCCGGCCGGGCCAAGGTGCTCAGGACCTGCACGGAGATGATGGCGGCCGTTTCAGATGCGCTGAGCCTGCGCCGCCCGAGGGTGACGATCAGTTCCGGCAGGCCCTGGAGTTGCCTCACGGCGTTTCCCCCAGCGGCGGAACGGCGAGGGGACCGGCGAAGCGGGCTGGATCATCGATGTTGTTGTACTCCAGGAGCAGCTTCCACAACAGGGGCGTTCCGAAGGCCGCCAGGGAAAGCCTTCCCAGTTCACCCGGCGGGACCTCCGGAACTGAAGTTTCGCCGTCGGGCTCCACCACTGATGCGGCGCCGGGGGTGCCGCCGTCCCCGTACACCGGGAGGGTATCCACCGGCGGAGCTGTGAGGTCAACGGCCGGCAGCCGTTGGGCGAGCTCGTAATTTTCGCCGCCTTCCTCGTCCGCGCTTTGGCCCACGCGGACGAAAACCATCCGCATCCATGAGCGTAGCGGCGAGCCATCGGGCGAGAAACGGTCAAAGCGCTCGGCCACTTCCGTGACGATGCCCGGGACGTTCCAGGCGCGCCCCCACACAAAGCGGACCGACGGCGGCCGCCGCTGGCGTTCAACTTCGGCAGAGTTTTCGGCGAGTGCCCAGATGGGCCGGGTCATCTGCCGCACGTCCTGCAGATGAAGGTTGACGGGGGCCAGGTCCACGTCGAACAGCAGGTCCAGGCGCAGTTCGGTATGCCCGCCGCCGGTGAACAGGAGGGGGTCGTCAGCCAGTCCCGAACCGGTGAGTTTGCCACCCGCGGACCTCCGCGGTTCCACACCCGCTGTCCGGGTCATCACCACCGTTTCGGGGTTGAGCAGGCAGCCAAGGTGTTCGCCGGTGTCCTCGATGAGGAATGCCACACGTTCCACGCTAAACCGCCTGCTGCTCGTCGCGGAGCCGGAGATTCCGGGTCAGGGCCTGCTCGATCTTCGGCGCCGCTTCCGTGGCAGGCGCGGCATGGATTACTGGGAGCTCGGGCCACTCGCCTGCCAGCGCGGATGGCAGGTTCCTGGCCGCCGGCCCAAGGGCGGGGTACTGCACGCCGGCGCCGTCGAGAGGCCGCTCCGGATGTGCCCGGTTCTGGGCAGGTTGCTTGGGAGCAGTTTGACCCTCTGGAACGACGACGGCGGCCGGACCCGTCTGTACCGTTCCCTCACCGGAGGGGGCTGCCGCTGAAGAGAATCGTTCCGGGGACCATGCCAGTCTCCAGAGCCCCGAACGCACACTCCGTTCCGAGAGCCTTTGTGGTCCCGACGTCCCAAATTCTCCCGAAAGCCCTTCTTGTCTCGACAGCCCCGGGGGCACCGTCAGTCCTGCCGCCCCCGGTAACTCCGGGGCGGACGGCTCCGGCGGCGACGCATTTGGCAACGGCTGCCGTGCCGGCTGATTGGTGTTCGATGCAAGTGTGGGAGCAGCCCGCCGTGCTGAATGTCTGTGGGATCCGGACGTGAGGGCGGGTTCGCCTGACCCGGGAGGTGTGGGGCCGGGGAGCGAACCTGGTCTCGTCATCCCCTGCCCCTCCTTCGGTACTGCTTCAGCCCCCAGGCGGCTGATGTGGGCAGTTCCTGTATCGGAAGCGCTGCCGGCGCGAGCGGCCTGCGGGTCGGCAGCGTGCGGGCTGGCGGCCTGTCCGTTGGCTGCATGCTCCCTTAAAACCGGCTGGCTTGTGGCAGTCCGACGGCCAATGAGCAGCCGCGGAATACGTCTGCCGCCATTGGCCCGGGGGTGGTGTCCGCCGGCGCCTGCACCCTCCGCGCGCGCTGCTTGCCCATAAGCCGCAGCGTTGCCGGCATCAGCCGCGTCGGCGCGCAGCGATCCGGCCTCTCCAGAACCGGCCTGGGCAGAACTCGCCAGAGGCACAGAAGCCGGACCTGCCGAGTCGTCGTCCGCAGGCGTCGTCGGCCCTGCTTTACCCACTCCATGCCCGCCAGCCACCAGGCCGGCATCACGCAGGAGCTTCACCCAGTGTTCGGGAGCTTCACCCAGATCGAAGCGGCGGCTGCCCGCGGCCGCCGCATCCGGTGCGAGATGGCCGCCGTCGTAAGGTGGGTGGTCCGTGGCGGATACCTCAGGGGAGGGGGAGAGGCTGTCTGCCGCCTGCCTCAGCCAGCCGGCGGCGGCACTACGCCACCGGGGCCCGGGCATCATCCAACTCCAGGCGGTCATAGGCGATGCTGAGCGATTCAATGGCGAGGTTCTTGCCCAGGGCATCCAGCGGGGCGCCGAACCAGTCGCACGGCCAGGCACCGATAAGGTTCCAGCGCCGCACCTCGGCTGTGCCGGCGTCGTTAAGCATGGCGATGGAGACGTTGCGGCGCTCCACCTGCCCCTCCACTGCCCGGAACAGCCACTGCAGCATCTCGGTCGAGTCGGTCAGGCCGTACTTCAGCGTCACGGGGGTGTACTCCACCTGGCCGGGAATGACGCGGACTGCGCTGTTCTCGCCCCCGGCCCGGAACAGGATCCGCCCGATGGACATGCCCAGGCCCTCCACCTTGGTGAAATGCCCCTGGACGACGCCCTGGATGACCACTTTGAAGTTGAAGTCGCGGTAGGGGGTAACCTGGACGCCCGGCTGGGCTGACGGCGGTTGAGTGGTCATATCAGGCTCCTGCGTTTTCTATGGACGTCGTGTCCGCTGACTGCATGAGTTTGAAAATCACGAACTCGGCGGGTTTCACCGGTGCGATGCCTATCTCCGTGACTACCTGGCCTGCATCGCGCACGCTGGCAGGGTTGGTTTCCTCGTCGCACTTCACATAGAACGCCTGCTGCGGAGTGGTCCCCAGCAACGCCCCGTCCCGCCAGACATTGGTGAGGAACGCCCCCACATCGCGGCGGATGGACTTCCACAGAGTATGGTCGTTCGGTTCAAATACCACCCAGCGCGTCCCCTCGGCCACTGATTCCTTGATCATGTTGGTCAGCCTGCGGACGTTGATGTACCGGTACTCGCTGGCTTCAGCCGCCCTGGTGCGTGCTCCCCAGATACGGATCCCCTCGCCCGGAAAGTACCGTATGCAGTTCACCCCGGCCGGGTTGAGGGTCTCCTGCTCACCGCGGCTGACGCGCCTTGCCAGATCCAGCGCACCCTGGATGGGCTCGTTGGCGGGCGCTTTATGCACGCCCCGGGTGGCATCCACCCTCGCCCACACGCCGGCAATATGGCCCGACGGCGGCTGCGTCACCTTCTTCCCGGACACCGGGTCAACCATCACAATCCAAGGAAAATACAGCGCCGTGTATCCGCCTGGTGATTGTGGGGCGCCCAGCGCGTCTTCCTCACTGCCGCGCCTGCCTGATGTGGGAGCCGCCGCGGGAGGGGGAGGCCCGGCGGCAGGCTCGGCTGCGTCGCTATCTGTTGCGCCGCTATCTGTTGTGCCGCCTTCTGTTTCGTCACCTTCTGTTTCGTCTGTCTCATCACGGTCTGTTTTGTCTCCGTCGGAGTGACTGTCTGCGTCAGGCACTCCGGAGGTGGCCGCCCGGGTGAGGACACCGACGTCGTCCACTGTCTCCACGGTGTCCAGGATGGCCATCCGGTCCTGCCGGAGCGGATGCTCCACATGGGCCTGCAGTGCGGCGTAAGCTTCGGCGTCCGTATATCCGGGAGCGGCCACCATGGAAATGTCATCGATTGCTTCGAGAAGGGTCAGTCCGGTGGGCTTGGCGGCGGTGCCCATCAGGCTGCCACCTTTCCCCACATTCACCACATAGCAGCGGCTGCCTCCGTTGGAGAAGAAGCCGAACACTGCGTTGGACAGCGGCGAACCCTCGGTGGCCTTGCCCACGAACTGGTCCACGAACTGGGTCCAGTTATCGAGGACCCGGGCCTCATGGAGGTGGGCGGAGGTGTCCGGGGCGATGCCCACGAACGCCGCGATGCTGGTGCTGACCTGTCCTATGGGACGGCTGCCGCTGGGTATCTCCTGTACGTAAACTCCTGGCGCCTGGTAGTTCGGCATCGTGCGCTCCCTTTCATTCCCACCGGATAGTCACTGGCAAGGTGCTGGTGGCAGCGGTGACTTGCCGTTCTGTGCCGCGCACGAGCACGGCGAAATGCTGGAGTTCGTCCGCCGAGGCCAGGACCTCGAATCCGCCCGAGTCATCGCTGACCACGGCGTTGGCGGACGAATGAACGCGAATCCGCGCATGGGGGATCCCGTTGTTGTGGCTGTCCAGGAGCCGGCCGCTGATGGTGCGGCCGATCACCGTCTTAGTGATCATCGGCTGCAGGACCGGCGGGCCAGACTGTTCATCAACCCGGAGGCTGACGGGGATCCGCACCAGGAAGCCGAGGCCCGTCGGGACGGCTTCGGCCGGCGCTGTGGTGTATTGGCTGTGGCGTTCGACGGCGAGGAGCAGCTTCTCGAGGTTGTCCAGCTGGCGTGGGCCCCGGCATTCCACGGTGACGGTGAGCTCCAGATCCAGGACAGGCCCGTCCCGCCGGGAGCGGCCCACCCTGGTGAGGGCTGTGGGCTTGAGGGAAACGGGGGACCCTGGAGGCTCCTCTGGTTCGTCGCGGGAGCCGTCGTCGAGCATGATTTCGTCCGGTGTGATGGCGTCATTGAGCAACTTGACGAGCTCAGTGAGCGACGCTCGCACCACGCCCATGAAAATGCCCCCAGTCCAAGGATTCCACGCTGAACGGATGCCTTAGGGTACTCCTCGGCGCCGGGCGGCGTCACATGACTCGCGGGGGCGATTCCATTCGATTTAGGGGGATTTGGGGCCGTCGTCGGAGGCTGTTCCCGAAGCCTCCTGGCGGGCGGCGATGGTGGCTTCCACCATGGCGGTCATAAAGCGCGTGACCGTTTCCAATTCCTCGGCAGAAAAGGCCGCCATCGCGGTGCCCATGTGCCGGGACAGCGGCATAAACATGGCACTGCCGTCCTGGAAGGCCTTGGGGGTCATCCGGAGCTGGACCTGCCGGCGGTCCGAGCCCAGCCGTTCGCGGACCACGTGGCCGGAACGGTCCAGCCGGTCGATCAGCGCTGTGGTGGCAGGGGAACTGAGGTTCAGTTCCCTGCGCAGGACACCGGGGGTGACCACCAGACCTTTGGCGGTGTGGCGCATAATCACGGCCAATGCGTTGAGGTCAGTGCGGTGCATGTCGTTCCGGCCGCCGGCCGTGTCCACGTAGCGGTTTGCCTCGAGGGTGAAGTCCTGGAGCAGCCGGACCAAGGCTTGGGGTCCGGCATTTGGGGGGCGCTGGAACACTTCCTCTGCCATGTCCCCACTCCTCCGCGTCGCCGTACTGCCCTGACGGATATTACTGCAGCCTGCTGTGCCTCCGGCATTTTCCCTCAAAGAGTTTGCCTTGGAGGGTTATCTCTATGGTGGAGATACTTTATGATGGAACCAATTCTACTCTCCGCAACCCTCGAGGGAACATGCCATCACATCCTGTACGTCAAGCCCCGGTGCCATTCCTTCTGCGCTGGCTTATTCCGGTCCTCCTGGTGCTGACCTGGCTCGCCGTGGCGGGTGTAGGGGGGCCAACGTTCGGCCGGCTGGATGAGGTGTCCTCCAACGACCAGGCCTCGTTCCTTCCGGCCGGCGCCGAAGCCACCGAGGCCCGGGACTGGCAGGAGAAGTTCCGGGACTCCAATGAGATCCCTGCCGTCATCGTCATAGAAAACGACGCTGCGTTTTCGCCAGCCCAGCTTGGACAGGCCGCGGCGCTTAAGGCGGACCTTGAGGCACTGCAGCTGGGCAGCGCCGTGATCGGCCCCATCCCTTCAGCGGATGGTAAGGCGGTGCAATTCATCGCCCCCATCTCCTCCTCGGATGAGGTCAAGGAGGGTGTTCAGGAACTGCGGGATACCCTGGCGGACGCCGCGCCGGAGGGCATGCAGGCCTACGTCACCGGCCCGGCCGGCCTGACAGCCGATCTTGTCAGCGCGTTTGCGGGCATCGACGGAATCCTGCTGCTGGTGGCCCTGGGTGCGGTTTTTGTGATCCTGCTGGTGGTGTACCGGTCCCTCCTGCTTCCCCTCGTGGTGCTGCTGACGTCGGTGTTCGCTCTCTGCGCCGCCATCCTGCTCGTGTTCGGCATGGCCAAGCTCGGGTGGATCCAGCTCAATGGCCAAAGCCAGGGCATCCTGTCCATCCTGGTGATTGGCGCGGCCACCGACTATGCGCTGCTTTACGTTGCCCGGTTCCGCGAAGCCCTCACCCACACCACCGACAGGACGGCGGCTGTGCTGACGGCGTGGAAAGCGTCGGTTGAGCCGATCGTTGCTTCCGGCGCGACGGTGATCATCGCCCTGCTGTGCCTGCTGTTCTCGGACCTGAACTCGAACAAAGCCCTGGGCCCAGTGGCCGCGGCGGGCATCCTGTGCTCGCTGTTTGCGGCGCTGACACTGCTGCCCGCGATGATGGCGCTCCTGGGCAGGGCATCCTTCTGGCCCTTCGTGCCGAAGCTTGTCCCCGCCGATGAACGTGAACCGGAACTCGTCACCGGGCTGGAGGGGCAAAAGGGCATCTGGCGGGCCACCGGATCGCTTGTCTCGCGCAGGCCGCGCACTGTATGGATCGGATCGGTGCTCCTGCTCCTGGCGGCCTCGGCCGGCCTCCTGCAGCTGAAGGCCAACGGCGTGCCCCAGACGGACGTCATCCTCACCGCATCCAATGCCGTGGACGGGCAGGATGCGCTGGCGCGGCACTTCGACGCCGGGAGCGGCAGCCCCGCCGTCGTGGTTGCCGACGAAGGCAAGGCAGCGCAGGTGCTGGAGACGGTCAAGGCGGGCGACGGCGTCGGGGCAGCTTATCTCCTGGCCGCGGGAAGCGTGCCCATCACCGGAGCCCCCGGCTCTCCCGCTGTCCCCGACGTCCGGGAGGGGAAGGTGCTGATCAACGCAACGCTCGACTACGCGCCGGACTCCGGGGACGCCGAGAATGCCGTGAAGGTGCTGCGCGAGCAGGTAAAAACCGTTGACTCGGATGCGCTGGTGGGAGGCGTGACTGCGACGGCCCTGGATACCAACACCACGGCCCAGCGCGATCTGGTGATCATCATTCCGGTGGTGCTGGCGGTCATCCTTGTCATCCTGATGCTGCTGCTGAGGTCGGTGGTTGCCCCGGTCCTGCTGGTGCTTTCGGTGGTCCTTTCCTACGGCGCGGCCATGGGTGTCTCGGCGCTGGTCTTCAACAACCTGTTCGGATTCCCGGGTGCCGACGCCACCGTGCCGCTGTTCGGGTTTGTGTTTTTGGTGGCCCTGGGTGTGGACTACAACATCTTCCTCATGAGCCGGGTGCGGGAGGAGTCGCTCAAGCACGGGACCCGGCCCGGTATCCTGCGCGGCCTGGGGGTCACCGGCGGGGTGATCACGTCCGCGGGAGTGGTGCTGGCCGCCACGTTCGCGGCGCTTGGCGTTATTCCCATCATGTTCCTGGTGCAGCTGGCGTTCATTGTGGCGTTCGGCGTGCTGCTGGACACCGTGCTGGTGCGCTCGCTGCTGGTCCCGGCGCTGGCTTACCACATCGGGCCCCGCATCTGGTGGCCCGGAAAGCTGGGGAAACCCGAGCTGGACGCCGCCGAGCCGGGGGAGCCGGCGCCACGCCACGCCCTCATCTGAGTCCATGCCACTCAACCGGCTACCCCTGGGTGCGCCACCAGGCGACAGTGGCCGCGGCGGCCTGAGGAAGGGGAGTGGGCTTCAATCCCAGGGCTGATTCACTCACCGCCGATTCCATCACAAACGGCTTCTCGAACTGGTACATCATTTCGGCCAACTCCCGGGCATCCCTGGAAAACGCCCCGGCTGCCCGGATCACCCAGCCGGGAAGTGCGCCCACCGGCGGCGTCCCCAGCCCGGCGGCGTCACCGAAGGCAGCGGCCAGTTCGCGCTGGGTCAGGGCCGGGCCCGTGGGGGCATGCCATACCTTGTTCCAGACGGAGGGGGTTTTGGCGGCGCGGATCATCGCCGCCGCGAGGTCAGGAACGAACGTGAAGGAGTGTGGCTGCGCCGCGCTCCCCAGCACCTTCAGCTTCTTGCCGGCCAGGATAGGCGGGACCATCCGCTCGCCCGCGTGGGCCATCCGGACCCGGGGACCAAAAAAGTCTCCCGCCACCACGCTGACCGTATTTGTGGCCGACTCTTCCCGTGCCCGGAGCAGTGCCGTCCTGATTCCGCGTTTGCCGCCTTGGGCCTCCCGCGGTCCCGCTTCGGTCAGGGTTTTGTCCGGCCGGCTGTACGAATAGAGGCTTTCAGGAAAGACAACGACGGCGCCGGCCTCGCCAGCCGCTGCCAGAACCGTTCGTTCGGCCTGCGGGAGCTCCGCTTGCCAGGCAGAGGCACGGTAGGCGGAGCTGTGGATGCAGTGGAAGACGGCGCTGGCGCCGGAAAGGGCAGGAGCCAGCTGTTCCCGCTCCCGGGCGTCGGCGGCAATCCGCTCGATGAGCGGATGGTCAGGGCCGCTGCCGGTGCGGGTGAGAATCCGCACCTGCTGTCCCTGCCCGGCGAGCTGTTCGGCGATGGTCCAGCCAACAGGTCCGGCTCCGGTTACAACGTGCAGTTCGGACATGGTGTTCTCCTTGGTTCGATTTGGGAGAGCACTGCTCTCTGCTCTCTGAACTCAGCTTGGAGCTAAGGTCGGTAAAAGTCAAGAGCACTGCTCTCGAAAGTTGACACTGCTCTCTTTTGTGGGAAAGTGGACCCATGAATCCACAAACACCGCGGGAGCGGGCGAGGGAACAGACCATTGCCGACATCGTCCGGCTGGGCAGGGAGCACCTCGCGGCCCATGGGGCCGCAGCACTGTCGCTCCGCGCCGTCGCTCGTGACCTGGGTGTTGTCTCCTCTGCCGTCTATCGCTATGTGGCCAACCGCGACGAACTGCTGACCCTCCTGCTGATTGACGCGTATAACGAGCTGGGGAACCAAGTGGATGCCGCTGTGGGCGCGCTGCCCGAGGATGATCACACCGGACGTTTTGCTGCGCTCGGCCGCGCCGTGAGGAAATGGGCCCTGCTCGAACCCGCCCGCTATGCCCTGCTCTTCGGAAGCCCCGTGCCCGGCTATCGTGCGCCGGCCGAGCGGACCACCGAGCCCGGAACCCGTGTGATCCTTGCCCTCATGGCGATTTTCGAAGCCGCATACCGCGCCGGGGTGATGACCGGGGGCTCGGGGCCGGGGGAGGCCCGGACTAAACCCAGGATTTCGCCCGCGCTCGCCGCCGACCTCGAAGCCATCCGAATCGGGCAGGGTCTGACCCTTCCGGACGGACTGCTGGCGCGTGGGGCACTGGTCTGGACATCGCTTTTTGGCGCCGTCAGCTTTGAGGTTTTTGGGCAGTACGGGGAGGACACTTTCCAGGCCGCAGACGAGCTTTACGAGCACCACCTGCAGGCCCTGCAGGGCGTGGCCGGTCTGGCCTAACCCGCTTTAGGCTGAAGATTCCTCGCCGGCGTTCCGGAAGGTCCAGTATTGTGATCGCTAACAAATATTCCTTGCTCCCCGATATACAACGATGTAAAGTCTGGAGCAGTCCTGGCCGAGCAATCGGTTTCTGAGATTTCCGAATCCGTCGGCTGGGTTTTTTGTCTCGCTACGTCCAAAGGAGTGACGGTGAAGCAACAGGATTCAGGCGGCATGCACATGAACCGCCGGCAAGTACTGCTGGGCGGTGGGGCGTTGCTGGGGGGACTGGCCCTGGGAGCGGGGGTGACCGGCTGTGGAGGACCCGCGCAGGCTGCAGCTGGTGATATCCGCTTCTGGCATCTGCTCTCCGGCGGCGACGGCATCAAGATGCAGGCCATGATCGACGCGGCCAACGGCCAGAACCCGGCGTTCAAGGTCAAACCCACGGTGCTCGCCTGGGGTGCGCCGTACTACACAAAACTTGCCATGGCCTCTGCCGGTGGACGGCCGCCCGAGGTGGCCGTGATGCATGCGGCCAGGGTCCCCGGATACGCCCCTGGCGGGCTCCTGGATGCCTGGGACCTGGACCTGCTGGCGGAGTTCGGCGTCCGGCCGGAGGATTTCAGCTCCAGAATCTGGGAGAAGAGCCAGTTCGGTGGCCAGGTGTTTTCGCTGGCACTGGACTCCCACCCCTTTGTGATGCTCTACAACACCGAGCTGGCTGATAAGGCGGGAGTGCTGGGGCAGGACGGGCGGCTGCTGGAAATCAATTCGCCTGACAGGTTCCTTGAGGTCAGCCGGGAACTGCAGCGTGTCACCGGTAAACATGGGCTCTCTTATGGCTACCTTGGCGACGGCGCCCAGATGTGGCGCCTCTTCTACACCCTCTACAGGCAGCACGGCGCAGACCTGGTGCTTGACCCGGGCCAGCCGGCCCGGGTGGAGCGCGATGTGGCCATCGACTGCCTGGAGTTCATCACCTCCCTGCTGGACAACAACATCGCCACCAAAAGCGGCGACGGCGGGACGGCCATCGCGGAGTTCGCCGGCCAGGGTTCGGGCCTGCTTTTTACCGGCGTCTGGGAGCTGCCCACCATGAAGACGGCGGGCGTCCCGCTGGGTGCGGCCACCATTCCCACCCTCTACGGGACACCGGCCGCGTTCGCTGATTCGCATTCGTTTGTCCTGCCGCACCAGGCGCAGGCTGACGAGGCTAAACGCCGCGGCGTGTACCAGTTTGTGGCGTCCATGCTCAAGGGCTCACTCAGCTGGGCCGAGGCCGGACACATCCCGGCCTTCCAGCCCGTGGTCCGCTCCGCGGAATATGCGGCCCTCGATCCGCAGGCCGACTACGCCCATGCCGCGGAGATCATCAACTACGATCCGGAAGCCTGGTTTACCGGATCGGGTTCCGACTTCCAGAGCTACTTTGCCGAGAACGTCCAGAACGTCTTCCTGGGCAGGGACAAGGCCACGGCCGGCTGGGATGCCTTCATCTCCCGAATTAATACCGTCCTGGCCATGCCGAACCCCGTCTGACTGCCCGTTCGACCTGCCGAACCCTCTGCGACAAAGGAGTCCCTTTGAGTACCGTACGCACGCCGGCCTCAGCCGGAGAAAACCGGGCCGGACAAAGCCCCGCCCCCGAAAACCCTGCCCAACAAGCCCCTGCCTCCGAATTTCCCGCCCGAAAAACCCCTGCCGGAAAGTCAGGCTCCGGGCGTTCCCGGGCCAGGCTGGCCGGTGCCCAGAGCCGCCGCAACAACATCCACGGCTGGGCGTTTTCCGCCCCCTTCTTGGCCTTCTTCCTGATGTTCCTGGTGTGGCCCATGCTTTCCGGCGCCTACATGAGCCTGACCGGAACGTCGCTGACCGGCGCCAACACCGGGTTCGTCGGCCTGGACAACTACACAGAGGCGTTCGCTGATTCCGATATGTGGCGCTCGCTGGGCAACACGTTGTACTTCACCCTGATCAGCACGGTCCCTCTGGTGGTGATTGCCCTGGCGCTGGCAGCCCTGGTCAACATGGGGCTGCCTGCGCAGTGGCTCTGGCGCCTCTCCTTTTTCTCACCCTTCCTGCTCGCCTCCACCGTGGTCTCACTCTTCTTCGCCTGGATGTACAACCCGGAGCTGGGGCTCTTCAATGACGTCCTGGCGAAAATGGGCCTGCCCCCGGTGGCATGGCTGAACGATCCGGGCGTGGCCATGTGGGCGGTCGTGATCGCCACTGTCTGGTGGACCATAGGGTTCAACTTCCTGCTGTACCTGGCCGCGCTGCAGAACATTCCGCAGCAGCATTACGAGGCCGCGTCGCTGGACGGTGCCGGCGGGTGGCGGCAGTTCTTCTCCATCAGCCTTCCCCAGCTGGGCCCCACCACGGTCATGATTGTCATCCTGCAGATCCTGGCGTCCCTGAAAATCTTCGACCAGATCTACCAGATGACCCAGGGCGGTCCCGGCGGGGCCACCCGGCCGATTGTGCAGTACATCTTCGAGGCCGGGTTCACCGGCTACCGGCTGGGCTATTCGGCGGCCATTTCCTATATCTTCTTCGGCCTGATCCTGCTGATCGCACTGGTCCAGGTCTTTTTCACACGGAAACGGAGCGCCTGAGCCATGGCCACTACTACCCTCACACGGCCCGCCCTGCGTCTTAAGGGCTCAGGCGCCGGCTCCTCCGCCCGCCGGAAGCGGACCCCGTTGTCCCGCGTCCTTGCCACCGCCGTTGTTTCGGTCCTTGCCGTCACGTGGCTTGTCCCCTTCGCCTGGGCAACGGTCACCGCCCTGAAGAGTGAAACGGAAGCCGCGTCCACCCCCATCAGTTGGCTGCCGGCGTCGGGCTTTACGCTGGATGCCTTTACCAAAGTCCTGGCCAGCGGGAACATCCCCACCTGGACGCTGAATTCCCTCTTCACCTCCGCGGCCATCACCCTCATCACGCTGGTGATTTCCGCTTCAGTGGCCTACGCCATTTCGCGGATCGATTTCCGCGGCAAAGGGATCCTGATGGGCGTTATTATCGCGTCCATCATCATCCCGCCGCCGGTGCTGATCATCCCGCTGTTCCAGCAGATGCAGTCCCTGAACCTCATTGATACCTATTGGGCGCTGATTCTGCCGCAGGTGATCCATTCCCCCATGGTGTTTGTGCTCAAGAAGTTCTTCGACCAGATTCCGCGGGAACTGGAGGAGGCGGCACTGATGGACGGTGCTGGCCGGCTGAGGATTTTTACCACGATCGTGCTTCCGCTGTCCCGCCCGATCCTGGCCGCGGTGGCCATCTTTGTGTTCATCGGAGCCTGGAACAACTTCCTCTGGCCGTTCATCGCCACCAACGAGAGCTCCCTGCTGACCCTTCCGGTTGGCCTGCAGACCATCAAGAGCGCCTACGGCATCCAGTACGCGCAGAACATGGCTTCCGCCCTGCTCGCCGCGCTGCCCCTGATCGTGGTGTTCCTGTTCTTCCAGCGGCAGATCATCAAGGGTGTTGCCACCACCGGCTTGGCCGGAACCTAACGGCCGGACTTTCGCCCAGCAGGCTCCACCGGACAGGGCGTCCGACGGCGGGCGGCATCCTTTTGCCGCCCGCCGCACCTGAGTAGACTTCCAGTGCGTCCGCACGGACGCGTCCAGTCCTCCAGAGGAGTGATGTGCGATGACCGAGAACAATGACCTCGACAACGCAGGGATAAGCGACGAGAACACCCCCGCCGGTGTGGAAGAGGGCGAGGGCGAATACCTTGAAGGCGACTACCGCCGGGCCGGCGCCGGGGACCCGGACGCGCGCGTCGGTGAAGGCGAATACGCCCAGGGCGACTACGGCCGGGCCGGCACGGCGGGCGCCGATGAAAGGCCGGACATTTCAGAAGCGGACGCCGCAGGGGAAGACCGCACCCTCCGCGGCGACAGTGAGGGTTCCTGACCCGTCCCTGGTTTTCCTCGCTATCGGAGCCTGTTCACGCACAGCGGAACAGGCTCCGGGCGTTGGAGGGAAGCAGTGTCCGGCGCCCGAATTTCCCGACATTCTGCGGTTCCTGACCTGAAGTCCCATGGTGACAGCTGCGTGTTTGGCCAAACTTGAGCGTGCTGCACTCAACTTTGGATTGACTTAAATTCCGCGCTGAGTAAAGTTGAGTGTAGATCACTCAAGGACTGGGCGAGGTGCCCGGATCTCAACAGGACGATCACTGGATTACCGGCAAGCCCAACCCGGAAGTTCGATCACTGAAAGAAGGAAGCAACACATGTCACGTGCAGTAGGTATCGACCTCGGAACAACCAACTCCGTCGTCTCCGTTCTCGAAGGTGGCGAGCCCACCGTTATTGCCAACGCCGAGGGTGGCCGCACCACGCCGTCGGTCGTTGCATTCTCCAAGTCCGGCGAAGTGCTGGTTGGCGAAATCGCCAAGCGCCAGGCCGTCAACAACATTGACCGCACCATCGCCTCCGTCAAGCGCCACATGGGCACCGACTGGAGCGTCTCGGTTGATGACAAGAAGTACACGGCGCAGGAAATCTCCGCCCGTATCCTCATGAAGCTTAAGAACGACGCCGAGTCCTACCTGGGCGAAAAGGTCACCGACGCCGTGGTCACCGTTCCGGCGTACTTCAACGACGCCCAGCGCCAGGCCACCAAGGAAGCTGGCGAGATTGCCGGCCTGAACGTCCTCCGCATTGTCAACGAGCCCACCGCGGCTGCTCTGGCCTACGGCCTGGACAAGGGCAAGGAAGACGAACTCATCCTGGTCTTCGACCTCGGCGGCGGAACCTTCGACGTTTCCCTGCTGGAAGTCGGCAAGGACGAGGACAACTTCTCCACCATCCAGGTCCGCTCCACGGCCGGTGACAACCACCTCGGCGGCGACGACTGGGACCAGCGCGTTGTTGACTACCTGCTGAAGCAGCTCAAGGTCAAGGGCATCGACCTCTCCAAGGACAAGATCGCCCTGCAGCGCCTGCGTGAAGCGTCGGAGCAGGCGAAGAAGGAACTCTCCTCCTCCACCAGCACCAACGTCTCCCTCCAGTACCTCTCCGTCACCCCTGACGGCCCGGTCCACCTGGACGAGCAGCTGACCCGCGCCAAGTTCCAGGACCTCACCAAGGACCTGCTGGACCGCACCAAGAAGCCGTTCCAGGACGTCATCAAGGAAGCCGGCATCAAGCTCTCCGAGATCGACCACATCGTGCTGGTGGGCGGTTCCACCCGTATGCCCGCCGTCTACGAACTGGTCAAGGAAATGGCCGGCGGCAAGGAACCGAACAAGGGTGTCAACCCTGATGAGGTCGTGGCCGTTGGCGCCGCACTGCAGGCCGGTGTCCTCAAGGGTGAGCGCAAGGACGTGCTGCTGATTGACGTCACGCCGCTTTCCCTTGGCATCGAGACCAAGGGTGGTGTCATGACCCACCTGATCGAGCGCAACACGGCCATCCCCACCAAGCGCTCCGAGACCTTCACCACGGCTGATGACAACCAGCCTTCCGTGGCTATCCAGGTCTTCCAGGGCGAACGCGAATTCACCCGCGACAACAAGCCGCTGGGCACGTTCGAGCTGACCGGTATTGCGCCGGCCCCGCGCGGCGTCCCGCAGGTTGAGGTCACCTTCGACATCGACGCCAACGGTATTGTGCACGTCTCGGCGAAGGACAAGGGCACCGGCAAGGAACAGTCCATGACCATCACCGGCGGCACCGCGCTGTCCAAGGAAGACATCGACCGCATGGTCCGTGACGCTGAGGAACACGCAGCCGAGGACAAGGCCCGCCGCGAGGCAACCGATACCCGCAACACGGCCGAACAGCTCGCCTACTCCGTGGACAAGCTGATCGCCGACAACTCGGACAAGCTGCCTGAGGAAGTCAAGACCGAGGTCCAGGCCGACGTCGACGAACTCAAGAAGGCCCTTGAAGGCACGGATGACGCCGCCGTGAAGACTGCTTTCGAGAAGCTGCAGGCTTCCCAGGGCAAGCTCGGCGAAGCCATCTACGCCCAGGCCGGTTCGCCCAACGGCGCCACCGGCGACGCAGGTGCCGAGGGCGCCGCGGGTGCGGGTGAAAAGGCGGGTTCTGCCTCGGGCGAAGAAGACATCGTTGACGCCGAGATCATCGATGAAGACGAAGCGAAGAAGTAGCCATGCCCCATCACGGTAACGAAGAAGAGCACATCTCTTCCCCGCACGAGGAGCACCGGAAAGTCCAGGAAAGCCAGGAGCGCCAGCAGGAACAGCAGGGCCAGCAGGAGCCGGTTATCCGGGACAACCGCAAGGTTGACCCGGTGACCGGGCAGGCCCGCCACCCGCAGGGCGAGCAGCACGCTGCCCCCTCGGAAGGCGCGGCAGGCGCCGCCGCCAACGCAGATTCCGATGGCGACGCCCTGGCCCAGGCCGAGGAGATCCTCAACGGCATCGAGGTGCCCGCCGAGGAATCGGTGGCACAGGGGGTTTCGCCGGAGGCAACCACGGTTGAAGCTGCCGAGCTGAAGAACGACCTCCTCCGCCTCCAGGCTGAGTACGTCAACTACCGCAAGCGCGTTGAACGTGACCGTGCCGTGGCAGGGGAGATGGCCGTCATCGGCGTCCTGAATTCGCTGCTCCCGGTACTGGATGACGTAGACGCCGCCCGCCAGCACGGTGACCTCGAAGACGGCCCCTTCGCCGCCATCGCCACCAAGCTGGAGAACGCGCTGAAGACGTACGGCCTGGAGCGCATCGCGGAAACGGGTGTCGAGTTCGACCCCACAATCCACGAGGCCCTCATCCAGCAGCCCGGCGAGGACATCGAGGTTGACACCGTCAGCCAGGTACTCCGCTCAGGCTACAAGTCAGGCGAACGGGTCCTCCGCGCAGCCCAAGTGATTGTGGCTGTCCCGGCGTAGTCACCTTACGCCTCCGCGGATGAGGGGGCCCCGCCCCTACGCTGGGCGGCTTAGGATCTTCGATCCTTAGCCGCCCAGCTCCGGCAGGCCCGATGCCACTCCCGGGCCCCCTCATCCGCTCCGGCGTAGCGGTAGTCTCGCCTTAACGCTTTTGTACTTTGAAAGGAAACGCCATTGGCTAGCCAGGATTGGGTGGACAAGGACTTTTACGCGATCCTTGGTATCGCCAAGGACGCTTCCGACGCCGACATCAAGAAGGCTTACCGGAAGCTCGCCCGCCAGCACCACCCGGATACCAACTCGGGAAATACTGCGTCGGAGAAAAAGTTCAAGGACATCTCCGAGGCGTATTCCGTGCTGTCCGATCCCGAAGAGCGGCAGCAGTATGACGCTATCCGGGCCATGGGTGGCGGCGCGCGGTTTGCCCCCGGTGGCGCCGGTGCTGCCAACGGCGGCTTCGAGGACATGTTCGGCGGCCTCTTTACCGGCAGCACCGGACGCCATGCCGGCGGCTTCAGCACCTCCGGCGGCATTCCGCCCGAGTTCGCCGACCTGTTCGGCGGCGGCTTCGGCGCCCAGCCCGGCTTCCAGCGCGCGCCACAGAAGGGTGCCGACCGTACCGCTTCCACCACTATTTCGTTCGCCGGCTCCATCCGCGGCACCACCATCGGCCTGCGTGAGCCCAGCGGCGAGGTGATTGACGTCCGGGTTCCGCCGGGTATCAAGGACGGCCAGAAGGTCCGCGTCCGCGGCAAGGGGCAGCCAGGTCCGGCCGGCAACGGTGACCTGGTGGTTGCCGTTTCGGTCAAGCCCCACGATTTCTACACGCGCGACGGCGACAACCTGCGCATCCACGTACCGGTCAGCTTCCCCGAAGCTGCTTTGGGCGCCGACATCGAAGTTCCCACCATTGACGGGGAGAAGGTCCGGGTCCGGGTCCCAGCCGGCACACCTTCGGGGCGTACGCTCCGGGTCAAAGGCCGCGGCGTCAAAACCTCCAAGGGTGAGGGCGATCTGCTGGTGACCATCGACGTCGCCGTCCCCAAGAACCTCAACAAGGAAGCAGAAGCTGCAGTGAAGGCCTTCGCCGAAGCCACAGCCGACGCCGACGTCCGTCAGGGCCTGGCCGCCAAGGCCCGGCTGTAGCAACGGGGCACGCCGTGGACATCAATGCTGACCAGCCGATCTTTGTGATCTCCGTGGCTGCCGAACTGGCGGACATGCACCCCCAGACGCTGCGGCAGTACGACAGGCTCGGCATCGTCTCGCCCAGCCGCGCGCCCGGCAAGTCCCGGCGCTACTCGCAGCGGGACATCAACATGCTGCGCGAAGTCCAGCGGCTCTCCCACGAGGGCGTTTCACTGGAAGGCATCAAGCGGATCCTGGAGCTGGAGCACCAGGTGCGTGCCCTTCAGCGCAGGGTGACGGAGCTGACCGAGGAACTGGGCCGCCGTCGTAATCCACTTGATTCAAGGATTTTTGCCGCCGGCGCCGCGGGCGACGTCGTGAGCCTGGCACGCGGCCAGCGTCCGCGTGCCCGCTCCCAGGCCGTGGTGCTTTGGCGGCCGCGGGCACTCACCGACTAGCTCCACGGCGGGCATAAAACGCGTAGTCCGGCCGGCTGCGGCCGCCGGAATAGAGTACCCACTACTCGTGACTGGCTTCCGGCCAGTGTCTTGAATGGACCTAGCTGAGTCTCACAGCGTAGTTCAAGCCTCTGGGGGTGTATTCGCGTGTTTGGTTCTTGTCATCGTCCTGTATTCCTTTCCGGCGTCGCAGTCATCGGGACTCTTTCATGAGCGCCGGGACGGAATCCGTGACCATGTTCGCCTCATCCGCGCCCGGCCAGCTGCTGCTGATCGCCGGGCAGACGCTGGTGGTGGTGTGCCTTTGCTTTGACATGGTGCGGGCGCTTTCGGTGCCCAGGTCACACCGCCGGTACGTGGCCAGCACCGTCTTCCGGACCCTGGCTATCCCGTCCGTCATCGCCAACGGTGTCACTGTCCTGATCGCTTTGCTGCTCTGGTCCTGGATGGATGTAGTCACGGGCATGTTTGTGCTGGTCGCCATCATCTTCCGGCTGCACCATGACAAGGATGAGGACAACTGGTGGAAGGGCAAGGGCAAGAAGCTTGCCCGCTGGGCCCGCCGCCAGTTCGCGGGCCGTACCTCCACTGCCCCTGCCATGGGCTGAACCGTAAGTCAGTAGCTGGCGGGGGAACCGCCGTCGGATCTCCGGATGAACTGGGCGGCCAGCGCTTCCGAGCCCCGGGCAAGCAGCGCGACGTCGGCACCCACCAGGATGAAATTGGCACCGCTGTCCAGGTACTGGTTGGCGGTGACCGGATTGAACGCGTTGACGCCGGCGGGTTTCCCTGCCGCTTTGGCGGCTTCCAGGCAGTGTTCGACGGCGGCCCGGACCTCCGGGTGTTCCTGCTGTCCCAGCACGCCCATGGAGGCGGCGAGGTCTGAGGGGCCCAGGAAGATGGCGTCCACACCGTCCACGTCCAGGATCTTGTCCACGGCTTCGACGGCGGCGGTGGATTCGATCTGGACGGTGACACTGATGGTTTCCGCGGCCCTGTCCAGGTAGTCCGGGATCCGGTTCCAGCGTGAGGCCCGGGCAAGGGCTGAACCCACGCCGCGGACACCGTGGGGCGGGTAGCGGGTGGCGGCCACCGCGGCCTCGGCGTCGGCCGCGGAGTTAACCATGGGGATCAGCAGGTTTTGAACGCCCAGGTCCAGGTACTGCTTGATCAGCACGGTGTCGTTGACGGGCGGCCGGACCACGGCGTGGACGGGGTAGCCGCTGATTGCCTGGAGCTGGGCGAGGATGGATTCCAGGCCGTTGGGGCTGTGCTCGGCGTCCACCAGGAGCCAGTCCAGGCCGGAGCCGGCGCACACTTCGGCGATGAGCGGGCTGCCGGAGCAGACCCACATGCCGGCAAGCGGACGGCCTGCTTTACCGTTTTGATTGCGCAGCGCGTCGCGGAAGGTGTCCTCTATTCGAAGCGGCATGTGATGCTCCCCAGCGGTCCGTAGTCGGCGTGGACGGTGTCACCTTTGTAGACCCACAGCGGACGGGTAAACGATCCGGCCAGGATAATGTCCCCTGCCTTCATGCTGTCCCCGTGGGCCGCGATCTTGTTGGCCAGCCAGTGCACCCCGTTGGCCGGGTGGTCCAGGACCCCTGCGGCCACGCCGGTTTCTTCCACTGTCTGGTTTTTGTACAGGATGGCTGCCACCCAGCGCAGGTCCACGTCATCGGGCCGGACCGGGTTGCCGCCGATCACCATGGCGCCCATCGCGGCGTTGTCCGCGATGGTGTCCACGATGGTCCGGCCCTCCATCTCGATCCGGGAATCCAGGATCTCCAGGGCCGGAACCACGTACTCGGTGGCCTTAAGGACATCAAAAATGGTGCAGCCGGGGCCTTTCAGCCCGTCCTTCAGGACAAAGGCCAACTCCACCTCCACCCGCGGGTGCGTGTACTGGTCCCACTGCACCGAACATCCGGTTTCCAGGACCATGTCATCGAAGATGGCGCCGTAGTCCGGTTCGGTGATGCCGGTGGCTGCCTGCATGGCCTTGGACGTGAGGCCGATCTTGCGTCCCACCAGGGTCCGTCCGGCGTCCTCGTTCCGGCGCCGCCACAGTTGCTGCACGGCGTAGGAGTCCTCGACTGTCATCTCCGGGTAGCGCGCCGTCAGCCGGGGCACGGGTTTGCGGCTGCGGCCGGCTTCCAGCAGTTCGTCCGCGATGGCCTCAATCGTGGTGGCATCCATCATGGCTACAGCTGCGCTCCCAGTTTGAAGCCTGTCTTTTCTCCGGCGTCCGTCCCGTCGCTGTCCTGCTTGCGGGTGTAGGAGAAGCCGTCTGCTCCGACGGTGACTGCCATTTCGCTCTTTTCCTCCCGGACAATCACAGGCTGCGGGTTGCCGTCGAGGTCCAGGACCAGGGAGGCTTCGGTGTACCAGGACGGGACGACGGGGTTGCCCCACCAGTCGCGGCGCTGGTTGTCGTGGACGTCCCAGGTGATGGTGGGGTTGTCGGGGTCGCCGGTGTAGTAGTCCTGGGTGTAGATCTCGATGCGGTGGCCGTCCGGGTCCAGGATGTAGAGGTAGAAGGCGTTGGAGACACCGTGCCGGCCGGGGCCGCGTTCGATCCGGTCGCTGATGCGCAGGGCGCCCATTTTGTCGCAGATCTGGATGATGTTGTGCTTCTCGTGCGTGGCGAACGCGACGTGGTGCATGCGCGGGCCGTTGCCGCCGGTCAGGGCGGTGTCGTGCACGGTCTGCTTGCGGTGCATCCACGCGGCGTACGTGACGCCGTCGGAATCCTGGATGTCCTCGGAGACGCGGAAGCCCAGGTCCTCAAGGTATTTGCGGCCGCGGGGCACATCCGGGGTGACCTGGTTGAAGTGGTCCAGGCGCACCAGTTCCCCGGCGGAGTAGAGGTCGTAGCGCTGGGTGAGGCGTTCCACGTGCTCCACGTCGTAGAAGAACTCGTAGGGGAAGCCCAGCGGGTCCTCAACACGGACGGAGTCGCCGATGCCCTTGGTGAAGCCTTCCTTGCGCCGCTCAACCCGGCAGCCGAGCTCGCGGTAGTAGGCCTCGGCGGCGTCCACCTCGGCCGGGGACTTGACCCGGTAGGCAAAGGCGGCGACGGCGGCGATGGGTCCCTTGCGCAGCACCAGGTTGTGGTGGATGAACTCCTCCAGGGAGCGCAGGTAGATGTTGTTCTCATCTTCCTCGGTGACATGCAGGCCCAGGAGGTCCACGTAGAACGCGCGGGACTTGGCGAGGTCGGTGACCACGATTTCCATGTAGGCGCAGCGGACGATGTCCGGAGCCGGGACGGTGGGGGTGGGTACGAAGTTTGTCATGGGATTCTCTCTTCTTTGAGCAGGTAAAGGCGAAGACTGTTTAGCCTTCGTTGGCGGCGCTGGCCTCGATGCTGCCGAACTTGGGGGTGTGGACGCTGCCGAGCGTGATGTGCACTGCCTGCTGGTCCGTGTAGAAGTCAATGGAGCGGTAACCGCCCTCGTGGCCCAGGCCGGAAGCTTTGACGCCGCCGAATGGAGTGCGCAGGTCGCGGACGTTGTGGCTGTTCAGCCACACCATGCCGGCTTCCACGTTCTGGGAGAAGTTGTGGGCGCGGGTCAGGTTCTGCGTCCAGATGTAGGCGGCAAGGCCGTACTTGGTGTTGTTTGCCAGGGCCAACGCCTCGTCGTCGTTCTCGAACGGGGTGATGGCGACGACGGGACCGAAGATCTCCTCCTGGAAGATCCGGGCGTCGGGGGCGACGTCGGCGAACACCGTGGGTGCGATGTAGTTGCTGTTGTTGAGCCCTGCGGGCAAATTCTCGGGACGTCCACCCCCGGCCAGCAACCGGCCTTCGGACTTGCCGATTTCCACGTAGGAGGCCACCTTTTCGTAGTGCTCCGGGTGGACCAGGGCGCCCACCTGTGTTTTGGGATCGTGCGGATCGCCGACCACGATGTTCTTGGCGCGGGCGGCATACTTTTCGCAGAATTCGTCGTAGATGGCCCGTTCCACCAGGATGCGGGAGCCTGCGGTGCAGCGTTCGCCATTGAGGGAGAAGACGCCAAACAGGGCGGAGTCGATCGCGGCGTCCAGGTCGGCGTCGGCGAACACCACGCAGGGGGACTTGCCGCCGAGCTCCATGGACAGGCCTTTGAGGTTGGCGGCGGCGTTCCGGAAGATGGTTTGGCCGGTGGTGGTCTCGCCGGTGAAGGAGATCAGCGGAACGTCCGGGTGCTTCACCAGCGCGTCGCCGGCTTCCTCGCCCAGGCCGTTGACCAGGTTGAACACGCCGTCGGGGAGGCCCGCATCCTTGAAGATGGTGGCCCACAGCGAAGCCGAGAGCGGGGTGAACTCAGCCGGCTTAAGGACCACGGTGTTGCCGGTGGCCAGGGCCGGGGCCAGCTTCCAGGACTCGAGCATGAAGGGCGTGTTCCACGGCGTGATCAGGCCCGCGACGCCGATCGGCTTGCGGTTCACGTAGTTGATCTGCGAGCCGGGGACCTTCATGGCGTCGTCGAACTGGGCCACGATCAGGTCCGCGAAGAAGCGGAAGTTCTCTGCCGCGCGGAGGGCCTGGCCCTTGGCCTGGGTTATGGGCAGGCCGGTATCGAAGGTTTCCAGCTCAGCCAGGCGCTCTTCCTGCGCCTCGACGGCGTCGGCGATCTTGTTCAGGACCCGGGCACGCTCGCGGGGCTTCATCTTCGGCCACGGCCCACTGGTGAAGGCTTCGCGGGCGGCGGCCACGGCGAGGTCGATGTCCTCTTTCTGGCCGGCCGCGGCGGTGGCGTAGTTCTGGTTGGAGACAGGGTCCAGGACGTCGAAGGTCTTGCCGCCCACAGAGTCAACGAACTGGCCGTTGATGTAGTGCTGGATGTGGGAGGGAAGGTCCCGCGGCACGTAATGGGCTTTGGTTTCTTGGGCAGTGAACGTCATTGTTGTTTTCCTTACTGCTGGTGAGGCTACTTGGGAGAAACGCTGCTTTTGGGGGAGCGGGTCAGATGTTTTTGGCCTGGCTCAGGTAGGCATCCAGGGTGGCGGAGCGGTGCAGCCGGGCGGCCTTTTCGATCTCGTCGGCGCTGGCGCTGGCTTCGATGAGCTTCAAGAGGGCCTCGTGCTCGTCCACTGAGTCGTGAGCCCGGCCGGGGACGAAGCGGAAGGTGGAGGAGCGAAGGGAGGCCAGCCGGTTCCAGCCGCGATGGACCAGGTCAAGGATGTGCGGGTTGGGGCAGTGCTCGAACAGGATGCTGTGGAAGTCCTGGTTAAGTCGGGTGAAGCGGACGGGATCGAAGTGCTCCAGGCATTCGCGCATTTCGGCGTTCACGGCTCGGGCACGGGCAATTGCCACCGAGTCGATTAGGGGTGCGGACATCGCCGTCGCGGCCCCCTCCACGATACTCAGCGTCTGCATGGTGTACAGGTATTCGGTGGGGTCAATCCCGGACACGGTGGCGCCTACGTTGCGTTCGAACTTGACCAGGTTTTCGGCTTCAAGCCGGCGGATGGCCTCCCGGACCGGGACCACGCTGAAACCGAGGTCCTTGGCGATGCTGGCCAGCACCAGCCGGTACCCGGGCGTATACGTGCCTTCCACGATCCTTGCCTTGATGGCCCGGTAGGCCTGCTCGGACTTGCTGCCGGTGATATCGGCTGAGGTGGTCTCAGCGTCGGTGGCTGTTTCAGTCATTGGACCGGCCCGCTTCCCATTCTCGTTCCCATTCTTCATACTTTCTCCGCCAGGCAGCGTTCATCGGATAGAGCCCGTCCACACTGTGGCCCTGCTCCACCATTTCCGCAATGAACGTCTCCTCGCGTTCCTGCACGATGGATTCGTCGGCCACTTCCTCGGCCAGTACCGGCGGGATGACCAGGATGCCGTCCGAGTCGGCCACGATGATGTCGCCGGGCTGCACGGTGGTGCCGCCGCAGGCGATGGTGATGTCCGTATCCCACGGGATGTGGCGCCGGCCCAGCACGGCAGGGTGCGGGTTGGAATAGTAGGTGGGCATCTCCATGGCTGCCACAGCGGAGAAATCCCGGACACCGCCGTCGGTGATGATGGCTGCGGCGCCGCGGACCTGGGCCCGCAGGGCCAGGATGTCACCGATGGTGCCGGTGCCCTTTTCGCCGCGGGCCTCCATGACCAGGATCTCGCCCTCATTCACGGAGTCGATGGCCTTCTTCTGTGCATTGAAGCCGCCGCCATGGATCTTGAAGAGATCTTCGCGGTTGGGGACGTAACGGAGCGTCCGGGCCAGCCCCACCACGCGCTTCTCCGGGCGGGTGGCGGTGAGGCCGTCGATGCTGACGTTGTTCAGGCCGCGCTTGCGCAACTGTGAGGACAGTGTTGCGGTGCACACGCTTTCCAGCTTTGCCTTCAGTTCGGGGGAGAGGACAGGCCCGACGGCGGCCCCCGCCCCTGCATCTTCGACCGTTGGCAGCCCCGCTGCCTCGCGTGAGCCGTAGGCCTCCTCCCGCTGCAGGTCATCAGCCTGGGGCCCGGCACCAAAGGCCGCAAACGGCGTCGTGCCTTCCTCCACCCGGGTGACCAGGCGGCCCGTGGTGAGGCTGCCGTCAACGGTGCCCACCTCCACTTCCAGGACATCGCCCGGCGTGGCGACCGATGCGCCGGCGGGCGTGCCGGTGAGGATGATGTCCCCCTCCTGGAGGGTGAGCAGCTGGGAGAGATCGGCCACCAGGCGGGCAAACGGGAAGAGGAGGTCACCAGTGGTGTCGTCCTGGACCAGGGTGCCGTTGTGCCAGGTGCGAATGCGGAGCCCGGCGGGGTCCAGCATGTCAGCCGCGATCAGTCCGGGGCCCACCGGCGTGAATCCGTCGCCACCTTTGGACCGGAGGTTGGAGCCCTTGTCCGCATAACGAAGGTCGTAGACGCCCAGGTCATTGCTGGCCGTAATGGCGGCGACGTGGCTCCAGGCATCTTCGAGGCCCACACGGCGGGCAGGTTTGCCGATGATCAGGGCGATCTCGCCTTCATAGCCGAGCAGTTCACAGCCCGCTGGCCGCTCCACTGTTGAACCGCTCACGGCCAGCGACGACGATGGCTTGAGGAAGTAGGACGGCTGGCCTGGAGTGCGGCCCCGCTGCGCTGCGCGGCTGGGGTAATTGATATGCACCGCGATCACCTTGCGTGCTGCCGCCAGGGTGTCTTCGTTGACCTTCTCCAAGACTATCTCCTCATCGGGTACGAAATCGTATACGATCACTATCCCTCGTCAGGCGGGTTCCGTCAACCCCCAAGCCAGGTCCGAATCTGCTCTCTTGTCGTCCATGTCACATGTGGCGTAAAGTGTCCTCCAAAGCCATATGTTTCGAATATAGAAACTCAAGTTCTCATATAGAACAGCAAAGAGTTCTTTGAATCAGCCACACAGTGAAGTGAGGAAAGCCCGTGCAATTCCACCACCACGGTTACGTATCCGGTGACCCGCGGGTCCAGCCGGCCGCCGGCGTCGGCATCAACCGGCCCACCGACCTTCCCAGCGAGGTGGATGTGCTGATCGTCGGTTCCGGACCTGCCGGAATGCTGGCCGCTGCGCAGCTGTCCCGGTTCCCGAACGTCACCACCCGCATTATTGAGCGCCGCCCCGGCCGCCTCGCCATCGGCCAGGCCGATGGCATCCAGGCCCGAAGCGTAGAGACCTTCCAGGCCTTTGGCTTCGCCGAAAGGATCACGGCCGAGGCGTACCGCATCACGGAAATGGCGTTCTGGAAGCCGGACCCGGCAAACCATGCCAACATCATCCGGACCGCCCGCGCCGTCGACGACGAGATGGGCATCAGCGAATTCCCGCACCTCATCGTCAACCAGGCCCGAGTCCTGGACTACTTCGCCGAGTACATGGCGAACGCCCCCACCCGCATGACCCCGGACTATGGCTACGAATTCCAGGGGCTGAGCGTTGCCGATGAGGGGGAGTACCCGGTCACCGTGACACTCCTTTACACGGCAGGCCCGAACGAAGGGCAGGAGCGCACTGTCCGCGCCAAATACGTGGTGGGGGCTGACGGTGCGCGGAGCAAGGTGCGCCAGGCCATTGGATGCACCCTCGCCGGGGATCAGGCCAACCATGCCTGGGGTGTCATGGATACCCTGGCCGTCACGGACTTCCCGGACATCCGGACCAAGTGTGCCATCCAGGGAGCCGAGGGCAGCATCCTGCTGATCCCGCGCGAAGGCGGCCACCTGTTCCGGATGTACGTGGACCTCGGCGAGGTGGACCCCGCCACCCACCATGCAGTCCGCAATACCAGCATCGAACAGATCATTGCGAAGGCGAACGCCATCCTTCATCCGTACACCCTGGATGTCCGGAACGTCGCGTGGCACAGCGTCTACGAGGTGGGCCACCGCCTCACGGACCGGTTCGACGATGTCCTGCCGGAGGACCGCGGCACCCGCACCCCGCGCGTCTTCATCACCGGCGACGCCTGCCATACGCACAGCGCCAAGGCCGGCCAGGGCATGAACGTCTCCATGCAGGACGGCTTCAATATTGCCTGGAAGCTTGGACACGTCCTGGAGGGGCGCAGCCCGGAGAGCCTGCTGTCCACGTACTCGGAGGAGCGCCAGGTGGTGGCCAGGAACCTGATCGACTTCGACAAAGAGTGGTCCGCCATGATGGCCAAGAAGCCGGAAGAGTTCGAGAACCCCTCCGATCTTGAGGACTTCTACGTGCGCACCGCGGAATTCCCGGCCGGCTTCATGACGCAGTATGCACCATCCATGCTTGTGGGTGCCTCTGACCACCAGGACCTGGCCGCCGGCTTCCCGATTGGCAAGCGGTTCAAGTCCGCACCTGTTGTCCGTATCGGCGACACCAATCCCATGCACCTGGGCCACCATGCCACTGCGGACGGCCGGTGGCGGATCTACGTTTTCGCCGATTCCGCCCTGCCCGGAACGGGAAACGGGCCGGTAGGTTCCGCCACCAACCAGCTTGCCGAGTGGCTTGCGAGCTCGCCGGAATCACCGCTGGCGGCGACGCCGTCGGACGCTGATCCGGACGCATGGTTCGACGTCAAGGTGATCTACCAGCAGCCCCACACGGCCGTTGACATCGGCGCGGTGCCGGCTGTGTTCAAGCCGCAGGTGGGGCCGTTCAAGCTGACCGACTACGAGAAGGCCTACGCCACCGATCCGAACGCGGACATCTTTGAACTGCGCGGCCTGGACCGCAACGGCGTGGTGGTGGTGGTGCGTCCGGACCAGTACGTGGCCAACGTCCTCCCCCTCATGGCGACGTCCGAACTGGCCGCGTTCTTTGCGCCCCTGCTGCGCCACCGGATCTCCAGCTCCTCGAGTGAACTGCGTGCATAAGGAGACTTCCCGTCGTAGGGTACGGGCAGGGGCGTTCGGCTGATTCTCCGGCCGGTGCCCGTCCCTTGCCCGGCGAGCCGCCGTGCACAAAGGGGAACTGGAAGCCGACGAAGGGAACGAACTGTGAGCCTGCGGGGATTCAGCACCATCAACTTCTGGGCCGATGACGTGGCAGCTGCCACCGCCTGGTATCAGGAGTTCCTTGGTTTTGACGCCTACTTCCAGCGGCCGGGGCCGGACGGGCTCCTGGCATACTCGGAGTTTCGGATCGGTGACTACCAGAACGAGCTGGGCATCATCGACAGCCGCTTCCGGCCGCCGTCGACGGCAAATGGGCCCGGTGGCGCAGTGATGCACTGGCATGTTGACGATCTCAGTGCCACCGTGGAGCGGCTGTTGGCGATGGGTGCCACGGAGTATCAGCCCATCACAGCCCACGGGGACTCGGGCTTCATCACCGCTTCTGTGGTGGACCCGTTTGGAAACGTGCTGGGCGTGATGAACAACCCCCATTACCTGGACGTGCTTGCCTCCCGACCGCAGGGCTGACGTGGATCCGCTCGAGTTCCGGAACGCCGGGGAGTGGGACTCGTGGCTCACGGCAAACGAGGGCCACGCGAGCGAGGCCTGGCTGCTGATCGGCAAGCGGCATTCCCGGGCGGCGTTGCTGACCATTGAGGAAGCGCTGGACGTAGCACTGTGCCACGGCTGGATCGATGGCCAGCGCAAGTCCCATAACGACGCGTCATTCCTCCAGCGCTACTCGCGGCGACGGGTGAAAAGTTCGTGGTCCCGGATCAATGTGGTCAAGGCCGAGGCCCTGATGGAAGCCGGTCGGATGCGGCCGCCGGGACTCGCGGAGATCGAGTTGGCCAAGGCGGACGGACGCTGGGCTGCCGCGTATGACTCGCAGCGGACCGCGGACGTGCCGCCTGACCTGGCGGCCGCGCTCGCTGATGACCCCGCGGCTGGAACTGCCTTCGAAAGCCTCGGGAAATCAGGACGCTACGCCGTGATCCTTCCACTCCTCAAGGCCCGGACACCGGAATCACGGGCAAAGATCCTGGCCCGGGAGCTGGCGAAGCTGGCGGGCTTGGCTTCTAAGTGAGCACTAATTGACACTTGTAAACTTATTTACACTTGTATAGTATCCTCGCATGATGACAGCTGGAAAAGAGGCCCTGGACCCCAGGGTGCGCCGCTCGCGGGCAGCGCTGATGCGGGCCGCCGTCGAGCTCGTGGCCCAGCGTGGCACCGCTGCCGTTCCCGTCTCAGAGATTGCTGAAGCTGCCGGTGTGACCCGGCCGGTGATTTACCAGCATTTCGGGGACCGCGAGAGTCTTCTGTTGGCGGCCGTATACGATCTGGCCAGCCGCGAATTGTTGCCCCGGCTGGCTGACGCCTCAAAGTCGCCTACGAGGCGGGCGGGAGCGCTGGCCCTGGCGGCCCATTTCGCCGAGCACAGAGCGTTCTACCGCGCCGTGCTGACCAGCTCCTGCGCCTTTCAGATGACAAAGTCGCTGACAGAATTGCTCATTCCCGTCAACCAGGAACTGGTCCACCAGACGTTCGGCTCGGACCTTGACGCGCAGGCGGAACTGGACTTTGCCACGTTCCTGACCGGCGGCGGGGCCGCCGTCGTCAATACGTGGGTGGTGGAGGGGCCGGAGCCCCTTGACCCCGAACAGTTCGCGGACCGGCTGATGCGGTTGGCGGGCGCTGCTGCAGCCCTGCTCCCGCCGGCAGCCAGTCCTCTCATCCGCTCCGAAAGCACGACGACGAAAGTACAGGAGCCGCAGCCGTGAACCTTTTAAGCCACATCCTTCAGCGCAAACTGGAACTTCCGCCGCCCCTGACCCGCGACCTGGTGGTGCAGAAAAACCTGCGCGTGCCGATGCCCGACGGCGTTGAGCTGCTGGCGGACCGCTGGGCTCCGCGGGATGGCGGCAAGGGGCTGCCCACTGCACTGCTCCGCACACCGTATGGACGGGCTGGCATGTTCGGCGCGGCCATGGCACGGCCTCTTGCGGAGCGCGGATTCCAGGTGCTGATCCAGAGCGTGCGGGGAGGATTTGGTTCTGGCGGAATACTGGATCCGATGCGGCAAGAGCGCGAGGACGGTATGGCCACTCTTGACTGGGTGGTGAAGCAGCCTTGGTTCGGCGACTCAATGGTGCTGGTGGGCATGAGCTATCTCGGATTTGTCCAGTGGGCGGTTGCCGATCAGCTGCCGCCGCAGGTGAAGGCGATGATCCCGCACGTGACGGAGTCTGCGCTGACCATGGAGTTTCTCCGCGAAGACGGCATGTCGCTGGAGCTGCCGTTCGAGTGGGGAGTGCTGACCGCCGTCCAGGAGCGGCCCTGGGCGATGCTGCGGAGCAGGGGCCAGGCCAGGAAAACGGTGCGGGCGCTGCACACCCTGCCGCTTGCTACGGCCGATGTGGCAGCCATTGGCCGGAGCTCCAAGTACATTCAGGACGTCCTGGCTTACGATGCGACGCACGAGTACTGGGACAGCCTCAACCATTCGCACCGGGTTGCCAATGTGGGTGTGCCGGTCAGCTCCGTCGGTGGCTGGTACGACATCTTCCTTCCCGGCCAGCTCCGCGACTTCCAGGTCCTCCAGGAATCGGAGCGGCCGGCCCGGCTGACCGTAGGCCCTTGGACGCACGCGGAATTCACCAATGCTGCGCTGCTGGAGGCCCTCGATTTCGGCCTGGCATTCGCAAGGGGCGGGCAGCCGGCGGAGCGTGCCCCGGTCCGGCTTTTCGTGATGGGAGAGGACGCCTGGCGCGACTTCGAGTCCTGGCCGCCGAAGGGCTATGAACCTCAACGGTTCCACCTGCAGGCCCAGGGCGGACTTTCTGTCGATCCGGCCACTGATTCTTCGCCGGATACCTTCCGCTACGATCCGGCAGAACCAACGCCGGCCGCGGGAGGCATCAGCATCAGCCATGGGGGCCGGGTCGACAACACAGCGCTTGAGGCGCGGGCCGATGTGCTGACCTACACCACCGCCGTACTTGAGCAGGATGTGGACGTTATCGGCGAAGTCAGCGCTGAGATCTGGTTCCGATCCAGCCTGGCGCACGCCGACGTCTTCGTCCGCCTGTGCGACGTGGGCCCCGACGGCCGTTCCCACAACGTCTGTGACGGTCTGACCAGCCTCTCGGCCGCCGACGAGCTTTCCCGCGCCACTGTTCGGCTCTGGCCAACCGCGTATCGATTCAAGCGTGGCCACTCCATCCGGGTGCAGGTTTCCAGTGGCGCCTTCCCGCGGTTCGCCCGCAATCATGGCACGGGTGAACCCCGGGCCACCGCCGTCACACTGCTTGCGGCCGACCAAGCCGTCTACCACGATCCGGAGCACCCTTCGGCGATAGTCCTGCCCGTGAAGGTGGCAGGGGACCAGGTGCGGGGCTAGCAACTCTGGAAAGCCGGCGGCGGAGCCATCAGCGGTGCGGCGCTCCCGCCGTCGAACATCCTGTCGACGGTCCGGACGTTGCTGGTCCGGACGTTGTTGGTACAGCTGGTGTTGGTCCGTCTGGTGTCAGTACGGGCTGTTGTCAGTCAAGCGGAAGGGTGATACACACCCGGGTACCCTCACCGCGGGCGGACTCCACGGTGATGGTGCCGGCGGCTTCATGGACGGCCATGGCCATCAGGCGGAGGCCGTAGCCGTGATTGCTCCGGCTGTTGGCATTGCTGTCGGCGCTGAATCCCACGCCGTCATCGGTGATGGTGAGTCGAACGCCATGGAAAACCGCTGCCAGGCGAACGGTGAGTGCGGTTGCCCTGGAGTATTTGGAAGCGTTGGTGAGTGTTTCCTGTGCAGCCTGATACAGCAAGGCGGCGCAGGCTGCGGGAATCTCGATGCCGTGATGAGGGGTCTCCCAGTGCACCGCAACACCTTGCTGGCGCAGCGGAGCAGTCAGCTTGTCGATGCAGCCAGCAAGTCCCAGAGTATGGAAGTCAACGGCCAGGTCATGAGTGACGGCGCCGGCGGTACGTTGGTCCAGAACTGTTGTGTGGCTCACGGCTGTCCCTGCTTCCTTTGCATCTTACGGATTCGCCCACCTGGTCCGGCTGGATCGGTGTGCCGTTGAAATAACCATGGACCTCAACGATCAAGGGTTCCGGCACTATGGCGCAGTGGAAGGGCAGGTTTCAGGCAGGGTTTGGCAAGCAAGGCCAGGTGATGTCCCGGCCCCGGTGCTGCGCACCACGCTTCTCCGGCGCTGTGCACCCCGGCCCCGGCGCCCCCAGAGGCATCAGCGTTACAGGTGAAACTCCGGTATCTGCGACTGAAACGTTGATTTAACCAGCCGGAAACCCACCGCCCACATGCCGCCATACAGTTGGAACCAGACGGCAATAGCTGCCCTCCGACGACCGCGGTGCAGACTCCGCGATCTTCCTCCGGAGCGGCTCTGACGGGCAATTTCCGTTCTCTCTTCGCATCACGAAAGGGGTTTCCCATGGATTCGGGAAATGTCGCTTGGATTTTGGCCAGTTCAGCACTGGTCTGCATGATGATCCCCGCCCTGGCCTTGTTCTATGGGGGCATGGTGGGGTCTCGCCGCATTCTCAACATGATGATGATGTGCTTCGGTGGGGCCAGCCTGGTTGCTGTTCTGTGGGCTTTGTTTGGCTACTCGATGGCCTTTGGAAATTCAGTGGGAGGCCTGGGCCTCATCGGAGACATCACGGAGTTCCCCGGCATGGGTCAGCTGATGGAAGCCGATGAGGCAGCATCCATTCCGGTGATCCTCTTCGCGGCTTTCCAGCTGTTCTTCGCCTGCGTCACCACTGCCCTGGTTGCGGGAGCGGCAGCCGGGCGCATGAAGTTCGGGGCCTGGATGTTGTTTGCCGGGATCTGGGCCACCATCGTCTACTTCCCCATCGCACACTGGGTGTTCGCCTTCTCCTCTGCGGACGGGAGCGTTACCGGTGGCTGGATCGCCAGCGGAATCAAGGCGATCGACTTTGCAGGCGGAACCGCTGTTCACATGAATGCCGGCGCCGCGGCGCTCGCCTTGGCCCTGGTGCTGGGCAAGAGTTCCGGCTGGCCGAAGATGGAACACACCAAGCCGCACAGCCGGCCCCTGGTGCTGGTGGGGGCCGGGCTGCTCTGGGTTGGCTGGTTCGGTTTCAACGCCGGCTCGGCACTCTCGGCCGGCCAGTCCGCCTCGGTGGTCTTCCTCAACACGGCCGTTGCAGCCTCGGCCGGACTCCTTGCCTGGGCCTTGGTTGAACGTCTGCGCAGCGGGGCCGCCACCAGCATGGGTGCAGCTTCGGGCCTGATCTCGGCACTCGTTGCCATCACCCCTGCCTGTGGTGCCGTGAGCCCCCTCGGCGCCCTCGCCATCGGAGCCATAGCGGGTGCGGTATGCTCCCTCGCCATCGAGCTGAAGTTCCGTCTGGGCTTCGATGATTCACTCGACGTGGTGGGCGTTCACCTGGTCGGCGGCATCCTGGGCACCCTGCTCATCGGTTTGTTCGCCACCGACGCGGCTCCGAATGGAGTAAGCGGCCTCTTCTACGGCGGCGGCGTCGAGCTCCTCGGTGTCCAGGCTTTGGCCACGGTGACGGTGCTGGCCTACTCGTTCGGCATCACATGGATCCTGGCGAAGATCCTCGACCGGACCATTGGCCTGCGCATCAAGCCGGAGGATGAGATGCGCGGCATCGACCTCGCCGCCCACTCCGAGCTGGCGTACCTTACGGACGAAGACCCGGTGGAGCTGGGTTCCCCGCACCGCAGCTAATTCGAAAAGGGACTCATTCGAGTCAGGCAGAGGGCCGAACCACGGACCGGTGCCAGCAGCGGCTGGCTTATAGTTCCGTGGTTCGGCCCTCTGTTGTGGGCGCCCGGTGCCCGGTGCCCGGTGCCCGGTGCCCGGTGCCCGGTGCCCGGAGCTAGTGCTCGGTGCAGACCAGGTTTCCGTCGCGAACTTCCAGTACTGCCGCCCGGATGTGGCTCAGGTGCGTCCTGGGGTCAGGGGCCATGGTGTCGATGTCCTCCCCACCCCAATACGGGTGCGTGAAGTAGACCAGCAGGGCACGTTCCCCGCCGTCCTCCGCGGGTGCGAGGGGAACCACGTCCGCGTGTCGTCCGACGACCGGCCGTCCATCTACGGATTCCGGTTGCGTCAGGATGAGCCCGCCGAGGTGTTCCTGCCGGGTCCAGCCTCCCGCGCCGTCCCCCGACCGATGAACACCCTGGCCTCGCCACTCGTCTACGATCATCCAGAACTTTCCCTCCAGCTGGAAGACCTTGGGCCCCTCATGTGGGCGGCCCGGGATGGTGAGGCCTTCAAGAGCCCACGACGACGGATCCCCAGGGGTGTCGCTGACGGCACTGTATGTTTTCGACTCCCGGGCTTCGTCCTTGTACCAGAGCCGGTAGCGGCCGTCGCCGCACAGGGCCACCGCGGCGTCAATGACGCGCGGCGAATCCAGGTCCAGGGCGCCGAGGTACTCCCAGTTCACCAGATCCTGGCTGGCGAACTGGACGATTGACGCGTTACCGGTCCAGTCCGTACGCACCCCGCCCAGGACGGTCAGGTACATGATCCAATGGTCACCAATCCGTACGACGTCGGGCGCCCAGAGAGTAGCGGGGAGTTCAGTTTCTGGGGGCACCAGTCCGTCAACCGTGCCTTGGTAGCGCCAGTTGAGGCCGCCGTCGGACGATCTCGCCACGCCTATTTCCGTGCCGTGCACCCACTCGACGCCGGTCAGGCCGGGCGCAGTCGCTCGGCGCTGCGTGTAGAACAGGACCCAGTCGCCGGTGAGGTGGTCCGGGACCAGGATGGGATCCGTGGGGCCGTCCCAGCGGGGATCACGATAAGGGACTGTGAAAGCATCGGGGCGCAGGGGAGTGAGCGGCTGGGCCGGTGCCGAGGTTTCCCCCTGTCCTGAGCTGTACGAACGCCCCTGGCCCGCAAAAGCGCTGCGGGCCCCCACCGCTTGAGCGGGGCCGGACCGCTCATACGCTGAGCCGCCAGGGAGGAGGGGAAGTGTATGGGTGGCGGGGCCTTCTTCGGATGGCTGGTGCTGGGGCACGTCTTCTCCAACGTTGTAGTTTCGGGCTGACTACAGCATAGGGGCGATTTGGTGTGCCGGCGATGGGTGCGCCGCTACGTCCACCCGCAGTTCCTACGCCTTGTCAGGGGCTATTCCTTGAACAGGCCCGCCAGGTCTTCGGCGGTGATGGCTCCACCGGAGAGGGCGTCGCCTTCCATCACATCCGCGAACAGCTGAGACTTCCGTGCCTTCAGAGCCATGACCTTTTCCTCGATGGTGTCCTTGGCCACCAGCCGGTACACCATCACGTTCCGCGCCTGCCCGATCCGGTGGGTTCGGTCCACGGCCTGGGCCTCGGACGCCGGGTTCCACCACGGATCCAGCAGGAACACGTAATCGGCTTCAGTCAGGTTCAGGCCAAATCCGCCGGCCTTGAGCGAAATCAGGAAGACAGGCGCAGAGCCGTTCTTGAACTCATTGACCACGTCGGTACGGTTCCGTGTACTGCCGTCGAGGTAGCAGAACTCGATGTTTTCCTCCACCAGCCGCTCGCGCACCTTGCCCAGGAACCCGGTGAACTGGCTGAAGATCAAAGCCCGGTGGCCTTCCGCTACGAGGTCCTCCAGCTGCTCAAAGAGCACGTCCAGCTTGCTGGACCGAACACCGGAAAGCGACGGATCCACCAGCGAGGCATCCAGGCTGAGCTGACGGAGCAGGGTCAGCGACTGGAAGATGGTGAAGCGGTTCTTGTTAACGTCCTCGATCAGGCCCAGGATTTTCTGCCGCTCGCGCTGCAGGTGGGTCTGATAGACCTTCTGGTGCCGCGGATTCAGCACCACTTCAAGGATCTGCTCCTGCTTGGGCGGCAGGTCCTGGATAACCTGGTCTTTGGTGCGGCGCATCATCAGCGGACGGACCCGACGGCGGAGCTTCTCCAGCTGCCCCTTGTCGCCGTTCTTTTCCACCGGCTTCTGGTAGTACTCGGCAAACCGCTTGGGGCTGGCGAAGAGGCCCGGCGCCACGATGGAGGTCAGCGCCCAGAACTCCATCAGGTTGTTCTCCAGCGGAGTGCCGGTGATGGCCAGCTTGAATGCTGCCGGCAGTTTCCGGGCGCACTGGTAGGCCTTGGACTGGTGGTTCTTCACAAACTGGGCTTCGTCCAGGACCAGCCCGGCCCACGTTTTGGACGCGTAGGAGTCGTAGTCGATCCGGAACAGGGCGTAGGAGGTGATCACGATGTCCACGCCGGCCAGCGCCAGTGCGGCATCCTTGCTGTTCTTCGCGAACGTTTCGCCGATGGTTTTCACCGTCAGGCCCGGGGCGAAACGAGCCGCTTCGGCTGCCCAGTTGCCCACCACGCTGGTGGGGGCCACCACCAAAAAGGGAGTGCCGCCGTCGGACGCTGTTTCCGGTGAAGGGCCTGGATCGTCAGCATCAGCGTGACCCGAGGAAACGCCGGCAGCGTGCTCCTTGGCCGCGCACATCAGGGCGATGGCCTGAACGGTTTTGCCCAGGCCCATGTCGTCCGCGAGGATCCCGCCCAGGCTGTGCCGGTACAGGAACGTGAGCCAGTTAAAGCCTTCCAGCTGGTACGGACGCAGCTCGGCGTTCAGGGAGTCAGGCAGCGGCAGTCCTTTGACGCCGCCTTCCAGCAGTCCACCCACGGCCGAGCGCCAGGCAGCGGCCTGCTCATCCACGATGCCCAGCTGGGCCAGCTCGTCCCACAGGCCGGCCTGGAAACGGCTGATCTGCAGGGGCGCGTCCTTGTTGTCCTGCAGCGAACGGGCCTCTTCGATCAGTGCGCGCAGCTGGTGCAGCTCAGGCAGGTCGAGTGAGAAGTAGGCGCCGCTGGGCAGCAGCATTTTGGTCTGCCCGGCCGCCAGGGCGGAAAACACCGCGGCGAAGGAGACCGGCTGGCCCTCAAGCGAGATCTGGATTCCGAGGTCGAACCAGTCGCGCTGCTCGGTGGCCTTGGTGGAAATGGACACCACCGGGGCTTCCTCGGCTTCGCGGTAGTCGGCGATGTCGCCGGAGGTGTCCACCACAACGTCCGGGGTGCGGCGGAGCATGGGCAGCACGTCCTCGGTGAACGCCAGGGTGTCCAGACCGCCCAGTTCGGCCGAAGCCGCCAGCCGCGGAGTGCCCCAGCCGCCGGTAGCGGACTCCCCGAGGGCAGGGACCAGGTCCCAGGGCTGGCCAACGCCTTCCAGGATCCGGGCCTCGGCGAGGTCATCACGGTAGCCGTGGTCGCCGGGGTGCCGCCACAGGGGCTGCGCCGTTACCAGGGTGCCGGACTTGTAATGCCATTCCCAGTGCAGCCGGACCTTGTGGTCGGCCCCGTAGTTGGCCAGCAGCGAGAGTGTGGGGACAGCCAGCGTGGGCAGCTCCACGGACTCATCCTTGGCCGTGACCCGGGCGGCCTGCTTGAGCTTGGGGTAGAAACCGGTGAGGAAACGAGTCTCGTCCTTCGCGGGGATGTGCAGGGTGCTGCCTGCGGTGACGAAGGTCAGCAGTTCCTCGCTCAGCCCGTTCTCCAGCGGCGCCAGGGTGATCACATTGTCCGCGGCAACACCGGGCAGGGCCTCCCCTCCGGTGGTCAGGAAGATGCCGTGCGCGGGCCGGCCGATGGTCCCCACCGCTGCGGGGTCAACCTCCACCCCCTCAACGGTGATGGTGGGAGCGAGCTCCAGCCCGCCGCCGTCGTCCGTCTTTTCAGTGTCAGCGGGCGGGCCGTCTGCGGCATTTCCGTTGGCCGGGGAGCCGTATCGGCTCAGATTAAGCCCGACGGCGGCGGGGGACTCTGCGAGCCGCACCGGCTCACTGCCGCGGCTGTGGACCAGGGCCAGGCCGATCTTTTGGGCATCTGCCAGCAGGCCCCACATGTTCTTTCCCGCGAAGGTGTTCAGCCCCAGCCAGAGGGCGGACGAGTTGTGCAGGCGGTTGGCGGCGGCGGTGTGGGCGGCCAGGAACGTCTGCATCCACTCCACGTGCGCCTCATTGCATTCGCGCCGGAAGTTCAGGTAGCTCAGGGTGTTCCACGAGACGTCGCCGCGGATCCACTTGCCCTTGGTGCCCATGATCACGGGCCGGGCCTTGAGCTGGCGGACGCTGCGGAGCGGGTCGCGGCGGCCTGTGTAGGAGAAGTGCGGGGCCGGTTCTTCAATCTCGAACTGCAGTGCCAGGGGGATGCCGTTGGTTGACTGGGTGATGCCGGGCTGGGAGATGAGCGGGCTCAGGGCCTGTTCCCAGTCGGCCAGCTCGAACGTGGCGGGCTGGCGGGAGAGGCGCGAAACCTCCGCCGGTGCCAGCAGCTGGACGCGGGTGGCAGGGTTGTCCTCCGCCGCGAAGAGCAGCGCGGCCACGTGCTTGCAGTCCTTGCGTACCGGGCAGCTGCACACACCAACGGTGCAGCTCCAGCCGCCGGCCTTGCGGACCAGCTTGGCGGTGGTGGAATAGGGAACGTCAGCGCCTCCCCGCACCTTGCCCAGCATGAGGCCGGTGGTGGCGTCGAACGAGATCCCGGAAACGCGGCTTCCCATGGCATAGGCCAGTCCGGCCGCGAGCGAGCGGTCGTTGATGGCGGGAGTCTGTATTGCCAGTGCCGCACTCTCGTCCGGTTGGGATGGCATGGTGTGCGCGCTACTTTCAGCAGGCCACGGCGGGGCCGTGTCCGATCGGAGGTTATCTGATCCATCTTAGTTCGCCCGGCGAGGGTCCGTGGCCCGGCGACCTCGCAGCGTTCCCCCGAATTCGACGGCGGCAGGAACCAGGTGCCCGGGTAGACTCGACCGGTGCGCGCGTATTGGGAGCTGGCCAAGTCATCCTTCCGCCGCCATTCCACGTACCGCCTGGCCGCGCTGTATGGCGCTTTCACCAATACAGTCTTCGGCCTGATCCGGGCCTCCCTGCTGCTTTCGGCCATTTCGACGGCGGGCGGCGCCATCGGGGGCTACTCGGCAATTGAGGCGGCAACCTATGTGTGGCTGGGGCAGGCGCTCCTGGCCCCGCTCGGGCTCTTCGGCAGCGCGGAACTGGCCGGCCGGGTCAAAAGCGGGGACATCGCCGTCGACCTTTCCCGGTCCGTGAACCTGACCGCCTCCTACTGGGCGCAGGACATGGGGCGGGCGGCCTTTGACGTCCTGCCCCGGGGAGTTCCGCCGCTGATCGTCGGGGCCATTGTCACTGGGCTCTCCCTTCCCACCGATGCCGGCCCGTACGTGCTGGGCTTCGTCTCCATCATGGCCGCCATCACCCTGAATTTCCTGGGCTTTTTTATGATCAACCTGCTGGCGTTCTGGGTGGTTGAAATCCGCGGCTACTGGATGCTGTACATGGTGGTGATGAACCTGCTGTCCGGATTCCTGGTTCCCGTGACGTGGTTCCCGCAATGGATGCTGGACTTCGCCCGCGCCACCCCGCTCCCCTCCATGCTGCAGACCCCGGTGGACATTCTGGCCGGAAGGACCGACGGCGGAGAGAGCCTTGCGCTGGTGGGTGTCCAGCTCCTGTGGCTGGCGGTGCTGCTGGCCGGCACCCAGCTGATGGTCCGGTACGGCTCGCGGAAGCTGGTGGTCCAGGGTGGCTGAAACTGAAACTGCCGGAGCGCCGGCACTGGACAGCACTCCGGTGACCAACGCCAAGCTGCTGCGGCTCCTGGTGTCTGCACGGTTGCGCTCGCAGACGGCGTACCGGGGAAGCTTTGCCGCCGACGTCGCCGGCCAGGTGATGCTGGCCCTCACCGAGTTTGTGGAGCTGTACGCCATCGTGCATAACGTCCCGGCCTTCGGGGGCATGACCTTTGCCCAGACCCTGCTGGTGTTCGGCTTCGCGTCGGTGGGCTTCTCCGCCGCGGATCTGCTGCTGGGCGAAACCGACTCCATGAGTGATGCCATCCGGATGGGAAAGCTGGAGGTCCTGCTGGTCCGGCCGCTGCCTGTCCTGCTGCAGCTGATGACCTCCGACTTCCAGCTACGGCGGGTGGGCCGGCTGGTCTTCGCGCTGGTGGCCCTGGCTGCGGCCCTGTTCCTGACAGACATTCAATGGGATCCGGGGAAGGTCGCCTTGTTCATCACAACGCCCCTGGCCGGTGCCGGGATTTTTGGGGCGCTGTTTGTCGGGGCGGGGGCGCTGCAGTTCTGGCTCCTGGACGGACGGCAGTTCGCGAATGCCTTTACCTACGGCGGCCGGTATGTGGCGTCGATGCCCGGCGCCGCACTCTTCCTTCCCTTGCAGGTCTTTTTCACGTTCGTGATCCCTGCGACTCTCGTGGCGTACGCCCCCAGCCTGGTTCTGCTCGGGCTTGACGGTCCGGCCGGAATACCCAGCTGGACGGGCTGGCTGGGACTGCCTGCCGCCGTCGTTCTGTGGGCGATTACATTGCTGCTGTGGCGGGCGGCCATCAAAAAGTACACCGGAGCAGGAGGCTAGATGATCATCGAAGCGGAGCAGCTGAGCCGGAACTTTACCGTCGCCGAACCGGGGACGGGGCGTGGGCTCAAACGGCTCAAACGCCGACGGCGGACAGTGCACGCCGTCCGGGACGTGAGCTTCACGGTGGAGCAGGGGGAAGCCGTGGGCTATATCGGCGCCAACGGAGCCGGGAAGTCCACCACCATCAAGATGCTCACCGGCATCCTGGTGCCTTCCTCAGGGCGCGTCTCTGTCTGCGGACTGCAGCCGGTCCCTCAGCGCCAGGCTTTGGCCCGAAAGATCGGCGTGGTGTTCGGGCAGCGCTCGCAGCTCTGGTGGGACCTGCCGCTCCAGGATTCCTTTCCCATCCTGGGGGCCATGCACCGCCAGCCGGAGAGCCGCTGGCGGCCCCGGTTCCAGGAACTGTCGGCGCAGCTGGCCCTTGAGCCGTTTCTCGGGACCCCCGTCCGCCAGCTGTCGCTGGGGCAGCGCATGCGCGGAGAGGTGGCGGCGGCGCTGCGGCACAGGCCCGAGCTGGTCATCCTGG
Source organism: Arthrobacter sp. CDRTa11 (assembly GCF_026427775.1). NCBI lineage: Bacteria > Bacillati > Actinomycetota > Actinomycetes > Micrococcales > Micrococcaceae > Arthrobacter > Arthrobacter sp. CDRTa11. The sequence continues at coordinate 4,738,331 of NZ_CP044532.1, read as the reverse complement.
ACGAGCCCACCATCGGCCTGGACATGATCAGCAAGGAGAGCCTGCGCCGGTACCTGGATTTCGAGCGCCGCGAACACGGCACCACGCTGCTCCTGACCACCCACGACATGAGTGATGTCCAGCGGCTCTGCCAGCGCGTGCTGGTAGTGGACGACGGCGCCATCGCCTTCGACGGTCCCCTCACCGGGCTCGCGGAAGTTGCGGAGGCCCGGCGCACCATGGTGGTCGACTTCAGTTCGCCATTGCCAGCAGACGGCCTGGTCCTGCCCCACGGCGCCACCCACCTCGGGACTGAGGCGGAGGACATCCGGCACCGCATCACCTTCGACCCCCGCCAGCTCTCGGCCGCGGCGCTGCTGACGGCAGTTTCGGCAACGGCTGCCGTGGCCGACTTATCGCTCCACGAACCGGATATCGAAGACTTGGTGCGGCGGCTGTACACCGCGGCGCGGTAGAACCGGGGATTCCAGACGTTGAGCCAGGCCCGTCTCAGAGGGTGCCCAGGAGCTCCTGCATTTTTTTGATTTCGGCTTCCTGTGCGGTCACAATCTTTTTGCTCAGGTCTACTGCTTCGGCATTCTTGCCCTCACTTGTTTCGGCCTTGGCCATGGTCACTGCCCCTTCGTGATGGGCAATCATCTGGGTGAGGAACAGCCGGGCGGCATCGGTTCCCTGGGCGGCCTGAAGTTCCTTCATGGCCGCCTCGTCCATCATGCCGCTCATCCCATGGCCGCTCATGGAGTGGCCGGACGCCATCTCTGTGGGCTCATTCCAGCTCTTAAGCCAGCCGGTCATCGTGTCGATTTCCGGGCCCTGTGCTTCCTTGATCTTCGTGGCAAGGGTGGTGACGGAGGCGGGAATTTCGGTTTTGGCCAGGATCATGTCGCTCATCTCCACAGCCTGCGCATGGTGCGGAATCATCATTTGCGCGAACTTCACATCTGCGGCGTTGTGGTCGGCTGATGCGGCAGGCGCGGAGCTGCCATGGCTCATCCCGGAGCCGCCGTGGCTCATCCCTGGCACCGGTGTGGAGCCGGAATCGGCGGCGCAGCCCGCCAAGGTGACAGCGGCGGCGAAGGCGGCTGCTGAAAGGGTCAGGAGTTTTTTGTTCATGGAAAATCAGGTCCTTCAAGTTGTTCGGCCGCAAGGGGCCGGGGGTGAGCTTGTCATCGGGAATGCGGCAGACCGTGCCACACGCGGGACGCATGTCGGCGTGTGGGGTCAGCAAGGAGTACCAGGAGGAATTGCAGTCTGGCGGCCGTCCTAGCGCCGTCGCCGCGGTTGTTTATGTCCGGCTGTTTACGTCCGGCTGATGGACAGCTCACCGGGAGAAGGACCCTCCGGCAGGTAGCCGTAAGCAGCGGTGGGTGTACTGGAGCTTCCATGGCCCGTGTTGAAGGCCAGGGCCGCGGTTCCGGGGTGCGGTGCCGCCAGCGAGCCTGTTTTGGCCGAAGGGACGCACTCCATGCCCATGGCGTGGGCGCCGCTGCACTCTGTCTGGCACGTGCATTCTGTCGAGTAGGTGTAGGACTGAGGTTCCGACAGCGACGAGTGCTGGAATTCGGATCCGGTTGCCGTGTCATGGGCTGCTCCATGGGCACCCGGATGAATGTCTGCCGTGTCGTGGGTGTCTGCCGTGCTCTTGGCTGCAGCAGCTGGGGCCGGGGCCACAGTGGGGGAGTGCCCGGCATGATTGCCGCCGGTCATGACATGCATTCCGAAGATCCCCGCCGCGATGGCCAGAACCACAGCGATCAGGAAACCCCGTTGGAGCCAGGTTCGCTGAAAGCCTCTGCGTTGTAGGAAGGTCATCATGAGCCGGCGCCCAGCTGTGGTCATGCTGCTTCCCCTTCCGTTCGCTTGCTGTTTATGAGGGTACCGGCCGGACGTCCACCCGGCCGGTACCGCTCGATCAACGCTTGATTCTTTCAACCCGCAGTGGAGTTCAACTGACTGTGGAGGGATTTAGCCGTATCCTCCGCAGGAGTTGGGCGTTCAGGGCCACCACGATGGTTGACACGGACATCAGGACAGCGCCGGCAGCCGGAGACAGTACTATTCCAGCAAAGGCGAGGACACCAGCTGCCAGCGGAATGGCCAGGACGTTATAACCGGTGGCCCACATGAGGTTCTGCCACATCTTCACGTAGCTGGCCCTGGACAGGTCCACCATCGAGAGGACGGCCCGCGGATCATTCCCGGCCAGGACAACCCCTGCCGATTCCATCGCCACGTCGGTGCCGGCTCCAATAGCGATGCCCACCTCGGCCCTGGCCAGCGCGGGCGAGTCGTTTACGCCGTCGCCCACCATAGCCACTTTCAGGCCACGCGCCTGAAGTTCTGCCACCTTCTTGTCTTTGTCCGCAGGAAGGACCTCGGCGAAGACCTCATCGATGTTCAGGTCTTCCGCGACTGCCTGGGCCACCTGCCGGGCGTCGCCGGTGATCATCGCTACCTTGACACCCCGGTTCTGCAGGGCAGCCACCGCCTGGCGGGATTCAGGCCGGACAGCGTCTTCCAGGCTGACTGCGCCCAGGACCCTGCCGCCGTCGATGACGTGCAGCACCGCGGCGCCCCGGTTAATCCAGGCGTCGGTGGAGCGGGCAAGCTCATCAGGTTCGGCGGTGCCAAGCTCGCGCAACAGGGCAGGGCCGCCCACATGGACGGTCCGGCCGTCCACCTCGGCACGCACGCCGCGGCCAGTCAGCGAGCTGAAACCGGTGGCGGACGGGACGGTCAGGTTGCGTTGCCGGGCGGCGCGAACGACGGCACGCGCCACAGGGTGTTCACTGTCGGACTCCGCGGCCGCTGCCAGTGCCAGCAGCGAATCGGCATCAACACCCGGGGCAGCGGCGACGTCAGTCAGCTCGGGCTCGCCCTTGGTCAACGTGCCCGTTTTGTCGAAGAGGACGACGTCAACGGTGCGCATGCGTTCCAGAGCCATCCTGTTCTTGATGAGCACTCCGGCCCGGGCGGCCTGCTCCGTGGAAATGGCGATGACCAGGGGAATGGCCAGGCCCAATGCATGGGGGCAGGCGATCACAAGCACAGTGACCGTGCGGGTAACTGCCTCAGGGACACTGCCCAACAGGGTCCAGGCCACAAAGGTGATGATGCCAGCGGCAGCCGCGAGGTAGAACAGGAACGCCGCAGCCCTGTCAGCCAACGCCTGTGCCTTCGATGAGGAAGCCTGCGCTTCGGCGACGAGACGCTGGATTCCCGCCAGCGCGGTGTTCTCGCCGACGGCGGTCACACGCACCCTGACGCTGTTGTCCGTGGCCACCGTGCCGGCCACCACGGTGTCTCCGGCGCCCCGGGGCACTGTCTTGGATTCTCCCGTGATCATCGACTCGTCAAACTCGGCCTGCCCGCCCACGATGGTGCCGTCCGCCGGCATCCTGGCGCCGGAGCGGACAAGGACGGTATCGCCTTCGCGGAGGTCCGCGACCGGAATGATTTCGGTGCTGTCCCCCAAGATCCGCTCGGCTTCATCGGGCAGCAGGGCCGCCAGGGCATCCAGGGCTCCCTGCGCTGAGCCAAGGGCGCGCATTTCGAGCCAGTGGCCCAGGAGCATGATGGCAACCAGCAGGGCCAGCTCCCACCAGAAGTCCAGGTCGAACCCGCCGATGCCCAGGCTTGTGGTCCAGGATGCTGCGAACGCGACAGTGATGGCCATCGCAATCAGCAGCATCATTCCAGGGCGCCTGGCCTTCAGCTCCCGAAGGCCGCCAGTGAGGAACGGCTGTCCTCCATAAACGAAGATCGCCGTTCCGAGGACTGGCGGAATCCAGGCCGACCCAGGGAACGTGGGGGCCATGTAGCCCAGCAGGTGGCCCACCATGGGGCTGAAGTAGACGACGGGAACTGACAGGACGAGCGTCAGCCAGAACCGGTTCTTGAACATGGCGGTACTGTGCCCGGCATGCTGACCCTGGGTGTGGACTGCGTGGTCATCCTGGCCGCCGTGGCCGCCGTGCTGATGAAGGTCCGGCACGGTGTTTGCTGCAGGCGCCGGCGTATGCCTTTCAGTGACGGTCCCGTGACTGGCAGTGTGGTTGTGGTGATGGGGGTTGTGGTCTTCCATGATCAATCCTCAGGCGCGGCCTGTGACGGGCACCATGACCGTGGCCAGGCCGTAGTAGTCAGTGGCTGATGAGGGTGTATCCGGCTGCTGTGACAGCCTGGTTTATGTGGTTTATGACTGCTTCATCCGGTGTTCCGGCGATGACCAGCCGTGAGCGTCCACTTGGGACTAGTTCAACCGAGGCGGCTTCCACGCCTTCCACTCGGGTGACGGCCTTTTCCACAGTCTGGACGCAGTGCCCGCACGTTAGGCCCTCAAGGCCGAACTCAGTTCGTTCGGCAGCTACAACATTGGCAGCTTCAACATCGGCTGCCTTGACCTCAACGGCCTTCTCCTCGCCAGCTTTCATTCCGCCAGGTTTCAGCTCGTCAGCTTTGAGCTGGACAGGCTTGCCGTGTCCGCCTCCACTGTGCGGGGAGCAGCAGCTCTGGCCGGCGGTGGCCAACGGCAAGGGGGTCAGGTGTTCAAATCCACGCATGTCAGTTCCAATCCTTGAAGAAGGTGATGGGTGCTGGGGTTGAACGGCTGTGATGGCGGTGCAAGGCATCGCCGGGACATACCACTTCACTGACAACACTGAAAAATATACCCCCAGGGGGTATGCAAGTCAAGGGAACGGAAATGCTGCAAGGGAGGTCGTTATCTCAAACGTCCTTCTATTCGCAGGTGTCCTGCGGCCTGCCCGAATCTGCCCCAGATCTGCCGGCGAGTCAGGCCGGTTCGAAGCCAAGCCGGTCGCGGACCAGTTTCCCCACGACGGCAGCATGCTGTTTGTCCGCATGGTTTCCGGTGGGCAGCGTCGCCAGATAGGCCACGTACGTGGCCGTGCGGGTGTCATACGCCGCTGCGCGTGTTTCAAGCGCCAGGGCCAGCGTGGCGTGCGCCTGCGCGAGTGCCACATGGGCTTCGGTGCTGCCGGGATTTTCCAGCAGCGCCGCCTCGGCAGATGACAGCAGTGTGGCGGCCAAGTTTGCGTGTTCGTTAGCTGCGAGCTGGCCGAGATCGGGTTGCATGGGTTTGGCCTTTCAACAGTCAGGGACATGAAGGTGTGGCGGGCCGCGCCACGGACAGTGGTGCCGGCGTCGAACGGTTTCCTTCACCGGCGGATCCCCAGGGTGCGGCCATGCTCCGAACCTAAATGCGCGGGGCTGCTGCCGCAAGATGCCTTGGCATGTCGCCGCTGTAATCCATTCAGCAGGTACGCGCGGAGGCGCCGGTCCTGTTTCCACTTCCACGGGTCTCCGAAACTTCGCTTGACGTTCATGTCCTCCTCAACAGGTGGTCTGCCCCGCCCCCGTAGCGTGAAAAGTGTCCCAAGCACCACCGTTTTTCAGTAGTGAGGAATCCCATGACCACCAGCCAGCAGCCCGTCGTTCTGACCGCCGACAGCATCGAAGCAAGCAATGAGGAGGTTGTGGATTCCAATGTCCGGGTGGTTGATGCCATGCACCGGGAACTGCTGCACTCCAGCGAAATTTCCCCCGCGGCCCTCCGCAGCTACTACGTGGATTTCTACCTCACCCAGTCCCTGGAGGGCGGGTTCGCCCAGTACGTGTTCACATCCCCTGACCGGGCGGAAAGTGACACCCTGATCCGCGAGGGCCTGGCGGGCATGGGGGCCACCGCCCACCTGGACCTGTTCAACCGGACCGCTGAGGCATTCGATGCCCTGTCCGAGGAAGACGCCGAACGGTATCTCGACGGCGGGCTGGACGAAGATGAGGAAACCCCCGACGGCGTCCTCCGGATGGAAGAGCTCGACGGCGACTTCGAGGAGCTTCTGGAAACAGAGAACGTCACTGCCCTGAATGCCGCCTGGCTCCGCGGGCAGGACGCGTTGCTGGTGCTCGACGACGACGGCCTTACCGCCCACATTGAGCGCCTGGTGGCTCTCATTCCGGACCTCGCCCAGCGTCAGGCCCGGGCCGATGCCGAGGCCCTGGAGAATGCGCCGGACTTCGAGATTGTCATTCGTGAACTCTGCAACATCGCCGGCTACAGTCTCCAGAAGATCACCATGGGCGACCCCAACTACCTGCACCATGGGGACAAGACGCTGGCCTGGCACTTCAGCACGGACCATGGAGACTTCCTCATGGTGGAGGAAGGCGACGAAGCGTTCATGATCAACCCGGTCACCCAGGAAATCGTGGCCGCCGTTGAGTTCGAAGAGGCTGACGGGGACATGGTCGACGCGTAGGCCACGAGTTCGACGGCGGGGCCCGGCCCGGGCGGATTGCCGGGAACCCGCCGGCGGGCTTCTTAGCGGTTCTGGTCCAGGGCCGCGGCCAGGATGTCCAGGATTTCTGCGTCAACGTCATCCGCCGACGTCAGGCGGACGCGGCGGTCAAAGGCGTCGTCCGGGCGGACCTTGATGGCCTCCAGCCGTCCCTGCGCGGGGGCATCCAGGCGCAGGGTCACGTCCACGGCGGTGTTGGTGGTGCGGGTGATCTGCGCGAACTTGCGCCGCGGGCTGTGCAGGGAAACGTATCCCTTCCGCATCTGGATCCCCACACCGTCAGTGGCCGAGGCCCAGGCCAGGAGGGCATCCGCGATGGGGCGCAGCTCCGGGTGCTGGCTGTACTGGCCCTCAATCAGCTCATCGGCGTCCTGCAGCATGAAGTCCGGATAGCCGAAAAGTTCCCAGGACACGGCGTACTGCGCGTAGCCCGTGATGCCGTGCTGATCGCGCATCCAGTCGCGAAGCTGCGCGTCGTTTTGGATGCCTTCCGCGCGTGCCCGTTCCACCCAGTACGCGATGTCGTGCCCTGACTTCCGCAGGAGGAGGGCCTGGTTGCTTTCCACCATTGTCTGCCACGTTTTCGCGGTCTTTTGGGGCTCCGGAGTCTTGGGCATGCCTTGATCCTAATCCCGTCCTGCAGGGCGATGATCAAAGAAATTTTGGGACAACCGTAACTTTCCCGCTCCTGCCAGCGATGTAGGTGGTGATTGGCTCCCCGGAGCCGCATCCACATTGTTTCTAGCTTTTGGAGTGTCTTTATGTCGTTGTTCACTGTTCTCGCCACCAGCAAGATCGCAGCCGGAGTACTGGCCGCAGGCACCCTGGCAGTCGGCGGCACCGCCGTCGCCGCCACGTCAGGCGTGCTTCCCGCGGCTGCCCAGCAGACCGCCCACGAACTGCTCGGCGCCCCTGCCCCGAAGCTGGCCGACGACGTGGCTGCAGCTGCAAAGGCAGACGCGGATGCTGCCGCAGACGCCTCCGCCAAGACCGCAGTGTCCGGCGACGAGGTTTCCGCTGAAGCCAAGGCTTCCGCCGCAGCCGGTACCGCAGTGGACGCAGCCGGCGCCGCCACCTTCGGACTGTGCACCGCCTTCACCCACGGTGGCCTGAACGCCAACTCCGAGGGTTTCGCCTCCCTGGCCATTGCCGCCGACGGCGAAGCTAACATCGAAAGCTTCTGCACCGACGTCACCGCGAAGGCCAAGGCTGCCGCTGACGCCGAGGCTGCCGCCATGGGCTCCGCCGCCGTCAAGGCAGAGGTTCCGGCTGTTCCTGCCGTTCCCGCCGTTCCGGCCGTTCCTTCTGTTGACGGAGCGCCTGCGGTTCCCGCCGTTCCGGCCGTTCCTGCAGTTCCCGGCAACGTCGTGGACGCTCCGGCCGTTTCGGCCCACCACTAGCCTTCAGCTAGGGTGGTCTGCGGGAACCTGGCCCCCAAGGGGCGGGGTTCCCGCAGTCCATATGGCAGCCCAAGGAGGCCGCGGAGCAGTCCGCGCGGATACCGGGACGCGCGGGTCAGCTGCCCGGGATGGAGGAGCCGCTGGTGCTTGACACTTTGGCCGAAGACGACATCGAGATATTCGCAGACACAGCCGGCGCGGATCCGGCTGTGCTTTTTAGCGCTGTCTACCGTTTGTTCTCCGGCGCTGTGCTGGGCTACCTCCGCGCCCGTGGAGTTGATGACCCCGAAGCCGTCACCCAGGACGTCTTTCTGGCCTTCTTCCCCAAAATCGGCGATCTCACCGGCGGACTCCAGGGCGCAAAGTCGCTACTGTTTTCCATCGCCCACGCCCGGATGGTGGATTACTACCGCAAAGTGGAGCGCAGGCCGGAGTTCACGCCCTATGACCCGCTGCAGGACGGGCGCAGCACCGCCTCGGCCGAGGACCACGCGCTGGGCCACGACGGCGGGGCGGCTGCCTTGCTGGACGGCCTGGCTGACGACCACCGTGAAGTCCTTGCCCTGCGGGTTGTCGCAGACCTCTCCATCGAACAGGTGGCCGGCATCATGGGCAAGTCCCAGGGTGCCATCAAGCAGCTCCAGCGCAGGGCGCTGCAAAATCTCAAGGACCAGACGCTCAAAAGAAACCAGGCACATCATGAGTGACACCGCAGGCTCCCGCACTAACGGGACTGTTGACCAGCTGCTGCTGGAGGCAGAACTGGACGACGACGGCGCGCTCCGCCCGGTCCTGCTTGAGCTGCAGGCGCTGGGCGCCAATCAGCCCGAGCCCTCGGCCGCCGTGGCCGCCCTCATGGCCCCGGCAACTGCCCGGCTTGCTGCTGTCCAGGCAATTCAGTCAACTGCCGCTCTTCCAGCAGTCCAGTCAACACCGTCAATCCAGGAAACTTCCTCAGCCTCGACGGCCCAAAACGCTTCTCTTGCCACCACCGACTCCGGAAAAGTGACCGACGAACTGGCGGCACGGCGCCGGGCCAAACGCCGGATCGCGCTCACCACTCTTTCCGTGGCAGTTTCTCTGGCAGCCGGAGGAGCCGTTGCCGCGGCTTCGGACCAGGGCGTCCGCGACTCCTTTGGCCAGCTGAACCAGGCGGTGACGTCGTTCGTTTCCACCATGGGCGCAGGACCAGCGACCAAACCGGCCCAGGTTCCCGCGCCCGCGTCTGCCCAGCCCGGCAAGCCAGCATCGACCACTCCGGCTGAGCCAACTGCCCCGGTCCAGGATGCAAAAGTCCCGGAGACCGAAGCCACGCACGGTGCGGAGCACGATTCGGTTCCTGGCCCCTCAGCGAAGGTAACCATCCCGGAAGTCCACGTGCCGGATAACATCACGCCGGCGGTTCCCGGCGGGCCGCTCCATGGTGAGGGAAACACTCCGGCCCTGCCGCTTCCGGCCACCCCGCCTGTGCCCCTGCCCGGCCACACCCCTTAACCCGAGTCTGGGCCGCCCTAGCTCAAACTCCAAGGCACGGTCCTAACTCAGGCACTAACGCTGCTCAGCCTGCTGGGCCTCAGTACCCCGCCGACGCCCCCGTCTTGATCATGTCCCCGGACGGGCTGGCCAGGTACCAGACGTTGCTGAAGCCCTGCCCCTTGATGTCGCCGGGTTCCTTGTCTTCGGCGTAGTAGTACAGCGGCAGGCCGTTCAGGGTTACCTGCTTGGCGCCCTCCGGCGTCGTGATGGTGCCCAGCTTTCCTGTAACGCCCTCAGCAGCCGGCGATGATGCCGGGGTGATAACCGGTGGCCAGAGGGTGATGCACGATCCCGTGCAGGCGCTGGTGCCGGAGTCTTTCACATCCTTGGTGAAGAAATAAACGCTCATGCCCTTCGCGTCAACCACGATCTCTCCGGCGCTGGAGGATTCCGTCTTGAGATCGGCCGCGGCTGAGGCGCCTGGAGAACTGGTTCCCGGCGATGCGGACGTGGTGCCAGGACTGCTGGTGGTCTCCGGAGCCGCTGGCGCTGCGGGCGTTGTTGTGGTGGTTCCGGGACTGCCGCCGCAGCCGGAGAGGGCCGCCGCGAGGACCAGCGCCGCAAAGCCAGTGCCCAGATGCTGTTTCATATGAATGCTCCTTGGCTGGTGCCCGGCGTCTGATCACCGGACGCTAACTGGTACGACGCATCAGGGTAAAGAATGGTTCAAAAGTGAACCTTTTGCCGCCCCTGTACGTCGTATCAGCCGGATGCAGGAACAGCAGGAAAAGCTAGGACAGGAGAGGCCGGGCATGCCGCTGGACGAGGACGTGGTGGCCGCCATCTACCGGGAACATGGCACCGCCCTGCGACGCTTTGTGCTGAGCGCGTCCCGGGATCCCCAACTGGCCGAAGACGTGGTTCAGGAAACGGTGCTTCGCGTCTGGCAGCAGGCCCCTGACATCACCGGGAGCCTGCGCAGCTACCTGTTCCGGACGGCGAGGAACATCATGATCGACAATTACCGCAAGGCGCAGCGGCGGCCCGCTGAAGCGCTGGAGCAGGAGCTCACCGATCCCGCCGAGGCAGCCGAGCGTGTGGACGAACTCCTTAACCGGGTCCTCATGGAGGAGGCGCTGCTCCGGCTTAGTACTGAACACCGCACCGTCCTGGTGGCGCTTCACTACAGGCGCTTCACCGTCAACGAGGCCGCGGCGCAGCTGAACATCCCCAGCGGAACAGTGAAGTCGCGGGCCTACTACGCGGTGCGTGCTCTGCGAACCATCCTGGACGAAATGGGGGTGGAACGATGAGCGCCGAGCTGCATCAACTGCTCGGCGCCTACGTGCTGGGCGGCCTCGACGCCGCGGATTCACTCCGCTTCGAAGCCCACCTACGGGAATGCGCGGACTGCCGGGCCGAGCTGGCAGAACTGCAGAAACTGAGGCTCCTGCTGGACGCCCTGCCCGCCCCGGACGCGCTGGCGCTGACGGAAGGCGGCCGCCCTGCGTCCGCCGCCGAGCCGGCCACCACGGTTCCGGCGGCGGTCCTTGACGAACTGGCGGCCCGCCGTCGGACATCACGACGGCGTTGGGCAGCGCTCGTGGGAGCCGTGGCAGCCGCCTGCCTTGCCTTGGGCCTTGCGGCCGGACCGCTGCTTAACAGGCCCCCGCAACCGGACGCGAGCTACTCCGTTCAATCCGAAAACGGCCTCCGGTTCAGCATCGACATGGCAAAGAAGACGTGGGGCACCGAACTTGCCGTGGACGGCAGCAGCATGCCCCTGGACGGGACGCTTTCGCTGTGGATCCGCGACCGCGACGGCGGAGAGGACAGGGCCTGCGCCTGGACCGCCACGCCCAGCGGCAGGATCAAGGTCACCGGCGCCACCCCGGTTCAGCTCTCCAGCATCGCCAGTGTGGAGCTCCGTGACGGAACCCAGCAGGCGGTGGCGGTGATCAGCGTTCCGTAGGTGCCCTCACATGCCGGTGTAGTTATTGATTGCTGATTCCACTGCCGGCCCCGCGAAACTCCGCCACCAGAGCCGGATCCTCGCATGCACGGGCGAACGCTTCGATCCGCTTTTCGATCTCCCGGCCCAAGAGCCAGCTGCCAATCCGCTCAGCAACCGGCCGCAACCAAGCCGGCCGGCACGAAAAGGTGTACTTCCAGACTGCCCGCGTGCCGCCGTCGTCCGGAGTGAAACGCCAGCCGCCGCCAAAATTCGTAAAGAACCACGGCCCCGACACCATGGTCATGCCCACGTTCCTGGGCGGCGTGTAGGAAACGTACTCACTCACCATCACCAGGCCCAGCCGAGAGACTGTTCGGGTCCGGACGCCCTTCCCGGCCGCTGTTGCGCCGTCCAGGAAGCCCTGGGCGGAGATAAACGGGTCCCACTTCAGCCGGAAGGCGCCCGTGGTCTGGGAGAAGGCAAAGGCGGTTTCGGGGTCGAGGCGAATGAAGCGTTCGGCGCGTACCTGGGGCATGGGTCAACCCTAGCGGCACTGCCGCGGCTTACATTCTCCCGGCTACATTCTCGCCAGGCGTGCCCGCACCATCATGTACAGGCCGTAGCAGATCAGCCCGGCACCCACTGCGGCCAGCAGGTAGATCCCGAAGGGCTGGTCGCGGAGGGCCTTCAGCCCGCCGTCGAGCCCTGTGGAGTCCTCCGGGTGGGCCTGAAGCGTGGCGATCGCGATAAGCAGGCCTGTCAGGAGCAGCACAGCGCCCTTGGCCACGTACCCGGCCACGCCCAACGCCGAGACGGCTGTCCTGGCTGTGGGGGAGGAGGGGAGCCTGAGGTGCTTTTCGAAGGATTTCCTGATTCCCCGGACCGCGTACACCACCCCGGCTACGGCCATGCCTGTACCAACAAGGACCAGGAGGGCCACGCCGCCGGGTGCCTGCATAACGGAGATGGTGAGGTCGCTCGCGGACCGGCTGTTGTCCTCATCCGAGCCTGTGCCCATGGCGAACGACGCCAGTGTCAGGGCCAGCATGGTGAACACCAGGGCCTGGCCGGCTGCCTTGCCCTTCTTGAGCGCTTTGTCTTTGGCCGGCAGATAGTTGAAATCGAAGATGGCATCACCAACCTGCCAGAGGACCAGGGCCGCGCAGGCTGCAAAGCTGCTCCACAGCAGGAGCGGCCCCGCCGGCTGGCTCGAGAGTTCCGCTACCGCGCCGCTGACGTCGGCGCTGCCGTTGCCGCCCATGGCGAGGCGGATGGCGATGGCCCCTACAAGGAAATGCAGCAGGCCGCTTGCCGCGAACCCAGCCCTGGCCAGTACCTCCAACGCATGCGAGCTGGTGACATCCTCCGCCGCATCTGCGGCCTGTCTGAGTTCTCTTTTGATGGTGGTTCCTTTGTGCAAGCGCCTTGTGGTGCGCAGTCCTGCGTGCCCCCACCACAAGGCCAATCGTGCCACGGGAACCCCGCGGGCAACAGTCCGGGAGCCTCTCGGCTTTCGGTTGCTGCAGCGGGTTCCGTGCAGCATGAGGCACCGGCTGCGAGTATCGCTGCCGGCCCCGTGAGGATGGGGAGGGATGCCCATCGCGGGGACCCAGGCAGATGTGCAACGATTTGGGTCGGCGATACACCTTGATCGCCAACTTCTTTGGGGGACAGAATGACTTTTTACGGCGCTGACGTCAGCCAGTTGCGTGAGTTGGCCAAGGCCGCGGATAGGGCGGCCTCACTCCTCAGCAGCCAGGCCTCTTCCCTGCAGGGCCAGATTCAGTCCGCGCCGTGGAAGGGTGCTGACGGCGAGAGGTTCCGCCAAGAGTGGTCCGGAAGCCACCGCCCCAACCTGGAACAGGTGGCGTCTAACCTCCGTCACAACTCCAAGCTTCTTTTGCAGCACGCCGAGGAGCAGGAAAAGTCATCTGCCGGATCATCCGGAGGCTCGGGTGCCAGCCCGTTGGACAACATTAAGGCGAAGGCTAATGACGGCCTGAACTGGCTTGAGCAACGCGTCAAGGAAGCCGCAGATGCCGCAGCGCGGCGCCAGGAATTGGAACAGGACCTGGGCCGGATGGTGAACGCGAGCCCCGAAGAACAGGCCAAATGGTGGGACGGCCTGTCGGCGGAGGAAAGGCGGTACCTGATCGAGGGCGAAGCCCACAACGATCCGTTCGCCCGGCAGCTGATGAAGATGGAGGGCGGGATCCCGGAGTCTGCGCGGGAGCAGGCCAAGGCATTACTGACGGAGATGGGCTCCAGGGACATCCCCCGCCTCGTAGAGACAGACAAAGCGGAAGTGAACGCCAAGGCCGCCTGGTATCACGGCGGCGCGGCAGTGGGAGCCAAAGTCCAGGAGAACATGGATGGTTCGGCCACCATGAAGGTGTACGGAAATCTGGGCTTTGGCGTCAATGATCCCTCCGGAACCGCCGGGGTAACGCTGAGCGGTGAAGTGTCACGGGAGTACAAGTTCGATACCGCTGCCCAAGCACTGGCCGCCCGCGACCGGATGATGTCGGATCTTCCGCCTGATGAGTTGGGAGAGGTGACGCTCTTGGCGGGCAGCCCGCCCGTCTACCTTGCGGACACTGTCCACGACGCCGCCCGGGACAACGGGGCCACTGGCCATGATGACAAGGTCAAGGGAACGTACTCCATGAAAGTGCAGGGCGATTCAAGCGGCGCATCAGGTTCGGCCCAGCTCGACCTTGCCTATGAGCGGAGCATGACTCACGGCACGGCCACAGCCAGCGGCGAAGTGTCTGCGCAGGGCAAGCTGGATCTTAACGGAGCAGTGTTCCAGGCGTCCGGGAAGGCCGGGCTGGAGGTCAAACTGGATGCCGGCAACAACATGGAATCGATCTCCGTTTCCATGGAAGGAACAATGGCTTCCGGCGGCAGCGCAGGGCTGGACGGGCCGGGCGGCAAAGCCGAGTCAACCTTCACGGCAGGTACGCAGGGCACGGTGAAGATCGATGTCGATTACTCGGACAACAAGGAACTTGTGGACAGCTATGTGCGGAACATCGCCACGGGCAACTCCGCAGCGGCAGCCTCGGATGCCGCCAAGCTTTACCAGGCCGGCTCCGCAACAGTGCAGGTCAACCACGTCGCCACGGCCACCCATGAGGCCGGGCTCGACTTCAAGGCGGTCAAGGTGGAGGTCAAGACCGAGAACCAGGTGGTGGCCAATCAGTCCACGTACCATAAGGTGGCGAACGACTCCTCGCTCGAGCGGATGCCTTAACGTGACCGTCCTGCATCCCGTCCCAGCCCCATCGTCAGCCCACCCGGCCATGACCTATTGCTGAAGGAGCAACCATGTCAGTGCATATCGAATCCCCGCTCGGCTTCACCGCAGACTTCCCGGAGCACACCCAGGTTCTGGACAACTCAACCGCAGGACCCAACAGCGAACAGTTCGGGCTCCTGGGCAATGTCCTGGTGACCGTGGCCACGGATGACGCCACCGTTGATGGTCCCGCGCAGGCAAACGGCTGGGCGCATCTGATCTCCGAGTTCTATCTGGAAGACCGCGGGGGAACACTTCTGGCCGAGGGCGAATTGAACCTGCCGGGCAAGTCCTCGTACGCCCTGGTGGTGGGTTACACGGATGCTGACGGTTCAGCGAAAGTCGCAGCCCCCGTTGGTGTGTGGGAAAACAACCGCTTCATTGGCGTCCTGGCGATCTGGCCCTACGTTAACCCTGAGATCGAGCCGCGGCTCGGCATGCTCAAGGAGATTGTGGCCGCCATCAGCGTCAGCTGAGGCTACAGCCTGCGGTAGCAGAGGTCGAAAATCAGCCTGCCGGCATCATGGGCCTTCGCTTCAAAGCTGGTGCGGATCCTGCCTTCGAAACGCGGTGCCCAGCCGCCCGTTTCGTCTACGCCCTCGTTGGGGCCGGTATGTTCGGTGCTGACCGGGGCACGGCCTTCGCGGACCGGGGCGCCGCCCACCAGGGATTCGACGCCGGACTGCCACACCTGGGTGAGCGGGCTCTCGGGCCCATGGCGCTCGCCGGTGTGCAGGTTTTCGAAGTCTTCCGAGTTGGCCAGGACGTCGCGGACGTGAACGGCATAGTTGGACCAGTCGGTGGCGATCCGCCACAGGCCGCCCTTCTTCAGGGCACGTGCGGCGAGGCCGGCGAACGCGGGCTGGATGAGGCGGCGCTTGTGGTGCCGGGACTTGTGCCAGGGGTCAGGGAAGAAGACCCACAGTTCGGTGACCGACCCGGCGGGAAGCATGGTGGCCAGCACCTCCGGAGCGTTGGCCTCAACCACGCGGACATTGCGCAGTCCGCGGCTGTTGATCTTCATGATGGTGTTGGCCAGTCCGGGCGTATAGACCTCCACGGCCAGGAAGTCAGTGTCCGGGTTCTGCTCGGCGGCGTGGCAGATGGCGTCGCCCAGGCCGGAGCCGATCTCCACGATCAGCGGCGCCTTCCTGCCGAACACCGTTTCGGCGTCGAACGTGTAGTCCGGGTGGACGGAGGTGTTGGCAATATGGCGGGGAACATCCACAGCCCAGCGCTCAGCGTGCTCTTCCCATGCGGCCTGCCGACGTCCCTGCAGCCGGGTTCCACGGCGTACGAAGCTGACAGGCCGGCCACCGTAGGTGCCGAACGAGGCCTGGGTTCCGGGCGTAACCGGCCGCGGGTTGTGCGGGGGCTGGGGAGATTCTGGGGATTCACTCATCACTTCCAGAATAGAGGAGACTTCGCGGGGCCGGACCGCGGCACCATGGGATGGGCTGGCGCCGCCAAAACTTTGTCAGGCTGCCCTCGCTGCCACAGCGTGGCAGTAGTGGCAGCAGATGTGGGGTCAGGCTCAGAGCAGGAACATGAGGTCCCTTTTCAACAGTACGAGGGTAAGTCCCACTGCGAATCCTGCTCCGGATATCCAGAGCGCTGTCACTGCCTCTGACCGGCCACTTGAATGTGGCGGAAAAACCCGCAGGGCTGAAATGCCAAGCGTCACAGCCAGCAGACCAAACAGGCCGGGAAAGCTCCAGAGCACCAGGCCCGCAACCCAGTCCAGGTTTCCTTCGCCTTCGGATGGTCTGGTCAGCAGGGCTGCCAGAAGGCTGGGATAAATGGTAAAGAACATGCTGCAAGGGGCAATGATGCTAAAGACGAGGCTGGCTGTTCCTTCACCGCCGCCCTCGGCCACGGGCATGGGGAACTGCTCAGGGCTTTGCTCGATGGGTTGAGGGGGCGGTTCGGGAAGGCTCATGGTTCTCCCTCTTGCCGGGAAAGCTTGTTGGGAAAGCGTGATCGGAAAGGTCCTGGGGCACCAAGGATGGGGCTGGATCCATCGTAGGAAAGCGGCGAGGAAGCAGCAGCCCGCGGAAGGCTGTATGTGGATAAGTCACCCAGGTGGCTGGAAGCCATCGTCCAAGGCGTGCACAGGGCGGCGCTAAATGTCAGTTGATGAGGCTGCTGGCGGGGCAATCCCGGGCTTCCACCGGACTGCCCCCGTGCCGGAAGTGCCCAGCTGGTCCGCCGGGTTCTGCAGCCGGCAGGCCTTCAGGCTCAGGCAGCCACACCCAATGCAGCCATCCAGGTCGCGGCGCAGGTGTTCAAGCGCCTCGATCCGCGCGTCCAGTTCCGTGCGCCAGAGCCGCGAGAGCCGTGACCAGTCGCGCTTGGTGGGTGTGCGGCCTTCGGGCAGGGAATCCAGGGCCGCGCGGATGTCTTTGAGCGGGATCCCCACCCGCTGCGACACCCGGATGAACGCGACCCGCCGCAGGGCGTCCCGGCGGTATCGCCGCTGGTTGCCGGCTGTGCGTTCGGAGGAGAGGAGGCCGTTGCGTTCGTAAAAGTGAAGAGCCGACGCCGCCACTCCACTGCGGTCCGACAACTCGCCCACGCTGAGATGGTGCGCTCCGCCTGCTAGCTGTGGCATGCTTCCCCCTATTGGACCAACGGCGTTCCGGGCTGGACATTCCGGGCTGAAGGGCCAACTTCCGTTAGCTGGATGCGACCTTGACCTCAACCATAGTTGAGGTCCTACGGTTGCGTCCATGACAACTGATCAGGCCGTTACCGTGCACGATTCGACTCTTCCAGCCACCCACCCCGCCGCCGGAATCCTCCGGCGGCCGTATCTGTGGGTGACAATCGGCGCGTGTGCCCTGGTTTTCCTGGCCGCCTTCGAATCGCTCGCGGTGACCACCATCATGCCCCTGGTCAGCCGGGAACTGGACGGCGCCAGCCTATACGCCCTTGCCTTCGCCGGGCCGCTGGCCACCGGCGTCATTGGCATGGTGGCGGCCGGCAACTGGTCAGACCGCCGGGGCCCGGCCGTGCCGCTCTATTCATCGGTGGTCCTGTTTGTCCTTGGCCTGCTGATTGCGGGTACGGCAGCCTCCATGCCCGTGCTGGTTGCCGGACGCCTGGTGCAGGGGCTCGGTGGCGGAGCCATGACAGTGGCCCTCTACGTTGTTGTGGCCCGCGTATATCCGGCCCTGCTGCATCCGAAGATTTTCGCGGCCTTCTCAGCCGCCTGGGTTATCCCGTCCCTGATCGGACCGTTCGCAGCGGGGATCTTGGCGCAGGCGCTGAGCTGGCACTGGGTGTTCCTTGGAGTGGTTGGCCTTGTGATTCCGGCCCTGGTGATGATCGTGCCGGTACTCCGGGGGATGGCGGGCGAACAGAAGGGCGGCAGCGGGGCGGCCAAGCCGCCGTGGGCTGTTGGCCGGATGGGGTGGGCGGCGCTCGCCGCCCTGGCCGTTCTGGGACTGAACCTGTCCGCCGAGGTCCGGATCCCCGGCGTTCCCGCCGCCGCAGCAGTCCTGGCCGTCGCCGCCGTCGCCATTGCCTTGGCGGCTGTGCGTCCGCTGGTGCCGCGGGGAACCCTGACGTCCCGGCGCGGACTGCCCACAGTGATCCTCACGCGGGGACTGGCCTCGGCAGCATTCTTCGGCGCGGAGGTGTACCTGCCCTACCTGCTGATTGAGCAGTACTCCTTCCCGGCAACGTTCGCGGGGCTCACCCTCACGGGCGGTGCATTGGCCTGGGCGGGCGCTTCGGCCATCCAGGGCAGGCTCGGCACCCGGCTGTCCCACGGCGCGGCGGTGCAGATCGGATCGGTACTGGTGCTGGGCGCCATCGTCCTGGCCCTGGCAACCACCGCACTTAACTGGTCCGCCGCCGTCGCGATTGCAGGCTGGATCTTCGCCGGCGGCGGCATGGGGCTCCTGTATCCGCGGCTCAGCGTGATGACGCTGGCCCTGTCCGCCAAGGAGGACCAGGGCTTCAACAGCTCGGCCATGTCCATTTCCGATTCCCTCGGCGGGGCGCTGGCGCTCGCCACCACCGGCATCGTATTCGCGGCCTTCACGACTACGGCGGCGTCGTTCACGGGCGTCTTCGCCCTCGCCGCCGTGCTTGCCGCCGTAAGCGTGGCGGTGGCCCCCCGCGTCTCCCCCTGACCCGGAGTTTTTGTCCAGATGTAGCGACCTGCACGCCCTGGAAGTCGCCACATCTGGACAAAAACTCCGAGGGTGGTGGGGAGGTGCCAGGGGGTGGGGAGGGGTGCGGTGGTCAGGACAGCCGGGTAGCCCGGAGCACGGTATCGCCGATAACAGCTTCCTGCCCGTCAGGCCCGGCAACGTGGCGGTCACGCGTGGTGTTGACTTCCACCAGCCATTCCGGCGAGTCCAGGCCGAGTTCCTCCACCAGTTGGGCTGGCGTATAGAACATCTCATGCGAGGTGTGGTTGCCCCAGGGCGGCAGCCGGTCCGGGTGGTGGCCCACGATCAGCAGTGTGCCGCCGGGCTTGACCGCGGCGGCGGCTGTCCGCAGCGGCCCCTGCCACGCCAGTTGCGGCGAGTGCAGGAACTGGGAGGAGACGAGGTCGTACGTTCCCTCGGGCTTCCACTCCTCGAGGTCGCACTGTTCCCAGTGGATGCGGCTCGGAATCTCGCCGGGACCTTCGGCATGGACGCTTTCGCGTTCCAGCGCGGCTTTTTCGTGTGTGGCGGCGCGTTCCAGGGCGACGGCGGAAACGTCGACGGCGGTGACGGTCCAGCCCTGCTGGGCGAGCCAGATGGCGTCGGCACCCTCACCGCAGCCCAGGTCCAGTGCCTTGCCCGGCCGGAGTCCGCCTCCCTCGCGGACCAGTTGCGGGTTGGGCTTGCCGCTCCAGAGCTTCGGCTTGCTGCTGTACCGCTCGTCCCAGGCTTCAGCGGCACTTTGGATGGGTTCATCCGTAAGCCGGGTGCCGCCGTCGTCCGTCTTGTGGTGGTGGTGTTCGCCCTGTTCAGTCATGCCTCAAGCGTGCTCCAGGAGGGCGCCCGCTGGCAACGCCCGGCAGACGCGCCCCCACCCCAACTAGGTAGCGCTATCTGTCGTTCTGGGGCCTCAAAACGACAGATAGCGCTACCTAGTTGGGACAGGGTGACGAGCTCACGGCGGGGTCGGGCGCGGCGGGATGGTAAGCTTGGGGAACTTGATGTGCAGTGATGCCCGGGTTCCCTTCATTTAGGGACTGGGCTTTTTTCATGTGAGAGGCACATCCTGCGTCGATGAACGCGTTCTATTTGGTCCCGGCCGCCGCTTTGCATAAGTGGCAGCAGGCCGGTTGATCACCTGACTTTTCTTCGGCGAACCCTTGAGCCAACCGGCATCGGGGGCCGATATCCGTATGGATACCGCCTGAAAGACCTTTGACTTTGACTACATTTGCTGCCCTTGGCACGCCCAAAGCCCTTGCTGACACGCTCACCGCACAGGGAATCACTGAACCATTCCCCATCCAGGTCAAGACCCTTCCGGACACGCTGGCCGGACGCGACGTCCTGGGCCGCGGCCGTACCGGCTCCGGCAAGACCATCGCTTTCGCCATCCCGCTTGTAGCACGACTCGCTGAGCGGGAAGCCAAGCACTTCCGCAAGCCCGGCCGCCCCATGGGTTTGGTCCTTGCACCCACCCGTGAACTGGCCACCCAGATCAACGCCACCATCGAGCCGCTGGCCAAGGCCGCCGGCCTGAACACCACGGTGATCTACGGCGGCATCTCCCAGGCCCGCCAGGAAAAGGCGCTGCGCTCCGGGGTCGACATCGTCATTGCCTGCCCGGGACGCCTGGAGGACCTGATCCGCCAGCGCATCCTGACCCTTGAGGCCGTGGAAATCACTGTCCTGGACGAGGCCGACCACATGGCCGACCTCGGCTTCCTGCCCGTGGTGAAGAAGCTCATGGACATGACCCCCAGCCAGGGCCAGCGCCTGCTGTTCTCCGCCACGCTGGACAACGGCGTGGACAAGATCGTCCAGCGCTACCTGTCCAACCCGCTGACCCACTCCGTGGATGACCCGCAGGCCGCGGTGACCACCATGGAGCACCACGTCCTGGTGGTCAACGACCAGACAGTCAAGAAGCAGCTGATCGTGGAGCTCGCCTCCGGCGCCGGCCGCCGCGTCCTCTTTATGCGGACCAAGCACCACGCCCGCAAGCTGGCCAAGACCCTGACCGACGCCGGGATCCCCGCCGTTGATCTGCACGGCAACCTTTCGCAGAATGCCCGTGACCGGAACCTGGCTGAATTCTCCAACGGTGACGTCCGCGTCCTGGTGGCCACCGACGTCGCAGCCCGCGGCGTCCACGTGGACGACGTCGAACTGGTGATCCACGTGGACCCGCCCACAGAGCACAAGGCTTACCTGCACCGCTCGGGCCGTACGGCACGTGCGGGCTCGGACGGCACCGTGGTCACGCTGACCCTGCCGGAGCAGCAGTCCGACGTCAAGAAGCTGATGAAGGCCGCCGGCGTCGAGGTC
The DNA here is from genome assembly GCF_026427775.1 of Arthrobacter sp. CDRTa11. NCBI lineage: Bacteria > Bacillati > Actinomycetota > Actinomycetes > Micrococcales > Micrococcaceae > Arthrobacter > Arthrobacter sp. CDRTa11. Next base: position 4,717,389 of record NZ_CP044532.1, on the reverse strand, counting down.
AGCTTTGAGCGCGTCACCGCCAACTCCCCGCTGGTTGCGGAACTCGTGGGCGAAATGGCCGACAAGATCGATCCCCGCACCCGTGCAGCCTTGCTGGCCGCCAAGGCCAACCAGGGCGGCGGCACCTCCACTGGTGCCAACGCCGAGCGTAAGCGTGCGCGCCGCTCGGTCCAGGGCGCCCCTGCTGCAGGTGGCCGGGGCGGACGAGGCGGACGCGGCCGCGTTTCAGCCGAGCCCACCCGCTCCGACATCCCCCGCGCCGAGCGTCGTGCCGTGGCCTACGAAGGCCAGGCCGCAGCCCGCAACGCGGCAGACCGTGTCATTGAGCAGAACGAGGACCGCGCCATTGCCGCAGCCGCGGCACGACGCAATGCCCGTGGCCGTGGCACCGCTTCCACGCACCGCAACGACGTCCCCGCGGCAGGTGGCCGCTCATCGGCTGGCCGCGGTTCAGATGGCCGCGCGGCTGAAGGCCGTGGAGACTCCCGCCTCACCCGGAGCGACGCTCCCCGCGGCGGGACCGGACGCCCGGCTTCTTCCGGTGGCCAGCGTAACGGCCGCCCGGCAACCGGTCAGCGTGCAGCCGGAACCGGTGCCCGCACAGCTGCGGCCGGTGCCCGCACCGGCGGATCCGGCCAGCGTGCCGGTGGCGCCAGCTCCGGCGGCGCCGGTGGCAACAAGGCTGTCTGGTCCTCCAACACCGGTGGAACCTCCGGCGGATCCTATGCAGGCAACGGCGGCTCCGGCCGGTCCGGTGAAGGCCGTCCGGCCCGCAGCGGCCCCCGCCGCGCGTCGGCTCCGGCGTCCAACGAACGCCGCGGCCGCTAAGGTCAGCTAGATCCCCAACCGTTCCTAACCTCGCAAGGCCACACCGGCTCCCTGCCCTCGCAAGCTCGGGCCGGGTCCCTCGCCGGCGCGGATACACGGTCAGGGGACTCGGCTGTCGTGGGCCCTGGATTTCTGAACAAAAGGACGGCCGCACCCTGGATCCAGGGTGCGGCCGTCCTTTTTTGTTGCGGTGCTGGTAGCGGTTACCAGCCGCGGGCGCGCCATTCCTGAAGGTGGGGACGCTCCGCGCCCAGGGTGGTCGGCTTGCCGTGCCCGGGGTGGACCACCGTGTTGTCCGGGTAGACGTCGAACAGGCGTTCGCTGACATCTGTGATGAGTTGCTCAAACCGGGAAGCGTCCTTCTGGGTGTTCCCCACGCCGCCCGGGAACAGGGAATCCCCGGAAAAGATGTGCGCCGGCCCCTCGGGGTCCTGGTACACCAAGGCGATGGAGCCCGGAGTGTGGCCGCGCAGGTGCACCGCAGTCACCTCGAAACCGTCGAAGGCTTGGACGTCCCCCTGCTTGAGGAGAACGTCGGCGGGCACCGGGAGCTCCGGTGCGTCGTCCGTTCCGGCTGCCGTCCGCGCCCCGGTTGCTTCCACCAGGGCGGGCAAGGCGCGGACGTGGTCCCAGTGCTGGTGGGTGGTGGCAATCAGCTCCAGTTTCGGCGGGACAGCACTGTCCGCGGCGGACTCAGCAAGCAGCGCCTGGATGGCAGGGAGGTCGTCGGCCGCGTCGATCAGGAGCTGGGCACCGGATTTCCTGGCGGTGAGCAGATAGACATTGTTGTCCATGTCGCTGACGGAAATCCGGCGGACAGTAATGCTGTCTGAGGAGTGAATGAGGGTATCCATAGGCATCAGTCTACGAAGGGCGCAAGTCACGCCGTCGCAGCGCGCAACCGGCATTCTGTGTTAGGTTCCGCAAGGAAGTTACCTAGGGGGAAGGAACGCTTCATTGGCGTTACAGTCTGAAACCGCGTCCGGAATTGCCTTCATTGGCGTCACCAAGGCCTATGCCGGGAGGGCGGTGGTGGACTCTGTCAGCTTCATTTGCCCGCCAGGTTCGGTCACCGCGTTCCTTGGGCCGAACGGTGCCGGAAAGTCCACCACGCTGCGCATCGCTGCCGGCCTCAGCCGCGCCGACACCGGGGAAGTCCTCTTTGCAGGGCGCAGGCGTGCGGACCTGGAGCACCCTGGCCGGGCCATCGGTTTTGTCCTGGATCCCACAGCGCTTCACCCGGGCAGGTCGGTGCGCGAGACCCTGAAGCTGAACGCCCTGCTCCTGGGAGTGGCGGACGCGCGCATCGAGGAGGTACTTATCCTGACCGGCCTGGTGACGGTCCGCGGCAAACGGGTGTCATCCCTGTCGCTCGGGATGCGCCAGCGTCTGGTCCTGGGCCTGGCCATCCTGGCCGGGCCGCAGTTCCTGGTGCTGGATGAACCGACCAACGGGCTCGACGCCGATGGTGCCGTGTGGGTGCGCAGATTCCTGAAGCACTTCACATCCCAGGGCGGCACTGTACTTCTGTCCAGCCACCTGCTCCGCGACGTGCAGGCAGTGGCTGACCACATTGTCATGATCGACCGCGGCCGGGTGGTGGCAGCCGGCCGGGTGGCTGAATTCAGTGTCAGCGCCGGAACCAAGGTGTCCGCCGCCGATCTGGCACGCCTCCCGGAGGTCTTCGCGGCGCTGGGTTGGCAGTACAGCCGCACGGGTGACACGTTCATCGTGGAGGCCGCGCCCGAGGACATTGGCCAGGCATGCCTCACCCACGGAATAGCCCTCACCCACCTGTCCAACGTGACCGACTCGGCCTTGGAAGAGAAGTTCCTTGCCCTGACATCCGGTGAATTCGCCAGCCGAAACAACGCCCTGGAGCCCACAGCATGACGCACCGCACTGAGTCCACCCGCACTGAGTCAACCCCCAGGCTCCAGGCGCAGACGGCCAAACGCCAGGTCAGCTTCGCCCTCCTGACATGGGTGGAGATCCGAAAGTTGCTGGATACCCGGAGCTCGTTCGCCATCCTGGCAGTCCTGGCGGCCCTGGCCGCCGTACTGGTGGCGGGATTGGCACTGTTCAGCCAAAGCCAGGGCATGCCCATGACGTTCGCCGGGTACGCAGGAGGCATCGGCCTTTTCACGGGCCTGGCAATGCCGCTGATCGGGATCCTCGGGATGACCTCTGACTTCTCGCACCGCACCACCTTTGTCTATTACCCGTTGCTGCGCGGCAGGACCGGGCAGTTCTGGGCCAAAGTGGTGGCGGCCGTGGCGGTGGCGCTGACCCTGCAGCTCTTTGTGCTCCTCTGCTCGGCCGTCACCGCAGGCCTCACCATGGGGAACGCCGCACCCGCCGACGTCTTCCAGGATTCAGCCGGAGTCATCGGCAGGGGACTGGCGGCCTGCCTGCTGGGCACCATGTTCGGCGTCGCGCTGGCCGCTGCCATCCGGCGAACGGCTCTGACGATCGTCGCCGTCATCCTCATCACGCTGGTAGGCAACGGCCTCATCATCACCCTGCTGCCGGACGCCAGCGGCTACCTCAGCACCATTACTGCGATTGCCCATATCGCCGGCGGTCCCGAAGCCCCGTCCGTCCTTGAGGCGTGCACGTCCCTGGCCATCTGGTACGCGCTTCCCCTGGGGATCGGCTGGTGGATCACGGAACGGGGCGAAGCCTAGGAGGCTGCCTCCTCACGCCCCTCGGACACCCATTTGGGGTCAGCCGAGCGGGAGCCGACGACGGCGTCCGCCGCCAGGTCCAGCGCCTCCTGTTGCGCCGGGGTCAGGTCCAGGGCGAGGGCGCCCAGGTTCTCGTCGATCCGGTGGGTCTTGCGCGTGCCGGGAATGGGGACAACAGGAAGGCCGAACCTCCTGCCTTGGGCCAGCAGCCAGGCCAGTGCCACTTGGGCAGAGGTTGCGTCCAGCACCGTAGCAACCAGCCGGACGGCGTCCACAACGGCCTGGTTCGCGTGGGCGGCATCTGCGGCGAAACGGGGGATCCGGCGTCGGAAGTCATTCTCCCCCAGCTGTGAAGCGTCAACGGTGCCGGTGAGGAAACCCCGGCCCAATGGGGAGTACGGAACAAAGCCCACCCCCAGCTCGGCGGCGGCCGGAACAACGTTGCGCTCCACGTCCCGGCTCCAGATGGACCACTCGCTTTGCACTGCGGCGATAGGATGCACGGCGTGGGCCTCGCGCAGCTCCTCGGCTGTCACCTCGGACAGGCCCAAATGCCGGACCTTGCCCTGCTCCACGAGCTCCGCCATGGCCCCTACTGTTTCGGCGAGCGGAATCCGGAGATCCCTGCGGTGCATGTAGTAGAGGTCGATGGTGTCCGTTCCGAGCCGGCGGAGGCTGTTTTCCACGGCATGCCTGACATGCGCGGCATCACCGCGGATGTCCGAGTAGCCGGTGGCAGGGTTACCCACCAGCCCGAACTTGGTGGCCAGCTGGACCTCGTCCCGGCGGTCCGTGAGCAGGTGCGCGATCAGTTCTTCGTTGCTTCCGCCGCCGTAGATGTCGGCGGTGTCGATGAAGCTGACGCCCGCGTCGACGGCGTGATGCAGGGTCTTCAGCGCCTCGGCCGGCTCCATTCCGCCGTAGACGGGAGTGAGGGCCATCCCCCCGAACCCCAGCGGACTGACCTCCAGGCCCTGGGCCAGCTGTACCAATGCTGCGGGTGCGGGTTTCATAAATTGGCTCCGTTCGCTCTAAGTGGGTCTCCCAGCCAAGAACCTCAAGGCCCTTCCCAGTATTCCCCCTGGTCATAGCGGACGGCACAGCGTACAGTCACAGCGGACGCCGTCAGGACCAGGGAATGATCCTGTCAGCCAACTGCCGGGTGTTGTCGATGAGCACGGCGTTGGCTTCGTCCGGGCCGTGCGCCCAGGCCACCGCCGCGGAAGGCTCCATGCCAAACGACTCATGCCTGGCCACCAGCCGTTCCAGCCGCAAATCCGCAGGGGTGTCAACGAACCACACTTCGTCCAGCTGGGCCCGCACCTGCTTCCAGGCAGGGGTGTCCGCCAGCAGGTAGTTGCCCTCGGTGATGACCAGCGGAATGCTAGCCGGGACGGCGATGGAAGCCGCCACGGGCTCGTCAATGGACCGCCGGAATTCCGGCGCGTACACTACGTCCTCGTCCCGGCGCACCAGCCGCTGGAGCAGCGAAAGGTACCCGCCGACGTCGAACGTGTCGATGGCGCCTTTCCGCTGCCTCAGCGGGGTGCCGTCGATGATGGCGTTGCCCAAGTGGAACCCGTCCATGGGCACCACCACCGCCTGCTCCGGGCCGAACTGCTCCCGGATCCATTCGGCGAAGGTGGATTTACCGGATCCGGGGGCGCCCGTGATGCCCAGCAGCGTCCGGCTTCCCCCGGCTACTCTGAGCCGCAGCGCGTCCAAGGCCTGCAATATCTCGGAGGAGTCCATGCCAAAATCCTAAACCGCCCGCTGAAATCTGCCGGCTTTGGCGCTACCCGCGGCTACCCGGGCTACCGGCGGTCACCGGCCGCTGGCGGGTGCGGCGGAGTTGGCCGGTTTGGCAGGTTTGCCGCCCAACGACTTAAGCCCGGCCGCACACACCACAATTCCGCCAATGAACAGCACTTTGACAAAGCTGAAGGGCTCGGCGCCGGTGGCCATCGCCCAGGCCACAGTCAGCCCGGCACCGATCCCCACCCAAACGGCGTAGGCGGTGCCCAAGGGGATGCTTTTGACCGCGATGCCCAGGCCCAGCATGCTCAGTGTGGCGGTGACGGCGAAGACGGTGGTGGGCAGCGGCCTGGTGAAGCCGTCAGACTGTCCAAGCGCAGTGGCCCAGACGGCTTCCAAAATTGCGGACGCCAGGAGCACCAGCCAGGGGAGGGAGCGTTGCAGCATTACGCCACCACCTTCAGGCCAACCACGCAGGCGGCGATTCCGGCGAGCAGCAGCAGGCGCGCCGCCGTCGGCCGTTCCGCCTTGGTGATGATGGCGTACGCACTGGTCAGCACTACACCCACGCCCACCCACACGGCGTAGGCGGTCCCGGTGGGAATGGCTTGCATGGCGATCGCGAGTCCACCGGTGCTGGCCAGAACGGAGACCAGGAAGAGTGCGGCGGGCAGAGTCCGACGGCGGCCCTTGGCTTGGAAGGTTCGGTGGAGTGCGGCGGCCCAGACGGCTTCCAGCGCTCCGGAGAGGATGAGGATTAACCACGACATGACAGATCCTTTGGCCAGTCTTGTCGCGTGCCGGGTACTGATCCGTCGTCCGGAGGCCCCACGTCGGAACCTTGCTTCCCAGCCTAGCAACACCGTCCGGCGGGTGGCCGGGTTGGTGGCCAACCTCACCACCGGGCTCCATACCCAAGTAGGTCGCGCTAACTGTCCTTTTGAGGGCCCAAAACGACAGTTAGCGCGACGTAGTTGGGGGAGGGGTCGGACTAGAGGGCGCCGCCGGCAGCCGCAGGGGCTGCGGAGTCGCGGCCGCCGTCGCCGATGGACTCGCGGGCGATGAAGTTCTCGATGTCGAACAGGTTGTCCGCACGCTCCGCGATGTTCAGCAGCGTGGTCATGGAGGCCACTTCCTCCACCTGCTCCTTGAGGAACCACAGCATGAACTGCTCACCCAGGGCATCGTCCTCGCCGCGGGCCGCACGGAAGAGGGCTTCGATGTTGGCCGTGACTTCCTTTTCCTGCTGCAGCGCAAGCGCCAGCGGTTCGGTCACCGAGGAGAAATCGTTGCGGACTGCGGGGACGCCGGGAATGGTGAAGGCGATGTCCCGGTCCAGCATGTACTGCACCATCATCATGGCGTGGTTCCGCTCTTCCACTGACTGCCGGTAGAAGTAGCGTGCCAGCTGCGGGAGGTCCTGGTTGGCGAACCAGGTGGCCACGGCGATGTACTGCTGCGAGGCGGTGAACTCGTTGCCGATCTGGGTGGACAGGAGCGAATTAAAGGATGTGGAGGTCATAGCCCGAGTCTATGGATGGAACCCCGCGTGTGGCCAGTGTGGAAAGGCTCAGGTAACCAAGGGTCGCTTTACCCTGCTCCCTCGCCCGCCACCCGGTCAATCGAGACCACCGCCAGGAATCCGCGGCCCAGGATTTCGGGAGAGCGCTCATCAGAACCCACGACGGCGTCGTAACGGCTGAGTGCCTCCGGTTCCGGTGCCGGGACGGCAGCGACGTCCTGTTCGGCAACGTTTTGTTCAGCACCGTCTTGTTCGGCACCAGTTTGTTCGGCACCGTCTCCCGCTTCCTCTGCTGCTCCCGCGCTGACGGTGGCCTGGCCCTGCAGCAGGACGCCCAGCTGGCCCTCAAACAGGGGGTGGGCGCGCTTCTTGGACAGCTCGATGATAGACGTGTAGCCCTTGAAGGAACCGGTCCGGGTAATGACGTTCAGGTCCCGGATGTCACCGGTGGGCAGTGCGCCGTGGCTGGCCGCTTCGCCGGAGAACCGGAAGGGCCGGTACTTTTCCAGCGGGTGCTCGGCGCCATCAACGGTCAGGAGGAGGAGTTCGCCGTCGATGACTGTCAGCACGCGTTCCATCCCAGGGAACCCCGAGAAGTCGCCTGCCTTGCTGACCTCGGCGATGCTGACGCGCCAATCCCAGGCGCCATCCTGGGCGGAGGCTGCCTTCGGATGGCTGGCCAGCTCCCGGGTCACACCACCGCCGTTGCGCCATGGTTGGGGCCTGAGCTCTGCATAACGGATGATCTCCATCCGTCCAGCCTACTGAAGCACTGAGCCAACTGACGTTCAGAGATCCAACTGTCGTGGCGAGAGCAACCCTCTTAATGGCCCTTCCCTGCTAACCTCCTCCGGGGGACAATGTGGAGTCTGCCTTAAGGAGAACGGAATGTTCGTCAAAGTCTGCGGGCTGAGTACGCCCGAATCTGTCCGGGAGGCCGTGGCCGCCGGGGCGGACGCCGTCGGCTTTGTCCTGACGGCCAGCCCGCGTGTGGTGTCGCCGTCTCAGGTTTCGGGGCTCCTGGGCGAGGTTCCCGAAGGCGTTACGGCCGTTGGCGTCTTCCGGCACGAGCCTGCCGCGGACGCGGTGGCCATTGCCCGCGCGGCCGGTCTGCAGTGGGTCCAGTTGCACGGGGAGCGCACCCCTGAGGACGTCACCACCGTCCACGACGCCGGCATGAAGCTGATCAGGGCCGTCACCATGGGTGCGGGGCAGGACGCCTTCGGCAGCTGGGGCGAGGAACTCCTCCTGGTGGACGCCGCGGTTCCCGGCTCCGGTGAGGCCTGGGACTACGGTTCGGTCAGGACGGCGGGACTTGAGGGCCGTCACTGGCTGCTGGCCGGCGGCCTTGACTCCGCCAACGTCGCCGATGCTTCCGCTGCAGCAGGTGCGTGGGGAGTTGACGTGTCATCCGGCGTCGAGGTTTCCCGAGGCGTGAAGGACCTGGCGAAGATCCGCGCCTTCGTCCACGCCGCCAAGGGCTAGTTCCTCACGTCAGCCTGGCTGAGCCTTCCGCCAATCAGGCTGAGCGTTCAGGGGCCAATCAGGGCAGTCCCTGAGGTTTTTGTCCGACCCCTCGGGGCACAATGGACAAATGAAGACACTGCTCAACATCATCTGGCTGGTTTTTGGCGGCTTCTGGCTTGCCTTGGGCTATTTCCTGGCAGGAATTATCTGCTGCCTGCTCATCATCACCATTCCGTGGGGGATCGCCTCATTCCGAATTGCTGCGTACACGTTCTGGCCGTTCGGGCGCACCGTGGTGGACAAGCCTGGCGGAACCGGCATCTTCTCCCTGCTGGGCAACGTGATCTGGCTGCTGGTGGCTGGGATCTGGATCGCGATCGGGCATGTTGTCACCGCCTTTGCCATGGCCATCACCATTATCGGCATCCCGCTGGCCATCGCCAACCTCAAGCTGATCCCGGTGTCCCTGATGCCACTGGGCAAACAGATCGTACCCACTGACGCGCCGTTCGTGACCAGCTACCGCTAAATTGCCACACGCTCCGAGTGTGGCCGGCGACGTGCCCTAAGGCTTTGCTTCAACGCCCGGCACCAGTCCCTGGGCTTCCAGCTCCTCCGTCCGGAGGGCGCGGAGGATGCAGAACTCGTTGCCGTCCGGGTCAGCCAACACCACCCAGGTCACGTCGTCCCCTTGGCCCACCGATACGCGGCGGGCGCCCAGGTCCTCCAGGCGCTTGACCTCCGCGGCCTGGTCTTCCGGGCGAAGGTCAAGATGCAGCCGGTTCTTAATCTCCTTGCGCTCTGGGACCTTGAGGAACAGCAGGTCCGGTGAGACGCCGTCCTCGGGGCTGCCTGCCGGAGGTTCGAGGACGATTTCGTCCTCCACCTCGTACGTCCGGCGCCACCCCAGGGCTTTCTCCCAAAAATCTGCGGGCACCTTGGGATTCGTGGAGTCGATGCAAACGGCTTGGATTCGCAGGTTCATCCGAGCAGTCTTGCACTGGCTGTGCCGGCCCGTAAAGGCATGGGCCTGGCACGTTCGGCCGGATTAGGCGGCCGAACGCGGCCGGCGTCGCCGCGGTAAAGAGCAGGCAAGAGCCGGTCAGGCCAGCTCGCCCTGAAGGTTGCGTCGCGCGGCGTCCAGCCACAGCTCCTGTGCCCGCTCAGTGTGGAAGAGCGGGTCCAGGTCCAGCAGGCGCCGTACGACGGCGGCGCGTCCGGCCGCGAAGTCGGCGTCGCCGATGTGCGCATAGTCTTCCCGGACAGCCGCCAGATAGCGAGCGTAGGACTCCGGTTCACCGCCGAGGACCGAAAGGTCCGCATCGCACAGGAGGGCGCCGTCGTCGTCCCCTTGTCCCGGGCAGTGGTCCGCGGTCAGCCGCACCAGGCGGGCCACCTCCTCGACGTCCGCGTCCGGAAGTCCGGCCTCAGCCAGCCTGCCCTCGGCGAGCCGGGCGGATTCCTCCTCATCCTGGCCGGCAATGCCGCGGTACACGGCATCGTGGAACCAGGCTCCGAGGACCACGTGGCGGGGCGGCTCTGCGGGTTCGCTGAGCAGGTCCAGGGCCTCCAGCACGGCGAGCAGGTGCGTGCGGCCATGGTACTTGCGGTGTTCCTCGCCCCAGCGGTCCAGCAGGTCCAGAAAGAGTGCGTCATGGCCCGGCATAACGGAGTTCCAGCGGTTCAGCAGCGGCACTTTCAGAGACTTGTTGCGCTGTCGTGCCGGGATGCGCAGCCCGCTGGAGATGAGCTTCCGCACCAGGATCCGCCCCTCAACCGGAACGGCTCCGGCGGCCACCAGGTCCTCAATGCGGCGCTCTGGGACGTCGTAGTGGTCGCAGTCGAACGCCCGCTCCGGAATGCCGGCTGCGGAGGCAAAGGCGTGGAGCTCCTCGAGCGAACTGTCTGAGATGAGGTGCGAGAAGTGGGTTCCGTGGGCAGGCCAAAGGGGCGGGTCCAGAAAAATGGCCATGGAGGAAGTGTAGTCCGGGCAATCCCGGGTGGGGGTGCAGCTTCGCCAGCCCGAGCCCCGTCAGCCCTCTGCCGGCAGGATGTTTTGGTTTCCGCGGAACACGTTCTGCGGATCGAACTCCCGCTTGACCCGCGCCAGGCGCGCATAGTTCTGATCGCCGAAGGCCGCACGAATCCGTTCCTGGCCTTCATTGCCGATGAAGTTGAGCCACACCCCGCCCGTAGCGTAGGGAGCGATTTTTCCGCGGAAGTCTTTCACCCAGGTTTTGGCCAGCTGGCCTTCCTCGGGCGTCGGCGAGATTCCGTAAGGATGGCTGACCCACGCCGCGTTCCGGTTGATAAGCGGAGTGGCGGCGGCAGCGTTTCCTCCGACTGCGCCGCCCCAGCGCGCGATGAGCTGCTGCGAAGTGGCATCGGGGAGGTGTAGGGCCGAGTCCACAAAGACGTCCAGCGCTTCGTCCGGCAGGTCGTTGTGATAGTCGGCACTCCAGTAGTTGTAGTGATCGGGAGGATCATCGAGGGAGCACTGGAACTCGGCATAGGTGGTGTCTTCCACCAGGTCAACGGCCGGTCCGAGCTCGCGGAAGGGCCTCGCGTGTTCGGAGCCTTCCTCGGGGTCGCCGGCGTACAGGTAGACGATGAGTGTGGCCATCTTTCCCACCATCTGCTCGGGCATAAAAGGCTCCGGCGGTGCCGTAAAGTACACGAGCGCCAGGCCAACGTTGTCCGGAGCTGCAACGGCAAGATCCCTGAAGGCACGGGAGACGTCCGTGGCGGCCTCAGCGGGCCACAGCCACATCCCGGCGTGGACCACCGGACCGAGTCGGTGGGCTTGGAAAGTGAAGGACGTGGCCACTCCGAAATTTCCGCCGCCGCCATGGAGCGCCCAGAAGAGTTCCGGATTCTCCCGCGCGCTCGCGGTGACGCGGTCGCCGTCGGCGGTCACCAGGTTCACTGAGACGAGGCTGTCACAGGCGAAGCCGAAGGAGCGCTCCAGCCACCCGGAGCCCCCGCCCAGGGTGAATCCGGCGATTCCAGTGGTAGAGACTCTCCCCCCGGTAACTGCCAGGCCATGTGCCTGCGTTGCCCTGTCAAACTCACCACAGGTCAAACCCGCGCCGGCGGTGACTATGCCGCTTTCCGGGTCCACCTGGATGGACTTCATGTGCCGCACATCGATGACTATGCCGTCGTCGTTGGTGGACATTCCGGCCACTGAATGCCCGCCGGCGCGGACGGCGATGGGCAACGAGTTTTCGCGGCCGTACCGAAGGGCCTCGGTCACGTCGGCATCATTGAAACACTGGGCGATGACGGCCGGCCTCCGGTCGATCATGGCGTTGAAAACCTTCCGGGCCTGGTGGTAGTCCGGGCTGTCACGCTTTATCCACTTCATCAGGAACGCTCCTCAACGAGTGAGGCCCTCCCCCAAGAAAAGCGTAGGACCAGGCGTCGCTGACCACTAGGGTAAATCCTTTCCCGGCCAGTTCTGCCACCGCTGGCGGCCCAAGTAGGGAATCGGATCTGCGGAACATTCATCCAAGTTGAGCCGTATTTGAGGGCTAGACTAGGTGAATGTCCAGTATCCGCGTTGCCGAAGCTGCCCGGTTCCTTGGCGTCAGCGACGACACCATCCGCCGCTGGATGGAGAACGGCAGCCTGACCCCCGTCAAGGACGCTGCCGGCCGGCTCTCCGTCGACGGCCTGGAGCTGGCGCATCACGCACAGAAACTCGCACAGCTCCCGGACGAGCCGCACAGGACAGGAAGCTCGGCACGCAACAGGTTCGTCGGCCTGGTCACTGGCATCACCATGGACACCGTTATGGCCCAGGTAGAGCTGCAGTGCGGGCCGTTCCGCGTGGTGTCCCTTATGAGCAGCGAGGCAGTTCGCGAGCTGGGCCTGGAGCTTGGTTCCGTGGCCACCGCCGTGGTCAAGGCCACCACCGTGATTATCGAGACGCCGCACGGAAAGGGCTCCGCATGAGGCGGCCCGCCGTTGCAGGAAAACCCGCCATTGCAGGAAAACTCCTGGTCGTGGTGCTCGCCACCGTCATCCTGGCTGCCTGCACGCCGTCCGGGCAGGCGGGACAGGCCGGACAGGGCGGAGCCGACGACGGCGGCGCCTCCGGATCCGGTGGCACCGTCACGGTTTTCGCCGCGGCCTCGCTCAAATCCCCCTTCACACAGTTGGCGAAGCAATTCGAGGCCGCCAACCCGGGAACCAGGGTCACGCTGAATTTCGCCGGCTCGGCAGACCTGGCTACCCAGATCTTCCAGGGTGCCCCGGCGGACGTCTTCGCCTCAGCGGACAACCGGAACATGGGCAAGCTCCTGGACGAGGGACTTGTGGAGGATGAGCCGCGAGACTTCGCCACCAATACGCTCACCATCGCCGTCCCGCCCGGCAACCCCGCCGGCATCTACGCGTTCCACGACCTGGAAAAGCCCGGCACCAAGGTGGTGGTCTGCGCCAGCCAGGTGCCATGCGGCGCTGCGATCCGCAACATCGCCGAAGAGACCGGCACCTCGCTGACCCCTGTCAGCGAGGAAACCTCCGTCACCGATGTCCTGGGCAAAGTCACGTCGGGGGAGGCCGACGCCGGGCTGGTCTACGTCACGGATGCACAAGGTGCCGGCGGGAAGGTGGAGTCAGTGCCCTTCCCCGAGGCTGCCCAAGCCGTCAACAGCTACCCCATCGCCACCGTGAAAGGCGCCAGGAACAAGGCCGCGGCACAAGCGTTCCGTGAACTCGTCCTGGGCAGCGGGGGCCAGGCGGTGCTGGGCGCCGCCGGCTTCGGTGCCCCGCAGCCATGAGCCCCCGCAAAGCCCCCACCTACACGGGCGTTCCCGCGTGGATCTACGCGGTGGCCGCTGCCGGCGGGTTGCTGGTGCTGCTCCCGCTGGCCGCCATGGTGGCCCGGGTCAACTGGCCGCAGTTCCTCCCGCTGATCACCTCCGACTCCTCGCTGACAGCCTTGGGCTTGAGCCTGCGCACGTCTGCGGCCAGCACCGCGCTGTGCCTTCTGCTGGGGGTTCCCATCGCCCTGGTCCTGGCGCGGGGCAGCTTTCCGGGCCAGCGGCTGCTCCGATCCCTGGTGCTGCTCCCGCTGGTGCTTCCGCCCGTGGTGGGCGGCATCGCCCTGCTGTACACGTTTGGCCGGCAGGGCCTGCTGGGCCGCACCGTTGAGGTCCTGGGCCTGCAGATAGCGTTCTCCACCACGGCGGTGGTCCTGGCCCAGACGTTTGTGGCCCTGCCGTTCCTGGTGGTCAGCCTCGAGGGCGCCTTGAGGACGGCAGGCCCCCGGTACGAGGCCGTGGCCGCCACCCTGGGCGCCCGGCCCAGCACGGTTCTTCGCCGGGTCACGCTGCCGCTGGTGCTTCCCGGCCTGGCCTCGGGCGCCGTGCTGTCGTTCGCCCGCAGCCTGGGCGAGTTCGGCGCCACGCTCACCTTCGCCGGGAGCCTGGAGGGAGTCACCAGGACATTGCCGCTTGAAATCTACCTTCAGCGTGAAACGGATGCCGATGCCGCCGTCGCCCTTTCCCTCGTCCTGGTGGCAGTAGCGGTCTCGGTGGTGGCCCTTGCGTACCGCAGCCCGCGCCCCTCCGGCCGCACCTTTGCAGGAAGTATGACTGCACAAAGTACAACTGCAGAAAGTGCGACGCCGCCACGCGCCACCCGCGGGGGAGTCCAGTGACGTTCACGGTCCGGGCAGCGGTGGAGGCCCGGGGCTTCGATGTCTCCCTCACGCTGGGGCCGGCCGAGACAGTGGCGGTGATGGGCCCCAACGGCGCAGGCAAGTCCTCCCTGCTGGCCGTCATAGCGGGTCTGCTGCACCCGGACTCAGGCAAAGCGGAGCTCGACGGCCGGGTCCTCTTTGACCTCGCGGACGGCCGGGGCGAATGGACAGCTCCGCACCGGCGCGGCACGGCACTCCTGGCACAGGAGCCCCTGCTTTTCCCGCACCTCAGTGCGCTGGACAACGTGGCTTTTGGACCCCGCAGCACGGGTGCCTCCAAGCACCATGCCCGGGAATCGGCCAAGCGGTGGCTGGCTGAAGTGGAAGCCGAAGGGCTGGCCCTGCGGCGACCGGCGGAACTGTCCGGCGGGCAGGCGCAGCGGGTGGCTGTGGCGCGGGCGCTGGCAGCGGATCCAGGGCTTCTCCTGCTGGACGAGCCCATGGCCGCCCTGGACATCCATGCTGCCCCGCTGCTGCGGCGGCTGCTCAAACGGGTACTTGCCGGCCGGCGGGCCATCATCATTACGCATGACGTGCTGGATGCCCTGATGCTGGCGGACCGGGTGATGATCCTGGAGAACGGCCGGATCAGTGAGGCAGGCCCGACGCGTGAGGTGCTCCAGCGCCCGAAAAGCCGGTTCGCCGCCGGTCTGGCCGGGCTGAACTTCATCCCCGGCAGGATCACGGTGCATGGCCTGGAGTCCGGGACGCTGGCCATCTACGGACAGCACGATGACTTTCCCGGCCCGCTGCCCACCGGGCAGCCCGGCGTGGCGGTGTTCCCGCCGTCGGCCGTTTCAATATTCCCCCATGAGGCGCACGGCAGCCCGCGGAACTCCTTCGCCGTGACCATCGCCCACCTGGAACCGCACGGGGACCTGATCCGGGTCCGTGGCGGCGAAGGCGGGCATTTGAGTGCCGACGTCACCCCGGAAGCGTCGGCTGACCTGGGGCTGGCACCGGGAATGCAGGTGTATTTTGTGGTCAAGGCCGGCGCGGTGGCCATCTACCCCGGCTGAAAATCATCCCGTGGCAGGAGCGCGGCCGCCGCTGGTCTGGCTAGGCTGGTCAGCGTTGGCTGAACGGGGCCGGCCATATGGGGGAGTGTTAATGAGCGGGTTGGGCAGGAAATTGACGACGGCGGCTGCCGCGCTGGCGCTGGCGGCGGGGCTGAGCGGGTGCAGCCTCTTTCCTTCCCCTCCGCCTCCATTGCCACCGAGTCCCACATCCCTGGGTGCGCCCGGCTGCCCCTTCCTGGGCGAGGAGGACGTGGTTCCGGTCAGGATCCCCAGAGGAACTCCGAAGGAAGCCATCGGCGGGGTGCTGAACTCCTATGAAGCCTGGCTGAACGCAGGCTCGGAGGTTCTGACCTCGTGGACGGCGGCCGGAGCTGTGCCCTCCAAATGCGTCGATGAGCTGGCGGCCCGGAACGCGGAGGCATATTCCACCACAATCTTCACCTCGCACTCGGACGTGGCGTGGCAGCAGTACTTTGGCGCCGTGGAGGCCATGAACGCCCGGACCCTGCGGGCTGTTGCGGCGGCAGAACCTGGCCAGGGCGGCCGCGGAACCTTTGAATTGCTGCAGGAGATCGATTCCAGTGCCACGGCAAACGGAACCTTCCTGAAGTTCGACGCCGTGTACCGGCCACGCCCGGGTGGCGACGCTTCAGGAGCCTCCTGGGAAGGCTGGGAGACACGCACCCGGTGGTACGTGGAGCTGGTGCCGGCTGGCGACTTCCTGGTGATCAACTACATCGAGCAGACCCCGGCCGTCCCCCAGCCCTGAGTTTTTGTCCATTTGTGGCGACTTCCCCCGATGGCAGGTCGCCACAAATGGACGAAAACTCCAAGAAAAGTTGGTGACAAATCTTGTCATTTTAACGTGACAGGGGTCGTGACTGGCGGTAAGGTCACGAGTGGGCCGCCGCACCTGACGGCGGGCCCGCCACTTGAAACCGACCATGGCTGTCCGCCGAGCCTGGGTTGAGAGGTGTCCCCGGTTCCCGGCGGGGGCAATGGGAGCCTGGTGGGCGGTTCGCTGGGGAACCGCCCACCAGGTTTGTCTTATGTGTCTTCGGGGCTGGAACCCGGCGGCGCGTGGAGGAATTAGATGCCGGGCAGGTCAAGGGATTCGTAAACCTGGATGCTGGCCCCCGGCATCATCAAGTGCGGGTGGTCCTCCAGCAAGGCCTGTGCGCCGTCCAGGTCCTCGGCCTGGAGAATGCCGTAACCGGCCACGTTTGTGGTGGTCTCGGAGGCTCCGGACGTGGTGATTTCCTTGCCGGCCCCCAGCGGATTCCCCATATCAACCAGGCCGTCACCCGCGCGTTCGGCCCACTCCATCCAGGCTTTCATGCCTTCCTGGGCGGCTTCCGGGGAACTCTCTGCCATCTGTGCCTGTGCGGACTGCGGTGCGATGTAAAGAACGACAAATTTCTTCATTTCGGTCCTCGTCTCGAGTGCGCCGGCGGAACAGTGATCCCCGGTCACCTACCGATCCTAGGGTGATCCCCCTGCCGGCGATACAGTGCAGGGGAGGGAATCATGCGGTTCGCTGTGGGCAAACATCGCGCCGGAACGAGTGCCTTGCAAAGTTGAGCGTAGTAGACTCAACTTAGCTAAAATGTATCCCCGGAAGGAGCTCCCTTTGGACGTCAAATTCACCACCAAGAGCCAGGAGGCGCTTTCGGCGGCTGCCATGAACGCCTCCACGGCGGGCAATCCACAGGTGGAACCCGCCCACCTGCTCAAGGCGCTGATGGACCAGCGCGAGGGCGTCGCCGTCGCGCTTCTCCGCGCCACCGGCGCGGATCCGGACGCCGTCAGCGTCCAGGCGAGCAGCGCCATCAAGGCGCTGCCGGCAACGTCGGGCAGTTCCACCCAGCAGGCCCAGCTGTCCCGGCCTGCCCTGCAGGCCATCCAAAACGCCAAAAATGAGGCGGATCGGCTGGGTGACACCTTTGTCTCCACTGAAGTCCTGTTGCTGGGACTCTCCGCCGGGAGTGACGCCGTCGGCCGGTTAATGCGCGACGCCGGTGCCTCCCATGAGGCGTTGCTCGCCGCCCTGCCTGGTGTGCGTGGGGACCGTAAAGTCACCAGCCCGGATCCGGAGAACACCTTCCAGTCACTGGAGAAGTTCGGGACCGACCTCACCGCGATGGCTCGCTCCGGCAAGCTGGATCCGGTGATCGGCCGCGACAACGAAATCCGCCGGATCATCCAGGTCCTGAGCCGCCGCACCAAGAACAACCCCGTGCTCATTGGCGAGCCTGGCGTTGGCAAGACGGCCGTCGTCGAAGGCCTGGCCCAGCGCATCGTCGCCGGAGACGTCCCGGAGAGCCTGCGGGGCAAGACCCTTATCGGCCTGGACCTCGCCTCTATGGTGGCAGGTGCCAAGTACCGGGGCGAGTTCGAGGAGCGGCTCAAGGCTGTCCTGGAGGAGATCAAAAACTCGGAAGGCCAGATTGTCACCTTCATCGACGAGATCCACACCGTCGTGGGGGCGGGAGCCACGGGGGAATCCTCCATGGACGCGGGCAACATGCTCAAGCCCATGCTGGCGCGCGGCGAGCTGCGCCTGATCGGCGCCACAACCCTGGACGAATTCCGCGAAAACATTGAGAAGGACCCGGCGCTGGAACGCCGTTTCCAGCAGGTGTACGTGGGCGAGCCAAGCGTAGACGACACCATCGGCATCCTCCGCGGCCTCAAGGAGCGCTACGAAGCCCACCACAAGGTGACCATCGCCGACGCCGCCCTGGTGGCCGCCGCGACGCTCTCCAACCGCTACATCTCGGGGCGCCAGCTGCCGGACAAGGCGATCGACCTCGTGGACGAAGCCGCGTCGCGGCTCCGGATGGAGATTGACTCAGCGCCGGAGGAGGTCGACCAGCTGCAGCGTGTTGTGGACCGGATGACCATGGAAGAACTGGCCCTGCAGGGCGAAAAGGATGAAGCCTCCGTGGAGCGCCTGGCTGCCTTGCGCGCCGACAAGGCTGACAGGGAGGAGGAGCTGAACGCTCTCAAGGCCCGCTGGGAAGCCGAGAAGGCAGGGCTCAACCGCGTAGGTGATCTGAAGGCAAAGCTGGATGTGCTGCGCTCCGCTTACGACAAGGCTGCTCGTGAAGGCGACCTGGAGACGGCCTCACGGGTCCTCTATGGCGAGATTCCCGCGCTGGAACGCGAGCTGAACGCCGCCGCTGCCGCCGAAGCAGAGGTAACGGACAAGCCCGCCCAGATGGTGGCCGAGCAGGTCACCGCTGACGACATCGCCGAGGTCATTTCCGCCTGGACCGGCATTCCTGCCGGACGCATGCTGCTGGGCGAAAGCCAGAAGCTGCTGCATATGGAGGAGGAGCTGGGGAAGCGGCTGATTGGCCAGTCCAAGGCCGTGGCCGCGGTGTCCGACGCCGTCCGCCGTGCCCGTGCCGGCATCAGCGATCCCAACCGTCCCACCGGCTCCTTCCTGTTCCTGGGGCCCACCGGTGTTGGCAAGACGGAGCTGGCCAAGGCCCTCGCGGACTTCCTCTTCGACGACGAACGCGCCATGGTCCGGATCGACATGTCCGAGTACAGCGAAAAGCACTCGGTGGCACGGCTGGTTGGTGCACCCCCGGGCTACGTCGGCTACGAGGAGGGCGGCCAGCTGACTGAAGCCGTCCGCCGCCGGCCATACTCCGTGATTCTCCTGGACGAGGTGGAGAAGGCCCACCCCGAGGTCTTCGACATCCTCCTGCAGGTCCTCGACGACGGCCGGCTCACCGATGGCCAGGGCCGCACCGTGGACTTCCGGAATGTAATCCTGGTCCTGACCTCGAACCTGGGCAGCCAGTTCCTGGTGGACCAGACGTTGGACGCCCAGGCCAAGCGGAATGCCGTGATGGCCACCGTGAACAATGCCTTCAAGCCCGAGTTCCTGAACCGTTTGGACGAGGTGGTGCTGTTCGATGCCCTGACTGTGGAAGAACTCGCGCGCATCGTGGAACTGCAGGTGGCCGAACTCGGCAGGAGGCTGTACGAGCGCCGGCTTACCCTCGAGGTGACCGATGGCGCCCGCGCCTGGCTGGCCATGTCCGGTTTCGATCCCGCCTACGGTGCCCGGCCACTGCGCCGGCTGGTCCAGCGCGAGATCGGCGACAGGCTTGCCAAGGCCATCCTCTCCGGCGACATCGTGGACGGCGATACGGTGCTGGTGGACACGTCCGCTGACGTCAACGAACTCACGGTTGAGGGGCTGGAGGCGATGGCAGCTGCCGGCGCGGGCGGCCCTGCCGGCAGCGGCCTGTCAGTCCGGCGGAAGGACTAGGGGTTCTGCTACGGCAGCACGCTCGCGTTGATGACATTCCCGCCGTCGGCCATGACGTAGCAGTCCACGCGGCGGTCGCCCGATTCCCAGCTGCTGCTGCTCGGGTAGGCGCGCCGGAAGTTCAAGGTGTACTCGTCGGCGGCAGGGGCCAGCCGTGCCGCCTGGCAGGCCTCCAGTGCCTTGGCCTGGAGGGCCTCGCTGCCCGGATAGGGGTCACCTGCCGGATACCGGTAGATCGCCACGAGTTGGGCGGAGTGGCCGGTATCGCAGGCCACCAGGGTTGAGGACAATGCTTCGGGATCAAAGTCCTTGAAGCAGTCGCCCAGCCTGTACTCGGCGGGAGCCACGCCTTCGCGGGGCAATGGAAGCGGGCTCGGCAGCGGGGTCGGAGAAATCTCCACAACGCCGGGGACATCATTTCCGGCGGACGGCTGTTGGGCATTGGAAGTGAGCCACATGACAAGCCACACCAGGACTCCCACAACAGCCAGCAGCACCACGGCAAAGGCAGCCCTCAGAAGGAAATGACGGTTGCGGCGGGGTTTGAGGAGGAACTGTTTGATCCGGCCCGGTTTCACGACCGGCGGTTGCTTTGGGAAGGGTGCTTCCGGGGCTGGAGCGGGAGGCGCCGCTGCTGGCTCGCGGGCGGATCCTGACACTGCGGGCCCTGACTCGCGGACTGATCCTGTTACGCCGGGGGCGCTCGGCCGGGCGGGGCTCGCCTCGGCGGTGCGGGCCTGGTGAGGAGGCGCAGCCGGTGCCGGTGGCACCTTGCCTGCGGGAGTTCCGGCGGACGCGGGTGGTACGTGCGGCAGGCCCGCCGTCGGCGGCGAGGAAGGCTTGGGCGGGAGGTGTCCCTGGCCGCTGCCGGCGGGACTTCCGGAAGGCTTTCCCGGCCCCTTTTCAGATGGGCGCGCCGGGTTGTCCTGGTCGTTCACTGGCAGGCACCTCCTGTGTTCTCTCCGCGTCGAGCAGCCGGTCCGGGGTGCCGGTCTCAGCAGTTGTTAAGTGACTCTACCTAACAAAAAAGCTGGCAACCCCGCGGTTCATGGCAGGAATGGTCCCCAACATCGGGTCTGGAGGCCCCAATCGGGGAGCAGGGGGCGCCGAAAGCATGTAATCTAGGTGTACGACAAATTGACCAAACATTCCGGGGCCTCACCGATAGCCAAGGTGACCACCTCCGGTCCAAGTACAAAAGGGGGTCACGCCATGGGGCGCGGCCGTCAAAAGGCAAAAGCTACCAAGCAGGCTCGGGATATTAAGTACTATTCCCCGAACACTGACTATTCGGCACTTCAGCGTGAGCTGACGGGTCCGGGCAGTCGTGCCACGAGCCATTTCGCGAATGAGCCGGTTGAACCGGACTATTCGGCTTATGTGGATAAGTACGCGGACGATTTGGAAGAAGACGACGACGAGGTAGACACCCGTCGGATCGGCTAGTTGTCGCGAGCCGGTGTGGCCTTAAGGCACCGGCCCAGTGACGCCGCAGTACCCTCGAATGCCGCAGTTTGTACGCGCAGCTTGTTCGCGCGTTTAGTCGGTGGTTTCATTCGACAGTACAGCGCTTCTTTTTCAGCACCCGGATCCGGATGGAACCGGTGTTGACCTCAGTTATCAGGCCCGTTGCCTGTGCCGGAACTCCGGTGCGGGCGGCGGGCCTTTTGGTGTTGACTGGTGGTGTTGAGGCGCGAACGAACACTTAGGACCCTTTCCCAAGGGCCACAACTGTACGTTCGCGCGTTCCCGCTGCGGAAGGAACCCACATGCCCCACAACTCCAGCCCACGCTCATTTCGACATGGCGAACCCTGCTGGGCGGACGTCCAGACCCGCGATGTTGAGGCCGGGAAGGCCTTTTACGCTGCAGTGTTTGGGTGGAGGTTCCAGGACCTGCCGACGCCGGACGGCCGCAGCTACGCGCAGGCCTTCCTGGGTGATGACCTGGTGGCCGTGGTGGCACCCCAGAATCCGCAGCAGGAAGCCGCAGGCACGCCCGCGCAATGGAACATCTACTTCGCGGCTAACGATGCCCGCGCGGTGGCCGAGGAGGCGCCCCATGTGGGCGGGACCCTGCAGTTCGGGCCCGAGGCGGTGGGGGACACCGGCGTGATGGTCTTCGTGGATCCACCCGGCGGTGGCACCACAGGCGTTTGGCAGGCCGGAACGCATACCGGCACCGCCCGCTACAACCAGCCCGGCGCCCTGTCCTGGTCGGAACTCCTGACCCCGGAGCCGCAGGCCGCCGTCGGGTTTTTCCAGCAGTTGTTCGGTCATGAGGTGACCGAGTATCCACAGGACGACGGCGGGACGTACACAACGCTGATGGTGGACGATGCGGAGGTGGCGGGGATCGCGGCCACCGAGGAGGCGGCCAGCTGGCAGATCTACTTTGGGGTCTCCGAAGTGGCGGACACCGTGCGGAGGGCGGTGGCAGCGGGTGCAGAAGTGCTGATTGCGCCTGAGGCAGAGGATGAGGAGGCGCCAGGCGCCACGGCCACGCTCAAGGATCCGCAAGGCGGTGTGTTCAGCATCCTGGAGGTTTAGTCAACGGTGGCGGGCTGTGCTGCCTCCATCGCCGTACCGGGACCTGGATCATCCTCCCGGGGCGCGCCGGTAGCCGCCTTGCCTGGCTGCCTGCAGACGAAGAATGCCCCGGCCGCCTTGTCGGAGGCCGGGGCACTTCTTGGTTTTTCCTGCTGAATGACTAGTTCTCAATAATTCTGGAAGGCTAGTCAGTAATCGTCACATCGTTCCTTTGGCCCCGCTGGTCGCAAACTACTGCCGTGGTGTCCGTGGCATCGACTTCCTGGGCGAGCAGGATGACGGGCCCAACCTTGATACCACAGAGCTGAGCGGCGACGTTGGCGGCGACTGCGACGTTGACGTCATTCAAAATCTCCACGTTCCCCACGCTGACATTTACCAAACCATCCTGGTCAACGTCCCGAACAGCCTGCGACGGAGTAGCGACGGCTCCCAGGATCAACAGTGATCCAAAAAGTGACGCGGTTGCTTTTTTCATGACTGACATTGTGTTCGCTCCCTTGATGTGAGTCCGGGATCTAAACCTTGGCAATCCGTCGTCGACTCGTGGATTGCGTCAGGCGCGTGGAATCGCGCGGGAACCCGGACGCCCCTATGGTTGCTTCTTTTGATTTCCGCCGGCGGCGGTGGAAGACAGATCCAACCTGGCTGCGTTAAAACGCAAACCAATGATGGGGGCCCTTACTGCAAGCCCCCGGAGAAGCCCAGACCGACTCCGGCACTGCCCTTCCATAACTACGAGCCTAAAGGTAAGTATGCTTAGCAGTCAAGGGAAATGAGTGTTCTGCATCACATTGGGTAGGGCATTAGGGGATTCCGGGCAGCACCTGAAGTGAACCCCTTAAATGACGTCGAGTGCTCCGTAGCGGCCCTTATGACTGTTCTAAAGGGCCGTTACGGAGCACTCGCTCAGGGTTAAGCGTAGGCGTTGACCAGGCGGACAGCGCCGCCGTCCACTCCCTTGGCACCTTGGATGTAGTCCGGGCCGGACTTGAGGATGGAGTCCGAATCCGCGGTCACCGTGCCCATGATCCAGGACGGCAGGCCGCGGTCGTTCAGGCGCGCTACGGCGGCATCGGCAGCTTCCGGGGACACAATGGCCACCATGCCGACGCCTAGGTTCAGGGTGCGCTCCAGGTCTGCCAGCGGGACGTTGCCCAGCTCAGAGACCAGCTTGAAGATGGCCGGCAGCTCCCACGTGGCGCGGTCAACGGTGGCCACCAGGCCCTGCGGAAGCACCCGTGCCAGGTTGGCTGCCAGGCCGCCGCCGGTGACGTGGCTGAAGCCGTGCACGGCAGCGCCCGAGCCGCCAGTTACCGGGAAGGTGCGGGCCAGGTCAAGGCAGTCGGCGGCGTAAACGCGGGTGGGTTCCAGGAGTTCTTCGCCCAGCGTGCGGCCGAGCTCGGAAACCTGGCGGTCCAGGGCCCAGCCGGCGTGGTTGATGACCCGGCGGACCAGGGAGTAGCCGTTGGAGTGCAGGCCGGAGGACGCCATGCCGATCACAACGTCGCCGGCGCGGACACGGTCCGGGCCCAGCAGGGCATCAGCCTCGACAACGCCGGTGGCGGCGCCCGCGACGTCGTATTCGTGCTCGCCCAGCAGGCCGGGGTGCTCGGCGGTCTCGCCGCCCACCAGGGCGGTACCGGCAACGGAGCAGGCCGCTGCGATGCCGCGGACAATGTCAGCGATGCGCTCCGGGACCACCTTGCCGCAGGCGATGTAGTCGGTCATGTAGAGCGGCTCGGCGCCAACCACCACGATGTCGTCCACCACCATGCCCACCAGGTCAAACCCGATGGTGTCGTGGATGTCCATGGCCTGCGCAATGGCAACCTTGGTGCCCACGCCGTCGGTGGACGTGGCCAGGAGCGGGCGCTTGTAGGTCAGCAGCCTGGAGACGTCGTACAGTCCGGCGAAGCCGCCCACGCCACCAATCACGGATGAGTTGTGGGTTGCCTTGACGGCGCCCTTCATCAGCTCAACGGCGCGGTCGCCGGCTTCAACGTCAACGCCCGCGGAGGCATAAGTGATGCCGCCGGCCGGGTTGGAGAGGTTGCCGGCGGCGGGGGTTGCGGAAGTCATAGTGACTCTTTCTTGTCAGCGCCGATGGTGGCTACGTGTACGTCTGGAACAAGGTCTGCCTCGGTCAGCAGGTTCTCGAACTCGGAGTCCGGTCCGGGGTCGCAGCCTGTGGCGCCGCGCTTGTTGGCCGGATCCTCGCCGTCACCGACGGCGGGCACCAGCAGGGCCGCTGTTTCGCCGGGCAGGGCAGAGGGCGACGGCGGGAGCCCGCCAAGGTCTGTGCGCTCCAGCAGGTTCTTGCCCAGTTTGTCCGAGCCGGGGAGCTCAATGGGGTACTTGCCGGTGAAGCATGCGGTGCAGAGGCGTTCACGCGGCTGCTGGGTGGCGCCGATCATGCCGTCTTCGGAGATATAGGCGAGGGAATCGGCGCCAATCGCCTGCGAGATTTCCTCGATGGTGGCGCCGTTGGCGATCAGTTCGGCGCGGGAAGCGAAGTCGATGCCGTAGAAGCAGGGCCACTGCACCGGCGGGGAGGAGATCTTGACGTGGACTGCTGCCGCACCGGCTTCACGGAGCATCCGGACAATCGCCCGCTGCGTGTTGCCGCGGACGATGGAGTCGTCCACCACCACCACACGCTTGCCGCGGATGACGGATTCCAGGGCGTTCAGCTTGAGCCGGATGCCCAGCTGGCGGAGCGTCTGGGAGGGCTGGATGAAGGTGCGGCCCACGTAGGAGTTCTTGACGAAGCCGTGCGCAAACGGGATGCCGGATTCCTCGGCGTAGCCCACCGCGGCCGGCGTGCCGGATTCCGGGACGGGAATGACGATGTCCGCAACCTGGGTGTTTTCGCGGGCCAGCTGGCGGCCCATCTCAACGCGGGACTCGTAGACAGAGCGGCCGGCGATGGCGGCGTCCGGACGGGCCAGGTAAACGTACTCGAAAACGCAACCCGCCGGCGTCGGCTCCGCGAAGCGCTGGGAGCGCACGCCGTCCTCGTCGATGGCGATGAATTCGCCGGGTTCGATTTCACGGATGAAGCTGGCGCCCACGGTGGCGAGCGCGGATTGCTCGGAGGCCACCACCCAGCCGCGTTCCAGCCGGCCCAGTACCAGCGGGCGGATGCCATAAGTGTCGCGGGCAGCGTAGAGGGTGCCCTCGTCCATAAAGACGAAGCAGAAGCCGCCCTTGATCTTGGGAAGCAGCTCGATGGCGGTCTGTTCGAGGGTCTTGCCCTCCTCGCCTTCCAGCAATGCCGTGACCAGTGCGGTGTCTGAGGTGTTGCCCTGCTTCATTTCGCCGCTGAGCTGGCCGCCGTTGCGCTCCATGATCATGGCGTTGAGCTCGGCGGTGTTGGTCAGGTTGCCGTTGTGCGCCAGGGCCACGGTGCCGGTGCTGGTGGCGCCGAGCGTGGGCTGGGCGTTGGCCCAGTGGCTGGCTCCGGTGGTGGAGTAGCGGCAGTGTCCCACCGCCAGGTGCCCGGTCAGGGTGTTCAGCGTGGTCTCGTCGAAGACCTGGGAAACGAGTCCCATGTCCTTGTAGACGTTGATCCGCTTGCCGTCGCTGGTGGCAATACCAGCCGACTCCTGACCGCGGTGCTGCAGTGCATACAGCCCGTAGTAGGTGAGTTTTGCTACTTCTTCACCTGGTGCCCAGACCCCAAAAACGCCGCAAGCGTCCTGAGGGCCTTTTTCGCCAGGGAGAAGATCATGAGAAAGTTTTCCATCGCCGCGTGCCACTGGTCGATTATCTCACGATATGGGGTAAGACTTTTCCGCCCGGTCCTTTGTGACTGTGTGTGATTGCGGTTACGGCTGTGTGCCGTCGTCAGGTTCCGAGTCCGGAACGGCCTCCACAACGGCGCGTTGCTGGCGCTTGACACTCCGCCGGTCCAGGACCAGGGCGGTTGCTGCACCCAGGATCGCACCGAACGCCCCGAACATCACCAGGAAGAAGCCGAACACCGAACCCCTGTCGAAGCTTGCGTCGCCGGGCAGCGCGTACGCCACCACAGCCGCAGCGGCAACACCAATAAGTGCGCCCAGAATCAGGAAGGGTACGTATCTGGGTGCCCGCCGTACGGTTACGTCGCGGCGCTCAGCGGGGGTTTCTTCAAAAGACATGCCATCAAGCCTACTGCCCTGGAGTTTTTGTCCGGATCTGGCGACTTTAAGCCGTTCCAACCCGCCGTATCTGGACAAAAGCTCAGGGGGTTAGCTGCCGCGGTACGTGGAGTAGGCGAACGGGCTCAGCAGCAGCGGCACGTGGTAGTGCTCGGCGCCGGTCACCTCGAACACCAGGTCCACCTCAGGGAAGAACGTAGCCGTGCCTAGCCCGGCGTAGTAGTCGCCGGTTGCAAAGTTCAGGCGGTACCGCCCGGCTGCCAGCGACTCTGGCCCCAGGTCTTTCGCCCGGCCGTCCGCATCAGTTGCCGAACGGGCCAGCTCCTGCCAGCCTCCGCCGTCGTGCTGGTAAAGCACGACGGCGACTCCCGCCGCCGGACGTCCGGCGCCGGTATCTAGGACATGGGTGGTGACATGGGACGGGTTCATTCGCTGATCACTCCTTCAAGCCGCAGCAGGGCTATTTCGCGCAGCTGCTGGGCCACAATCGTGTCTTCTTCACTGGGGGAGTTGGACAAGCGGGATTCGAGGGCCGCCAGGATTTCAGGGGCGGTTCTTCCGGCGGCCCGGATCAGGAAGACCCTGCCGAACTTCTCCTCGTAGTCGCGATTGCCCCGGGCGAGTGCTTCGGCAACGCCGGAGTCCGACGGGTCCACTCCGGCCTGTTCGGAACGGGACATGGAGGCTTCCGCAGTGCTGGCGGTGGGCCGGTCGCCGATCCGCGGGTGGTGGGCCAGGGCGGCTTCCACCTCTGCCGGCGTGAACGGCTCAGCCGCCTGGGAAGCAAACTCCAGGAGGGAGGCCTTGGACGGAAAGGGACGTGCGGCCGTGACGGCCTCCACCCAGCGCCCGACGTCGATGCAGGGCTTCAGGACGTCCCTGGCGCGTGAGGGTTCCACGCTGTTGAATTCGGCAAGCTTCATGCTGCTGTTCCTCATGTGACGGTGCTGGCATCCATGGTGACGGCTATGCGGAGGGCCGGTTATCCGACGGTTTCCAGGTTTACAGCAAGGAAACCTTCCGCATCATGGAACTGTTATTTCAGCATACGTAATAGTGAAGCTGACGGCGATACAGGCTGTCAAGGCAACGGCGTTCCAGTTCGGCCCTTTGGGCTGAGTCCTGGAACTTAGCCTTGGGACGACCGGGACAGGATCCAGGTGTTCGTGCCGTCCTGGCGCTCGAACGTCACAGTAGTCACCAGTGCCTGGATCAGGGCGAGCCCGCGGCCGGACTCCGATTCATCGTCCGGCACTCCCGGTTCCATGGGTCCGAACGGCGGTTTGGCGTTGAAGGCGCTGACCCGCGCCTGCAGGAGTGCCGCCTGTACGCTGATGTCCACCCCCAGCTCAACCGCCAGTTCCTTCGCCGGTTCAGCGTGCTGGACGATGTTGGTGGCGGCCTCGATCACGGCGGTTGTGAACGTCATCTGGTCCATGTCCTGGACGAAGGGAGCATCTGCCCAGAGCCCATCCAAGTGATCATGGATCGAATCGATGGCCTCTCCAGTGGCCAATCCGCGGAAGCTGCTGTGGGCCAGGATTTCAGTCATTGCCGAACGCCTCCTCCGGGGAAGTGTAGGAGGTAAGCACCCGGTCCATGCTGGTCAGCTCAAGCACCATCTTCACCTGCGGCTGGACAGCGGCGATCCGAAGGTCCCCGCCCGCCTGGCGGGCTGCCTTGAGACAGCCGATCAGGGCCCCCAGCCCGGAGGAATCCATAAAGGCGGTGTTTTCCAGGTTGACAACAATCCTGTTGGACCCGCCCGCGATGACGTCCGTGACAAACTCGCGGAGCTTGGGCGCGGACACCATGTTGAGCCGCCCGTCGGCCTTCACCTCCGCATACGAGTCCTTGATTTCGTAGCTAAACTCCACCGGATTTCCTCTCTTCAGGCTCTGCTTGCGGAACGGGTTCAAACCCCTTGTACCGAACGGCCTGGACCAGGACGCTCATCACCGCCAGGTCAAAAATAACCCAGGCAACGTTGACCAGCGTGCCTAGCGGCTCGGCCAGTCCCGCGGCGAGCCGCACCAGGCCGACGACGGCGGCCACCGCCAGGAGTGCGGACACCACGATCTGTGGCCGGATCAGGCTCCAGGAGGGACCGCCGCTTTGGCGCGACTTGGGCGTGACGGCGAACCCCAGGGGACGTCCGAACCAGACATTCCGGGCCGCCGTCGAGCAGGCCTTGATCCAGGTGGGAAACAGCGCCAGGCTGTACTGCTGGCCGCGCCAGGTGCTGATTCCGCGGCCGGCAACGGCAAACAGCAGCTGGTTCACCACCATGAAGGGGATGAAGCGGATAAAGAAGTCCGTGCTCAGGCTGATTACCGGCAGGGTTCCCACCAGGAGGTAGATGATGGGGGCTGCGAAGTAGATGATGGCCGCGTATCCGCTGAGGTAGGTCCACATGGTGGCGAAGTACATCAGGCGCTGGCCAATCTTGAGGCCGCGCTGGACCAACGGGTTTTCCCGCAGCATTACCTGGATGGTTCCCTGTGCCCAGCGGAGCCGCTGGGTCAGCATGGTCTTGAGGTCTTCCGGCGCCAGCCCGTAGGCAAGGATCTCGTGGTGGTAAACACTCTCCCAGCCCATCGAGTGCATGCGCATGGCCGTGGCCATGTCCTCGGTGACGGAAATGGTGGCGAGCGGCATCACGGGCTGCGCCTCGTCATTCCGTTCCACGGACAGCGCGTCCAGCACTGCCTGCACGGATTCCAGTGCGCCCAGCGGAGACCAGTCGCGGGCTGCCATCCGCTTCACGGCGTCATCGGCCACCACCGGTACGCCGGCTTCGCCAACATGTGCGAGCTCCATGGCGGCGATCTCCTCAAGATCCGCCTGGAGGGCCGAAACGTCAGCCATGACGAGGGCCTGGACGGCCTGGTCCACGCGGCGCCGGACCCGGTACGTGATTTCGCCCAGCGGGGCCCCGTTGTCCAGTTCCTGCTGGGCTTCCAGAGTGGCCACCTGGACCTCGTCCAGCACCTGGGCCACCAGCGGCGATTCCATGTCCGCCGATTTCCTGGCCTGCCTGATGGCCGACCGCGACGCCGCCAAGGCCCGCCGGATGCTCTTTTCGGTCTCCTTGACATAGCCCACCAGGCCCAGCTGCATCAGGGCCTCACGGCGCAGGATGGCGTTGGAGCCACAGAAGAAGGCCGCATTCCAGCCGTCCTTGCCCTGCTGGATGGGGCCATAGAACAGGGGAGCCTGGCTGCCCAAGGGGTCTGAGGGAGGGACGTTGCTGAAGTACTGCGGGGTCTGGACCAGCGCCACGCGGCGGTTGTTGAAGTAGCCCAGGGTTTTTTCCAGGATGTCCGGCTCGGGGATCTGGTCCGCGTCCAGGATCAGGAGGAATTCGCCGTGCGTCTGCATCAGCGCGTTGTTTAGGTTGCCTGCCTTGGCGTGCCGGGGAAAGTTGGAGGTCCAGTCCTCGCTGCGCGTGACGTAGCCCAGGCCGTGTTCCTCAGCGAGGGCTTTGAGTTCCGCGCGCGAGCCGTCGTCCAGGATCCAGGTGCTGTGCGGGTGGCGGATCCGTTGGGCCGCCAGCGCCGTGGTCATCACCATGTCCAGCGGCTCGTTGTAGGTGGTGATGAAAACGTCCACGGTGGCATCCCGGGGAGCCTCCGGAGCACCCTTGCGCAGCTTCAGTTTCCACACCGTCATGCCAAACAGCATGACGTCGATGAGGCTGTAGGTTTCTGCAATCACCAGCGGAACCGAGATCCACCACGCGTCCCAGTTCAGCGAGGCTGACCACCGCCAGGCCACATAGTTCAAGCCAAGGACAACCGTCAGAACTACTATCAGGCGGGTCCAGAACCGTGTCACGCTCCGGCTGCCACCGGAAGGCGCCGAACCACCACCACTGTGACGTCATCGTCTGCGGATTCCGCCGGTGCCAGGGACAGGATGGCATCGCTGGCGGCGACGGCGGAGTCCTGGCCGTGCGTGGCCTGCAGCACTGCTTCCGTGAACGCCTCCACGGAATCAAAGACATCCAGCACGCCGTCGCTCACCACCACCAGGGAATCGCCCGGAGCCAGGACCAGTGCCGATTGCGGCCAGGTTGAACCGCCCCATGCCCCGACCGGCGGGCCTCCGGAGGCAAGACGGCGGGCCGTCCCGCCGGCGTCCACGTGCAGCGCAAGCCCATGGCCGGCGTCGACATAGCTGACGGTTCCGGAGACGGCGTCAAGGCGGGCATGGAACAGGGTCACAAAGGAACTGGACGAATCGAGGTCTGAGGCGATGGCAGTGCTCGCGGCTGTAAAGGCCTCGTCCAGGTTGGTGAGAGGACCCATGGAGCGCATCACGGCACGCACAGTGGCAGCGATGAGGGCTGCTCCCATGCCCTTGCCCATGGCATCGGCGAAGGTCAGGTGCAGGCCATCAGGCGTGCGGTACCAGTCGTAGAAGTCCCCGCCCACGCTTCGGGAAGGGCGGAACATCCCGGCGAGGTCGTAACCGTCCACCCTGACGTCCTCCTTGGGCAGCAGGCTCAGCTGCACCTCGGTGGCCCGCGCCAGCTCATCCTGGGCGGCGGGGTCCGCCACCGCCGTGGGCTGGCGGCGCCGGAAGAGCGCATTGACCCGGGACTGGAGTTCCCGGGGGCTGAACGGCTTGCTGATGTAGTCATCAGCACCGTTGTCCAGCCCCGTCAGTTTGTCCAGTTCATCCGTCCGGGCGGTGAGCATCACAATAAAGGCGTCCGAAAATTCCCGAAGGAGCTTGCAGACCTCAAGGCCGTCAAGATCCGGCAGGTTCAGATCCAGGGTGACTAGGTCCGGCTTGGCTCTGCGGACTTCCTCCACGCCCGGCAAGCCCGCAGCCGCCTCGGTGACCTCGAAACCCTGCTTGGTCAGGACCCGCACCAGCAGCCCGCGGATGTCCGGGTCATCCTCAATCACAACGGCACGGCGGGTCTCGGGAAGGTAAGGCATGCTCCTATTAACTACTGTCTTTACAGGCTTGTCACGCCGGGCACGCATCCTGCGGTGAACTGCGACGCATATGACACCCGACGCAACGAATTTTCACTGCGCTGGTTGAGCCGGTTTTCGTCCAGGCGCCCCTGCCTGAGTCGCGCCTTCCCACAGGATTGTCGAAATCCTTGGTCCTCCTTGAGGGGATATTGAGCAACCCTCGGGACACTCGAAGTGAAGGTTCAACGGCCAAAGGTCGGCTTGCGGGAGGACGGTGCAGGAGCATATGCGGAGAATTCGAACCGGGTGGAGGCTGGTGGCCGTTGTGCTGTGGCTTTGGGAACTGATGGTGCTTCTGAGGCAGCGCCACTACCCTCAGCGAACCTTTCACTACTTGAAGCATTCATGGCGGATCCGTTTGCTTTCGCGTGCCCTGGCCAAAGCCCTGGGGGACTCCAGGGAGGCCTCGAGCTGGCCCGGCGACAGGCTGGCTGTGGGGATCGAATTCTCGGAGAAAGTGGAGCGGCTCACCCGTCTTGTCAACCGCGAAAACGAAGTCCATGGCCGTGTGGTGGCGCTCCTGAAGTAGCCACCCGGCAACGACCCGGCCCATACCGGCCAGCGGCTCTCGCCAAGGCCGCAAAGTACGCTGCGGTGACCCACATACTGTCGGGGACTACGTTCCTCGGCGGCCTTTTCCATGCCACACTTGGGGACAATCGAGCGGCTGGGGATTACAGGGTCAGGAGATTGCCATGCTGCTTATCGGGTGGGGCTACCTGATTGCAGGCCTTATGACGGTGGATGGGCTTCTTCTGGCCCTCTGGCTAATGGACATGGACTGGCGCAGGCGCTGGGAAAAAATTGCACGACTCTGGAAGAAAATAGTGCGGCACTGAAGAAGCGCGGCGTCAGTGCAGGTCCAGGCGCATCAGCACCCGCGGGAAGCCGTTAAGCACCGACTCTGTATCGGCGGCCTTGACGAACCCGGCCCGTTCAAAGAGCTGGCGGGTGCCCACGTAGGCCATGGTGAGGTCCACCTTTTTACCGTTGTTGTCCACCGGGTACCCCTCGATGGCAGGTGCGCCGTACGCGCGGGCCATGGCGACGGCGCCCTCCAGCAGGTGATGGGAGATGCCCTTGCCGCGGTGCCCGGGCCGGACCCGGATGCACCACACGGACCAGACGTCGAGCTCATCCACATGCGGGATCTTGCGGTTGCGGGCAAAACTGGTGTCCGCGCGCGGGTGGACTGCCGCCCAGCCCACCACGTCGTCGCCGTCGTACGCGAGGACGCCGGGCGGCGGATCCTGCGCCACCAGCTCCTTCACCAAGTCCCCGCGGGCCGGGCCCTGCAGCTCCAGGTTCTGTTTGGAAGGGATGCGGTAGCTCAGGCACCAGCACACATTGGCGTCGGGCCGCTTGGGTCCCACCACCGCCTTCAGGTCTTCAAACTCCGTGGCCGGCCGGATTTCTATCCCCATGCGGCAATCCTGTCACCGGCGCAGGACGCCCACAACGCTACCGGGGCGATTCTGGGCGGCTTTTGGTTGAGCTCCTTACTGTCGTAACCGTCGGATACGAGCGTTGAGGAGTCCTGGTCATGGCGCGGGTTCTGAGCAGTTCATCTCTTTGTGAGACGGCCCATTAGCCCTTTTACCCGCAGGGTGTTGACTAGCCTTATGACGCTAAACCGAAACCCGATTGTTGATTCGTTCCTTGAGACGCTGGTTCATCCCATGAAGCCATCGATTGAACACCTGCGGTTGGCTGTTCTGGACGCCGATGATGCAATAACCGAGCAGATAAAATGGAAGGCACCGAGTTTCTGCTTCAATTCCGTTGATCGGGTCACGTTTAACCTGCGGCCGCTGCATCACATTCAGCTGATTTTTCACCGCGGCGCCAAGGCCATCGAGGACGACATGCATTTTGATGCCCCGAAATGGAGTGGTCTGTTGGAAATGATCGGCCAAGACCGCGGCCAAGTAATCTTTCCAGATGCGCAGGCCGCGATGGCTCGCGAGCAGGAATTCGTCGAGCTTGTCCGGGAATGGGTCCGGGCCTAGATACAAACCGAACCCTGACGGGACTGCTTGTGGTAGCCGAAGCCTTGAAACTTAGTTCGCGTAATGAATTTCAGGGATAGCATCCCTCTCATAACACCAAGACTGCTTTCTTGAAGCAGCAGTTTCCCCCCGCCTGCCCAGTGCTGGAAGTCCTTGGATTTGTAGCTATTGGCGGTCGCGTCTGCCGCTCAAAACGCGAGCCAAGGTGTGGCAGGCAAAGGTTGCCGGCAGCAAGAGGACGCCGCCGAGCACGTATGGGTACGGGCCTTCGATCAGCGATCCATTTGCCCGCAACACGCGGCGGGCATGAAGGCTATAGGGGAGCATGACGGCAATAGCTGTTACTACGCCAGTCGAGTATCCTCTCAGGCGGAAGCTGGCGGCGATGTGAGTGTAAACATGGCCGTGCAGCCCAGCCAGGACGTATTGAAAAAACGGACTGCGCCCGTTGGTAGCCGCACCATGGACGGCGGCTCCTGCCACAAGTGTGCCCATCAATAGGATGGCAAGCGCCGATTCCTTGGTGCTTGTACGAACGTGGTTGGCCAAGGCAACGGCTGGGGCCCACTGCGTTCGCTCCAGCTGCGTTGCAAGGACTTCCGAGGTGGCAGGCATAGTCGCCATTTCCTCAAGGTCATGAATTGCCCACGCGACGAAAAGCCCCCCCGCCACGCAGGCAGGGTTACCGGTAGAGGACTTACTCACGTCCTAACCCTAGTGGTGCCGGTAAAGCGGCGTTCAGGCAGGGCAGCGGTTTGCGGAACACAGGGCAACATCTAGCGCCGCGAAAATGCAGCCAGGGATCGCTGCGATTCACACCTCATTCACGCTCCCGGTGGTCCCCCCTCTGCCCCTTGGCGCAGCAGAGGCCCATCCGAAAAGGATCGGACGGGCCTCTGTCAGGGAGCAGGCACATCAGCTGTAGGTGCAGGACCCCGTGCTGTGGTTGTAGCCGCCGGTGCCGTTCGCTTCCACGAGGTTGGTATCGAGGACACAGGTCAACCCGTCAGCGAAGGACAGGACATCAGACCCATCAACCCTTGCCACCTGGGGGTCAAAGTAGATGGTCCCGTCTGGAACTTCAACCCTCGACGAGTAGACGTAGACGTACCTGCGCGTCCCGTCACTTGTGTAGGAGCCGTCAGGGTACGTGGTGCTGGTTGAATACTCGCGGTAACCCTGGAGCACGCTGATGCCGGACGGCGCATGGACTTCGATCCGGCGCTCCGTCATCGAGAGGCATGACGTCATGTCAGGTGCCAGTTCCGTGCACGTATCGCGGACGGTGATTTTGGTGCCTTCGGTGCTGGCCGCCTGGGCCGGGCTGATGGCCGTGGCCATCAATGCCGCTACTGCCGCCCCGCAGGCCGAGAGTCGGAGCATGGTTTTTGCAGGCATAGGAGTTCCCCCGTTTTCACTGCGGCCCCAGCGGCCGCTCCCGTGATCTTACTGGGTCCTTCCGACAGGACTTATACGGCCCACTAAGACGCCCGTCCAGGCGCCCGCCTAGATGCCCGCCTAGACGCCCAGCGCTTCCTTGAGCGCAGCGACGTGGCCCTCGGCCTTGACCTGGTACTGGGTCAGAGTGACCTTACCCTCGGGGTCAAGGACCACGGTGGAGCGGACGATTCCTTCGGTGATTTCGCCGTTGACCAGCTTTTCACCCCAGGCGCCGTAGGCGAGGGCCACCCGGTGATCCTCGTCCGAGAGCAGCGGGAAGGTCAGGCCAAAGTCTCCTGTGAAGCTGGCCAGCTTTTCCGGGGCGTCGGGTGAGATGCCGATGACTTCATAACCGGAGCCCTGCAGGGATGCCAAGCTGTCACGGAAGTCGCAGGCTTCAGTGGTGCAGCCGGGGGTGGCCGCTGCCGGGTAGAAGTAAACAATGACGTGTTTGCCGCGGTAGGCGGCCAGGGACGTGGTGTTGCCCTTGGCGTCTTTCAGGGAGAAATCAGGGGCCTGGGTTCCGGGCTGAAGCTTGGTGGTCAGTGTGGGGCTCATGGCAATCCTTCGCGAGACTCTGGCATTAGAGGCAAAACAACAAGTGAAGCGGCTTCCCGCTCTAGCAACAACTCCGGCGTCATATGCAGTATTCCGCCGGTCCGCGAATGGTGGCACACGGACCTTGGATAAACCTGTATCCGCGGCCCCGCACGGTGGTGACGGCATGGCCTGCATTTCCGAGCTTCCGGCGCAGCCTCCCCACATACACGTCAATGGCCCGGAGTGAAGCGCCAGGGGTATCAAAAGAGTCAAGGAACCGCTGAAGTTCTGTTCTGTCAACAGCGCGCGAACAGTTCTGGGCAAGGTAGCGAAGCAGCTGGAATTCCACGCCGGACAATGGAACCTCCCGGCCGTCCAGCAGGACCTGGCAGGCAGCCAGATCAACAGCCATCCGGCTGACAGCACCGCGCGACGGCGGAAGCCGGGTGCCGCCGTCGGCCACCACAGTCATGCTGCCGCCCTCAGACCCCGCCGCGGCGGATGAGCTTGCCGGTGGGGGTTTTGCCGTCCACCCGGTTCCCGCGCAGGAACGTCTGACGGACCACACCGGAGAGCGCTTTACCGTCGTACGGGGTGATGGGGTTTTTGTGCTTGAGCTTGGAGGCGTCCACCACGAACGCCTCGTCCGGCGCAAAGACCGCAAAGTCGGCGTCGTAGCCCAGCGCCAGCTGGCCCTTGGTGGAAAGCCGGGCCAGGGCGGCCGGCTTCTCGGCCATCCAGCTGACCACCTGCTCCAGCGGAATGCCGCGGTGCCGGGCCTCGGTCCAGACCAGCGACAGGCCCAACTGGAGCGAAGAAACGCCGCCCCAGGCCACGGCGAAGTCACCGTTCTCCAGGTCCTTTAAGTCCAGCGTGGAGGGGGAGTGGTCCGAGACGATGCAGTCGATTGTCCCGTCCTGCAGGCCCTGCCACAGCAGCTCCCGGTTGGACGCCTCACGGATGGGCGGGCAGCACTTATAGGCGGTGGCGCCGTTGGGGATCTCCTCCGCCACCAGAGTGAGGTAGTGCGGGCACGTCTCAACGGTGAGGCGGACGCCGTCGCGCTTTGCGGTGGCGATCATGGGCAGCGCGTCCGACGACGACAGGTGCAGGATGTGCGCCCGCGCACCCGTCCAGCGGGCCCGCTCAATGACTTCGGCGATGGCCTTGTTCTCCGCGCCGCGGGGACGGGAGGCCAGGAAGGTTGAGTACTGGTCGCCGCCCGGGTGGGGTGCGTGGTCGATGGCGTGCGAATCCTCGGCGTGGACAATCATGAGTGAATCGAAGGACTTCAGCTCGGCCATGTCCTCCTCCATCTCGTCCGCGTCCAGGTGCGGGAACTCGTCCACGCCGGAGTGCAGCAGGAAGCATTTGAAGCCGAACACACCCTCATCGTGCAGGGGGCGGAGGTCAGGCTTGTTGCCCGGGATGGCACCGCCCCAGAACCCGACGTCCACAAAGGCCTGGTCCTCGGCGACCTCGCGCTTGAGCTTGAGGCCTGCCACCGTGGTGGTGGGCGGGATGGAATTCAGCGGCATGTCGATGATGGTGGTGACGCCGCCGGCTGCCGCGGCACGGGTGGCGGACGCGAAGCCCTCCCACTCGGTGCGGCCGGGCTCGTTCACGTGGACGTGGGTGTCCACCAGGCCCGGAAGCAGGGTTTCGTCGTCGGCAAGTTCGATGATCTCGGTGCCGTCCAGCCCGTTGCCCAGCGGCTCGATAGCAACGATCCTGCCGCCGCGGACGCCCACCTCCCGGGCCGCGATGCCGGCCGTGGTGAGGATCCGCTGGCCCCGGATGACGAGGTCAAAGCGCTCTTCAGACATGGAGGTCCTCCTTACTGCGAGCGGGCCGTGGCAGCCTGTTGGCCGCCAGCTGTCCGCCGATCTGCTTGCCCAGCTGCTCCAGAAGCTTTCCCGCCTCTGCTATGCACCTGTCTACATTGCTTTCAAGCCCAGTCAAAGCGTAAACATCCTGGAACCCGGCTTCCACCAGCTGTCCGCGGTCAAGGGTGGTACGGCCGCATACGGCAATTACGGGCACGCCGGCTGCCGCGGCCGCCCTGGCCACGCCCGTCGGGGTTTTGCCCAGCAGGCTTTGTTCGTCCAGGCTGCCTTCCCCGGTGATGACAAGATCCGCGCCCTCCATCCGCCGCGCCAGTTGGGTGAATTCAAGCACGACGTCGATGCCCGGCCGGCGGCTTGCGGCCAGGGCCGCTATTGCAGCGAAGCCCACGCCACCTGCCGCCCCGGCGCCTGGGGCCTCCGCGGCTTTGATGGCGCGGATCCCGATTTCCCTGGCCAGGACTTCGACGAACCTGGCCAGGGCGGCGTCGAGGAGCTCGACGTCCTGTGGTGTTGCGCCCTTTTGGGGCCCAAATACGGCGGCGGCGCCCTGGGCGCCCAGCAGGGGATTGTCGACGTCGGACGCCAGCACAAAGCGGGCGTCCACCAGGCGGGGTTCAAAGTGCGTGAAGTCGATGCTGTGCAGGTTGGCCAGCGCAGCGCCGCCCGGCGGGAGTTCGTTGTTCGTTGCGTCCAGGAACCTGGCGCCGAGCCCCTGCAGAAGCCCCGCGCCGCCGTCGGTATTCGCACTGCCCCCAACACCCAACACGATGCGCCGGCAGCCGGCGTCCAGTGCGGCACGGATCAGCTGCCCGGTGCCCAGGCTGGTGGCGGTGGTGGCCGCCGTCGAGCCTGGCCGTCCGTCAACCAGAACCCCTGCGGGGAGGAGCGCCAGGCCCGAGGCAGCCGCCATCTCAATGACCGCCTCGTGGCCGCGGACGGCGAAATCCGCCTCGATCACTTGGCCGGTGGGCCCGCTGACAGTGGCGATCCGGCGGGTGAAGCCGGAGCCGACGGCGGCGTCGAGGGTGCCCTCGCCGCCGTCAGCCACTGGAATGCCGACGACGTCAAGGTTCCCGCCAGAAGCCAGCTGCAGTCCCCTTTCCAGGTGCCTGCACACGTCCGGTGCCGAGAGTGATCCCTTGAACTTGTCCGGTGCAATCACGATCCGCATGTCAGGCCTGCAGCGCCAAGATGGCGGTGGGCGCGTCCGCGGCCGTCTCGGCCAGTTCTTCGAACTCGTTGATGGCGTTGATTTCCACACCCATGGAGATGTTGGTGACCTTTTCCAGGATCACCTCCACCACCACGGGAACCTGGAACTCGCCCATCAGGGCCTTGGCCTTGTCGAACGCGGCGGCGAGGTCGTTGGGGTCCTCCACGCGGACGGCCTTGCAGCCCAGGCCTTCGGCCACCTTGAGGTGGTCCACGCCGTAGCCGCGGGTGGTTTCGGACAGGTCCGCGCTGTTGATGTTCTCGAACGCCAGGGACACGTTCTGCTCCATGCTGAAGCCGCGCTGCGACTGGCGGATCAGGCCCAGGTAGGAGTTGTTCACCACCACGTGGATGTACGGCAGGTTGAATTGCGCGCCCACGGCCAGTTCTTCGATCATGAACTGGAAATCGTAGTCGCCGGAGAGGGCAACCACCGTCTCGTCAGGCTTGCCGCGCACGACGCCGAGGGCTGCCGGGGCGGTCCAGCCCAGGGGCCCTGCCTGGCCGGCGTTGATCCACTTGCGCGGGCCAAACACGTGCAGCATTTGGGCGCCGGCGATTTGGGACAGGCCGATGGTGGACACGTAGATGGTGTCGCGGCCGAAGGACTTGTTCATCTCCTCGTACACGCGCTGCGGCTTGATGGGGATGTTCTCGAAGTGGGTCTTGCGGTGCAGGGAGGCCTTTCGCTCCTGGCACTCGGCAACCCAGCCGGAGTAGTCCGGCAGGGACCCTGCCGCCTTGCGCTCGCGGGCGAGCTCAATCAGCCCGGCCAGCGCCGCACCGGCGTCGGACGCGATGCCCAAGTCCGGCGAGAACACCCGGCCGATCTGCGTGGGTTCGATGTCGATGTGCACAAACTTCCGGCCGGCCGTGTAGGTGTCCAGGCCGCCGGTGTGGCGGTTGGCCCAGCGGTTGCCGATGCCGATGACGAAGTCGCTGCGCAGGTAGTTCTCGTTGCCGTAGCGGTGGCTGGTCTGCAGGCCCACCATACCGGCCATCAGCTGGTGGTCGTCCGGGATGGTGCCCCAGCCCATCAGTGTGGGGATCACCGGAACGTTGAGGGTCTCGGCCAGTTCCACCAGCTGCGCGGACGCACCGGCGTTGATGATGCCGCCGCCGGCCACGATCAGCGGGCGCTCGCCGGCAGTCAGCATGTCCAGGGCCTTTTCCAACTGCTTGCGGGAGGCCTTCGGCTTCTCGGCGGGCAGCGGCTCGTAGGTGTTGATGTCGAATTCGATCTCGGCCAGCTGCACGTCGATGGGCAGGTCCAGGAGCACGGGGCCGGGGCGGCCGGAACGCATCAGCTGGAAGGCCTTCTGGAACGCGCCGGGAACCTGGCCGGGCTCTAGGACGGTCATGGCCATCTTGGTGACCGGTTTGGCGATGGACTCAATGTCCACGGCCTGGAAGTCTTCCTTGTGCAGCTTGGCCACGGGTGCCTGGCCGGTGATGCAGAGCATGGGGATGGAGTCGGCCCACGCAGCGTAAAGCCCGGTGATCATGTCGGTGCCGGCGGGTCCGGACGTGCCGATGCAGATGCCGATGTTGCCGTCCTTGGCGCGGCTGAAGCCGTCGGCCATGTGGCTGGCGCCCTCAACGTGGCGGGCCAGGGTGTGGCGGATGCCGCCGTGGGCGCGCATGGCCGAATAGAAGGGGTTGATGGCGGCGCCTGGCAGGCCGAACGCCTCGATGGCGCCTTCCTTTTCCAGGATGGCCACCGCTGCATCAACGGTACGCATCTTGCTCATGGTGTGCTCCTACTAAGTCTGGTGGGGAAGTCTGTTTTTGGGTGTGCCGAAGCGAGTTTTTGTCCAGATACGGCGAGATAAAGGGCGTTTTGGTCGCCGTATCTGGACAAAAACTCTTGGGGGCGGGAGGGGGCTAGTTGCGGCCGCTGAGCTGGAGGACCTGTTTGAAGAGTCCTGAGTGGTCCAGTGCGCCGTCGCCCTGGTTGACGGTGGCGGCGACGAGCTGTGCGACGACGGCGCCGAGGGGGACGGCGACGTTGGCTTCGCGGGCGGCTGAGGTGACG
The DNA here is from genome assembly GCF_026427775.1 of Arthrobacter sp. CDRTa11. NCBI lineage: Bacteria > Bacillati > Actinomycetota > Actinomycetes > Micrococcales > Micrococcaceae > Arthrobacter > Arthrobacter sp. CDRTa11. The sequence goes on along the minus strand of NZ_CP044532.1, from coordinate 4,677,345 downwards.
ATGCCCAGGTCTTTGTGGTGGAGGGCCAGGCGGAAGCCGGGGTCGAAGTTGCGGTCGAGCATCTTCTGGCCCTTCTGGTCCAGGACCTTGGAGCCGGCCAGGCCGCCGCCGAGGACCTTGAGGGCGGCATCGGTGTCCACGCCGTAGGCCTCGAGGAAAGCGATCGCCTCGCCGAGGACTTCGATGTTGACCGCGACGATCAGCTGGTTGGCTGCCTTGACGGTCTGGCCGGAGCCGGAGGGGCCCACGTGGACGATGGTTTTGCCGACGGCGGTCAGGACCTCCGAGGCTGCGTCGAAGTCTTCCTTGTCGCCGCCGACCATGATGGAGAGGGCGGCGTCGATGGCGCCCTGTTCGCCGCCGCTGACGGGTGCGTCGAGGGGGCGGATGCCGGCTTCGCGGGCCTGGTCGGAGAGGCGCTTGGCGACGTCGGGGCGGATGCTGGACGCGTCGATCCAGAGCGCGCCCTTCTTGGCGTTGGCGAAGACACCGTCGTCGCCGCTGACCACGCCTTCAACATCGGGGGAGTCCGGCACCATGGTGATGACGACGTCGGCGTCCTTGACGGCGTCCGCGATGCCGGTGGCGCCCTTGCCGCCTTCGGAGACGAGCTTGTCGATCCTGTCCTGGCTGCGGTTGAAGCCGGTGACGGTGTGGCCGGCCTTGACGAGGTTGATGGCCATGGGCAGGCCCATGATTCCGAGTCCGATAACTGCAACGTTGCTCATGATGGTTCTCTTTCTGAAGTCTGTGAGGCCGGCTTTTTAGCGCGGTTGTGCTATTAGCGCGTGGCGCGCTGGCGGATGGCCCAGTTGAAGGCGGTTTCCTGCGGTTCCTTGTATTCAAGGCCGATGTAGCCGTTGTAGCCGAGTTCGCGGCTGCGGGCGATCCATTCGCCGAGGGGAAGCTCGCCGGTTCCGGGAGCCCCGCGGCCGGGGTTGTCGGCGATCTGGATGTGGCCGAAGTCCTTGGCGTGGTTTTCGATGACGGATTCCACGTCGTCGCCGTTGACTGCCAGGTGGTAGAAGTCGGCGAGCAGCTTGACGTTGGTTGCGCCGGATTCGGCCTTCACGCGGGCGATAACCCTGAGCGCGTCATCAGCCGTGAGGAGGGGATACCTGGGTGCGCCGCTGACCGGTTCCAGAAGGACAGTGCCGCCGATCCGCGCGACGCCGGCTGCCGCCGTCGCGAGGTTTTCCGCGCCAATGGCGTCCTGCTTCTCGGGCGATTCACCGTCGATCCTGTTGCCGTAAAGGGCGTTGAAGGCCTTGCAACCGAGCCGCTCACCGATGCCGGCCACAACGTCGATGTTGTCCAGGAATTCGGTGGAACGTTCCGGCCAGGAGACAAGGCCGCGGTCGCCGCCGGGCATGTTGCCGGCGTTGAAGTTCAGTCCGGTGAGCTGGACGCCGGCGTCGTTGATGGCGTTTTCAAACCCGTTTATCTGGGCGTCGGTGGGGACGGACGTGTCGAACGGCCACCAGAACTCGACGGCGTCAAAGCCGGCTGCCTTCGCGGCGGCGGGGCGCTGGAGCAGGGGCAGCTCCGTCAGCAGGATGGAGCAGTTCACTGTGTACGTCATGGGGTGGTCCTTCCGGGTGGGCTTTTCTCCAGATCCCTAAGCTTCAGCGTCCGCTGCTTTCCGCTTTGTGGAATTTAGATTCTGCTTTATGAAAAGTGTAGGGAAGGAAGGGCGGACCAGTCAAGGGGGCAGGCTTTGCTCACAGGCAACCGGGCAGACCGAAGAGCAGGCTAAACCCTCGCTATCCGGTCTATATCTTCGAAGAAGTCCCTGGCCACGACTTCAGTGATGGTGGCGCGGGTTCCGTCGATCGCCTGAAGGTAGGCCTCCGTCGTCAGTGCCGGTTCTCCGGAGTTGGCCGGGGCCTGCACTGCCTGCTCAAGTGCTTGCTGGGATGCTTTTCTGGCGGCGAACTCGATGTCCGCAGGGGAGAAGCGTTCGCTCGCCTGAGCCAGCGCGTCGAGGTTGATCCGGGGCGAGATGGCAGGGGGGATGTAGCGGTTCCAGATGGCTAACCGCGCGGTGAGATCGGGCGGGCCGATGGGGATCACATAATCGAAGCGGCCATGGCGCAGGAAGGCCTTGTCCAGGGAGCGGATAAAGTTCGTCGCGCAGATCAGCAATCTGCCTTCCTTCTCCCTGAAGGCCGGAATGATTTTCAACAGTTCGTTGGTGACTCCCTGCAGTGATGACGCGTCACCTTTACGGGCAGAGGCTATCTCCTCCACCTCGTCGATGAACACCACTGCGTGCTCAAGCTGGCCAATGTCCAGGAACACTTGTCGTAGAGCCCCGGCGAGGCCCCGGGGATCGGAGGCAAGCCGTGAGGGGAATACCTCCACGAAAGGCCAGTCCAGGCGGGACGCGACGGCCTTGGCAAACGTCGTTTTACCCGTGCCGGGAGGACCAAACAGGACTACGGAACGCGGCGGAATGACACCCAGGGACTTTGCGAGTTCGGTCCGGGCCAATGGCAGGATCAGGCGCTGTTCGATCAGGTCCTTTTCGTGTTGCATGCCCGCGAGGGCGTTCCACAGTCCATGCGGGAGGAGACGGCCTCCCAGTTGGCTCAAGGGTTTGATTTCCCGGGGCTGAAGCGGGACGGTTCTCTCAAAATAATGCAGGTCCTCCTCTACCCGGTATTCGCTGTTCCTGAAAGCCTCAATCCGCGTCTCGGAGGCCGGGAGAAGCGCTGAAATCCTTCGTATCCCCTGGCTGGTGAGCCTGCCTTCAATTCCGGCGAGGAGTGCGCTTCCCAGTCCCTGCTGCCGCCAATCCATGGCCTGGGCGAGCATGACTATCCACGCCCGGTCGTCCTGTATTTTGCAGGCTGCCGCCCCCACAACCCGCCCCTCGTTCACGGCTACCGCTGCCACCCCGTTAGAGCAGGCATCAATAATCTCCGCCAGGCTGTAGACCGGACGCACCCCCTCGATCCTGGACTCCTGCCAGACGCCAATGAGCTGGTCCAGATCGTCAGGATGGAAATCGCGGATGTGCCAGGGCTGCATGGCTGCCGTGGTTTTCGTTGCCCGGGTCATATCCGTCGTGGAATTCATTGGTGCGTCGCATTCGCTCGGAGGGAAAGGGGGCGGGCGGCGCGAACCTGACTCACGCCGTCGTGGTCTGTTCAGTATGGAACGTCCCCAACATAAGCAAAAGCAATGAAAACTGACGCGTAAGGATTAGAAAACCTGATGAAAGACTCAGCCTGCAGCCAGCCGGCATGACGACGAAAACAGGGTCTTCCTGACATCTTGCTCTGGTGGGACGATGCCAGTATGAGCGAGAAACAGCACCAGAATCCGCCGGAACCAAGCCACCATGTGGAGGGCTACGCCGGTTCATCAACCACCCAGCAGATGCGCACCGTGGGCCAGCGCCGGCGGGATGCAGAGGAGAAACTGGAGCACCATTTAGAGGAAGCGCGGCACAAGGAGCCCAGGCACGACGACGACGCTGCCCAGAAGGAAAGCACCGGGAAGGAAACCGAAAACACGAGCAGGGAACGGGATGACGCCGTCGAAAGTCCCGACGTCGCTGCTATTCAAAACGATGATGCGCTGACGGCAGCAGACCGCGTGGATTTGATCGCCAACCAGATTGTTCCCGAGCCCGGGGACAAGGGGGAAAAGCCGGGGACCTCCGGCAAGCCTTGATCCGTGTCATGGAGATGGAATAACGCGTTGGTAGGTTCCGTCAACGCGGAGTGCTTCAGCGTCGCCAAGAAGGACAAGATCGAAGCGGTCCCGGTAGGTTTCCACCGTTTGGGTGATGATTCCAGGCGGGAAGAAAGGCATTTTGCCATCCGCATGCGGTATGACTACAGATCCGATCAGCCCAAGGCCCTGATAGTCCGACAGGTCCGGCGCATCTGATGACGGCGTCCACATCTTCAGGGACCGCAGCTACCTCAGCGGACGAGGAAGTGGCAAGGGCAAGATCCACCACGTCGTAGCCGAACTCATGGATCCGAGCCCTTTCCTCTGTGGCGAAGGGAAGGTCAAGCATCGCGCCGGCGGCGTCCGCAATGTAGGCGAGCTTTAGAGGGTCGGCGCCGGAGGCGACCACATCCCTGAGGAAGCCAGGGATGGCTCCGGCACCAGAGGAGAGGAGAAGAAGGGAAGGCACGTTTCTACGGTAACGCCCCTGCACGAAGCAAAAACGAGCTAGCGGCACCTCCATCGGTGGCAGGGCCCGCATCAATGTGCCATGGATCGTGCCGGCGGGCGGTGGTACCTTGGCTCTCATATTTGCGTTCCCGAACGGCGATCTACAGGAGGGCCGCGTCATGACGGAATCCAATGTTGGGCCTGGGTTGGATGTCGTGGACATCCTCACCGCTGACCACCAGGAAATGGTTGACCTGTTCAGCCAAATCGAGGGCACCCCGGACGCTGAGCAGCGCAAGGACTTGGCGGACACCCTGATTGCTGAAGTGATGCGCCATGCTGTCGCCGAGGAGATGTACGTCTACCCCGCGATGGAAAAGCATATTCCGAATGGTGCTGAGGAGGTGGAGCATGACAAGAAGGAACATGCCGAGATCGTTCGGCTGATGAAGCGGATAGAAGGCGTCGATCCCGCTGAGCCGACGTTCATGGAGTTGGTTGGGCAACTGGAGGCACTGTTGCGCCACCATGCGAACGATGAAGAATCCGAACAGTTCCCGAAACTCCGGACTCATATCCCTGCCGAGAAACTCGTTGAAATGGGCGAAAAGGTGCAGAAGGCCAAGAAGCTGGCACCCACCAGGCCGCACCCCAGCGCTCCCCACTCGGAACTTTTCCACAAGACCGTCGGGCCGGGCGTGGGAATGGTTGACCGGCTCTTGGACAAGCTCACAGGAAGACATACCGACTAGCTGGACCACTAAATGCGGAGGGAGCGCGAGTCGCTGTCAGCGGATGCGCCTCGGCACTGTACAGTTGATGCCGTAGCCCGGAATGTCCCCCAATGTTCCGGGCTACACCTTTGTCCGGGGCATGCAGGTCTGCGACCTCTCCTGACGCTCCCTTGGCCCATTGACTTCAGGGGCCGGATGGATACGGTGGTAGATACATCTTCACCACTTAACGTCCGTGTGGTTCCGCGTCCACGGGACCACAACACCAGGGCCCGCCCCACATTGCTTTGCGCCCCCGCAGTGCTTTGCGTCGGCGGCCCGCGCCCTTCCTTGGTCTCGCCCCCAGGCATCCCGCACCCCTATTTCATAGGCAGCGTCTCAAAAATGGCCGCAAACTTTGTTAGAGCTTTGGCAGTGAAATCCTTTGATATTCCGGACAAGAAACGGTGTCCAGACAAGGCCGAGTTCGACTTGGTCACTGTGGACGACTATTCCGTGGCCCGGCTGATCCTGGCTCCGGGCTGGCGCTGGTCCACGTCCGTCAAACCCACCGAGATGACCGAGTTCTGCGAGCATAACCACCTCGGATACTGCGTCTCCGGCTCGCTGGAAATTGAAACGTCAGAGGGCGTCCGCTCAACCATCCATGCGAACGACACGTACGCCCTTCCGCCCGGCCACGACGAATGGGTTGTGGGCAGCGAACCTTTTGTCGCCGTCGAATTCCTGGGTGCCGCCTCATTCGGCAGGCCCCGGAGCCACGGACTGCATGCCCTGACCTAAGGTTGGCTCAAAATTCCGTTTTACGGTTAAACATTTCCGCATAGCGGATGTAGCTTTCCGGAAACACATGCTCTCTAGCGTTGCTGGTGACATCCGGCGCACACAGTGCCGTCCCCTCAGCGATAGGCAGCACATGATTCCCGTCCCCGCGCCCAGCAAAGTCCCACAGCCGGTCGAAACAGGTACAACCGGCAGGAAACCGCTGTACAAGTCCCTCTTCGCCCAGATCCTGGTGGCCGTTGTGGCCGGCATCCTGATCGGACATTTCTGGCCGGACCTCGGGTCCGGCCTGCGGCCGCTGGGAGACGGGTTCATCCAGCTGATCAAGATGATCATCGCACCACTGATCTTCCTGGTGATCGTCACGGGCATCGCGGCCGTGGGGGACGTGAAGGCGGTAGGGCGAGTGGGCGTGAAGGCGCTGATCTACTTCACGGCGGCCACCCTCTTCGCGCTGGTGTTTGGACTTGTGGTGGGCAACATCGTGCAGCCGGGTGCGGGCCTGAACATTGATCCGGCGTCGCTCTCCCAGGACGCCCTCAACGCCAAGACGGCCACCGCGCCGCCCAAGGACGCCGGCCAGTTCCTCCTGGGCATCATCCCCACCAGTGTGGTGGGGGCGTTCGCCTCCAACACCCTGCTGCAGGTGCTTTGCTTCTCGGTGTTCTTCGGCGCCGCGATCGTTGTGGTGGGCCGGGAGCGCTGCCTGCCGGTGGTCACCCTCCTGGAAACCGTCCTTGAACTGTTTTTCAAGATCATGACCTGGGTCATGCGGGTTGCCCCCATCGGTGCATTCGGCGCGATGGCCTTTATCATCGGCCAATACGGCCTGGGCTCGCTCAGCACCTACGCGCTCCTGATTGCGGCCTGCTACGGTGCTGCGATCGTGTTCATCGGGCTGCTCTTCATTGTGGCGTGGGTGTATCCGCGGGTGCCGCTGTGGCAGTTCATCAAGTACTCCCGGGAAGAATTCCTGCTGGCCCTGGGGACCGCCTCCACGGAGTCCGTCCTGCCGCGCATCATGACCAAACTGACCAACGCCGGGTGCTCCCGGGCCACCACCGGCCTGGTTGTCCCCACCGGATACTCGTTCAACCTGGACGGTGCCGCCCTTTACCTGTCCATTTCGCTGCTCTTCCTGGCCCAGGCCTTTGGGCACCAGCTGGACCTCGGGCAGCAGCTGGTTGCCCTGGGCATCCTGATGCTCACGTCCAAGGGTATGGCGGGGGTCCCCGGGTCTGCCTTCCTGGCACTTTCCGCCACCGCCGGGGCATTGGGCATTTTCCCGGTGGCGGGTGTTGCCCTGCTGCTCGGCGCCGACCGCCTCATGGACTCCATGCGCGTCTCCGTCAACCTGCTGGGCAACTGCGTGGCCACGTTCGTGGTGGCCAAATGGGAGGGGCAGTTCGACCGCGAGGCCATGCTCCGGGCGTTCCGCGGGGAACTGCCAGCGGAGGAACTGGCGGCGGATGCCGCCGAACTGGAGCCCGCCGTCGGCTCTTCAGTAACGCACGCAGTAACGGAAAACGCGGAAACGCACGACGGCGGGCCCTCCGCAGCGCCGGACAGCGTTCCCGTTCCGGCACGCTAGTTGCCGCCGTACCAACTAGCGGGGCTGAGGTGAGGCAGTAACGGCACTGAGGCTATTGACGATACCCGCCAGCCGGGCAACCAGCTGGGCTGGCGGGACGTTGGCGTCAACTTCCACAAAGTCTACATATTCGGGCAGCGAGCGGTAGGCGTTCTGGAAGGCCACCAAATCTGCCAGCGACTCCACATCGGTGCCGCGGGCCACGATCCGCCGGTGTGCCAGTTCCGGTTCGATGTCCAGGTGGATCACAGCATCGGGTGACGGGAGGGCCGAGAGCAGCCAGGGGAGCAGGCGGCCACGCGGCAGGTCCTTGGTCTCCTTCAGCGCCAGCTGGCAGTACAGGTGGCGGTCCATCACCACCAGTCCGTCAAACCTGCCGGCCCTGGCGTGGGAGACCAGAACATTCACTATGCGGAAGGTTGTTTCGACGGCGTCGGCCAGCCGCGCGGGAAGCCGGAGGCCCAGCTTGGCGCTGAGCACGGACATGCTCCGCCGCCCGGCGTGGTTGCTCAGCAGCAGTGCATTCCTGCCCCCGGCACGGGCAGCGGACACCAGGGCGTCGGCGGCCGTTGATTTTCCCGAACCGTCGATTCCCGTCAGAACAATAAGCATCTGGCCTCCTTTCGCCACCGGTTAAACGGCGGGCGTTGCCGGATTGTGCCGCTATCGGCCGCCTTGAGGCGGACCTCACACCTTACCTGTAGCCCGGCAGAACGTAGGCTGGAATCCTCCCGGGAACCTCCGGGGCCGACAAAGCGCAGTTTTCCCAGGTGAAAGGCAGCCATGACCACTTCAAGCGAAGAGCCGCAGAACTCCGCAGACCTCCGCGGCCCCGGCGATCCGGACCACGCAGCGGAGCCGAAGGGCGGACAGCAGCCCAAGCCGGAGGCGGGAACGGCCACAAACATCCGTGAGGAGCAACAGACTCAGGCGCCAGGGACGGTGCCGGCGTCGTACGTGGGCAGCGGCGGCCAGGCTGGCCAAACTGCAGAACCAAAACCGGAAGAGGCTGCCGACGAATCGGGAATGTGGGACGACCAGGCCTAGTTGTTCCCGTCCGCCCCGTCCCGAAAGAGGAGCACCGTTGATCACCCGCAACGACGTGGACCAGGCAGCAGCCAGGATCGCTGGACTGACCCGGCAAACACCCATCCTGGAAGCCGATTCCGGCACCTATCCCGGACCGCTCTGGTTCAAATGTGAATTTATGCAGCATACCGGGACGTTCAAGGCGCGTGGGGCACTCAACCGCATCCTGGCCACCAAGGAGCGCGGGGAGCTCAAGCCCGATGTTGGCGTGGTGGTGGCTTCCGGCGGAAACGCCGGCCTGGCCAACGCTTATGCCGCCGCCCAGCTCGGAGTCCCCGCCACGGTCTTCGTTCCTGAGACCGCCCCTGCCGTTAAAGTGAAGAAGCTCGAAGCGACCGGTGCCATGGTCATCCAGGCCGGTGTCGAGTATGCCGTGGCCTATGAAGCCGCCGTGAGGCATGCCGCCGAAACCGGAGCGGTCTACTGCCATGCCTACGACCAGCCGGAGATCGTCGCCGGTGCGGGGACAGTGGGACTGGAACTTCTTGAACAGCTCGACGGCGTGGACACAGTCCTGGTGGCGGTGGGCGGCGGCGGGCTGATGGCTGGGATAGCTGCCGCCGTTGAAGGCCGCGCCAGGGTGGTGGCAGTGGAACCGGAAACCGCGCCCACCCTGCACTCCGCGCTCGCCGCCGGGGCACCGGTGGACGTTGCAGTGTCCGGCATCGCCGCCGATTCCCTGGGCGCCCGGCGCATCGGCGAGATCGCGTATGCGGTGGCGGTCCGCGCCGGCGTCGAAAGCGTTCTAGTGTCCGACGCCGATATCGTCGCCGCCCGCTCGGAACTGTGGGGCCAGTACCGCCTGGTGGTGGAACATGGTGCCGCCGCGGCTTTTGCCGCCCTGCACTCCGGCGCTTACGTGCCCGGCGCAGGGGAGCGGGTGGTGGTGGTCCTCTGCGGGGCCAACACCGATCCCGCCACATTGTGAGGCGCTGACCGCCGCCGCGCACGGCTGTTTCCCTTCGCCTGCAGGGCCCAAAAAAATGAAGAAGGAAAAGGTCTTGCGCTAGGCCGTAACGGCTGTCACACTTTTATCGATACGCGTCGACGATACGCATCGACGACGCAAGCGTCCGGTCCCCGAAAGCGTACAGCGCAGGCGATGACCACGCCCGAAGCCCGTGGAGGAAGGAAACGCAGTGCCGACAAGCAAGGACGTTGCCGCCGTTGCGGGCGTTTCCCAGAGCACTGTCTCCTACGTCATGAGCGGGAAGCGGCCCATCTCGGAAAAGACCCGGCTGCGGGTGGAGGCCGCCATTGAGCAGCTGACGTACCGGCCGAACGCAGGGGCCCGTGCCCTGGCCAGCCGCAAGTCCCAGGTGATCGGCCTGGTTATTCCCCTCACACCGGAATCCCACTTTGGGTCCCTGATGGAGTTCATCGCGGTGATCGCGGCCACCGCCCGGCGCCACGATCACGACGTCCTGCTGGTGACGGATGAGGAGGGCAACCAGGGCCTGGAGCGGGTGGTGGGGCAGCAGCTCTGTGACGGGTTGATCCTGATGCAGGTCCACGCGGAAGACGAGCGGATTCCCGTGGTCCGGAAGCTGCGGGTACCGGTGGTGTTCATCGGCATCCCGAATGACTCCGCCGGGCTCAACTGCATCGATGCGGACTTCGCAAGGGCGGGCGAACTCTGCGTCGAGGAGATGTCACAGGCGGGGCATACCAGCGGAGTCATTATCGGCTGGCGCACCCAGCTGGTGGGAAGCAAGCTGAACTATGTGGACAGATTCCTTGGGGGTGCGAAAGGGGCCGCCCAGGGGCTGGGCGTGACACTTGACCATCTTCCGGCCAGCACTGACCGCAGAAGTATTGAAGCCGCCGTTGATGCCTGCGTTGCCGGCTCTGACGGAAGGCCGGCGTTTATATCTCCGGACATGACCACCCTGGAACTCCTTCCCCGGATCCTTCGTGAAAAGGGCCTGGAGCCGGGCAGGGATGCATCGGTCATCGGGGTTGGCGCCGTTTCGGAGGCCTTGGTTGAACTCCAGGAATCCACCATCCTGGACATCCAGCCCAGGCTGGTGTCCCAACGCGCCGTTGAGATCCTCTTCAACCTCATGAATGCAGACAACCCTGATGCGGGCGGAACGCTCGAACTGATACCACCGCTGGTAACCCACCGGCATGGCACTGCGGGGCATTCAGCCACTGCCCCCCAATCCACAGGCTAGGACAGGGTCGCGGTCCGGCTCATCCATACTTTGAAACCGGATGCACCATCTAGAAATGCACCATCTAAAAATGTGCATCGTCGATACGCATCGATGATCGCGTTTCCCACAAGTCACACCCTGCAGTTCCCTCCAAGAAATGAATAACCGCGGCGCAGCCCCGGTCCGTCAGAAAAGGATCTGATAATGAAGTCAGCTTTCGTCAGCACCAAAGCCGCCGCGCTCGCCGTCACGGCACTCGCGGGGATACCCCTGGTTCTCTCCGGCTGTGGTGCGAGTCCTGCACCAGGTGGCGGGGCGGTATCGGAAATTACCGTTGTGGACTACTACAACAACGAGCCGGACAAGTCGGTCATCGGCAACACCCTGGAGGCCTGTGGTTCCCAGTCCGGCGTGAGCATCAAGCGCGAAACCATCCCGGGCAAGTCCCTGATCGCCAAGGTGCTGCAGCAGGCATCCTCAAAGACCCTGCCTGATGTCCTGATGCTGGACAACCCCGACCTTCAGCAGATTGCCGGCACCGGCGCCCTGGCACCCCTGAGCGATTTCAAGATCAGCACCGACGGCTATCCGGAGGGAATCCTCAGCGCCGGAACGTACAAGGACAAGGTGTACGGCCTGGCCCCCACGGTGAACACGATCGCCCTTTTCTACAACAAGGACGTTCTGGCCCAGGCCGGAGTGACCCCGCCCAAGACCTGGGAGGAGCTGAAGTCAGCGGCGGCAAAGCTCACCTCCGGTGACCAGTACGGGCTCGCTTTCAACGCCAACGCGACCTACGAGGGCACCTGGCAGTTCCTTCCCTTTATGTGGTCCAACGGCGGCGACGAGAAAAACATTGACACCTCCGAAACCGCCGAGGCACTCCAGCTTTGGACCGATCTTGTGGATAGCGGCTCAGTGTCCTCATCGGCGTTGAACTGGACCCAGGCGGACGTTAATGACCAGTTCGTTGCAGGGAAGGCTGCCATGATGGTCAACGGCCCATGGCAGATTCCGGTGCTGGAAAAGCAGGCATCCCTTCAGTACGGGGTGGTTAACATCCCGGTCAAGGATGCCAGCAAGACGGCGGTCGGGCCGCTGGGCGGAGAAGTGTGGACCGTGCCGCAGACCGGCAACAAGGACAAGCAGGCAAAGGCCGCGGAAATCGTGGCCTGCATGAACAGCGATGAAAACCAGCTGGCCATGGCGAAGGCCCGCAACACCATTCCTTCCAAGACCGCGGTTGCCGAACAATTCGCGGCCGAGAACCCGAAGCTGGCTTCATTTGCCGATCTGGTCAAGGACGCGCGGGCCAGGACCGGCCAGCTCGGTGAGGACTGGCCCGCCCAGGCCACCAAGATCTACACGGCCATCCAGACCGCACTGACTGATAAGGCCACCCCCGCTGACGCCCTCAAGCAAGCCCAGGAAGGTTAAGGGCACCTCCCATGTCAACAACCGTCGAACGCGTATCCCACCGCGCAGCGGAGGCGATTCCGGGTCCCACCGGTGCCCGCCGCCTGGGATACCGGCGCCGGGAGCGGGTCTACCAGTGGCTGTTTCTCCTGCCTGCCGCCGCCTATCTCGTGCTGTTCTTTGGCTACCCGGTGGTGAAGAACGTCCTGATGAGCTTCCAGGACTACTCCACGAGCACTTTCTACACCGGGGAAGCCCCCTGGGTGGGGTTCGCCAACTACGCAAGTGTTCTGTCGTCGTCGCTGTTTTCCACGTCGCTGATCAACACGGCCCTGTTTACTGCCGGTTCCATTGCCGGACAGTTCGTGCTGGGGCTGGGCCTCGCGGTGTTCTTCAAGCAACGGTTCCCGCTCAACGGCATTCTCCGCTCACTGCTGCTTCTGCCGTGGCTGCTGCCGCTCATCGTGTCCAGTGCCGTGTGGCGCTGGATCCTGGATAAGGACAGCGGGGCCCTGAACAACTTCCTGGAAAGCCTTGGCCTCATCAGCACCGGCATTCCCTGGCTCACCAGCACCTCGCTGGCCCTGGCCGCGGTTGTCGGAGTCAACATCTGGATCGGCATTCCGTTCAACGTCACCGTTCTCTACGGCGGGCTGCAGGATATCCCGGATGAACTGTATGAAGCGGCAGCGCTGGATGGTGCCACAGGGTGGAGGGCTTTCCGCCACGTCACGTGGCCCATGCTCCGCCCCGTGGTCAGTGTGGTCCTGGTGCTGGGAGTCGTCTACACCCTCAAGGTCCTTGACATCATCCTGGGCCTGACCAACGGCGGGCCCGCCAATTCCACCCAGACCATCGCCACCCAGTCCTACGCCTTGTCCTTCCAAGACTTCAAGTTCGGCGAAGGCGCGGCCATGGGCAACGTCCTGGTGCTGATCTCCCTGGTATTCGCGGTTCTCTACCTGCGCGTAAACCGTCGCGCCGTTGACGAGTGAGGATTCCATGACCATCAAAACAACGCTCGACGGCGCCGGAACAGACCGACGGCTGCGCAGCACGGCAGGCCACGCCGGCCAGTCCGGAGGATTACGGCGGTGGGGGAACACGGGCCTGGCACTACTGTTCCTGGCCATCATGCTTTTCCCCGTCTATTGGATGATCAACGCATCCCTGCAGCCCAATGGGGCCACGTTGCAGACCTCGTGGCTCCCGTTGTCGCCCGACTTCAGCGGCTACGCCACGGCCATCAGGGAACAGGGGCGGAACCTGGCAACCAGCCTGGTGGTGGCACTGGGCAGTGTGCTGTTCAGCCTGGCCATTGCGGCACCGGCGGCGTATGCCTTGGCCTATTTCAAGGTCCGCGGTGCCGGCGTTGTGCTTTTTGCGATCCTGATCAGCCAGATGATCCCGGGCATTGTGGTGGCCAACGCTCTTTATACGGCGTACAACGACCTCGGGCTGCTGAACTCCATTCCCGGACTCATCCTGGCCGATTCCTCGCATGGAATCCCCTTTGCCATCCTCATCATGAGGGCGTTCATGAACAACATGCCGGCCTCCGTGATCGAGGCGGCCAAGGTGGATGGAGCGGGGCATCTCCGGGCTTTTTGGTCCATTGTGCTTCCGCTGAGCCGCAACGCGCTGATCACGGCCGGGCTCTTCACGTTCCTCTTCACCTGGAGTGACTTCCTCTTTGCCCTCACCCTAACCACCACCGACGCCGTCCGTCCGGTCACCCTGGGCATCTTCCAGTACATGGGTGCGTACGTGAACGACTGGAGCTCGGTCATGGCCACGGCGGTCCTCGCCTCCATCCCCGCCATCATCCTGCTGATCGCGGCGCAAAAGTACGTGGCTGCCGGCACCACCGGCGGAGCCGTCAAATAGCGCGCGGCAAGCCCCCACGCCGGCAACGCCTGCCGACGTCAAAAACCCATCAGAACCATAGGAGAAGCAATGACTGACACTGCCCCGATCCGGGTCACCGTCTGGAACGAAAACCGGCATGAGCAGGAACACGAGCAGGTGGCAAAGCTGTACCCGCAAGGAATTCACGGAGCCGTGAAGGAGGGCATCGAGGAGAACCTGGGCGCCGCCGTCGTGGTCCGCACCGCCACCCTTGACGAACCCGAACACGGCCTCACCGAGGAAGTCCTGGCCAATACGGACGTCCTGACCTGGTGGGGGCACATGGCCCACGGCGCCGTCGACGATGAAATTGTGGAGCGGGTCCACCGCCATGTCCTGTCCGGCATGGGCCTGATCGTCCTTCACTCCGGCCACTGGTCCAAGATCTTCACCAAGCTCATGGGCACCACCTGCACCTTGCGGTGGCGCAGCGAGCAGGACCGCGAACTCGTCTGGACTGTGGACCCCACCCACCCGATCGCCAAGGGCGTCCCGCATCCGATCATCATCGACGAGCAGGAAATGTACGGCGAGTTCTTCGACATCCCCGCGCCGGAGGAACTGGTTTTCATCAGCTCCTTCAGCGGCGGCGAAGTGTTCCGGTCAGGCTGCACGTTCCGCCGCGGCCACGGCAAGATCTTCTACTTCAGCCCCGGGGACCAGGACTACCCCGTGTACCACCACAAGGACATCCGCCGGGTCATCTCCAACGGCGTCCAGTGGGCCGTGACGGACCGGGACCGGCGTGAGCTGCCGGAACTGTTGCGTTACGACACCAACGAGTTCTTCAAGGGCGCCGGGTACCGGGGCGCTACTGCAATCTACGAGGAGAGCGACGCATGAGCCGCCCCTTTGCAACCATCGACGACGACGGCACGCCACTGAAAGTGGTGGTGGTGGGCGCCGGAGCCATGGGCCGTGCCTGGCTGGGTGCCGTGGAAGCCTCGCCGCTGGTGGAACTCCGCGGCATCGTGGACCTTGACCTGGCAGCGGCGCACGCGAGCGCCGCTGCCATCGGAAAGCCGGACCTGCCCGTGGGGACGGGAACCGCGCAGCTGGCGTCCGACGTCGGCGCCCAGGCTGTTGTCAACGTCACCGTTCCGGCTGCCCACCATCCGGTGACCACCGAAGCCCTTTTTGCCGGGCTGCCGGTGCTGGGGGAGAAGCCCGTTGCTTCCACGGTGGCCCAGGGGCTGAGCCTTGCGGCCGCTGCCGAAGCCACCGGCCAGCTGTTTATGGTCAGCCAGTCGCGCCGGTACAACCGCAACCTGTTTGCGGCCAAGGCTATGGCCGGCGGGGTGGGGCGGCTGGGAATCGTCTCCGCTGACTTCTTCAAGGCCCCCCGTTTCGGCGGGTTCCGCGATCAGATGGACCATCCGCTGCTGCTGGACATGGCCATCCACCAGTTCGATATGGCGCGCTTCCTCCTGGACGGTGATCCCGTCTCCGTTTTCTGCGAGGAGTACAACCCGCCCTGGAGCTGGTACCGCGGCGACGCGGCGGCCGTGGCGTCCTTCGAGATGTCCGGGGGCCAGCGGTTCGTCTTCAACGGAAGCTGGTGCAGCCCCGGGCAGGAAACGTCATGGAACGCGGCCTGGCGGCTGGGTGGCGAACACGGGACCGTGCTGTGGGATGGCGAGAACCAGCCGACGGCGGAGACCTCCCTGATGGGGGAGGCTTCGGGCTCGACCGGCACCGGCTTGCCCGTGGATGGCGGGGCTTTTGCATTGAGCAGCGTGGCGGACCCGGGGATTGAAGTCCACGGTTCCCTCCGGGAGTTCGCCTCCGCCCTCCGAACGGGAGCGGCACCCATGGGCCAGGTACACGACAACATCCTCAGCCTGGCCATGGTGGAGGCTGCGATTGAAAGCGCCGCCACGGGCCAGCGCGTCAGTATCGACGCTCTGCTGCAGCGCTCCTACGACCAGGCGATCCTGGACGAGAAACGGCCCGACGTCGCGGCAGTCCTTGCCTCCTGGGCCACCGTGGGCGCGTTTACCGCGGCGGCCCTTCGTCCGGCGCACCAACCCATCCACTGAGGCCCAACTGACTGGCAGCAGACGTCGTGAAACACCGGTTTCGCAGCGTCTGCTGCCAGTCACTTTCGAATCAGATGGTGCGGGTTGCGTTGGCGAGGTTTTCCTTGAGTTCGGCTTCGTCCTGGCGGATGACATATGCCGGCCGGTCCCGCTCCACCCGCCAGCTCTCGGACAGCAGCCCGATGTTGACAGTGTCGAAGCCGAACTCGTCATACAGCCGGGTGACCAGTTCAGCCGCCTCCGGGTAGTCGCTGGCCGTGGCCAGGGCCCGGCGGTTCGGCGTGCCGGCGGGGGTGCCGTCGGTGGTGATCTCCGAGGCCATGATGTGGTTGAAGCCCTTGGCCACCTTGGACTCCGGCAGGTGTTCCTGGAGGAGCCCGGAGGTTGTTGCCTCGCCACTGTCCAGAGCCGGAATTCGACCGTCGCGTTCCCAGTAGTAGTTGTTGGTGTCGACCACGATCTTGCCCGCCAGCGGCGCCACCGGGATGTCCCGGTAGTTCCTCAAAGGGACGGTGACGACGGCGTAATCGCCCGCCGCTGCTGCCTCTGCCGCCGTTGCGGCCTGGGCGTTGGGGCCAAGTTCCGCCACCAGGCCGCTGAGGGTTTCGGGTCCCCTGGAGTTGCTGATGACCACGTCATAGCCGAGTTCAACCGCCTTCCGGGCAATCTGGCTTCCAATGTGTCCTGCACCGATGATTCCTATTGTTGTCATGTCCGCCCCAACAGCCCCTCCCGCCAAGATATTTCAGCCGATCCGCGGGAATATTTCAGCCACGGGCTGCCAGTAGTTCTGCGGGGGTGAGTTTCGCAGCGAAAGCCGGCGCGGCGTCGTCGAGCTCTTCTTCCGCGAGGCGGCGCGTCTCTTCAGGGTTGGCGTTGAGGACGGTGGGCGCGAAGCGGACATGAACGGCATCGCTGATCCCCACGAAGTCCAGCCAGTCCGCGAAGAAGGTGCTGCTGAAATCCTGGCCGAAGGCCGGCGGAACTCCCGGTGAATACACGCCACTGGTGTGGATGGCCATGGCATGCTTGCCCTCCAGCAGGCCGCTGTAGCCATCCTTCGGATCAAAGCCGAAGCTCCAGCCCGGCTGCGTCACCAGATCGATCCACTGTTTGAGGGCATACGGGACGCCGGCATTCCACATCGGGATGTTGAAGACGTAGGCGTCGGCAGCCGCAAACTGGTCAAAGACGGCACGGGCTGACTCCCATGCGGTGAGCTGCTCCAACGTCTGCTCCTGGCCTGAGAACACCGCCATCTTGGCCGCGGCGGCGGTGGTGCCGAACTCGGGCAGGGCGCCGGGATCGAACACGTTCAGGGTCTGGATATCAATGTCCCCGGGGGTGGAGGCCTGCACGGTTCTGATGAAATGCCGGGCCAGTTGGAGGGAGCCGCTGCTGGCGCCTCGGGGGGACGCGTTGACATGGAGGATGGTGGCCAAAGGATTTCCTTTCGAAATGGGCGGGGCTGAACGCCCGTCCATCCGATCCTTCCTGCGCGTGGCGGGTGACGTAAGAACGCACTCTGAAGTGCCTAAGGCACGCTGAGGTGCCGCCCGCGGCGCGGCCGAGTACGCTGGTGTCCGCACGCTGGACTATGAGGGGGACATTGACCATGACGCTGACGGCCGATCAGAGGCGCCAGGAATCGCAAGTGGCCTACAATGCCGGGCTGGAGCACTGTCCGGCGCGCCAACTCCTGGAAACCATCAGCAGCAAGTGGGTCACCCTGGTGGTGCTGGAGCTCGCGGAGGGGCAATTGCGGCACAGCGAACTGCGGCGCCGGATCCCCGGGGCCAGCCAAAAAATGCTGACCTCCACCCTTCGGGCCCTCGAGCGCGACGGCCTGGTGCAGCGCCACATCACCCCGTCGGTTCCGGTGCGCACAGATTACGAGCTCACACCGCTGGGGCGCTCGCTGCTGGGCCTGGTGTACGGGCTCAAGGACTGGGCCGAAACGAGCATGCCCGCGGTGGCACTTTCCCGGACGGAGCATGACCGGAACTTGCCGTCCTGACGTCCACGCACAGGAACGGTGCTGCCCCGCATAAGCGTTGCGGGGCAGCACCGCCTGTGCGGGGCAGGACCGCTGTTGCCTGGCAGAACCGGTTACAGATGAGACTTCCGACGGCGGCCCGTTGCGGCCGGGTGGTCAGAACTGCCCTGTTGTTCCTCCCGTGGGCGGCGGGATGAAGCCCCGGCCGCGCTGCTCGTCCTCCCGGCGCTGGGCTGCGCTGCGGAGCTCGCCGTCGGCGGTTTCGTCGGACTCGCCCTCGACGTCCACCAGGCCGTTGGTCTGGTCAAACGGGTGGGCAAACCGGTTGTGCTCCGGCTGGTCCACGCCCGCCGGGCCCGCAACGCCCGGGCCCGCCGCTGTTGTCCCGGCCGCTGTTGTCCCGGCCGCTGTTGTCCCGGCACCGCCGGCGCCAGCGCCAATGCCTGCGTCAGCACCGGCGTCGTTGATTCCGGAACCCACCTTGCCGCCATGGACGGTTCCCCGCCAGGCGCCGCTCGCGTGGCCTTCGTGCTCGATAAACTCCTTGAATTTCTTCAGGTCCGCCTCGGCCTGCCGGGCCACCACGTGGAGCAGGTCGCCCACCTTTTCCACCACGCCCTCGGGCTGATAGTCCAGGGTCAACGCGATGGCCGTCTTGCCACCGCCAGCGTCCTCGAACTCAACGGCGCCGGCATTCGTGGCGCCGCCGGTGGATGCCCACGCTATCTTGCGGTCCGGCACCTGTTCCAGGATCCTGGCTTCCCATTCGCGGCGCACACCGGCGATCCGGGCAACCCATTTCAGGCGGTCATCACCGACTTGCCTGACGCTCTCCACACCGCCCATGAAGTGCGGGAAGTCCTCAAACTGGGTCCACTGGTTGTAGGCGGTACTTACCGGTACTTCCACCACAATCCGCTTCTCGACTTTTGTGCTCACAACGTCTCCTTACACGTGACGTGAATCTGACGAAGAAACCCGCAGGAGCGGCCCTGGCCCGCATAAGCGGTGCGGGGCAGGGCCGTCCAAGCGGGGCAGGGCCGCTCTCAGGGCGCTGCAATCAGCAGAGCCCGACGGCGACCGCTCACTCAGTGCTGGCCGAGGCCGCCTGCCACGGGCGGAAGGCCGCCGTCGGGCCTGCGGTCGTTCTCCCGGCGCTCACCGGCGCTCAGGTTTTCACCCTCAACCGTCTCATCGGATTCCCCCGTCGTGTCCACCAGTCCGTTGGTCTGGTCGAAGGCGTGCCCGATCCTGTCATCGCCCAGGTCGGCGACCGAACCGGTGGAGCCGGCTGCCGCCGTCGTGCCGGAGGTTGTGGTGCCTGTGGTGGTGGGGTCCGTCGTCAGCGGCGTGACGGTGACCGGCTCCCCGGGAGCGGTTGGCGTCACGGTTTCGTCGGCTGCGGCAGTCTCGCCCTTGTTGCCGCCGGCGGCCATGGCTGCCGCTGCGCCCGCTGCGGCTGCCACCCCGGCAGCTGCGGCCATCTTGCCCGAGACCCCGGCCTTGCCTGAATCGCCGCGGGATGCCGCCGCGTCCTCAACGCCCGGGGTGCCAACGGTGGCCCCCTCATTCACCGTGCCCCGCCAGGCGCCGCTGGCATACCGTTCGTCCTCGATGAACTCCTTGAACCGCTTCAGGTCCGCCTCGGCCTGCCGCTCCACGACGTGGAGCTTGTCGCCCACCTTCTCGATGATGCCCTCTGGCTCATATTCGATGGTCAGCCGCAGCGAGGTCTGGCCCCCGCCCACGTCTTCGAACTCCACGGCTCCGGCATTGGTGGCCCCTTCCGTGGCAGCCCAGGCCACCTTGCGGTCCGGGATCTGTTCCAGGATTTTGGCCGTCCATTGCCGGCGAATGCCGCCGATCTCGGCCACCCATTCCAGGCGGTCGTCAGTCAGTTGCGTCACGCTTTTGACGCCGCCCATGAAGTGCGGAAAGTCCTCGAATTGGGTCCATTGGTTGTAGGCCGTGCTCACCGGCACGTTCACCAGAATGCGTTTTTCCACCTTCGTGCTCACGATGTCTCCTTCGACTGGAACCGGAGCTGATGAGGCATGCAATAATTCATCAGCATGCTTACCATACCTTCCGGAGGAAGCCTGCGGCCAGAGCAAATGTACGACGCCGGGACTCGCCAATTGCTTCGAGGCTGGGTTCCGGGGCGCCTCCTTTGAGGGCCTCCCGGCTGCCGGGCTAGGCTTGGATTTTATGGAGTACAGAATCCGTCAGGCCACTCCTGAGGACGCCGAGGCCGTGGTCCGGATGCATACGCTGGCCCACGAGGAGTGCTACTCGCACTTGCTTCCTGCGGACTTTTTCGCCGCCCGCCGTGCCAGCATTCCGGAGCGCATCGAACGGCGCCGATCCTACCTTGCGGTCCCGGAGCCGCGGCTTATCGCGCTGGATCCAGGTGATCAGGTGGTGGGGCTGGCCGACGCCGGACCCGGCCGTGACCCGGACCATCCACACGGCCTGGAACTCTACTCCCTCTACACGCTGCGGCATGCGCACGGAACCGGCCTGGGCCGGGCGCTGCTGGAGGCCGCAGTAGGTGTTGCTCCCGCCTACCTGTGGGTGCTTGAAGACAACCCGCGCGCCCGCGCTTTCTATGGCAAGCACGGTTTTCGCCCCGACGGCACGCATAAATTGTTGCCGCCGGACTGGTACGGGCTGCCGGAGATGCGGATGGTCCGGGAGGCGGGTCAGTAGCCGTCCGTCGCCGGCTGTACGTCGCCGCGCGCGTCGCGCGGGTCAGGCCTCTGGCGCCGGGCCCAACGAAGCGCCCCAGACGCTAACGGCCGGAAGTGGGCTCTGCCTGTCCGGTGTCAGTGGTCGGGAAGTCCATGTTCGGGAAGTCGGCGCCTTCGGCAGGATCCTGGGAGTGCATCCGGAGATCAGTGGGGTCGGCGTCGAGGTCTCCTTCTGCCGGAGCCTCGTTGTGGATGCGCTCTGTCGCCTCTGGTTTGTCAGTCATGCCCTGCTCCCGGAGTGTGCTGGAAATCTTCGGTCAGCTTCATTCAGCGCCCCCAACTGCAGGCTGTCAAGCACCTCATCAACCTCTGGCCGGGTGAGACGTTCTGTGCTGGACTGGGTGGTGCACTGCGCCTCTATCAACCGTTCACCAACCAGTACCCAGCCCCCTTTTCCGCGGGCTGTTGGAAGGATTGTTATGGCAACGCACAAGATCGGATACTTCGTCGGCAGCCTGGCAACTGGCTCTATTAATAGGACTCTGTCCAAGGCCCTGATCAAACTGGCTCCGGCCGATCTGGAATTTACAGAGATCGCCATCAAGGACCTGCCGCTCTACAGCTACGACTACGATGCGGATTTCCCGCCTGAAGGCCGTGCCCTCAAGGAAGCCATTGAGGGGTCGGATGGCATCCTCTTTGTCTCGCCCGAGTACAACCGGTCCATTCCCGGCGCGCTGAAGAATGCCATCGACTGGGGGTCCCGCCCCTGGGGCACGAACTCCTTCGCCCGTAAACCCACCGGCATCATCGGCGCGTCACCAGGTGGCATCGGCACGGCGGTGATGCAATCCTCCATGCGCAGCGTGCTGAGCTTCCTGGATGCACCGCAGCTCAATGCCCCGGAGGCCTACGTCAAGTTCAATGCCAACGTCTTCGCTGAGGACGGCGAGGTCAAGGACGAGTCCACAGCCAAATTCCTGAGTCACTACATGGAGGAATACTGCGCCTTTGTCCAGCGGGTCCTTGCGGCCAACGCACCTGGCCACATCGGTGACCTGGAGCCGGACAGGGAGAAGCTGTCGCGCTGACGCACAGGTTGGTGTGACGGAGGAGGCGCTGGACGGGGAGCCTGCACATGACTTAGTCCAGCGGAAGGGTGACTGTTACGCAGGTGCCGCGTCCCGGACTGGAGCAGATGTCAACACTGCCTCCGGCCTCGTGGACTGCCACTGACATCAGCCGCAAGCCATATCCGTGGTGCCTGCCGCTGATGGCGATCCTGCTGTCAAAGCCCGAACCGTCGTCGGCCACTACCAGGCGAATGCCGTGGTCCACCGCGGCGAGCTGGATGGTGAGCTCGGAGGCGTCTGAGTACTTCAGGGAATTACTCAACGCCTCCCGGGCCGACTGGTACAGCAGGGACGCGCAGTTCGCCGGGATCTCGATGCCCCAGTGTGGAGTGTCCCAGCGGACCGCGGTGCCTTGCTGACGGAGGGGCGCTGTGAGCCGGTCAATGCAGCCCGCTAGCCCCAAGGTGTGGAAGTCGAGCGGATGTTGATCCGTAATCACGCCTCCCACAGCTGTTACTTCTCGAAGAGCTGATTCGCTTCCCATGACTTCCTGCTTCCCCGCAGCTGGTGGTCTTATGCTTCAAGACTGAACCGCCAAGCGCATGGGTTCCGAAGGGTTCCGTCAAGATCAGATCAAAAGTTAAAAAGCAGTGTCAGGCAGGAATAACGGTGGTACCGCCGTGTCGGTCAACGTCCACGGTGAAGGACAGCCCGCCGGCCTGAAGCCCGTCGAATGTGCAAGCACCAAACGGTGCCGGCACACGGGCGGAAACACTGGGCAGGAGTCCGGGCCCCTGCGGGGTCAGGCCAAGGATTGCCAGCATCAGGGGGATTGCCGACGCTGCAGCCCAGGCCTGGGGACGGCACGACGCCGGGTAAGGCTGGGGCCCGCCTTGGCCTTGGCTGTGGCCCGAGAACAGCTCCGGCAACCGGTAGTCGAAGATTTCGGCTGCGTCCATCAGTCCGGCTGCAAGCAGGGCTGCCTGGTCCGCATAGCCGGCTTTGGTCAGGCCGGCCAGGGTCATGGCGGTGTCATGGGCCCACACGGAACCCGAGTGGTAGCGCAGCGGCCAGTAGGCGCCGTTCCCGGTGTCCAAGGTCCTGACTCCATAGCCGGAAAACATGGTGGGGTGCATGATCCTGTGTGCAACAAGCTCGCTCTCTTCCGCATTCAGGATTCCGGTGCCAAGGAGGTGGCCCATATTGCTGGCCACACCGTCCACCGGCCGCTTGTCCACGTCCAGTGCTATCGCAGGGTAAGGGCCCAGTTCGTCCCGGCACCAGAAGGCCTCCCGGAAATTGAGGGCCATCTCTTCGGCGTAATCCCGCCATTCCTGTGCGCCGGGGAGCCCGAACGCGTCCAGCAGATCCGCTGCGTTGGTGGCAGCCTGGTAGGCATATCCCTGGACCTCCGCCAGGGCAATGGGACCGGTGGCCAGCGAACCGTCGCTCCAGCGGATGGAGTCAGCGGAGTCCTTCCAGCCCTGGTTGGCCAGGCCGTATCCTGTCTCGTCGATGTACTCAAGGAAGCCGTCGCCGTCCGGGTCCGCCCAGTCCCGGAGCCAGAGCAGGGCTACTTCCAGGTTGCCGATCAGGTCCTTGACTTCCTCTTCCGGCATGCCCCATTTCCAGGCGTCGTGAAGAAGGGAAATCCAGAGCAGGGTGGCGTCCACCGTGCCGAAGTAGACGGGCGGAAGCCGGATTTCACCATTGCTGGCGTCAGCCGGCATACGGAGCTCACCGCGGCGCACTTCGTGAAGGATCTTCCCTGGTTGCTCAGCCGTCAGGGGATCGTTCTGGGTGCCCTGACGGGCAGCCAGTGTGCGCAGGGTGCCGGCTGCCAGCGACGGGTCCACCGGGAGCAGCATCTCGGCCGCGATCAGGGAGTCCCGCCCGAACAACGTGAAGAACCAGGGGGCCCCGGCCGCTAGAAATGCGTCCTGGGGAGCGGAAACAGGGGACATTCGCAAACCCTGGAGGTCCGCGAGTGCCCTTTCTGCCAGTGCTGTGAGGCGTCGGTCATCGGCGCGGACGCGGAAGGCCGGTGGAGCGCTCTGCTCTGCCGCAACGAAGGGGGCCAGACTGTCTTTAGCCTGCACGTCCCAGCCAACCCGGACGGTACCCCGGGCCGGAATCCTCACGTCCCACCGAAGGCGGAGCTGACTGTTGTGCCGTTCAACCTGGGCTCCAGGACCGCTGATCAGCGAAGTGACACCTTCCGCGGCTGCCTGCCACGCGTCGCCCCTGAGTTCGGGCAGGACTGGGTGGGCCCTGCCGCCGGCCTTGACCGACTCCAGGGGTGAAAAATCGGACCCGAGTACCATCTCAACCACCGCTGTGACGGGCTTGCTCAGATCGGACCGCAGGATGATTTCCTCGCTGACACGATCCGTGGAGATACTGCGGCGGCGGGTCAGGCTGACCAGCGGATCGGGATTTTCGCTTCCGAGGGTCCGGATGAGGGCCTGGAAGGAAACAATATGGCCCTGAGCCGAGGATGAGCCGACAGGTTCCGGTTCCTCGCCATTGACGGTAAGAACAGCCTCATCGATGACCCTGGTATCCGCGCAGTAGATCCCCTGGACACCGCCGCTTCGCCGCAGCTGTCCATCATGCCCGGACCAGACCTGCATAGGAGCGGCCAGGAGGACATTCAGGTCGTGCAGGAAGGGCTGCCGGTTGTTCATTGATACTCCTTGACCGCGCGGGCGGAATTTTGCTGTGGGACGTACTACGGGTGCGAGATCGAAATTCGCCGGTCCAAGTGAGCGCAGATTCCAGGCTCACTCATTGTTGATCTCCAGGCCTTGACAGTGGCAGAACTCACAACCATCATGGTGAAACACCAGTTTGATCGTTCAAATACAGTTTTACAGCAAAATTTGATCGATCAAAAGCCCCTTTACCTTTCGGCACCAGTTCACCGGCTTCCATCGCGGCGTTCACTGCCCGACGGCGGAGGGCACCTTGGCAGCCCGCCCACAGGCGACTGCTGACCCCGAAGAACACGCAAGTACTTTCAGTGCGCCCATTGACGGACGCCTTCCAACGAAGCAGAGGATCCCAACGAATGAAAACACCACGCGCTTCACGCCTCGCAGCAGCGATCACCATTTGCCTGACCGGAGCCCTGAGCCTGACCGCCTGCGGTTCTGGCTTCGCCAGTTCTTCCCCAGAGTCATCAGGTGCGGGCTCCGGGCCGATCACCGTGTTGATCGCCGCCTCCGGTGATGCCGAGGCAACGTCAGTAAAAGATGCCGTTGCCGAATGGTCCAAAACCTCGGGTACCGAAGCCTCCGTCAATGTGGCGTCAGACTTGGCGCAGCAATTGAGCCAGGGTTTTGCCTCGGGAAAGCCTGCAGACGTTTTCTATCTGTCCCCGGACCAGCTCAGTGGCTACGCCTCCAACGGTTCCCTTGAGCCCTATGCGGACTCGCTTTCCAACAAGGACGATTTTCAGCCGAGCCTTACCAAAGCCTTCACCTATGACGGGAAGTTCTACTGCGCGCCCAAGGATTCCTCCACCCTGTCCCTGGTCATCAACAATGACTTGTGGCAAGCCGCCGGCCTGACCGATGCTGATGTTCCCACCACCTGGGACGAACTCGAGGCGACGGCCAAGAAGCTTACTTCCGGCAATACTGTTGGCCTCTCCTTCAGCCCGGAAGTTGCCCGCGTTGCCGCCTTCTTCCCCCAGGCCGGCGGGTCCCTGCTCAGCGCGGACGGTAAGAAAGCCACCGTCAACAGCGCGGAGAACGTGAAGGCACTGACCTTCGTCAAGAAAATGCTCACCGACGGATCAGCGAAGTTCTCCTCTGACTTGGGCGCAGGCTGGGGAGGCGAAGCCTTCGGCAAACAGCTTTCCGCGATGACGATCGAAGGCAACTGGATCTCGGGGGCCCTGTCCAAGGACTTCCCTTCCATCAAGTACCGCACCGTAGAGCTGCCGGCCGGTCCCAAGGGCAAGGGTACCCTCCAGTTCACCAACTGCTGGGGCATCGCAGCGGACAGCAAGAACAAACCAGCAGCAAAAGCATTGGTTGAACAGCTGACCGGCACCCAGACCCAGATGACATTCGCCAAGGCCTTTGGTGTTATGCCTTCGGTTGTTTCTGCAGAGAGCGAGTTCAAGAAGGCGTTCCCCGAGCAGGAAGCCTCCATCGCCGGCGTCGAGTATGCCCAGACCCTCCCGTCGCAGCCCGGCGCCGCCGACGTACTCAAGGACTTCAACGCCAAACTGGCAACCCTGCAGGCGTCAGATCCGAAAGCCATCCTGGATGCTATCCAGACCGAAATGACAGCGACGCTGTCAAAGTGAGCATCCTGACCCGTAGTGCCCGCACCGGCGGGACCCGCAGAACCGGATCCGGCAGCGGGATGCGCGGCAACGGGACGCGCAGGACCGGAAGCAGGGGCAACCAGACCGCCACCACCGGGTGGCTCTTCACGGCTCCCGTACTTATCATCCTCGGTGTATTCCTGGTCCTGCCTGTGGTCATGGCGGCCTGGGTCAGCGTTTCTGATTGGACAGGAAGGGGCAGTCCGTTCGCCGTCGGCACGCAATTTGTGGGCGCCAAGAACTTCGAGGCGATCGTTTCCGGCGGTGGCCTGGCCGAACGGGACTTCGGAACGGCCCTGCGGAACAACCTGTACTACGTGGTGCTGGTGGTTCCGCTGCAGACCATGGTGTCCTTGTTCCTGGCCGTGATGGTCAACGGCAGGATGCTGAAGGGGCGCGGATTCTTTCGGACCGCCTTCTACTTCCCCTCCGTCACCAGCACGGTTGCCATCACGGTCCTGTGGCTCTTCCTGTTCAATGCCACAGGCGCTGTGAACAAGTTCCTGTCCCTGCTGGGAGTTACAGGTCCGAACTGGTTCCAGGAGCCGACGGGGGTTTTCCATCTCCTGGCGCAGGCGGTTGGCATCGGCAGCCCGCCCCCGGCGATGGAGTCCGGAACGCTCCTGGGCGTGAGCTGGTGGGACTGGCTCTCCGGGCCGTCGGCGGCCATGTCCGCCTTTATCCTGATGGCCATCTTCACCACCTCCGGGACGTTCATGCTGCTCTTTATCGCAGCTTTGCAGAACCTGCAGGGCGAGCTGGAAGAAGCGGCAATGCTCGACGGCGCCAGCAGCTGGCAGCGCTTCTGGTACGTCACCCTGCCCATGCTCCGCCCCACGCTCTTTACAGTGATTACGCTCGGTTTGATCGGGACGTGGCAGATATTCGACCAGATCTACACCGGAACTCAGGGCGGCCCGGCCAAGACCACCATCACCCCTGCGTACCTCTCCTTCAGCACCGCTTTCAACAATCAGCAATGGGGGCAGGGCGCGGCCATCGCATTCATACTGTTCGCGATCATCATCGTCTTCACTGTGATCCAGCGGGTGTTGCTCCGAGAGCGTGACTCTGTGCCCCGCCGTAAGCGAATGAATCCAAAACCGAGCCGGGGGAGAGCATTGTGACCACGTTGATATCGGATACGCCGGATACCACCACCCCGGCATCCCCGCCGCCGGGTAAGAGCCGCCGGAAACGCCAGGGAAAGTTCATGTGGCTGGCCTACGTTGCTCTCATTTCGCTGGCAGTCGTCTATATATTCCCGTTTCTCATCAACCTCGCCACCTCATTTAAGACCGAACCCGACGCCGCAAGCGACCCCCTGTCACTGTTTCCGGCGACCTGGTCCAGCTTGGCGTACGGGAAGCTCTTCCTGAATTCGGATTTTCCCTTGTGGTTCGGGAACTCGGTGGTGGTCACGGTTTTTGTCACCTGCGGGCGGGTGTTCTTCGACCTGCTCGCCGGCTATGCCCTGGCCCGTATCCCTTTTCGCGGAAGGTCGGTGATTTTCGCCGGAGTTGTGGCTGTCATGGCTGTGCCCGGAGTTGTTCTCCTCATTCCCAAATTCCTGGTGATAAACCAGTTGGGACTGTACGACTCGTACGCGGGAATGATCATCCCGCTTATGGCGGATGCTGCAGGGGTCTTCATCATGAAGAACTTCTTCGAGTCCATCCCGGCCAGTGTCGAGGAACAAGCAAGAATCGACGGCGCAGGAACCTTCCGGACTTTTTGGTCTGTTGTCCTGCCCATGTCCATGCCTGCCGTGATGACCATCGTCATTCTCTCTTTTCAGGGATCCTGGAACGAACTGAGCCATTTCATCATCGCCGCCCAGAGCCCTGAACTCATCACACTTACCAAGGGCGTGGCCCAGCTCTCCTCCGGCCAGCTCAGCGCCGGAACCCAGTATCCGCTGAAACTTGCGGCGGCGGCCATCATGACCATCCCGGTGGCCATCGTGTTCTTCATCTTCCAGAAAAGGATCATGAACAGCACAGCAGGGGCGCTGAAGGAGTGAGCGCTCCCTTGCTCTAAAGGGTTGCTTTGGGCTGGCCCCTTCCCGGGCTCCAGTCCAAAGCAACCCGGCTGACAGGCGCCGTGTCATACACTGATGAACACATCGTTGATCGTTCAAAGGGTCTGTCCAGCCGTTTTGGAGCAGCAAGAAAGCAGAGGTTCGATGGGTTCCCGGCCAACCCTGGCGAGCTTGGCGCAGCAACTCGGCGTCTCCCGGCAAACCATTTCGAATGCCATCAACGCCCCGGAGCGAGTCAGTCCTCCCACGCTTGAACGGGTGACAGAGCTGATCGCCGCTTCCGGATACCGCCCGAACATTGCCGCCCGGCAATTGCGGACGCGACGGTCCCGTAACCTCGGCTACCGGCTCTTTCCCTCCGCGGACGGCATCAATGGTGCCATCATGGACCGGTTCCTCCACTCCCTCACCGCGAGCCTTCAACAGCACGGGTACCGGGTTACAGTCTTTGCCGTCCCCAATGACGACGCCGAAATTGAAGCCTACGGGGAGCTTCTGGAGACCTCCGATCTTGACGGATTCATCCTCGCCGACACCCGCCAGGATGATCCACGGACGCGCTGGCTCATGGATCAGGAAGTCCCGTTTGTCACGTTTGGGCGGCCCTGGAGCGCTGACAATGAGGCATGCCCGCACCCTTGGGTGGATGTCGACGGCCAGGCCGGGACAGCGGAAGCCACACACTACTTGCTCAGTCAGGGCCACCGCCGGATCGGCTTTCTCGGCTGGCCGGACAGTGACAGCCCGGCAAGGGAACGCCCCGCCGGTTATGACCTGGGACGGGACCGGAGGGAAGGCTGGAAAACGGCACTGTCCCCCCACCTGGAGCCGCACGAACTGGATCTTATGTCCGTGGGCGTCCCGGACAGTATCCGTGAAGGTGCAGCAGGAGCGCTGACCCTGTTAGCCAACGGTGCTACAGCCATAGTCTGCGCCAGCGATTCCCTGGCACTCGGCGCCTCGGAGCAGCTACGGGCCGCCTTCCCGGACAAAGTTCCTGCAGTGATTGGCTTCGACGACACTCCTGTCGCCGCCGCGGTAGGAATGAGCAGCATCGCCCAGCCGGTGGAAGAGGCCGCGGGCACGGTTGTGGACATCATGCGCTCCATCCTGGACGGACCAACGGCCCAGCAACGCGCGCCCGAGCACGTCCTTCTTCCCTCCCGGCTTGTCCTGCGCGACGGCGGCGGGCCGCTGGCCACTCCGCCAGGACTGTAAGGCCAGAGCCGCGCCACGAAGCCGCTGGGCTGAGCGGTGGGGGCTCAAGTGTTCGTTCGCGCCACGTAGATACCCGTTTATGACCTCCGGCGCAGGGGAATCTCAAGGCGGACTGCTGTAGCTCAAGGTTTCCGTGTTGAGCCTCCAACCGGGTGCGCTCTTCTTTATGAAACCTTGTTCAATCCCTTCCTTTTCTGTGCCTATGGTTTGCGTTCCCGTTGGAATAGTCAAAGTCAGTAGATATTTAATAACTTCGGGCAGGGATTGCGAATAATGAGTGACAGATCACATTGTGATGCGGTAAACCGGGCTGGTGCTCGGAAATCCCCGAGTTTTGTGAAAACGCGGCCCGGTATAACGCTCCGGTGATTACAGTCCTCATCCCGGCCCACAACGAGGCCGCAGGCATCACCTCAACACTCCAGTCACTTAAAGATCAAACTCTTTCGCCGGGCAGGGTCATTGTCGTCGCAGATAATTGCACAGACGCCACAGAGCAGCTGGCGCTTGCGCAGGGAGCTGAGGTTGTCCCGACGGCGGGAAACGTGGACAAGAAGGCCGGAGCGCTCAACTTTGTCCTCAGCAGGCTGCTTCCGGACGCTGCGCCCGAGGACTTGATCCTTATCCAGGACGCCGACTCCCAGCTGTCCCCTGACTTCATCGAACGTGCGGTGGCTCATCTGCAGGCGGATTCACGGCTTGGTGCGGTTGGAGGCGTGTTCAGCGGGGGAAGCGGCGGAGGATTCGTTGGCCACCTGCAACGGAACGAATATGCCAGGTATGCCCGCGACGTCAAGCGGCTCAAGGGGAAATGCCTGGTAGTCACGGGCACTGCTGCGCTGTTCCGGGCACGGACCCTTCGGGACGTTGTGGCAGCCCGGCTGGACGGTTCCCTGCCTCCAGGCAACGGACACGGCGGCGTATACGACACGTCCGTCCTGACAGAGGACAACGAGCTCTCCTTCGCCCTGCTCACCCTCCATTACCGGATCAAGTCGCCGGCAGACTGCACGTTGGTTACAGAGGTCATGCCGTCCTGGCGGGAGCTCTGGGCCCAGCGGCTCCGGTGGAAACGTGGAGCCGTGGAGAACTGCGTCCAGTACGGATGGACACGGGTTACCCGCCCCTATTGGGGAAGGCAGGCACTGGCCGTGGTTGGAGTGCTGGTGACACTGGCCTATTTCGGCACGGTGGCGTTTGCACTGGGCACGGGGGCAGGGCTGCACATTCAGCCATTCTGGCTTGCCGTGACCGGTGTCTTCGTGATCGAACGTGTGGTGACGGTACGGCTGCGGGGATGGAAATACATGCTCGCGGCCGCCACCATGTACGAGCTGGTGATCGACCTGTTCCTGCAGGTGGTCCACGCGAAGGCGTACGCAGATGCAGCCCTTAACAACAAGAAAGCTTGGTAACACTATGTATGACAACCCAGCAGCCCCGGCCGCAGCCGGACTAGGTTCTGGAACGCTCGCCATGACGGGGGCCGGCGACCTCTTCTGGTTCGCCCTCGCCGCGTTTGCCCTGGTGGCCCTTGGAATGGCCGTCAAGAGGATTGTTCCCGTCCGTGGGGGAAAATCCTAGCCAGCAACACGCTTTGAACCCCGTTCGGGGTAACAGCACAAGGCAGGGCGGCCAGGTGGCCGCCCTGCGTTGTGGGCCAACGGGGAAAACCGGAAGCTAGGTCACAACACTGACGGTGTTTGAGCACCCGCCGGCATCGCAGACCTTGTATGAGGTGGTGCTCCCGCCTTTGAACTTGTTCACATAGGTCCCGGTGTTGGCCACCGTCCGTGGCAGCCCGTTGATCCAGAGCGTGACGCTGGTTCCCACGGCTCCGCCCCACTTCAGGGTGGTGGTGTTAACCCCCTTCGACTTCGTGGTGGCGGCGGTGAGCTTAATGGCTGAGACAGGCGCCGGAGCCGGAGCAGCAGACGCCGCAGTGAAGGAGAAATCCCGGATCACCACGGCTTCCGGATTCACATGGGCAGGATCCCCGCCGCCTCCCCCCGTAACCCACAGGTTGAAGTGGATCTGTTCCTTGGCTGGGACGGGAACGGTAGAGCCTTCCAGGACGGTGCGCTTGAGCAGCGTGCCCACGAAACCTGCACCGGCGTAGGTTTCAAACGTCAGCTTCCCTGGCTCCCAGACCATCCTGTGGGTGGTGACGGGACTCGCCGTGACATCAAAAACTATGGTGTTGTTCCCTTGGCCTGGAGGTTTGCTTGCGTCAAACCAGTACCCGTGGCCCTGCGTGACGGGCCACGACTCGCCGTATGCAGCCCCGCCGCCCCAGGCAGAGGCCTCACACAGGTCAATTTCGTTGAACCCCGGTGCGGCCAGGGGATCGTAGGTGAACAGGCAACCCCACACCACTTCCTTCTGCAGCAGGCTCAGGTTCTTCTCCACAGTGGTTGAGTAGGTCCCGTACCCAAACCCTTGCCGGGTGGACTGGAACTCCGCTCCCACTGGAGCTTCCCCGGTGGGATTTGTCAGGGTCATGGTGATGTAACCGTTGGCACCCGGGTTGCTGACGTTCGCGGCAGCAAAAGCCTTGTTGTACTGCGGAGCACCGCCCCAAAACCGCTTCTCCCAGTTGAAGCCCTTCCAGCTGAAGTTTCCTGCCGGACCGGGATTTGGATCCATAGGAGTGGTGTCTGCCGCGGAAGCCGGCGGGACAGACACCAGCATCGCCAGCCCGGCCGCAGTGAACATCGCCAGCGCTTTCAGCCAGCGGGCATGAGCCGGAACGGAAAACCGAAAAGAAGCCATGTAACGCCCCTTACCTGTTGCTCCCCAGTGAGCAGCTTCGCGCCCCATTGAGCGCTCCTTGATCATGAGCCACATCTGACCCACGACGCAATAGCTTCAGTGTGATGAAATTTGGTCTCGAATATCCTCAAGAAAGACGCAATTTTTGCCCATCCTCAAGAATGACTCAAAGTAGGGGAAATTTGCGTAAAGGAGTGATTTCGGTCTGTAGGCTCATATTTAGTCTTCCGGGTTGAATTACTGCAATACCCATCCATTCGGTTTATGAATCCGAATACAACATGAAATAGCGTGATGTAGTGCCGATGCGGACTGCTGAAGCGCCGATACGACTGAACGCACGATTTTGGCGGCGCCGCCCTTGGGTGAGCGGCCTGCAAATCTCCTGCGTGCACAGGAATCTAACGGACTAGTGGGGGAGTAGATGGTTGAGCGGGGTATTGCTGTTGTAGTAGAGGACGACGACGACGTGAGGACATCTCTGACGGAGGTGCTGCAGCAGTCAGGTTTCGCTGTGCACGCAACAGTTTCCGGTATCGAGGGCGTGGAGGCGGTCCGGGAGCACAACCCCGTGGTGGTCACCATGGATGTTGGCCTGCCGGACTTTGATGGAATTGAGGCATCGCGCCGGATCCGTACGTTCAGCGATGCCTACCTCATTATCGTCTCAGGCAGAGTGGAGGAAGCGGATGCCCTGATGGGGTTCGAGGCCGGAGCCGACGACTATCTCACCAAGCCCTTCAGGCCGCGGGAGCTCAGGGCCCGGATCGCCGCGATGCTCCGCCGGCCTCGGGCCCTGAACGCAAGGGCAGCAGAAACCGCCTCAACACCGCAATCGGGGAACGGGTATCCGTCCGGGCACCAGCGGCCGGCGGCACCGCCGTCGTCCCTTGTCTCTCCTGCCGGCCACGGAGCCGAGCGGCAGGGGACAATCATCCGCTGCGACTTCGAACATAAGGGATTGACCCTGCACGAGGGATCGCGCATGGCTGCCATTGACGGCCGGCCGCTGGATCTGACCCGGACCCAGTTCGACCTGCTCCTGGTCCTGATGGAAAACGGCCGGGTGGTGCAGACCAAGGCTGACCTCGTCCGCCGGCTGCGGAACGAGCCCTACAACACCGGTTCCTATGTGGGCACTGGCGAGGAGCGCGCCGTTGAGGTCCATTTGGGAAATCTTCGCAAGCGCCTGGGCGACAACTCGCGCGACCCCCGCTGGGTAGAGACGGTCCGGGGCGTGGGCTACCGGATGGCTCCATAGCCGGCGTCTGAAGCCGTAGCGTTAGTCAAAGCACGGGCGATGGCAGATGGAGACGAAATGTTGTGGGAGAGCGTGGCCGGGGTGGTTGCCGGCATCCTGCTGGCGTACGCCGTCCTGCTGTTTTTGCTATGGCTTTACGCGCGCAGGCACCCGGAGACGGTCACCCTGAAGGAGGCGCTGCGGATGCTCCCGGACCTGTTGCGCCTGATCCGCCGGCTCGCTGAGGACCGGACCTTGGCCCTGGGGATTCGGGTCCGGCTGGTGCTCCTCCTGGCGTATCTGCTGTCTCCCATTGACCTGGTTCCGGACTTCATCCCGGTGATTGGCTATGCCGATGACGCCATCATTGTTGCCATGGTGCTGCGTTCCGTCCTCCGGCGGGCGGGGCCTGATGCGCTGGGCAGGCACTGGCCGGGGACCCCTGCCGGCCTGGAAATCGTCCTCAAGGCAGCGGGGCGGCCAGGGACTCCAGGCACGGCCGGGGCAGCATAGCCGGCGGGCGTTTTGGCTAGTCCAGTTCGCCGGTTCCGGCTGCCGCGAGCGGCAGGATCCGGGCCCAGGCCTCGGCAGGGATGTCCCATTCGGCCAGCCGGAGGGTCTGGTCAACACGCGCGGGCTCGGACATGCCAACAATCGTGGAAGTGATGCGCCGGTCCCGGGTTGAAAACTGCAGCGCGGCGGCAGCCAGCGGCACCGAGTGCTCGGCGCAGATCGCCTCCATCTTCCGGACGCGGCTGATGGTGGCTTGGCTTGCGGGGCGGTAGCAGTAGTTGGGTTCGGCGTCGGGGCCCTTGACCAGCATTCCGCCGCCAAAGGGGGCGGCGTTGACAAAGGCGACGCCACGTTCCATCGCGTCCTGGATCAGCGGTTCGGCAGTCCGGTCCACCAGGGTATACCTGTTGTGGCTGATGACGACGTCGAACATGTCGGTGGCCAGGTACTTCAGCTCCAGGTCGATCGGGCCGCCCGCTACCCCGATGTGTCCGATCACGCCTTGGTCCCGGAGTTCGGTCAGGGCTTCGAGGGGACCGCCGGCTGCGGTGCCTTCCTCGAACGTGATTTTCTCGGGGTCATGCAGGTACACCAGCTGGAGGCGGTCCAGGCCGAGGCGTTCCAGGCTTTCCTCCACGGAGCGGCGGACCCGGTCGCCGGAGAAGTCGCGGGTTCCCACGATAGGGTCCACCTTGGTGGCGATGACAACGCCTTCCGGCAACCCGCCGGCTTCGGCAATGGCCTCACCGATCCGGCGTTCGCTGTTGCCGCCGTTCCCATACTCGTTGGACGTGTCGATGAAGTTGAAGGGACCCTCAAAAACCCGGCGGATGGTGGCCACTGCGGTGTCGGTGCCGCGCGGGGCAGGGTGGCTGCCCAGCGAGCTGGTCCCAACGCAGACTGTGGAGACGGAGAGTCCGGTACGGCCAAGAATCCTGTATTCCATGCTTTCCTTCGGGCTAGAAGTATCGGGCTAAGAGATTTCCCTTCCGCTATTCTGCATGCTTGCCGGCGCTGATACCGTGGTTGCCACCCGTCAAGGAGGAGCCATGACAATCAATTCACCAGATTCATTGCCCGACGACGAAATGCCCGACGACGATCAGCAGCAAAAGCCAGCCGGCGGCGGAACTCCGGCCGGCAAGGATGCAGACCAAAAGGTCGACGGCGGGATCCCCGGCGGAGATAAGGGCGTGGGCCTGGGTGCCACGGGGGAGCCGAACACGTTTGAGCCCGAGGAAGACCCGGACGCTGCAGACAGCTAGCCCGCGGTGAGCCAGGCAAGGCAAGATGCGGTGCACCCGCAGCCAGAGTCAGCCACGGACACCGACGTCATCAGGGACTATGCCTGGCAGGGCGAGGACGACCCCGGCCGGCTGGATACGGCCACGGTCATTTTTGGACCGGACAGGCTCCAGGCACACGGGACGTCCCGCACCGATTGGTATGCGCTGAGCTGGGTCCTGGAAACGGGGGATGATTGGGTCACGAGGAGACTCGCAGCCACCGTCCACGGTCACGGCTGGAGCCGTCAGCTCGAACTTGAACTCAGCGACGACGGCGCTTGGAGTTCACGCGCGTCCGCTTCCGGAAGCGGTGCATCGGGAGGTGTTCGCTCCGAAGAGGGTGGGCTCGCAGTTGCAGCCATGCCACCGCCGGGTATCGATAACCCGGACGAGCTCCGCGACGCACTGGATTGCGACCTCGGCCTGTGCCCCATGACCAACACCATGCCCATCCTGCGGCTGAATCTGTTGGGTCAGGGAATGCGAGGTCAGGGAGCGTCCGAAGGGGAAACCATGCTGACCATGGCCTGGGTGGAAGTTCCCAGCCTTAGGGTGTTCCCCAGCAGGCAGAGATACAGCAGTTCCCTTGCCTCGGTAGGCACGGTCCGCTTCAGCTCCGAGAGCCGGGACTTCACTGCCGAGCTGACCACCGACCAGCACGGCGTGGTCACCCTGTATCCGGGGCTTGCCCGGTTGCTGCCTTTACCCCACGTGAAACGCGGCTGACGCTGGTAGGCCCTGCACTCAGTCCATTTCCGGGACCCTAAGAACTCCCACCGCCGCGGCGAGGTAGGGCGCCGGGTCGGCGTCTTCGCCGGCCGCCCACATCAACCACGCCTCAAACGTCGCACCCAGAAAAGCGGCGCACAGGTAGCGGGCCGTGTCATCGGGCAGCCCAAGCGACACCAGATGACGGCGTGCGCGCTCCCGCTGCGGCGCCAGGAATTCGTAGCTCCGGCTGGAGAGGTCTGGGTGCTCGGCGATGAGGCGCAGCCGCCCGCGGGTCACGGAAAGATCCGGGAGGGTGGTGACCCCGCCTGTCGCTGCCGCCCGCAGCCCCGCCAGGACGTCGCCGTCGGAACCGTACGTGCGCGGGGAATCGTCCCACTCCTGGGTCACGGCCTCAATGACAGGCTCCATCCCGCCCCACACCAGGTCCGCCTTGGTAGAGAAATACCGGTAGAGGCTCTTGCGTCCGATGCCTGCTTCCCGCGCCACGTCCTCCATGGAGGTGTTCTCGTAGCCCTGCTCGCTGAACAGCCGCAGTGCCACGGCGGCTACGGCGTCCGGATCAATGGTGACGGGCCGTCCGGTGGAGCGGGACACGGCAGCCGTGGACTCTTCAGTTCGCATCCGTCCAGTATTCACTCTTCCATAATGACACAGAGTGTCATAAGGTGGAAAGCATCAACACCACTATGTTCGGGAGCACAACATGTTCGGGAGCACAGCATGAGCAGCACGTCATGGCAGGAAGTCGCCACCGAGGGCCGCTTCACCGGCAAGACGGTCATCGTTACCGGCGCAGCTTCGGGCATCGGCCAGGCCACGGCCCTGCGCATCGCGAAGGAGGGCGGCCGGGTGATCGCGGCGGACATCAGCAAGGAGCGGCTGGATGACCTGATCGCCGACAACAGCGGCCTCGACATCGTTCCCGTGGCCGGAGACATCAGCCAGGAAGAGACAGTTGCAGCCGTTGTGGCAGCGGCGGGCGGCAGGGTTGACGCCCTTGCCAACGTGGCCGGCATCATGGACAACTTCGCTCCCATCCACGAGATCCACGACGACATGTGGGACAACGTCTTCCGCATCAATGTCACCGCACTCATGCGCCTCACCCGTGCGGTGGTTCCGCTGATGCTGCAGGCCGGAGCCGGCTCGGTGGTCAATGTCGCCTCCGAAGCGGGCCTGCGCGGGTCCGCCGCCGGTGCCGCATACACCGCGTCCAAGCACGCCGTCGTCGGCCTGACCAAAAACTCGGCAGTGATTTACGGGCCGCAGGGCCTGAGGTTCAACGCCGTGGCGCCGGGGCCCACCATGACCGGCATCGTGGCGAATTGGGGATCGAAGACTGCCGCCGAGCGTCTGGGGCCGATCATGCAGGCCACCGTCCCCGCCGTCGCCACCGCAGCGCAGCTTGCTGCGTCCATCACCTTCCTGCTCAGCGACGACGGCACCAACATTAACGGCGCCATCCTGGCGTCCGACGGCGGCTGGTCGGCACTGTAGGCTGCCGGCCGGGATCGGCACGCACTCGATCTCCGCAACGTGCCTCAAGACGTCTCTGTCCTACACGCCTGTAAGGGATTTCTACTGTGGCAGCCACACTGGCTGTTGGCCCGTTTCCAGTGGTGCTGCTGTTGACTGCCGGATCATGAGCTCTGGCGACCACGGGGCCGGGTGGGTGATGCTGTGGTCACCTTCCAAAGCGGCAAGGAGACTTTGTACTCCATTTGCGGCTCTCCGGGCTGAGCAGTGAATGACGGCGGTCAATTCCAGTGATTCGCCAAGGTCCTGGCCATCCATTCCCACGAGGGACAGGTTTTTAGGAATAGTCAGCCCCTT
The DNA here is from genome assembly GCF_026427775.1 of Arthrobacter sp. CDRTa11. Lineage (NCBI taxonomy): Bacteria > Bacillati > Actinomycetota > Actinomycetes > Micrococcales > Micrococcaceae > Arthrobacter > Arthrobacter sp. CDRTa11. The sequence continues at coordinate 4,639,759 of NZ_CP044532.1, read as the reverse complement.
CCGTGCGGCTTCCAAGAACACGCCGAGAGCCATCTCATCGGAAGCGCAGACTATGGCGGTCGGCTTTGGCCCGGGTCCGGCCCACAGACGGCAGAACGCCGTCCGGCTGTGGGCGATTGCCCCGGCCGGACCTTCAATCCGGATTTCCCTTAGCTTTATGCTATTAGCGTCCAGGGAGTTCGTCCGGTGATCCAGTCCGCCTGCCTGTGGACGTATCCGGGGCATGGCCCCACGTCCTCCGTGGAAGAGGGCCAGGTCCGTGTGCCCGAGCTGAACCAGGTGCCGAATGGCGGTGGTGGCAGCTTCCAGCTCATCGTTGTCCGGCTCGCCGTGCAGACCGACCACCATGTGCGGCATCGCGCTCCGCTGCAGTTGCTCGATCGAATCCTTTCCCAGAGTGCCGGCCCCCAGGACCAGAAGCGCGTCCACACGTCGGCAGAGCACGTTCAAATCTATGGGGAGCCGGGCACTGGCCGAGGGATGCGGAAGATGGAGCAGCACCAGAGAGTAGCCTTGCGAGCGGAGTGCCCGCTCGGCTCCTTCAACAGCCGCGCCGTATGCAGGGTGGCGAAGGGAGGAAGTCACAACGCCAACGCTTCGCGTCCTGCCTGTGGCCAGTCCTGCGGCAGAGGCTGACGCAGCGTAGCCCAAGGCATGGGCGATTTCGAGGATTCTTGTCCGGGTGGGTTGGGCGACCCTGGGAAGGCCCCTGACTGCGCGGGAGACCGTGGCCGTGGAAACACCGGCCGCGGCGGCCACATCTTCAATGCTGGGCTGAGGGCGGTGCGCCCGCGTTCCCCTGACGGCCGGCAGTATCACTTGGCATCCTTTACATGGCGGGGTTTCCTAGAGTGTCTGGACTGACCGTTCCCAGTCCTCGGGAAGTGCAGCAGAGGCCGGGGCGGAACTTTCGACATCTATGAAAGCGCCGGAATCGATGGATTCAGAGATCGAGACCATGGTGTCCAGGACGTGGTAGGCAAGGTTGCCGGTGGCCCGGTGTGGAACGCCTGCCCGGATGGAACGCGCCATGTCCAGGACGCCCAGACCGCGGCCGTCTGCAGGGCCGCTGGCAGGAATCAAGGTCCAGTCCTGGTCCCCGGCTCTCCAGATACGGACATCGCCGCCGAATTCGTTGGGATCAGGAAGGGCAATGGTGGCGTCCGTGCCTGTGATCTCCACAAACCCCATCCGTTCACGCGGGGATTCGAAGCTGAAGACGCTGTGGGAGGACGCGCCGTTCTCGAATTCGGCCATGGCGGAGACATGGGTGGGAACGTCAACAGAGAATTCCTCACCTGCCTTCGGGCCCGAGCCGACCACACGTACAGTCTTTGCTTTTGACCCGAGCGCAGCCACACGCCGGACTGAGCCGAAGGTCTGAACGAGGGCCGTGAGGTAGTACGGGCCCATGTCGAAGAGCGGGCCGGCACCGTACTGGAAGAGGAAGGCAGGGTTGGGGTGCCAGGATTCCGGGCCGGGGGTCTGGAAAGTGGTCATCGCGGTGAGCGGCGTGCCGATGTCTCCCCGCTCAATAATCCGCCTCGCCGTCTGCAGCCCGGCGCCGAGGAACGTGTCGGGGGCGCAGCCGAGCCGGATCCCGGCGGCGTCCGCGGTTTTGAGCAGTCCCAGCCCGGATTCGCGGTCCAGGGAGAAGGGTTTCTCGGTCCAGACGTGCTTGCCCGCGTTGACCGCGGCGGTGGCGACTTCGACGTGGGCGGCGGGGATGGTGAGGTTGACGATGATTTCGACGTCCGGATGGTTCAGCGCCGCGTCCACTCCGCCGAACTCGGGGATGCCGTATTCGGTTGCCCGGGCGCGGGCGGTGTCTTCGAAGAGGTCGGCTATGACGTGAACCTTCAGGTCCGGGAAGACGGTCAGGTTGTCCAGGTACTGCTTGCTGATGTTCCCGGCACCGATCACGGCGACGCCCACCGGGCCGCGGCCGGTGCCTGCGCTGGTCGTGGCTGTGCCGGTCATGCCAGCTCTCCTGCGTTCACGGCAGCGGTCTGGAGGTAGGCCAGGCTTTGGGCGATGCCGTCGAAGATGTCGCCGGCGTAGTCATCGAACTCCACCACACCTACCTCCAGGGAGGTGGCGGCGTTGATGACGTCCAGGACTGCGAGCTTGCCCTGGCCTGCCGGTTGCTGGGCCTTCGTGTCGGTGTTCAGCGGGCCGTCCTTGATGTGGATGAACTTCACCCGGTCACCGAGGCGGGCCAGGATCTCTACGGGGTCCTGCCCGCCGACGGCCACCCAGTAGGTGTCCACCTCCAGCACGAGTTCAGGGTCCAGCAGGTCCGCGAAGTACTCCAGGGCGGTGCGGCCCTCAATGATGGACTCCAGTTCCCACTGGTGGTTGTGGTAGCCCACCCGGATGCCGTACTCCGCACCCTTCTTCGCTGCCGCGTTGAGCCCGGCGGCGGTGGCCTGGATGTCCTCGGCCTCCTGCCAGCGCTCGGCCGGGATGAACGGATCGATCACCGTCCCGATGCCGAGTTCCTTCGCCGCGGCAAAGATTTCGTCCTGGTTCTGGCTGAGCAGCGGTGCATGCCCGGACGGCGCGGTCAGGCCGTTCTCCCGCAGCGCCGCGCCGAGTTCCTTGGCAGTGGCAACAAAGTTGTACGGCTCCACCTGCATGAAACCAATCTCCGCCACCCTCCGGATGGTGCCGGCCAGGTCCTCCTGCATGGCGTTGCGGAGAGTGAAAAGCTGAAGTGAATACGACATTCGTGTCCTTGGGAGTGGCGTGATGGATGGGACTGGATACCTAAACCCGCGGGCTCAGCTGTACAGACGGACGTCGGCGATGCTCCACCAGTTGCCCGCGTCTCCGGTCGAGGAGATCCGCAGATACCGGGCCTTGGTGGCCGCCAGATCGATGTTGGTGAGCTGTGCGGTGCCGGCGCCGCTGGCCTGGGTGGTCCAGTCCGTACCGTCGGTTGAGGTCTCCAGCTGCCAGCTGCGGGCGTAGTCTCCGAGGTTGCCGCCGGAGTCCAGGGCTGCGCGGCGGAATTCCTTCTCGACGCCCAGGTCGATCGTGATGTTTTGGCCGGCCGTCTGCGCCTGGCCACTGGACCAGCGGGTGGAGGCGTCGCCGTCGACGGCCAGCGGCGCGTCACCTGCCGCACTGGTGGCGGTCGCCGTCGAGCCGGTGATGTCCACCGGGGCGAGGTGGTCGTCGAGTCCTTCCGAGGCCGGCCACGTGTAGGTGGCGAGGGCGCCGCCGGGCAGGGTGTATTCAAACGTGCGCGAGCCGACCGACACCGCGAAGGTGCGTGGTTCATCGTTCTCGTTGTGCACCACCAGGGCGGTGGAGCCGTCGGGGTTGCGGAAGGCGACGTCCATGATTTGGCCGTTCCATCCCGTGGTGCCAAAGGAGGTGCTGGCGATGCGCACGGCGCCGGGCTTCACGAACTTCGAGAGGTGCCCGATGGTGTAGTACTCGGCGTTGGTGGTCACGGAGCCGTCCGAGTGCGTGGTGACCAGGCCGGTGCAGGTCTGGCAGCCGCCCAGGCGCGGGCCGCCGTTCTCATCCAGGGCGATGTTCCAGTTCACCGCGGTCTTTGACCAGTTGCGGGTGACGCCCATCGTGATGTTGCGGGCGTGCCAGGTGAGGGTGTCGCGGAAGAATTTCGCGGGCGGATCGCCGGCCCCGTGCGAACCCGAGCATTCGGTGAACCAGATTCCCTTGTCCGGGAACTGGTTGTGCAGCGTTGTCTGGGCGCTGGGGTCTCCTGAGTAGCAGTGGAAGGCCGTGCCGGCGATCCACTTGGAGGCCTTGGTTGACAGCAGCCTCGAGGGATAGTCCGTCTCGGGGTCCTGGCCGGCGGGCGTGGCCGCGATATCGCCCGGATGCGTGGACCAGTTGTGGTCGTAGCCCAGGATCTTGGTGCCAGGGCTTTCCCGATGCAGGATGGGCCCGAGGGCGGAGATCACCTTGGCCTCATCAGCCACCGGCATGTCCGTGCCCGGGTACCCGTCCGGCTTCCGGAACTGCGGCTCGTTCTGCACGGTGAGGTAGTCAATCGGCACGCCCGCGTCCGCGTACGCGAGGACGAACTGGGTGAGGTACCGGGCGTAGGTGGACTCCATCCCCGGCTTGAGGCTCCCGCCCACCAGCGAGTCACCGGTCTTCATCCAGGCCGGCGGGCTCCACGGTGTGGCCACGATCTTCAGGGCCGGGTTGAGTTGCTTCGCCTGGCGCAGCAGCGGCAGGACCTGAACCTCGTCCCGGGCGATGCTGAAACGGCGCAGCGCGAAGTCCGTCCCGCCCGGCTCGACGTCATCGTAGGTGTAGTGCTGAGCGGCAGCAGTGAAGTCGGATGAGCCAATGGGCTGGCGCAGGAAACTGACCCCGATGCCGGTCAGGGGATCGAAGAGCTTGCGCATGGTTGCCTCCCGCTCCGCCGGGCTGAGGGCGGAGATCACGGCGGCCGAGGAGTCAGTGATGGAGGCGCCGAAGCCATCCATCGTCTGGTAGGTGGTCTCCGGATCGATCACGATGGTGGGCTGGGAGGAGGACGCAGTTCCAAACGTCACGGGCGCCTGCTCCGTCAGCAGCTGGGACTGGTCCACTGTGGTGAGCCACACCCGTGCCTGCGGCGGCTCCTCCTGCGCCACCGCACTGCTGCCGATTGACGTCAGGGCAAGGACCGCCGTCGCGGCCATAACCGCAATGGATCGGGTTCGAAACTTTCCGACAGGGCCGGTGGCCGGCCGGCCTGGCGTTGGGCAGGACGGTGCTGCGGGGATGGTCATGGGTTTCCTTGGGTCTGGGTGCGGGGGAGTACCAGCCCTGGGCGAGGGCTGAGGAGGGGGCCATGCACGACGGCGGTGCTGGTGTTAGGTGGGGCTCCTACTTGATGCCGGTGGCCGCGACGCCCTGGATAAAGAACCGCTGCAGGCAGATGAACAAGGTCACGATGGGGGCGATGACAAGCACCGAGCCTGCCAGCAGCAGTCCGTAGTCTGTGGCGCTCTCGCCGGTTGAGAACAGCGACAACGCGACGGGCAGCGTGTACTTGTCCTCGCTCTGGGCGGCGACTAGGGGCCAGAGGAAGTTGTTCCACGAGCCGAGGAACGTGAGGATCCCCAGTGTCGCCAGCGGCGGCCCGCAGAGCGGCATCACAATCCGGGTGAAGGTCCGCAGTTCACCGGCGCCGTCGATTCTGGCCGCCTCGATCAGGGAATCCGGGATCCCCATCATGAACTGCCGCATCAGGAAGACGCCCAGGGGTGAGACCAGGAACGGCAGGATCAGCGCCGGATAGGTGTTGACCAGGCCCAGCTTGCTGACCATGACAAACAGCGGCACGAACGTCACCACGCCCGGAACCATCAGGGTCACCATCACCAGCAGGAACAGGACCTTCTTGCCGGCGAAGTCCATCTTGGCCAGCGCGTAGCCCACCATGGAGCAGAACAGGAGGTTCCCCAGGACCGTGACAGCCGCAACAATGATGCTGTTCATAAAGAAGAGGTCTATGTGCAGGTCGGTGAACCAGCGGACGTAGTTGTCCATGGTGGGGTCCTGCGGCCACCAGGTGACTGGCCGCCGCAGGAGCTCACCCTGGGTTTTGAAGGATCCCAGCAGCATCCAGACAAAGGGCAGTATGGTCGCGGCTACGGCAAGAACCAGCAGCCCATATACCCAGGCCTGTTTGCCTATGGTCGATTTTTTCCGGCGGGCTGTCACGGTCCGCCGGGCAGCGGGGCGGGCCGGTGCTGCGGGAGCGGTTTTTGTATCGGTCATCGTCTACTCGCTTCAGTCTTTGGAGCGGAGGGTACGGAACTGGATCAGGCTCAGCAGGGCGATGGCTATGAACAGCACGTAGCTGGCGGCCGAGGCCAGGCCATACTTACCGAATCCGAACTGGTTGAAGGTGAAGTAACTCACCGAGAGCGTGGAGTCCAGCGGACCGCCCTTGGTCATCACGAAAGGCTCCTCGAAGAACTGCAGGAACCCCACCGACAGCAGGACCGCGCCCAGCAGCAGGGTGGGGCGCAGGATGGGGAGCGTGACCTGGACGAAGCGCTGCCAGGCATTGGCACCGTCCACCTGGGCCGCTTCCAGGACTTCGGTGGAGACGTTCTGCAGTCCGGCCAGGAAGATGATCATCAGGGTGCCCATGTTGCGCCAGACAGCCATCAGGATCATCGCCGGCATGGACCATTCCGTGCTGTTCAGCCAATCCGGCCCCGCGATGCCAACCCAGCCCAGGACGAGGTTCAGCAGCCCGTCCGGTTGCAGGATGAACCGCCATACGACGGCGATGGCCACGATGCTGGTCACCACCGGCGTGTAGAAGCCAACCCTGAAAGCGCTCCGGAACCGGGTGATGCCGTTGTTCAGTGCGACCGCCAGGGCCAGTCCGGCGGCCATGGTCAACGGGATTCCGACGACGACGAAGTAGCCGGTGTTGAGCATTGAGTGAAGGAACTGCTGGTTGCTAAAGAGTTCCGCAAACTGGTCCAGGCCGACAAAGCCGACGGCGAGTGGGTTGCGGACGTCCTTGCTGGTGAAGTCCGTGAAGGACATCACGAAGGAGGACACCAGCGGCATCAGCATAAAGAGCCCGAAGATGAGGACGAACGGCAGCGCGAACATCCAGGCCACCAGCGTCTTCCGGCGGCGCCTGGCGGCAGGACTGCGGTGCCCAGGCGTCCGGGGCGGGCCAGCGGACGGAGTCCTGCCGGTCTGCCCCGTGGCCGTTGTGGTGGCCATGATTACTTCCCGGTACCGATTGAATCGGCTGTGGCCTGCAGCTCTTTCATTGCCACTGCGGGGTCCTTGCCGGCCTTGACGATCTGTTCCAGCTGGGTGTCTGCTGCTGCCGCGACCTCGGTCCAGGTGGGGATGGTGGGCGGGAAGTTGGTGTCCTTCAACTGCTCACCGAAGACGGCAAGCTTCTTGTCGTCGGCCAGGGCGGGGTCCTTCCATGCACTCTCCAGCGCGGGCAGGCTCCCCGATGCCTTGTACCACTTGATCTGGACTTCCGGCTTGGACAGCCACTGTGCGAGCTTCCAGGCTCCGTCCCGGTTCTTGGCGTCCTTGAAGACCACCAGATCGGAACCGCCGATGAAGGACGTTCCGCTGACCTTCTTGGGGAACGGCGCCACCATGTACTTGTCCTCGAAACCGGGACCGCCTGCCTTGTTGAGCTGGGCGAGGCCCGACGGTCCCAGGATCAGCACCGGGGCTTCGCCGTTGACAAAGGCAGCTTCGCCGGCGCCCGCTCCTGTTGCGGGATTTCTGTTGGCCAGGTCGTCGGTGAAGAGGCCCTGGTAGTACTTCAGCGCCTCCACAATCTCCGGAGTGTCAAAGGTCCACTTCGAATTGTCCTCGTTGATGAACTGTGCGCCGTTGGACCACAGGAAGGGAAGCATGGACTGGAAGGAATCGGCGCCGGACACTGGCAACTGGAGCGGGTATTTGACGCCGTCCTGCGACTTCAGGGCCTTCGCCATGGAGGTCAGGCCGTCCCAGGTAGTGGGGAATTCCGGGTATCCGGCCTGGGCAGCCAAGTCCTTGCGGTAGTAGAGGACCCGCGTGTCGACGTACCACGGCACGCCCAGCGTGGCACCGCCGAGCTCTGTTGATTTGACGGAGCTGGCGAAGAATCCGGACGTATCAAGCTCGGCGGGCTTCGTATCGAAGGCGTCACTGAAATCGGTCATCCAGGTGGTGCCCATCTGGGCGAGGTCCGGGGTGGTACCTCCGGCAATGGCTGTCTGGTACTTGTTGTGGGCAGCATCCCAGGGGATGGCGGTAACGTTGACCTTCACCCCGGGGTTCTCGGCCTCGAAGTCCTTCATAAGCTCAGGGAGCAACGTCGCTTCGCCACCCTGCGCCCATACGTTGATGGTGCCGGTAGCGGCTCCGTCTGCGATCGCCTTGCCGGTCTCCGTGGCGCCGGAGGGCGCATCGTCGCGTCCGCAACCGGTCAGCAACAGGCCGGCGGCAAGGCCAAGCGCCGCAATTTTCCTTATTCGGACACGCGTGTCCAGGGTGGTTTGGATCATCGTTGTTCCCTTCAGTCAGACGCCCTGCGGCGCCGGTACAGAATCCGACTTATGCGCTTAGATGCGAATCCAAAAGAAAGGACTTTCAATGCGCTTAGATCGGGATGTGAAACTAATCTAAGCGCATTACTGTGACTTTGGCAACAGTTCTTACAGATCGGGATGTTAGGTTACATCGACCCGGCAGCCGCAGCTTTCCCGCACAGCAAGCTGTACCGGCAGCTTGCTGGTCACTGGGGCTGCAGCGGGGTTGGTGATGGCGTCCACGAGGATTTCCACGGCCGTCCGCCCCATCAGTTCCATCGGCTGGCGAACCGTGGTCAAGGTGGGGCGGACCAGGCGGCCGGCGACGACGCCGTCGAACCCGGTGACAGCCACCTGGCCCGGGACCGAGATCCCGGCGGCCTTGAGTGTCTCCATAACCACCAGCGCTTCCTCGTCATTGGCACAGACGAAGCAGTCGGGTAGGGTTCCGGCGTCCAGGAGATCTGCGATCAGGTCAGCAGTCACAGCAGTGGCGCCCGGCCGGCTTTCAAGCGCAGGAAGCACTTCCAGTCCGTGGGCGGACAGGGCGGCGGCGAACGCGTTGTACCTGGCTTCCGTCTCCACGTTCGGGATGCTGACAAACCTCAGTCTCCGGAACCCGTGGACGCCGATCAGGTGGTCCATGAGTTGCCGCATGCCGTCGGCGTTGTCCACCGTCACGTGATGGAGTTCGTCGATGCCGGACGGGTCAGCGAGTTCAAGAACGGGAATGCGGGCTGCGATGCGTCGGGTTACCTCTGCGGGAATTGTGCGGGGAAAAATAATCAAACCGTCAACCCGTCCGGCAATGTCAGTCACTGCCCTTTCGCTGCTGGCTTTGTTGCCTCCGCCGATCATCAGTGCGTAGCCCCGGCTGAAGCTCTCCAACTGAACGCCCCGCTGAACCTCGTCAACCCAGACCGGGAACAGCCGGCAATCATCATTAGGCGCCACCACAGCGGCCGCGCGGTCTTTCTTCATGCCCTCCGCATCGGGGAGAAAATTCAGGAAGTCGAACGCGAAGAGCCCCAGGGCTCCTGTGCGCCCTTTGGCCAGGCCCCGGGCACTGGCACTGGGCACATATCCAAGTTCGCGCGCAGCATTCAGGACCGTGTTCCGCGTTGAGTCCTTCACGCGGTGAGGCTGACTGAATGCAAAGGAAACGGTGGCTATGGAAACCCCCGCACGCTCCGCGACGTCATAAACAGTCGGACCCTTGACCACTGCCATCACTCCCCCTTCCCCTTGAGCCTATGCGCTTAACAATAGATGGACCGTGGGGCAGTTGCGCGATGCCCGCCTTAACGAAGTAGGGATCGCGCAGAATTACAACATGACAGGCGAATCTTCAACTCACCACAGCTCCGGACGTGCCAAAGTGATGGCGCGCAAAGGAATGGCGACGGCGGCCCTGGCCGTGACCGGCATCTTGCTGGCCGGATGCGCCACCCCCGGTGTCGCGCGGCCGGGAGGCACGACACCGGCAGACAGCCGTTTGGAAGCCTCCGGCACTACGACGACAGGACCTGACATGACCATGGATTCCCCTGCCCCCGGCGACGCAAGCAGCCTGGCGGCTGCGCTTTTTGCACCGCTGGTCCTAAGCCTTCCGGCGAGTGCCGACGGCATTGCGGTGGACCAGACTCCGCTTGAGCCTTTTGCCGGTGCTTCCCTGACGAGTTTCACGGCCGACACGGAGGAGATGAAGTCCATCTGTGCGTCGGCGGGTTCGATGGTGGCCCCCAATGCGGAGATCGTTGGGCAGGACGCGAAGGTGCTGCGCGGCGTCGGGATTGAGCCAGGCTCCACCCTGTGTTCCAAAGACACAGACTCCGGACGGGGGCCGGCATTCCGGGTAGTCATCCCGCCGAAAGACTCGGGAAAGATCCACGTGGCGATCTACCAGCTCCCCGCTGGGCGCTGACGACCCCGCCGGCATGCCTTGAATGACTACCGCGGAGCCGTGGGGTCTACTCCGTTGCGGCGCCCGCAGCAGCGAGGAGGTCAACGTAGGCCCCCTTGATGAGTGAGGAGTGGTCGATCTCAAGAGCAGCAAGCAGGCGGTGGGCTTCTGAGACCGCAGTGACAGGCTCCAGCGTGCCTCCGACAGGGACTTCCAGCTCCAGGAACTCGCCCAATCCTTCTACGCGGTCGAGGTGGACCCTCGTCTGGCCTACGTGAAACACGATGCGGTCCTTTCGAACACGGCCGATTTGGCCATAGGCATCAGTCAGGACTGATCGGAGCCCGTCTGGGTCTGACGTTTCTGAATGTAGATAGAACGAAGGCTTCGGGCCGGCTTCATCTGCCCTGCGGTAGTAGATCAGCACCCCGTGGCAATCGGAAAGCACTCGTAGCTTGAGCCGGCCGTTGGGGCAGGAGAAGAAGGTGTCGTCTTGCTCAACGTGCTCCGGTTCCCTGTCTGCCATGGACGCGACGGCCGGCAGCAGATTTTCGAGACTATGAACGCGCGCCTTGATTTCGATGTTGGTCGGCATGATTCCACTAGACCACGGGAGTGATTTCAGAGCGGGGATGCAGGACCGTCAGTTGGGTCAGATGGTCAGGCGGCAAGCATCCTCATCACGAGGAATAGGGTTTAGCGCATGGATATGAACCTATTGGCCCAGGAGCTCGAAGAAGTTTCCGTGGAATATGCGGGCAAGAACGGCATCGAGCGTGATTCGAACTGGTTCACTCTCAAGCTTCATGAGGAGCTGGGCGAACTGACGCAGGCCTATCTCATGAAGACAGGGCAGGCCCGGCGAAAGGGCCTGACGGACGCGCAGATCGAGATGACCTTCGAGGCTGAGATAGCGGATGTCTTCGCCCATGTGCTTCTCCTTGCGAAATATCATGACGTGGACGTGATCGAGGCTGTCGAGGACAAGTGGCTCCGCTGGCATCCTTCCAGGCAGCCCTGATAAGCCTCAGCTACAGAGAGAAGCCTCACTTGGACCACACTGACTTTGCGATCTTCCTCAACGGATCCTACGGCGCCGGGAAAACGTCCACCCTGGATCACGTTGGCGACCTCCTGGCCGAAGCGGGCAGACCCTTCAGCCTGATGGACGTTGACTGGTTTCACCGCTCTTGGCCTTCCTCCGTTCGGGACCCTGCCAACCTGATGACGGAGGCAGCAAACATGGCCGCCGTATGGCGAAACTACAAAAGCGCAGGACCTCGGCAACTCGTTGTGGGCGGTGTCCTTGCCAGCCGGCAAGATTGGGCGCGGTATGAGGACGCGTTCGGCTTACGGATACGATCCGTTCGGCTCGTGGCTGATGACAGCGACATGGAGGCGCGCCTTCGCCGCCGATATACACCGGAGCAAGACTCCAGCCTCAAGTGGCATCTCGAGAGGTACCGGGAACTCAACTCAGCACTATCCGATGCAGACTTGGACGAGGCCGTTATTGAGACCTCAGACCGCAGTCCCCGCCAGGTGGCAACAACCGTCTTGGCGCATTTTCTTCCAGGACACTGACCTGATGCTGCTGACCCGAGTACGGGACGGGCCCCTCTCGGCGTGCTGTCGGGCCAGGGGCCACAATGAAGGTATGGCTGAATCCGTGATTTTGATAAATGGTCTTCCCGGTTCCGGTAAGACCACCCTGAGCAAGCTTCTGGGCAGAACCTTGGATGTACCTGTTGTTTCCAAGGACGACATCAAAGAAGCCCTTGCAGAAATTAGTCAGGGACGAATTAGCAGCAGAAGGCTGGGCGGGATTTCTTCAGAGACGATGTGGCAGCTCGTGTCGGCAATTCCGGGTACGGTCATCGTGGAGTCCTGGTGGTACCGGCCCCGTGATCTTGCTTTTGTCCTTGAGGGATTAGCTCTGTCGGGCACTCCGGATGTCGTTGAAATTTGGTGTGGAGTTCCTTCCAACGTTGCTTGGAGACGCTACCTGGATCGTCAGAGACACGAGATTCATCCAGCGGTTCCCAAAGGTCAAGACTGGGACGAATGGTCGGCGAATGCCGTTCCACTTGGGATCGGGCAAACTTTTGGCGTCGATACATCGGAGCCGGTAGACGCGGCAATGCTCGTGGATCAGCTGCCGGCGTCCTTGAGGGTCGGGACCCCCTAGGAAGAGTAGGACGACGGCGGCCCCCGCCGTCAGAACATTCGGCGGTTGCCTGGCTGGTACCGCCTTCTGTGGCCAGTTCCGAGGAAGCGGACGGATGGCACGGGCCGTCTTTGGTGCTGAACCCGGATCCGCCCCGGTAGACTTGGCCGCTGGGGAAACAGCTTGGGGGAGCTATGAATTTACGCAATACACGGCCGTTGCAGTCACTTAACGGGTGCACAGCTGAAGCGCAGCCGGGTCATCTCGAGCGCTTCAGGGGCCAGGGGCGATGAACGACTCGTCCACCCTCACCTTTACCCTGACATACGCAGCCACCCTCGGAGTGGCAGCCGTGATGTTCCTGGGCCAAATCATCGCGTTCGGTGCCGTACTGGCGCTGGCGGGCGCTGCGGGCCTCCTCGGCTATGGAGCCCGCCTCATCACACGACGACGGCCCCGTTCGTAAATCGCTTTTCAGCACCTCAGGGTGTGGAAGAAGGCGGGTCACCAGGGGAGGGGGCAGGCGCTGGAAGCTCATGCTGGATCTTCTGAATCTGCTGGGCTTGATGGGTTTGCGGGCGGAAGACTTCATCCGCAATTCCAAGCAGGTCACCGCTTCCTGCGCGTCTGGTGCCGTTGCGCCGGTTCCTGCGTGAGGACCAGAACCAGACAGCCGCCAAAGCAGTTGGCGCACCAAGCACCGCTGCAGCTGCGATCAGGATGTCCATCTGGCAACCCTAACGGGAAAGATGCCCATTCATTCCATGCGCCCAGCCCGTACTAAGGCCCGCCCATGAGGGGGCACGGGAAGGTTCCTTCGCTGGTTCGCACCACAATATAGACCCTCGCTTCGGCTCGAGGCGGCTGCGCATAGATCTCTGCACCGCCGGCGGTCCGGCCCTGCGGGGTCAGCTCGCTCAGATCGCGCTGGGCCGGTTTCGCATCCGGGCCGCAATTGTATTCACGATCGGCAAACTGAACCTTGGACGGAACTTCCCTGGGCCACAGGGTCCAATCGGAGGTCTGCAGGTGTACGTGCCAGAGCCTCACGCCAGCCAGAATCCCCGCAACCACCAACGCTGAAACTACCAACAACAAGACGATGCTTTTCTTCCCCCGCGTCATCGCACCAACAATCCCCGAACACAAGGGCAAGGTCAACAGCGGGACGGAATGACTGAGGATCCCCTGGGAACGGCCAAGCGGAAGGCCCGCTTCTTATCAGCGGAACGCTCGCAAGTACCGCCGTCGTACGATTCGTTGGGCTACCAGGAGGAGTGGGAAGAGCCCCCGCCACGGATGCCTAGACGCCGCCCCGGTGAGTGAGCGAATGGTGAGCCGGACTTCATCGCCGTGGCGGTGGACGATAAACGCTTCCTCCCCATGGACGGGGTGTCCCGGCAGGGTGCGGTAGGAGAACCCGCTCCGGTTTGGCTCCTGCACAACAGCCACGACTTGAACTGGTTCCACAATCGTCAGACCGAGCAGGCCCGCCGTGACAGTGACACGGTCGCCGGGCGACACCGGACCCGTGGAGTCCACAGCAAAACCACTCGCGGTTTTTACCTTCCAGAGGAGTACTTCGCTGGCGACCCGCTGCCACACCGCTTCGCCATATCCGACCACCGCCGTCACCTCTGATCGGCGATGTGTGCCGTGGCCGGGAGGCCACCGGTGAAGGTCCGGGCTGGTCATGTCATCCTCTTCTCAGCTCCGCATTGGCGCGGAGAGGCGTAGGCGTATGTAGGTACCCAGCCTAGGGGCCGACGTCGGGGTGTAGCGTTCTAGGGTGCATTCCGTTGAATATGGGTCGGGTACCCCGATCCTGATGATCCATGGGTTCTGCGTCGATCATCACCTCATGCTGGCGCTCGATCCGGTGTTCGCCGCGCAGGGACATTGGCGGCGGGTGTACATCGATCTGCCGGGCATGGGCAAGTCTGCAGCGGGCCCGGAAATAGACAGCGCCGACAGCGTGGCCGAAGCGGTTGTGGCTTTCGCCAGGAACACCTTTGGAAATGAAAAGTTCGCGGTGCTGGGTAACTCATTCGGCGGAATGATCGCCCGATACATTGTTGCTGAATTTGGCGATCAGGTTCTGGGTCTGGCACTCATCTGCCCGGTGGCAGTGGCAGAGCAAGGGGCACGAAGTGTGCCACCCAAGACAGTCCTGCACAGGGATCCGAACCTTTTAGCGTCCTTGGACTTCGATGATGCGGCGGATTATGAAGAAATGGCCGTGGTCCAGTCTCGGGAGAACTGGGAGAGGTTCCGCGAATCGGTGCTGCCAGGATTGCGGGCATTTCACCCGGAGGCCATCGACCGGATTTCGGGCAACTATTCGTTCCGGATGGAGCCCGAGGCTCGCTCGCCCACGTTTCAGGGTCCGGCTGTCATTATTACCGGAAGGCAAGACGACGTCGTCGGGTTCTACGACCAGATCGCCCTCGCAGACCACTACGTGCGATCCACCATTGCAGTTCTCGACGGAGCCGGCCACAACGCCCACCTTGACCAGCCGGAACTGACTGGCCGTCTCCTCGACGAATGGATTGTTCGTATGGAACATTGAGCACCCAACGAAAGGACGCAGCTTTCAAAAACAACGGCTGCGAATGGTTCTACTGGGTGGCGACGAGCTCTATTTCGAAGCCGCCTGAATTCGACAGGTAGGCAGCGTAATGGTCCGGTCCGCCGGCATGCGGGTATTTCTCCGGGAACAAGGGCGTCCAGCCGTGCTTAACACTTTCTTCAGCAAGGGCATCCACGCGTGTCCTGCCTCCTGCTTTGAACGCGAGGTGATTCAAGCCAGGTGCCGTTCGTTGATGATGCCGGCCACTCAGATCCGGCGATTCTTCCAGCACTATGTAGGTGGAGCCTCTCAGCCAACTGATTCCATGGGACCAGGTCTGATACCTCTCGTATCCCAAGGTGGAAAGGATCCAGCCCCACTCAGCCGAGGCTCTTTTGAGGTCAGGCACCCACAGCTCGATATGGTGCAACGCGCCTTCTGAATCGTCATTCACTCTGCGAGTCTTTCATGCTCCCATCACAAGCTCGATTGCCGGGTGTAAGCTCCACAACTACAGGGCCGTGAGAGATAAAAGGACCTTCCATGAGTGCATCCAATGACGGAGTGGACAGCCGCCATCGATTCCGGCGGGCGATGGCAGGGTTTCGGGTGGCGCAGCGAAGCGCGGCGGATCCCGCCCATCCCCTGGTGGCCTCGCATGAGGCTGAATTGCGGCTTCGTGTTCTGAAAGCTGCCAGTGTCCTGGTTGACCGCTTAACGTACGACGCCGTCACAATGGACGCTGTTGCCCGCGCGTCTGGCGTGAGCAAATCAACTCTCTACCGGTATTGGCCCTCCCGCCAGGTTCTGGTGCTGGAAGCCTTCACGTTCAAGACGAATTTGTTGACCAACGTTGATGACTCCGGCGATGTGGCACGGGACCTGCACGCGTACCTCGTCGCTTTGACGTACTGCCTGAAGGTGGGCGGGGCGGCGTCGATAGTTTCCAACCTGCTGGCTGAGGCAATCCGCAGTGAACAGTTCGCCGGGCAGTTCCGGCAGACGCTGCTGCGGGAGCGCCGGCTGGGGTTTCTTGCGGTCCTGCGACGGGGCCAGCGCCGCGGGCAGATTCGCGACGACGTCGATCTGGTCACGGTGATCGACGCCCTGTACGGCGCCGTCCATCACCGGCTGATCGCTACCGGACAGGACATCGACGGGGCCTTCTTACGGCGGCTGACCGAATTCGCCATTGACGGGACAGCAACCGCCGATTATCTGACCAGCCACCGGGCGGAGAAGTAGTTCCTTCCGTGCCCGCCCATGGCAGCAGTGGGACGTTCAGTGCCATTTCATCCCATCCCTTCGCGCTGCCCGCGGGCCTGGATGGATGGTGGAACCAGTGCAGGAACACGCGCTGACTGACCACCATCAAACCAGGAGGACCAATGACCATAACCACCACAGTTAAGGCCCGGCGCACGAACGTCGGAAGCAGGCACCCGGAACTGTACGGGGCACTGACGGCGGTGGGGACATTAGCCGATAAGACCGCGCTCGCGGAAGGACTGTCGCCCCTGCTCATTGAACTGGTCAAGATCCGTGTCTCGCAGATCAACGGGTGCGCCTTCTGCCTGCGGATCCATACGAAGGACTCACTCGCGAAGGGCGAGACGCCGGAGCGGCTGAGCGTGCTGCCTGCCTGGCGGGAAAGCCTGTACTTCGACGAGCAGGAGCGCTCAGCCCTTGCCCTCGCCGAGTACATCACCACCATCCAGGATTCCCACAGCAACCGGGGACTATACGAATCGGCTGTAGCCCATCTGACTCCCGGCCAGGTGTCCGCGGTGACGTGGCTGACGATGACGATCAACACCTACAACCGCATCGCGATCAGCGGTGCCTACCCCGTCGCACCTTAGGGGAGGGCAGTCCTGTCAGTGGCCCAGTTCCACCAGGAACACCCCGGCGATGATGAGGCCGATGCCGGCACACATGGTCAGTGTCAGGGGATCTTTGAAGATATAGCGGGCCAGGACGGCCGTCAGGGCCACCCCTGACGCCGCCCACACGCCGTAGGCCACACCGATGGGGAGACCAAGCGACAGAGCGCCTGCCAGGAGGGTGAAAGCCGCAATATAGCCAACAGCCACCGGCACGTACCAACGCTTCTTGCCGTCGGTGGCGACTTTGAGGCTGATGGTTGCGCCGACTTCGGTAATGATCGCAATGGAGAGAAGAACCCAGCCCATCAGGCGTCCACCCGCTCTGCTGCGGGCGTCTGGTTCCTTCTTGCGGCCAGGGCGCGCTGGGACCCTATTTCCACCAGCAGGACCCCGCCGACGATGAGCACCATTCCCAGGATCATCACGCCGGTGAGTGCCTGGCCGAAAAGGATTGCGGCAAGAATCGCGGTCAGCGCCACGCCTGAGGCGCCCCAGATGCCGTAGGCGACGCCCACAGCCATTCCGGCTTTGAGAACCTGGACCAGGAGTACAAAAGCACCCACGTAGCCGATGACCACCAGGACGTACCACCCGGCGTCAAGGACAGCAGCCTGCATGGACAGCGCCGCGGCAACTTCCAGGAGAATGGCGCCCGAGAGGAAGAGCCATTTCACGGCGTGTTCCCTTTCAGTAAGGAGGAAATGGCTTGCGCGCCCAACTGAATGGACGAGGCGGCACGTTCATCGTCACGGTCGTTCAGCCATGCCGAGGTGATCCCGTCGATAAGCGCGATGAGCAGTGCAGCCACCTTTTCCGGCGGTGCCACCCACGGGATGTCGTCATCGGCGTACCACTTCTCCAGGTTTGAGCTGAGGGCTTTCAAACAGGCTGCCTGCTCCCAGCCGGTGAGATGCTGCAGTTCGGGGTCACGCCGTGACATCACGGCCAGCTCCGCCAGAGCCAGTTCATAATCGGGCCTTGCCTTGACTGCCTCAAGACGGGTGGTTAGTCCGCGCTCTATCCGCAGCTGGACATCCATACCGGTGCCCCTGGGTTCAAAAGCTGCTGCCATGGACTGGTGCAGCTCTCTTTCGAGCAATGCTGCGAAGAGATCGTTCTTGGAGTCAAAGCAGTAGTGGAACGCGCCATGCGGCAGTCCCGCCTGCTTGGTAATGGCGCGCGTGGTCGCTGACGCTACCCCTTCTGCGCACATAACCTGGACCGTTGCGTCGAGGAGTTGTTGACGCCGCTCCTGAATGCTCCGGTGCTCCCGTGTGGATGACATTCATCGAAGTTACCAGTGAGTTGGCCATGCGTCCAAGTCGTGTGGCCAACTTCACGCGCCCCCCGCCCACCGGCACCTTGTGCCGCAAGGCCGGGACGGCGAAGAAGCCTGCCATGTTCCGCCTAGGCCTCCTCGAACCAGCCCAGCGGAGTGTTGCTCACGGCCGGGGCGGAACGGTGAAGCCCGGGCTGGGCTGCCCACTTCACCCCATTGGCCAGAACCCGCTGGATCTGCGGGTGGTGGTACACGGGGTACTCCTGGTCGCCGGGGCTGAAGTAGAAGATGCGCCCCTTACCCCGGGTAAACGTGAGGCCGGAACGGAACACCTCGCCGCCCGCGAAGGAGCTGATAAAGATCAGGTCGTCCGGGTCCGGGATGTCGAACAGCTCGCCGTACATCTCCTGCTCGGGGATGACGATGGGGCTGTCCACCCCTTCGGCGATAGGGTGCGACGGTTTCACGGTCCATACGAGCTCGCGCTCGCCGTCGTTCCTCCACGCCAGTGAGCAGCTGGTTCCCAGCAGCTTCGTGAAAATCTTCGCGAAGTGCCCGGAGTGGAGCACTATCAGCCCCATCCCGCCCAGGACATGCCGGTGGACGCGTTCGACGACGGCGTCACTCACCTCGCCGTGCGCCATGTGTCCCCACCAGAGCAGGACGTCCGTCTCCGCGAGCACCTCCTCATTGAGCCCGTGTTCGTCGTCAGTGGCCAGCACCGCCGTCGAAATCTCTGCTTCCGGATAGTAGGAGCGCAGGCCTGCAGCGATGGCACCGTGGATGCCGTCAGGGTAGATCTCGCCGATGTGGGAGGGCTCATTGAGTGCCTCGTGCACGCCCTCGTTCCAGACGCGGATTCTCAGCTTGCCGTTCATTAGAGCCGAACCTCCCGTTGTTCGCGTGCCGACAGGTAGCACGCATCGATGATTTGGGCGCGGTAAAGCGCCAGCGATCCGTCATGTTCACCCCAGGCCCCCGGCCCGCCGCGGACGGCAGTCACAAAATCTTCGACGACGGCATCGTGTGCCCGGCCGGGCAGGCAGTCGGCACATAGTCCGCGTTTTCGCCGTCCTTTTCCGTGAACACCCTGAGCCGGCCCACCGGCGCGAATGGTGCACCCTGCACCTTGAGCTCCGCTCCGCCGTCGGTCCCGTAGACCGTGAAGTCCAGCAGGTCGTCTGTGTCCCGGTACGTTGCCCAGCCCGCCTCGATCAGCAGCGTTCCGCCGCCTTCCAGGCGCAGGAACGCAGATGCGAAGTCCTCTACCTCAAAGCGGGCCGCCGCCTGCGAGTTCGGGGTTGGTGAACCAGCTTCCCAGCGTGGGGATGCCGGAGCGGCGCAGCCAGGATGCCTTGGCGTCGTACGGGCGTCCCACGCCGCCGTCGTCGATCACTTCCTTGAGCGCCTTGATGTCCCCGCGGCGCCGGTGGTTGAAGGCGATGTCCAGGACGCGTCCTGCTGCGCGGGCAGCGTCCACCATGGCCTGGCCTTCGACGGCGTTGCGTGCGATCGGCTTCTCGCTGAGCACGTGCAGGCCCTTTTCAAGGGCGGCAATGGCGATGGGTGCATGCAGGAACGTGGGCACTGCCACGCTGATCGCGTCCAGGCCGCCGTGCTCCAGCATCTCTTCCCAGCCGTCAAAGGCGTTCGGGATGGAGTATTCGGCTTGCAGGGAATCGCGGAGGTCCTGTTCCATCCCTGCCAGGGACACGATGCGCACGCCTTCCAGGGAGTGGTAGGCCTTGAGGTGCTGCTGCCCCGCCCAGCCAATGCCGACGACGCCGACCCGCAGTTCTTTGCCTGATGGTCCTTGCAGTATGGCTGGCTGCTGCTGGTTGTTCACGGAGTATTTCCTGTTCTTGGTGTTGTATCTGGACAAGTTTTGTGACGTTCTACCGGGACAGGGCGGGCCTCCGGGGACGTGGTCAGGGTGACGGCAAGCAGGAATTCGTTCCAAACCGAGATAAACATCAGGATCGCCGTTGTGGCAAGGCCCGGAACCGCCAGCGGCAGAATGACCCTGCGGAAGGCGGTGAACGGCGTGGCCCCGTCCATGTTTTATGGACCTGTCAGCCCGTCCAGCCCTGGAGACGGTGGAGGGTCGCAGTTTTTGGATAGGTTCCACTGGGCGGTCCGATCTCAAAGTGGTCCACCATGAGGAAGAGCGGGTAGTCCGGGGCCTGCTGAATGCGCCGAAGGATGAGGCCGTCGCAGCCGATGATTGTTTGGCCGTTGCCCCAGATCGCCGTCCAGGTATGCGGCTTGGAGGCGTCGACGGGGATCTCGACGGTGGTCATGTCGGTGACGAGGTTCGGATCGCCGTGGGCTTTCACCCCCGATCGTGCGGAAGTCGTGGGGCCGACGGCGGCAGCGTCGATCTCGAAGATGCAAACCTCACCGGCATGCCGGGCATCCAGATGCTCGGTGCCGACAAGCCAGGCGGCGAGCATGCACCCCTCGTCTCGGGAGGCGCTGACGGTGATGTCGACGCGGCCCGCCGACGGCGCCCAGAGAAGCTGGGTTGGGGTCGGCGTACGAACACTCAGTCCGTCCTCCCGGTGACGGTGCGTACCCACACTCGACCCAAGATGGCCGGAGAAGTTGCCCGTCTGGAGGTTGGAGACCCGCAACGGGGCGTCCTCGGGGCGCCAGTCGAGTTGATCGGCGTCGATGCGCAGCTGCATCCCTGCCGGCGTCGTCTCGTAGCGGGCGGCTGACCGGTCCGGGGTGGTCCAGTGCGGCAGGTAGTGGTCCACCCATAAGTCGGTACGCAGTTGGCCGGAGAAGTCATCTTCAATGTCAGGAGGACGGTTCGGCGGCGTGGGCAGGAGATCGGGACTCGGAAGCATGGGGTCATTCTCCCGTAAGGGCCAAGCTTCGTTGTGACGGTTGCAGCCTTTTCCACACTTACCCTTGAACAGTGACTCTCATGACAGCTGTTCTTTCCTTCGGGCTGGTTGCCGGGCTTCTGACGTTGGTCCCCGGCCTGGACACCGCGCTGGTGCTCCGGTCATCCATTTCCAAGTCACGCCGCGTCGCGTTCGCCACAGCGTTGGGTATCAACACCGGTGCCCTGATCTGGGGAGCAGCTGCCGCCGTCGGCGTATCCGCACTGCTGGCCGCCTCGGAGCTGGCCTACCGCGTGCTGACACTCGCCGGAGCGGCCTACATGGTTTGGTTGGGGGCGTCCCTCCTGTGGAAGAGCCTGCGAAAAACGAATAAGCCTGCCACCCAGGCAAATGAAGCGGCTGCGCTCATCTCCGGGAAAAACGAGCTGTTCAAAGGCTGGCTTACCGGCACCGGAACCAACCTGCTCAATCCCAAGGTGGGCGTCTTCTACATCGCCACCATTCCCCAGTTCATCCCCGCAGGTGCCTCGCCGCTGTTGATGGGCGTTCTGCTCGCCGGCGTTCACTGCCTGCTGGCCATGGTCTGGTTTACCCTGCTGATCTTCGGCACAGGCTATGCCGCCCGCTGGCTCAAGGGTGCCCGAAGCGTCCGCTTCATCGACAGCATCACCGGAACCGTACTTGTGGGCTTCGGACTGAAACTGGCACTGGAACCCGCCCACTAGATGAACGCGGGGAGTGAAGTTCTTTTCCTTGGCGGCCGGTCCGGCGTGGGGAAGAGCTCTGTGGCGTTTGAACTCCATACCCAGCTCGCCGCCCTGAACATCAAGCACTGTGTCATCGAAGGGGACAACCTGGACCTTGCCTTCCCACACCCGTGGGAGCACCACCTGGCCGAGAAATACCTGGCTGCGATTTGGGCAAACTACCGGGCACTTGGCTACCGGCGGATGATCTACACCAATACCGTCAGCGTCAGATTCACCGAGGAGCTGGCGGCCGCCATGGGGGATGGTCCCAAAGTCACTGCTGTTCTGCTCACCGCCACGGACGAGACAGCGTCGGCGCGCTTGCGCATCCGCGAACAGGGAAGTGACCTGCAGGCGCATCTTGAGCGCAGCAACGATGCCGCCGGGGAACTTGAGCGCCTCACACCAGACTGGGTCCATCGGCGACCCACAGACAACCGTAGCGTCCAGGACATTGCCGCTGGCATTCTGCCGCTCACGGGATGGATTACGGACGGGGCTGGGTAAGATCCTTGTCCCGCCAGCAACTATCGGAGCTGGATAAGTCCGGCACTCGTGGGACTGAAGCCGCAGGCGTCGTAATAGAAACTCTTCAGGTGATCGTCGAAGTCAACGTGGAGCCATTCACATCCTGCTCCCTTGGCTTCCTCCGTTGCCACGGCAATGAGCCGTTTCCCGACGCCTTGCCGACGGGCACGATCAGCAACCAACGTGTCTTCGATAAAAGCGTGTGCCTGACCGTCCCAGATCACGTTGACGAAGCCGACGAGGCCCTCATGATCGCGCGCGGTGACCCAGCCCAGGCTGTGCCGCGAGAGCAGGCCAGTCCAGTCGGTTGGATCGTAGGCATGATCAAAGCCTTCCGCGTGCAGCCGACCGATCTCTTCGTTTTCCGCCGCACCGCGCCATTCAAAAGTGATCGTCATGCGGAACAGCATTGCAGATGGCGTCCACCACGTCTGACCACGATTTCGCCAACTCACCGAAAATGCGCAGAAGGGTCGCTTTCTGACCGTAGCGAATAAGGCACCTTCATCGGGCAGTTATACGGGATCGAGGAGCCGGAAGTTGCCGCGGGTTGTCCGCACGATTGCTGCAAAGGCTTGGGCGTCGGTGAAGTCGCCAAGGTCCAGTGTCCTTCCGAGGCGCTTCCAGTGACGGTCCACGACGAAGAGGAGCTTTGGGGCGGTCATGTTTTGTCTGTGAGGAGTTCGAGGACGGTTGGGGTGAGCCGTTCGTCCCGGCCGCAGGAAGCGACGTCCTGAGGCGCTCGATCTAACCCTGGATGATGGACTCGATCGGCCGCGGCGATGTGATCGGATCTGCATGACGATGGATAACCTTCCAATGACCGTCTTCCAGTCGGAAAATCGTCGTCACTCGAAGAGAGATCCGGGATAGTTCATCGGATCCGCCGACCTTGGCCTGAGCCCGTTCAATTTCGACAATGTATGCGAGGTCCGTCCCGATATACTCCGAGATTCGTTCGAAGGTCGTGGGCTCGCCTTCCCTCAGTTGAGAAACCGCCCGATCCATCGCCTGCTCAACTGCGCTCCGGCCCCGAACCGGCGGGCCGATGGGATTGGCTAGCGAGACATCCTCCCGCCCCGAAAACATCTTCTTCTGCAGCCCCGAGTCTCCCCGCACGATAGCGTCGAGCGCTCGATGATACTGTTCCACCACAAGATCGAGATCGGACCCCGACATTGGTTCCTCCAGCCTCGCTTCTACGCCGGCGCGGCGCGCCAAGCGCTATATAAGGCCATGGTGGCACCGTTCAGGAATGGTGTCTACAAAGGAGCTATCTTCCCCCGGGAGCACCGGAAATCGAACTCGCGTGCGGATTTAACAAACGCCCCACGGCCTCGCCGGGCTGCAATAAACGGTCGTCTTTGACTGGCTGGCATTGTGTGGTGTGGTGGTTGATTTCGTCTGGGGCGGCAGCCTTTTCGGCGGCTATTGCTTTGCCATCAAAGCGAGACGTTAATGGAGCTCGGAGCGCAGCCCGCGCTCCCGTTACTAGAGGAGAAAGCTAATGAATCTTACTAAGAGATCGCTTGCGGTTTCCGCCATCGTTTTCCTGGGAGCCTTAGGATTTGCACCGGCAGCGTCGGCAACGATCCACCCGATCGTGGAATCCTTTGACTGCGCCTCGCAGACCGCCTTTGACCATCATCCACTTGGAGACGTCGCAGATCCGCCCGGCGTGACACCCGGATACGGCAGCCATTCGGATAGAAGCTCCCTACGCTCACTCATCGTGATCACAGACGGCTTCCAGGATTTCTCGAGCCCGGCAATATCTGATTTCAAGCTCAATGGTGAATGCGGCCACTCTGGCCCTTAACCTCCGGCTCCGGAGCCCGGGCTGGGCCGGGTTCGGACCTTTTTCCAACTACTCAGCCCCTGGAAGACAGGGTACAAAATGACCCACGGGACCACCCACAAACTGCTCGACGCCTACCCCAAAGACCTTGGCGACATTGATCAGCACAAACTGGCCGAATGCATCGCCGCCTGTTACGCCTGTTCACAGGCCTGTACTGCCTGCGCAGATGCATGCCTTAGCGAGGACATGGTGGCCGAGCTGACCAAATGCATACGCACAGATCTGGACTGCGCGGACATCTGCACCACAACAGGAAACATCCTCTCCCGCCACACCGGCTACGACGCCAACATCACCCGGGCCATGCTCCAGGCCTGCGCCACCGTATGCAAGGGATGCGGCGATGAATGCCAACACCACGCGGGCAGGCATGAGCATTGCCGGATCTGCGCCGAGGCGTGCGAGCGCTGCGAGCAAGCCTGCAACGAACTCCTAACTTCCCTGGGCTGATTGGATACTGCTCATGGGCAGCCTGCACGTCCTGCTTGCACGTCCTAACGGCCATGACCGCTGAAAACAGGCAGCCGGCACGTAAGTCAGAGGAGTTGTGATGGTGTCGTTTATAAGGATCTACGCCGATGCAGGTGGCGAGTCTCATTTTGAGGATCTGGAGATCCCGTTCGAGGCGGCTGACTTTGTCCCTCCCGCGCCACCGGTTCTACTTTCACCATCGCAGCCTTCCGCTGCGTTCAGCTTCGAGCGCGTCCATCCCGGCTGGCATGGCGACTGGCACTCGGTTCCACAGCGCCTGCTCGCAATTTACCTTTCGGGGTCCGGCGAGATGGTCGCCAGCGACGGCGAAGCCAGGGAATTGGTGCCAGGAACGGTTCTCTTCGCTGAGGACACCACCGGGAAGGGCCACATGAGCCGCGTCATTGGAACTGAGGATATGTACGTCTTGATACTGATGCTGTCCGATTAATTAACCCTCGTCGGGATCGTTCAGATCGCCACACCAGCCAGGAGAATCGCCGAAAGTGGATACCCCTCGCGGGGCAAGACCGCCACTTATCGCTGCGAGTCACAGGGAGTTTACCGACGCTGCCCGTACTCGCGGTTGGGAGCCCCGATTTCCTAGGCCCTGACTATCCATGACGAGGACCAGCATCATCTCAGGGATTCACTAACCACCAGTGCGTCCGGCGGCGCTGTGCGCGGATACACGCTGGAGTACCGCCGCTACAATGGGGCAGTTCGCCTGCTGATGGAGCTTCTTCACCGGAACGGGTTGGGGCGGTGCACTCATCGCCCCCAATCTGCCCCTGTAGCTAGGCGCCGATCTGGCGGACGAAGTGGTAGGCCACGACATGCCCGGCGTACGTCAGCGGAATCATGTCCGTCTCCGCGTCGAAAGTTGACCCGTCCTTGCGCTTGCCGCGGAAGCGGAAGGACACCGGATACTGCAGGCCGCCGACTTGGTGCTGGTAGTGCCAGACGTACAATGACCGACTCTCATTCGCGATGAACGTGTCGGCGAAGTCGTCGGCCTCCTTCCACTCGCGGACGTCGTACCCGAACATGGCGGCCAACCGCTGGTTGCAGACCTTGTGCTGTTCGTTTAACCAGAGGTAAACGCCGTCAGGGCTTTGCTCGAAGACCGGCTTGAAATGCTCGGCCAGCTCCGCTAGTGCGGTCTCATGCGACATGGTCATCGTAAGGCTCCTTTCACTTGCCACCACGCTAGGAGGGCGACTTTGCTGGGTCAAGCCCCGAGAGACTCCCTGGGTCCCGAAAGCCCAAAGACGCGCGGTTGCCCAGGAATCACCAGAGCCGACACCTGGATGAAACCGGCATGATCGCCTTTCGGTGATGCACCCACGGGACCATGCTCGTCCGTCGTCGAGATGACGCAGAAGGGGCTGGCCGCCAGCCATTGCCTGTCAAAATCGCTGAGCGAGGTGCGCGGCCAGGAGCCGGTGGTTGATGTGCTTGAGGTCCGCGCGCATGGTTGGCGTGAGGACCGGCTGGGTAGTCATAAAGGCCTCTATTTTCATGCACACGGAGCGAAAGCGCGCAGGGTCACGTATTAGCGGGATACGGATTTGGGATTCTGAAATTACCAAGCGTGATTCTCGTGGGTCATACCGAAAGGGACACTATCGCTGAGTGCCACCGTGAATTCATCGGCAGCGTGCCTGGTAACAAGAATTCCCCGTCGCCTTTCCCCCGTTGATCTATCACGGATGGCAGACACGGCGGCGTTTAGTTGACTGTCCAGACTTTCTCGATCGGTGACAACAACAGTTATTGACGGGTTGTGCTCTGTGAGGGTTTCCATATTTCTCTCTTGGTTTTCGCGTAAAGGCGGGCATTAGCCGCGGAACGGAAAGGGACCGCTCCCTATTTTCCGCTCCATTTGGTTATTAGAGAGCTGAAGGGGCGGTTACTGACGACCCGGCCCCGCCTCCTCTCCGACGTCGGGTTGAGGAGGACGAAGCCGTTTTGACGTCGCGGCCGCCTGTCTGGGCGGCCGCGACGTCGGCCGTCAGCGCTGCGGTGTGTCCTCGGGGACCTCGAGGTCGCCTTCGTCATCGGTCGGGCGGACGACCAGCACGTCGCAGGTCGCCCGCTTGGTTACCTCGGTTGCTACTGTCCCGAGCAGCCGGTCTGCGAGCGAGCGGTCATGGATGGCCCCGAGGACGATGAGGTCCGCGGATCGCTCTTGAGCGGTGGCCATCAGCGCGGTGGCTGGCTCACCGTCGACGAGGAGAGTGGCGGAGACCGTCGCCCCCTCCTCCCTGGCTGTGGCCATGGCGGTCTCTACAGCAAGGGAGGCTGCCTCGCGGCCGAGCACTTGACCGCTGCGTGGGTCACCGCCGAGAGTGTGGACGTTCATGGCTTCTGCCCGTCGGGAAGCACGGGCGTATGCGCAGACGATGACGAGGTCGGCGTCGTCCCGCACTGCGAGCCAGGCGGCTCGTGCGACGACAGGTCCGGCGAGCCCGGATCCGTCCGTCCCGACGACGATCGTGCGGTAGTCCTTCATAGTTGTCATGTCAGGTCCCTCTCAGTGCGCGGAAATCGGCGTGTGGGTGACGTCGTCGACGTCGCTAATGATCCGCGGTTCCTTGATCCACAGCATGGTGAGCGCGGCCAAACCCAGGAGCACACCGGCGAATACGATCGCGTAGTTGGGGTTGGCTCCCAACAGATGCTCGTAGATCCAGCCGAACGTCACCGACTGGATCAGCATCGGCACCACGATCATCATGTTGATGATGCCCATGTAGACGCCGTACTGGGTTGAAGGGATCATCCGGACGGCCATGATGTAGGGCACGCCCATAATCGAGGCCCAGGCGATCCCGAGGCCGATGATCGGGATGAAGAGCAGGAACTTGTTATCGATGAACGGGAAGATCGTCAGCCCGACGGCGGCCAGCAGCAGGCACACGCAGTGGACCACCTTCGCGCCGCGACGCCGCGCGAAGGCGACCAGCGCGAAGGCGACGCTAAAAGTGACGATGTTGTACCAGCCGTTGACCAGGCCGGTCCAGGCGACAGCGTCCTCCTTGCCTTCCTGGGTGCCTGGGAACACTGACTGGGCGACAGAGAGAGCCACGAATTGCCAGTAGCAGACCATCCCGTACCACTGGAACAGGTAAACGACTGCCAGCTTGCGCAGCTGGGTCGGCATATCGCGGATCGCCTCGCCGATCTCCTTCACCGCGGCACCCAGGCCGCCCTTCTTGGCACGCAGTGCCGCGAGCTCCTCCTTGGACGGCGGGATCTCGGGCGTGGTCAGGACCGAGACGAGCACGGTGCCGATCGAGCAGACGGCACCAAGCATGAATGAGCCGACCACCCAGTACGGGATGCCGGCTTCGGTGGCCCCCTCGATGAACTGCTGGAAGACGAACAGGGAGATGTTGGCCAGTGTGATGCCGAGGCCGGTGAAGAACGCCTGGGCGAGGAAGCCCTTACCGAGCTGGGAGGGGGGCAGTTTGTCGGCGATGAAAGCGCGGTAGGGCTCCATGGCGGTGTTGTTACTGGCGTCCAGGATCCAGAGCAACATCACCGCCATCCAGACCGCGGTGACGAAGGGGAACAGGAACAGGCAGAGAGCGCAGCCGATGGCCCCGATGAGGAAGAACGGCTTGCGGCGGCCCCATCGAGGACTCCACGTACGGTCCGACAGGGCACCAATGAGGGGCTGGATAAGTAGTCCGGTGATCGGACCGGCGAGGTTGAGGATGGGCAGGTCATGGGGATTGGCGCCGAGGAACTCGTAAACCGGGTTGATCGCGGTCTGCTGCATCCCGAAGCTGTACTGGATTCCGAAGAACCCGGCATTCATCAGCAGGATCTGCCGCATGTTCATCAGCGGCTTCCGTCCCACGACCGCCGGTTGCTGCATGCTGGACTGCTTCGCCGAACTCATAGGCATTTCCTTCTCTGTAAAGGGGCCGGGGACCATTCGCCGTACCCAATCGGGCAACGTTGCCCGCGTGTCGACGCGCTTCGTCGACGCGCGTCAACAAAGACTATGGAGCATCCCAGGGAGTGTCAAGGATCACACGAATTGTGAAGTGTCAGGTGATGGGGGACGAACCGGATGGAGCGGGCGCCCTGCCGGCGCTGCCCCTGTCAGTCAATTCAGGCTTTAAGAGCTTCTGGAATGCTGCCGGATCCTCACCTTGGAGGCGTCGGATCAGATAATTGACCGCCAGCTTGGCGACGTCGCGGTGGTTCGGAGAGAAACTGGTCAAATTGGGATGGCTCGTCCGGGATCCTTCATCGCTGCTGTTCAGGCCTACCACCGACATGTCCCGCGGGATGCGGACGCCATGCTCAGCAGCTGCAGCTACGAAGCCCGGAACGGCAGGCTCATTGAACGTCAACAGAGCAGTCATCCGGGGTGATTTTTCCCGGATCTTCTCGAACGCGTTCCAGCCGTCATTAAATGTCGGAGATACGGTGAAGACGGGCAGCCGGACGCCCCTTGCCTCGGCCGCCGCCAGGACAGCATCCTGCATTCTCACGACAGGTCCGTGACCGGCATCCAGTTCTTCCTGTGACCTCGTCAGATACGCCAAGTCCGTATGTCCAAGTCCAAGGACATACTCAAGAGCCATGTTGCCGGCGGCTTCAAAGTCCGCATCAACGAATGGTTGTGACTGGAAGCCTCCTGTACGACCGATCGTGGTGAAGGGAAGGTGCGCGTCCAGAAGGAACGACACCCGCTCGTCCACGGTTCGCACCTCCATCAGCACCACGCCCTCCACGATGCCCTGGCTGACGACCCTCCGCAGTTCCTGGACGTCATTCGCGCTGTAGGGCCACAGCAGCAGGTGATAGCCTTCGCTGCGGGCCTGCTCGGAAGCAGCTTGGATGTACTCGAAATCGGTAAGGTTGAAACCAACCTCGCCGATCGGAAAGATCAAGGCAATGATTCCCGTGCGTTTACCGGCCAACCCCTGCGCCAGGGCATTTGGAGTGTAGTTAAGATCCGTCATCGCGCGCAGGACCTTTTGACGTGTCTCATCCGAAATCGGGCGTGTGCCGCTTAGAACGTAAGACACCGTGCTCCTGGAAACACCCGCAGCGCGGGCAACCTCCGCCATGGTACCCAAGTGTCTCTCCTCAAGATCCGCATCGGGCCAGGGCTACCGCAATCCTGCCCCCGAGCGAATTTCATCATCCTCCAAGCCAGCATATCGCCGTGCACTGTTGTTCCCTGAAACAGGGCCGCTGTTTGCCCCAGTCGGTCTAATTCCTGCCGGGCTTTTGATGGGGGTGGGAGCGTCTCACAGTGATCCGGATAGGAGACCGTGTGAGCGTATAGACCCGCTCCGCGAGACGGGTGTACTTTGAGCTGTGGACGGCTTCAGGCACTCTTCGGACGCCGACCGTGAGTTTTATGAGCTCCGCAGGCGGGCATACGGTCCGGACCCAGACATAAGTGTCGACCCTCCGGGCCTAGCGAGGTTGCGCGAACTTGAGGCGGCGGACCGCGCTGGCGTCGATTCTCTGCCGGTTGCCCCCGCGAGCGGGAATGCGGCAGATTCGGAGGCCCCCGCGGACGCTGCCTCGATGGAACATCCGGTGCCAAGGTGGAGTCGCCTGTACTGGGCCGGTGCCGCACTGGTCCTCGCGGGAGGGATCGTTATGACGACCCTGCTGTTATCCGCGCCGCGTCCTGATGCCACTCTTCATTCGACCGGTGCCGTCGCCGGTAACCAGTTCCCCGTACTGCTGGTTGAGGGGATGGAGGCCTCAACCCTTCGCGGACACGGTTCTTATCTCGGTCTCGAGATCTATTCCGGGGTGAACGCGTTCGACTCGCCGTGTCTGGTGGCATTGCACCAGGCGAGCGGTACGCTCTCAGAATATCGTTGTACTCCGGCGCCAGCAGATCTCATAATGGACGTCTCCTCACACGGCGACGGGTTTGAAGGATTCGAAGGACGCGCCGGGGACGGGATCATCCGATTCGTACTTCGTTACGACACGGTGGACGCTTACGTCTATCTCATTCCGGAGGAGGGCTGATGGACCCATCCTCACCCCGGTCCGACGCTCAGCGCGAGCTGGACGAGCTCCGCAGGAGGGCATACGGTCCGCACCCGGATATCCAGTCCGACCCGGCAGCACTGGCAAGACTGGCGGAACTTGAGGCGGCGCGCACCGCGAGTCCGCACGCCGTCACCGGCACCGACGTCAGAGGACCCGCTGCAGCACCGGATTCCGGGTCAGTTGCTCACTCCACCCGGACCACGTTCATTGACGAACGGCCGGACCCGGCAACCAGCATCGCGCCCGTGGCGGAGTCCAGGATTGGATGGACGTCGTTGACCTGGCGTCGTCTCACGGCGACACGTGCCCGACGCTACTCATTTGTGGCCGGCGCGCTGGCCGTCTTTCTTGCCGGTGTGTTCGCCGTGGCATGGACTGCAACACCCCATCCCGATGCCACGTTGCATCCAATCGCAGACGAGGCAGACGGCGTCGTGCTCTCGGTGCTGGGATTCCTGGGCGCGGATGAAGGCCAATCCAGCTTCCGCGGCTATCAACCGTATCGGGGGGTCGAACCCTGGTTCTCAGTGGACGGTCAGGGCTTCCAGTGCTTCATGATCATCGACCGTTCCGGTCCCCGTGTAGACGGCGCCAACTGTGTGCCGCCTGGGGTCGATCTTTTTGCAGACATCAACGGGGACTTCCTGTCGGTGGACGACGGCAGGGAACGTCTTCCGAATGGGAGCATCTTCCGGTTCCACTACCGCGGCGACACGGTAGAGGTCTTCCGCTACCCCGCGTCGTCGAAGGCAGAATGAGGCCACCACTTATAGGGCCTACGGCTTAGCGACGGCGGCGCGCGTCAGCAGGCTGATACGTAACCGATGCAGGTGCGGCATCAGGCCATAGATGACAATCGGGACTGCGAGAGTTGCCAGGACAAACCAATTGGGGAGCAAATGACAGAGACGGCAGCAGCAGGACAGAAGGAACAGACGAAAGCCTGGAACAAGCGGTGCAACAAAATAGGGCTCAAATACTTCGTGATCGCGCTTCCGCCCATCGTTCTGCTGATGGTTACATTCATGACGACGCTGCAATACTTGCTGGACGTGACAGGGCCCCTGGTTTCGGGGGAACTGGCATCCGGACAGCCGGGGTTCAACGAATACCAGGCGGCGAAGGACCAGGCTCTGATCATTCTGGCCGTACTCCTGGCATTCATAACCGCGGTTTTCTACTTCGCCCATCGCTGGTGGAAAAAGTCGATGCGCGCAATAGGCCCGCGCCCGGGCGGATATCCCGCCAAGTCGAAGCGTTGGCTGGGCGCCGCATAAAACCCCAAGAGCTCCTGGCCGTAGTTTCCGTGGTCCATGACTCATGACACCCACGTTCCGCACTGGTTTGGCAGCGACGGTGAGCAGCCGGCGGAAATTCTGAGCCTGTTCGGCGGACAAGGCGAACGCATGCATGTCCGTGCCAAGGCGGGTAAGGACTGAGCGCCGGCTATTTGTAGGCCGGGATGCCCAGATCATTGCAGACCTGGGCCGGGCCCGGGATGACGGCCACGGCGTTGTCCACGACGCAGGCGGTCAGTTCCGGCACGAAGTGGCCAGGGCCGACGTCGTACGGAACAGCGGTGGGAGGCTCCCCTTCGACGTCCCGGGCCTCCCTGGGATTGGCAGGGGCGGTGGGCTGCTGAAATTCTGACGGAATGAGATCGTCCGTGATGTTCCCGGGGTTCATGAGCCCCTGGTCCCAGGTATCCCTGCAGAGCGTGAGAGGAGTGGCGGCTTCCGATCCGGCATCCATTTCCCCCGCCAGGATGTAGGGCGGCAGAGTGACGTGGGGAGCGTAGGGGGCGGGGTAGGTGGTGGTCAGATCCGCGTGGTAATAGCAGCGCACGTCCCGTTTGTCCCCGGCGGGGGCGGACGCCAGGAAGACCACTGCAGCCGTAACCCCGGCAAACGCCAGCCCGGCCAACGTCAGGGATGCAGGCCGTCGCCACGTCGGCTCCGGGCGCGGTGATGCCCCGTCCCCCTGAAGCCGTTTGTCCCAGAACACCGTATCCAAACCCCCCAATTTCCCCATATCCATAGTCTTCCCTATGGCAGCCACCGCTTCGGCATACGGGCAACACCAGAGCCGGCGGGCTGTTCCGGAGACGCCGACGACGGCGGGACAGCCGCCGTCGTCCCCTCACCTGAGAGGGGCAGAACAGTCTGTCCGAGATCCGAGAGGGAAGGCCCGGCTTTCGCGGGGACTTCGCCGTTCGGAAGCCCGTGGTCCGGCAACGGACTATGGAGGTGGGCTACCGTCAGTCCAGGTACCTGATCCGTTGGCGGGAAGGCGCCTGGGCGTTGCTGGTCCTGCTCGCAGCCGTGCTGATTGCCTGCGGGTTAGCCGACGCGTTTACTTTCATCGTCCAGCCACCCTCGTATCCGGTGGGGCACCGGCTGGTGTTGATGGGCGCAACCCTGGCCGGCATCTTCCTGATCCCGGCCGCCGTGATCGCGATGCTCTTGGATTTGCTGAGCACCGAGAGCCGAAGACCAGCCTAATGCGGTGCCTCACCAGTGACGTTGGCCTGGTCCTGTCTCCTGCGGGATTTTTTGCTGCGGCCCTGGCGTCCCGACGGCGTTCGCTGAAGCTGGCGAAGTGCAAGCAGCGGAAACAGGAGTACCGAGAGCATCCCTGCGCCCACAAGTGCCGAGGAGATTCCACTTGAGATCAGCCCCTCGTTCCGGCCAATGGCTGTCACCGCCACAATAATCGGCAATCCCGTTGCCCCGAACAGCATGATGGCCCCCTTGCCGGCGGGGCTCGACTTTGGAGGAGCGGCCAGCAATGACGGCAGGCCGCGGGTGATGAGGAGGAGGATCAGAAACACGGGGACCAGCGCCAGAGCGGCCGGGCTGGCGGTGAGCGCGCGCAGGTCAAAGTCTATGCCGGTGTCAATGAAGAAGATCGGCACCAGGAACCCGAAGGCGATCGCATCAATTTTCATCTCGATGACATGCCGGTCGTGTTCCGGAGCACGCGCGATCGCAACCTTCCAGAGGACTCCGGCGGCGAAGGCACCCAGCAGCATGTCCAGTCCCAGAACCATGCTCAGCACCACCAGGGCCGTGAGGATGAACATGATGGACCGGACGGCGAACTGGCCGCTGGTGTGCAGGGTCCTGGTTACCTGCGAGTGGAGCAGTGTGTGCCGGGCCCGCGAGGCGAGGTAAATCGCCAGGCCGGTCAGGACAACAAACCCGAGGAGTACTGCTGTTGCCGGCCCCAGTTCCCTGCCACTGAAGAACAGGGAGATCGCAATCAGCGGACCAAACTCCCCGGCCGCACCCAACGCGGTGACCGCGATACCCATCGGGGATTTTGATTCGCCCGCGTCCCGCAGGATGGGCAGCAGCGCGCCCAGGGCTGTGGAGCACAGAGCGACGCCGATAATCACGGCAGCCTCCGGACCCGGGGCGAGGACGAAGCCGGCGCCAATACCCGCCGCCAAGGAGATGACCCAGCCGGCAGACGCACGGGCGGCCGGGCGTCCGCGGATCACGCCGAAATCAATCTCATTGCCGGCAACGAAGAAGAGCATGGCCAGCCCGAACTGGGCCAACGTGTCCACGAACTCGGTGGGTTGGATCCACCCCAACAGGCTGGGACCCAGCAGGATTCCGAGGACAATCTCGAACACCACAATCGGAACCTTGACCACACGATCAAGGGAACGGCTGGCCAGTGGCGCTGCGATGGCCAGCATAGCGATCAGAATCAATGACGTGGACAGGCCAGGCATCAGCGGTACCTCCGGCACTTCGGCTGCTTCGACGAAGAGACTCCAAAGCTACAGCCACCATTGGTGATGGCGCCATACTGTCGGGCGTTAGGCAGCAAGGATGCCGGACGCCACGCGCCGGCGGTCAGGCAGCTAGTGCCCAACCGCCGGCGTCGCGGTGGAAGTCCTCAGCCGTTGATGACCTGGGGGATGCCGAGGGCTTTGAGGCCTTCGACGCCGAACTCGAGGCCGTAGCCGGACTGTTTGGCGCCGCCGAAGGGGATGCGGGGGTCCACGGCGCCGTGTTTATTGATCCACACCGTGCCGGCCTGGATGCGGCCGGCGACTTCGCGGGCGGCGGCGAGGTCGGAGGACCAGACGGAGGCACCGAGGCCGACGTCGAGCCCGTTGGCCATTTCCACTGCTTCGTCAACGGTGCTGTAGCGGATGATGGGCAGCGCGGGGCCGAACTGTTCCTCGGCGACCAGCGGGTTATCGTTGTCGATGTCCGCCACCAGGGTGGTGGGGTAGAAGTAGCCGGGCTGGCTGGTATCCGGGTTTCCGCCCAGCAGCACACGGGCGCCGGAGTCCTTCGCTGCCTGCACCAGGTTCGCAACGACGTCGTACTGTGCCTTGTTCTGCAGCGGGCCCAGGACGTTGTTCTCATCCAGGCCGTGGCCCATGGGCATGGCTTTGGCCACGGTGGTGAGTTCCTCGCAGACGGCGTCGTAGATGTCCTCGTGGACGTAGAGGCGCTTCAGCGCGGCACAGGTTTGGCCGGTGTTGATGAAGGCGCCCCAAAACAGGTCTTCGGCGATGGCCTTGGGGTCGGCGTCGGGCAGGACGATGCCGGCGTCGTTCCCGCCGAGCTCCAGGGTGAGCCGCTTGACGGTGTCCGCGGATGATTTGATGATGGCGCGGCCGGCGGCGGTGGAGCCGGTGAACATGATCTTGCCGATCGCGGGGTGGTCGGTCAGGCGTGCGCCCACCTCGCGGCCGCAGGAAACGACCGACAGGATGTCCTCGGGAAGTTCCTCGTTCAGGACTTTCACCAGCGCCAGGACGGAGAGCGGGGTGTTGCCGGAGGGCTTGACGACGACGGCGTTGCCCATGCGCAGGGCGGGGGCGATCTGCCAGATGGCGATCATCATGGGCCAGTTCCACGGGCCGATGGCGGCAACGACGCCGATGGGCTTGTAGTTCAGCTCGGCCCGGGTCTCGCCGTCGTCCACAACCATTTCAGGTTCCAGGCGAATGGTGGCCGCGGCGCGCAACCATGCCGCGCAGGCACCCACCTCGAAGCGGGCGTTCGGGCCGTTCAGTGGTTTGCCCTGCTCGCGGGAGAGAATGTGGGCGAGCTCCTCGGCGGAGCGTTCGACGGCGTCGGCCGCCTTGAGGAGCGCGGCGGACCGGGCCTCGTGGCCCAGTGCTGCCCACGCCGGCTGGGCAGCCTGCGCACCGGCGACTGTCTGCTCAAGGTACCCAAGGTCATGAATGGGCGCCTCACCGACGATCTCACCGGTGGCAGGGTCAAGGATGGTGCGGGTCCTGCCGGAGACGGCGGTGACCTCGTCAAGCAATGATTCGTACGTTTTCATTTCGCTACTCCTCTTCGAGCAATTGTGGGTACTGTCCTGACCGTTAGTGCTTCTGGAAGTCCTGCGGATATTCGGTGGTGTTCAGGACGCTGAGCCGGGAGTTGAAGGGCAGGATGACAGGTTCGGCTGCAGGATCGTCCCACCCGAACATCCGGCCGATGGAGCGCTGCTCGCGCAGGTCCACCAGCAGCACGGCTTCGACGCACATGACCTTTTCGGTCCAGAAGAAGATGAAGAGGTCCTCTGCTACTTCCCAGGTCATGCAGCGGTCGGTGTCCGCCAGCCCTGCCTCGCCGCCGCGGATGCAGTTCCAGGTGAAGGTGCCCGGGTTCAGGTAGATGTGTTCGTACGTTTCGATATCGCTGTAGCGGTAGTAGATCCGCTTGCCAACTAGAGCCGTGGAGCGCTGGTGGCGTACGGAGGACCCCTCGGTGTTGGCCTGGCTGAAATCGGTGGTGCTCCGCGTCCTGCCATCCACAGTGACAAAGCGGGAAACGCCGGTTGTTGTGGCCCCCGTGGTGCGGTCGGCGATGATGGTGACGTTTTCTGCGGCGGAACCTTCGCCCCGGATGAAGTCAATGATGAAGATGCCGGGCCGGGCTTCGATCGCCTTGTAGCCCGCCGTTCCGCTGGTCGTGTCCCCAGCGCGGCTAACGGTCCACGCCAGCGAAGACTCATCGTCAAAAACGTACTCGGCCTGGGAGCCGTCCTCGCCCGGGAGGCTCAGTGTGGTGCCGGCCAGGGCGGGGGAGGCGGGCAGGGTCTGATCGCCGAAACCTTCAAGCATGGCCGAGACAGGGGGCCACTGATCTTCGGGGATGTAGTCCTGGATGTGAGCTGAAGTCATGTTCTTGTTCCTTGTTCTTTTGCTGCTGGTTTGTGCTGGTGAGGTGGAGGTTTGGGTCAGCCGATGACTGCCGCGAAATTGATGGACGGCTTTTGTGCGCCCCGGGCGACCCCGGCCACGAAGAAGAGGGGGATGCCGAGCAGGAGCCACCGGGCCACGCCGCCCGCTCCTCCGAGCAATGCGTCGTAGTTGTCCAGCGTCAGGTATCCGATGACGATGAAGGCCAGGAAAGACAGGGACGGTGCAATGACGGTGACCCAGAGGTTGTCCCGGATCCGGTTCCTGGCGAAGAAGACGACGATTGCCGCTGAGGTCACCAGCAGGATGGTGATGAAGCCTGCCGTGCCAAGGGCCACGAACCAGGCAAAGACGGTTGTAATGGGGTCGGCGCCTGCGAGCAGGAAGATACTGATGATCGCCAGGAGGACGAGGCCGTTGACGAGCCCTGCGAAGTGCGGGGCGCCGGTCTTGGAGACGGAGGACAGCTTGGCCGGCAGGGCTCCGGCACGGCCGAGGGAAAACAGGTACCGGGAGAACATGTTGGCCAGGCCCAGGAGCATCGCCAGGAAGCTCGTGACAACGAGGATCTGCATGGTCAGGTTCAGCCAATAGCCTGCGCTGGCTTCGGCGAGATCGAAGACCATTCCTGCGGGGTTTTCGGCGGCGACGGTTTGGATGTTGTCGATGCCGATGGCTCCGCTGATGGCCCAGGTGGAGATGGTGTAGAAGATGCCAATGAAGGCGATCACAAAGTAGGCGGCCCGGGGAATGGTGCGCCGCGGGTTCTTTGCCTCCTCGGCGAAGACGACGGTGGCTTCGAAGCTGGTGAAGCAGGCGAAGGCAAACAGCAGGGAAATGCCCAGGCCGGGACCGAAGACACTGGATGGGGTGAACCCTTCAAAGGTGAAGATGCCTAGCCCCTTCTGCGCAATCAGGGACACCACGAGGGCTGCTACCGCAAAGGCTTCGCCAAGGATGAGAACTCCCAGCACCTTCAGGCTCGCATCGACGCCCCGCATCGTCAGGCCCGTCACCACAGCGAGCAATACAGCAATCCAGAAGTAGACCGGCAGGCTGATACCCGTCAGGCCTTCGACCAGCAACTGTGCAAAAACGCCGAACTGGGACCACAGCCCAACTTGAAGGCTCAGGTAGGTCAGGATGGCGATCCCGGCCCCGCCGGTAGCCCACTTGTTGCCCAGTCCCTTGGCCATATAGGCGACAAAGCCGCCCGCGTTGGTGATGTGCTGGCTCATCCTCAGGTATCCGACGGAGAAGAGAGCAACCAGCAGCGCAGCAATCACGTAAATGACCGGTGTTCCCGGGCCGCTGGCCGAAAACAGTACCGGGCTGGCTCCCACCACCGCAGCCATGGGGGCTGCTGCGGCAATGGCAAAGAATGCAATGGCGATGACGCCGAGCTTGTTCGGCCTCAGCCGTGGGGAGGAGGAGGCAGGAGCTGGATCCTCTTGCACTGGGCGTGTAGAGATTCCGACTGGTTCTTGATTCATCCGTTGGCTCTTTCAGAAGTGTGCAAGGCGCAAGGCCTGCGCAGAAGTATTGGAAGGTCCCTGCTGGCACGCGACGGTGCGCTCCATGGGAAAGGAAATCTGCTCGAGCTGGCTGTACACATTGCGTGATATCAGCCACATTCCAGAACTATACATTTGTTTAGTTCTGGCTGTCAATGCTTTTTCCGGAGCCGACCAGGAGGGCTAGACTCGGTGCATGAACCAGCCGTCAACCCGCTTGCCCTATGGAGACGGGCGCGATGCCTTGCTGTCCGCGGTGATTGACGTCGTCGGAGAAAAGGGTCTGCGGGGTGTTACGTACCGGGCCGTTGCGTCGCGGGCAGGAGTGAACCACACCCTTGTCACGCACCACTTCGGCTCTATCGAGGGTCTTCTTGCCGCCACCATGGAGTGGGCCATCCAGCGGTCCATCGAGGAGACCGGCCTGGAAAAGATCGCGGACTTTGACGAGAGCTTCGCCGATTCACTTCTCGAAACTGTGTCGAAGGAACCGGAGCTGCAGCTGTTCCAGTTCGAGATGCTTCTCGAATCCCGGCGCAACCCCGAGGTGCGGGCATTGGTGGAACGGCTTTACGCGAACTACATGAGCACCGTTGAAGATGCCCTGAGGCAACGGGGCCTCAACGTGGACAACGGTGCCGCCTTGGCCATCTTTGCTGCCCTGGACGGCCTTATGCTGCAATTCCTCACCATCAGCGACCCCCAACGGATCAAGGCCGCCGTCATCCAGGTGGGCAAGCTTGTCGCAACTCTGGAGAGCACAAGCGAAAGCCCCGGCAGCAGCAGCCCCCTCCCGGTTCAATAACGACGGCTGATCGCCAGATAGCTGCGCAGGAGCCTTTTGTTATCACCGCAACGGTTCGGCGCCAATCGTGCCGCCGCCGGATCCTAACGCGCCCGGCAGCCCCACAATTTAAGGATCCAGCTCGGACCCTGAGGAGGGTGTGATGCGCAGCCCGGCCGCCTCAGTCGCGGTTTTTCCCACAGCCATACTGATGGCGCTACTGTTCACGGGCTGCGGCCCGCAGGCGGGACCGACGACGACGTCGAGTCCCAGCCCCACCGTCACCTCCACCACGGCCACCGCGACGGCCACCGGGACAACAACTGCGACGCCGACGGCGACAGGCTCGCCGAGCACCACCGGCACGGCATCGGCGTCGGAAGCCTGGACAAGCTACACCACGGCGGACGGCCAGCTGATGTTCGAGCACCCGGCCGCCTGGAGCGTCAGGGACCCCGCCGGGGAGCTTCCCGAGGGCGGAGGCGCGTTCGCCGAGGTGACCAATGAGGCCGGCCAGCCGCTGGCGACGCTCCGGACCAACATGGCCGTCGGGTCCACGTGCATGGACCGGTACCCGTACGCCGTGCTGGATTCCCAAGAGTTGCCGGACCTGATGCAGGGCGAGGGGACCCCGCGGTTCGCTTACGAGACCCGCGGGAATGACGCGACCCCAGGGCCGGCGGATACGCCCGCGGCGGCCTACGGCATCACCTCGGTCCCGGCACCGACCGGAGACTCTGCGTCGTGCATCTTCCACTTCTTCAACTGGCCGCCCACTGCTGCCATGTTCGGCGCCTTCTTCAACCCGGAGAACAACGTAACGCCGGGGGCCGCGTCCCTGCCCTATCTGGAGCAGGCCAGGAAGTACAAGGAAACGGCGGAGTACGCGGACATCCGGCGGATGATCACGTCACTGCGGCCGGCGGGGTGATGCCGGTGGTGATGCGAGCGGGTGATGCGAACGGCGCTCAAGATTCACTCAAGAATCCTGGGAAGCGGGCGGATTCAGGTTCGGAGGAGGTGAACAGCCGGTAAATTGTTCTCGGCTTCCCCGTTTCCCAAGAACTGGTGGCCCCCGGAAGCCCCCACGCTGGAGTTTGACTCGCGTGGGGGCTTCCACCCGGAACGTCATGCTACGGCCGTCGTGCGACTCGGAAGGACAGGCGCCAGGTTATCCACTGTCAGAGACCTTGGCGCGTACGAATCAGAAGCCGTAGGGTCCGAATCGTGCGATGGCGACAGCAGCAGCAAGGATGCCCAGGATTGCGTTGACGATGACGTTGGTCTTTTCGCCGCGTCGGGCGTGGGTAATGGCTGCACCGACCATAAGGACGAAGAGCCCGGCGGCAGCCAGGGGAACCAGTACGGTAGCGATGTTGAGAAGCGCAGGGAGGACAAGTCCCAGCGCCGCAAGGACTTCCAGCCGGCCGATGCCCTTGACGGTTCCGTCGGAGAAGTCCTCAGCCCATCCCTGGCCGGAGGCGGCCAGCTTTGCCTTGGGCTGGGCGATTTTCATGGTTCCGGCGGCCAGGAAAAGTAGTGCAAGAAGTGCTGTGACGATCCAGAGGGTGATGTTCATGGTGTTGTACTTTCTCGAGGAATGATTGGTGCTCAGGAAGGGGAGTTAGGCGCCTGCTGTGTGGCCGCCGTCGGCGAGGATTTCGCGGACCATGGGGACCACCTTGCTGCCGTAGAGTTCCACGGCTTTCAGCCGGGCGCTGATGGGTTGGGCTCCAGAGGTGTAGATAAGGTCAAACCGCCCGATGTCCAGGGCTGCCACCGCGCGGGCGATCTTCTTGGCTACTGTTTCCGGGGAACCGATGTACATGGAGCCGTGCTCAATCTCCGCTTCGAACTCTTCGCGGCGCACCGGCGGCCACCCCCGGAGTGCTCCGATGCGGTCCCGGACCACTTTGTAATGTGGCCAGAACACCTCCTTGGCCTCGTTATCGGTGTCTGCAATGAAACCGGGGGAGTGCATCCCTACAGGCCAGGCCGTGTTTCCGAATTCTGCGGATGCCCGCTTGTAGAGGTCGATGAAGGGCGTGAACCGCTCCGGCTGGCCGCCGATGATGGCGAGCATCAGGGGGAACCCGTATTTCGCCGTCCGGACTACTGACTCGGGTGTGCCTCCCACGCCCACCCAGGTCTTGAGGCCGTTTTCCGTCTTCGGGTACACATCGGCGTCAACCAATGGTGCCCGCATGGTGCCGTTCCAGGTGACCGGTTTCTCCTTAAGGAGTTGTGCGAAGAGTTCGATCTTCTCTTCAAACAGGACGTTGTAGTCCTTGAGGTCGTAGCCGAAGAGCGGGAAGGATTCCGTAAAGGATCCCCTTCCGAGAATGACTTCGGCCCGGCCGTTGGACAGGGCGTCCACGGTGGCAAACCGCTGGAAAACCCGCACCGGATCGTCGGAGCTGAGGACTGTTACGCCCGATCCCAAGCGGATCCGGGATGTCACTGTGGCCATGCCGGCCAATACTGTCTCCGGTGTTGACACGGAATATTCGGGGCGGTGGTGTTCCCCCACCGTGAAGACGTCCACGCCGAGTTGATCGGCAATGACGGCCTCGTCTACCAACTGCCGGATGGCCCTGGCCTGGCTGACGGGCACGCCGGCGTCGTCCAGCGGGACATCGCCAAAGGTATCCAAACCAAAGATCACGCTCATCACTGCCTTAATTGATACGTCAATTACTTAATTGACGCGTCAATCATCACCCGGCTATGGTTGACATGTCAAGCAAGGAGAAAATGTCATGGAGCACAGCAGCGAAACGGGACGACGGAGCCCCACTGCGGACGAGCTGGCCATCTGGCGCTCGTACGTGGAGACGAGCGAGGAGATCCGGCAGGCGATGGCGGCAGGACTGCAGGCCACGTCTGGGATTTCCCCAGGGGACTACGCCGTTCTTCTGGCGCTGAGCGAGGCGGACGAAAACAGGTTGAGGTCATCAGCGCTTGCCGAGGGCATCGGCTGGGAGCGGAGCAGGCTCTCCCATCACCTGGGGCGCATGGAAAGCCGCGGCCTCATCTGCCGGAAAAAGTCCGACAAT
Organism: Arthrobacter sp. CDRTa11; assembly: GCF_026427775.1. Lineage (NCBI taxonomy): Bacteria > Bacillati > Actinomycetota > Actinomycetes > Micrococcales > Micrococcaceae > Arthrobacter > Arthrobacter sp. CDRTa11. Next base: position 4,597,860 of record NZ_CP044532.1, on the reverse strand, counting down.
GACAGCCGCGGGGCAGTGGTGGAACTAAATGATGAAGGCGCACGCATCTTCCGGGCATCGTCCGCCCCGCACCTTCGCCTCATCCGCCAGCTGTTTATCGAGGCACTGACTCCGGAGGACCTGGAAGAGCTTGACAGGATTGTGGGCAAGCTGAGGCAACACCTGAAGGAGGAAGCTGGCCTGGAGGCCCCAAGCTGAGGGCTGCCGCCAGCGGCCTGACCCGCGCATAACCCGGTGCCGGACTCCGTTAGGGTTGATGCGTGCGAGCCATTCTTCAGCGGGTCACCCGAGCCGAGGTCACTGTCGACGGCGAAACGGTGGGTTCCATTGACCGCCCGGGACTCGTTGTCCTGGCCGGCGCCACCCACACGGACACCATGGACGATGCGGCGGCCCTCGCCGCCAAGATCTGGACTTTGCGGATCCTTGACGGCGAGAAGTCGTGTGCCGACCAGAACGGGCCCCTTTTGGTGGTCAGCCAGTTCACGCTGTACGCGGACACACGGCGGGGAAGGCGCCCGTCCTGGTCGGACGCGGCGCCGGCGGACACCAGCGAGCCCTTGATTGACCACCTGGTCGCTTCCCTGCGCGGCCTTGGGGCGGAGGTGTCCACCGGGCGGTTCGGGGCAATGATGCAACTGTCCCTGGTCAATGACGGACCGTTCACGATCAGCCTCGACACCGCCGATTTTTCAGCTCCCCGCCGCGGTTGAGAGCGGTGGGCCGGATACCGACCCGCGGTGACGTCCGGAAGTTCCTGACGTCTGGTGGGGTGTAGTCAGCTTGATGGCGCTGGGTATCTTGCCAACGTCTCGATAGGCTGAGGAGCATGCGACGATGCTTTCGTCCGTGACCTGCGGGAGCCTTAGAGGACGACTAGTGGTGGACCCTATGCACATGGAAACTATTCACCACCCGGCAGATACTCACGTTGGTGGACGCCAGGCAGGTACTGACAAATGAGAGTGGGACTCCGGCTGCAGGGAACCAGCTGCCGGACTGTTGTGCTGGACGGGCGGACTGTAGTTTCCGCCGGTCGGGAGGTGCACGCGGGCAGCTTGTCGGAAGCGTTGGAAACGTCCTTGTCAGGGCTCCGTCGGGAGTTCGGCCCAGGCATAACGGAGATCACCGCCGACGTCGGGCGGGTCCTGGTGGAGCGGAAACTGTCCGACGTCGTCGCCATCCGCATTTCGCCCCGTCCCCCCGCGGACGCCTTCCACACGACCGTGCTGCCACCCCTTGTTGAGCCGGCAGTGACCCGGACAGTTCATGTCCGCGGGGGTCACGACCTGCGGGGACGGCCCCTGGCCCGGTTGGACATGGAGGGGTTCCTGGCCGATCTCCCCGGCATCCTCGCCGGTGACGTACGGAACGTGGCGATCACTTCCGTCGGTTCGACGGCGTCAAAGAACCATGAAACGCGCACAGCCGATGCCATCCTCAGCAACGACAGAGATATGCGGATCAGTATTTCCAGTGACTTCTATTCCAGCGTTTTCCGCGATCGCGACTACACCGCCATCCTTAACAGTGCCCTGATGCAGACGGGGGAAGAACTGGCTGTCATGCTTGAGGCGGCAGGCCGGAGCCAGTTCCCGGCCGCCCTCTTATCGTTTGCAAAGAACGACGGCGGCCGCGCACCTCTGTCCCGGCTGGCTTTGGCGCCGGTGCACGGGTTGCGCGCCGAGCCCGCGATGGGAATCCTTGGCGCCGCCACGTTAGCGGGAATCACCGAGGGGGAGGTCATTCTCTCCATGGAGGCTGGGGTCATGGTGGGGCACATCCATGGAGGCCTGCCTGTCACCAGAAGCCTCATTCGCCAAGGATTTGAAGCGAGCCTCGCCAGCAACGCCGCCATTCTGGAGCCATACACCGCCCACCATTCGGTTCGCGCAGACATCACCTCTGTGATTGCCGACCTCCGCGACCGGCAGGAGGCTGCTCTGCCCTTCGGGCTGGTGCCCACTCTGCCGGCGGCCAAGGACGTCGCGCTGATGGGATCTGCCGCCGCGCCGCTGACAGCCTGGATCGACCGGCTGGAGACCGTCAGCGGGCGGGTCGACCTAAAACGAGTACAGAACCTCGCCGAAGACGACGCCCACTCAGCGGCCGTCCAGTTAGGCGCCACCCCCGGGCAAACCCACATCATTGAATCGAACGTCTATGCCATGCCCTATGGCAACCCCGGAATCGTTCGAATCCGGGTCCAAGCGGCAGGAGAAACGTCCGCCAACGAGGAACACGTGCTGCCCACAGCCGCGCGGGGAGCCACCCCATGAGCACCGTACTCACTACCGAGGACGTCCAGAACCTCCGCACCGGGGCCCACTTCCTGACCTGCACCATCGACCCGACGGCTATCTACATCTACGCAGAAATGATCCAACGGGCTATGCAGGACCGGGCATTGGAACTCATCACCGTCGACGAGCTTGCTCCCGACGATCTGGTGGTGGCGGTCGGAATGGTAACGCAGGGGCTTTTCATCGCCGACATGCCTCCCGTGGGCGATGAGTTCCTCGGTTGCATCCGTGCCATCGAGGCCAGTCTCGGCCGGCCGGTGCGGGCGATTTATTCGCTCGCTGCCGCCAACATCAACGGAATCGTCCCTCTCATGGTTGGGCTGCAGTCCTCACTGCCCGTCATCGATGCCGACCCCATGGGCCGCGTCTTCCCCTTGATCAGCCAAACGACGCTGAACATTGGAAACGTGGCGATCGGCCCTATCGCGCTCATGGGGGTAACCGGGGAACGGGCGGTGATAGAGGTCGAAAGCGCCCAGCGGGCCGAAACGCTGGTGCGTGCACTAGTGACCGAACTCGGCGGCTGGGCAGCCACCGCCATGTATCCGTGTTCCGCACAACAGCTGATGGAGCATGGCGTCCATGGCTCCATCAGCCGAATGATCCGGATCGGACAAATCCTCAACGCGGGCACCCCCGTTGAGAGAAAGCTGCTGTTGCTCGCCGATCTCCTCGGCAGCACCCGCATCGCCCGGGCCCGCGTGAGCCACATCGAAAGCCTCTCCCGGCCCACAGACCTCGGTCTGCCGGCGCAGCCGTCCAGCCTAACGCTGGAAGACGAAACCACCGGACGCATCGTCCGTCTTGAAATTCAGAATGAGATCCTGCTGGTCCTCGTGGACGGTGCGGTAACAGCAGCCGTCCCGGACATGGTGACGCTGCTCAATTCCGTGCAGGGCACGGTGGTCAACATCGACGACGTCCAGGTGGGCGACGTCATGGACATCGTGAAGATCACGGCAGCGGCGCAGTGGTACACGGAGGCGGGGCTTGATCTCACCGAGCCAAAGGCCTTTGGCATTCCGATCGTGCACCCAAGGCGGCGACATGCGTAGATCGAAAAATGAAAACCGGCTCGATGTCACCGGTCTATTAGCGCACGGCTCCCTCCGTGGCACCTCGCCGCTGTATCTCACTCCATCCAGCGGGTTGATTGAAAGTGTCGTTCTCGTCTCCCAGCTTGAGGCAATCCGGCAGGTGCGGCCCAATACTGTGGTCGTCCTCTCCTCAGAGATGGGATCCGGGGGTTGGCTGGTGTCCGCGGCTCTGCGACAGGCCTGGGAGCGGAGGGCCAGCGCCGTCGTCGTGACCGGCAGCGCTTATGCAAGCGCGGCGGTCGGACTGGCGGAGCGGTTGGGCATCACCCTGCTGGCCACTGACGGGGACCCCGCTGCGCTTGCCCTGGCACTGGCGGCCGAGATCGGAGCGGCCCTGTCAGTGGTGGATGCGGAACTGGCCAGGGTCGCCCGGGCAGTCGCAAAGGACGCCACGCTCGGTGACGTCCTCAAGACCATTTCCAGAGAGCTGGACGGGGTCGGAGTTTCGCTGGAGTACGACGGCGTGGTTCTGGCCTCCGCTGGAATGCCTCCACGGGAGACTGACGAAGTCATCGTCATGGAAGTCGGCGAGGCCAATAGCTCCGTCCGGTTCACCCTCACGGCCCGCGTGCCCACTTCCGGCGTCCACAACCTGCGGCTGGTGCGGTCAGTCCTTGAGGTGGCCACCCCCGCGGTGAAGGCTGCCTGGCTGTTGGAGGACCTGCTCAGCAATGCCCGGGCCGTTCCCACAGCAGCGATCGCCGGGTTGGATCAGGACCCTGACGCGTCAGGCCCGGAATTCGAGGAAAAACACCGACATCTGCTGAACCAGTTGGGCTGGCGCGCAGGGGAGCCGTACATGGCCGTCTGGTTCCGCAGCGGGCAGGTGCAAGACCATCGGCCCGAGCTGACCGCCGTGTTGCGCCTGCTCTGGCGCAAGGTCACAGTACGCAGCCCCTTGGCCGAGGTTCAAGGTGGCTGGCTGACGCTCGTACCGGCCGGGGATCAGGATGCCTCGACCCAGCTCGAAACCCGAATCAGGACACGTCTGGGGCCATCTCTTGCCGAGCTTGGCTTGATGGCGGGGTTGTCGCGATGGCAGGAGGATGCCCCGGCGCTGGCGTTGATCGTGCGTGAGGCGCGGTTGGCTTCTGAATCCGCCCGGTCAACGGGGCCCGGCACGGTTCTAGGCTTCGCCGGCCTCGGGGTGGTCGCGGCCACGACATTCGTCGACATGGACGCCGTCGCGCTCGTGGCCGAACTAACACTGCCGCGGCTGATGGCCTCCCCTGACCGCGACGTGATTATTACCGCCCTGGCCGCCTTCCTCGATCACCGCGGCTCAGTCAGCCTCGCTGCGAAATCCCTCAACCTGCACCGGAACACCCTGCAGGCCCGGCTTAACCGGGCAAGGGAACTCGGTGTCCCGCTTGATATCCCCGCTGAGCTGCTGTCCGTCCACCTCATCGCCAACGTGCTGCGGCGATCTATGCCAGACAAAACGAGTTCCGAAGACCCCCTCGAAAACCAGAAAGGACTCCCCTGAAGGCGCGGTCCATGCCCGCGCCAGGCGCCGGTCCGTGTCCGCCGGTCTGTCCACGGACACGGATCCAGGCGCGCGGGCTAACTTATTTCGACGACAATCTTCCCTGACTGTTCGTTCGATTCCATATAGCGGTAAGCGTCAAGCACTTCGTCGAAAGCAAAGACCCTGTCGACTCTGGGCCGCAGGGCGCCGGAGCGAATCCGCTCGAGGATGAAGTCGATACCTCGCCTCCGCTCATCGGCCCGTCCAACGTGGTTGAACATTGAGTACGGGTGGAAAACCGATTGGGTTCTGCACATAGCGGCCATAGGGATCACGGGCTGCAAATCGCTCAATGTTCCGTAGCCGAAAACGACGGCGTTGGGTGCGAGGTGATCGACGTAGGCGCCCAGGGATTCTCCTCCGACAGGATCGAAAGCGACCCGAACGCCTTTGCCATTGGTGGTGCGGTCGATGACCTCGCCGAGGTCATCGACTCCCACGAGGGCTACTTCGTCTGCGCCGGCCTCAAGGAGGAGCGATCGCTTCTTATCGGAGCGTGTCGTCGCGATCACCTTCGCCCCCAGCGCGCGTGCGATCTCGATGGCGCCAAGCCCGGCTGAACTGGCGGCGGCAGTGACGAGCACTGTGTCTTCGCTTCCGAGATTGGCTACTTCTGCGAAGGCGAAGTACGACGTGAGATATTGCATCCAAACAGAGCAGGCCTGGGCATCCGAAAGTTCCGGTGGGGCAAGGGTGAGGTAGTCTGCCGGTAGGACGGCTGTTGTTCCCTGCACGCCGTCGGTTGCGGTGAAGAAGGGAATGCTCGTGACGCGGTCGCCGATGTTGAATGCGGTGACGTTCGCGCCGATCTCGGTGACGGTTCCCACTGCCTCGGACCCGATGCGCGAGGGAAACACCGGGACGGTGTAGTGCTCTCCGTGGATGAACATTAGATCTGCCCGGTTGAGTGCGAAGGCTGCGACGTTGATGCGTACATCGTTTTCGGCGACTTGACGTGGAGAGGCAGCTTCGACGGCCAGCACTTCGGTGCCGCCTATTTCGCGGAAGACAACCGCGGATTCCGGCCTGCTCATACCTGGACCATCGAGAGGTTGGGCGTGAGGGGGGACAGCAGTCCGATAGGGACCTGGTAAACGTGCGTCACTATGGGGTTGATGCATAGGGTCTTTCTGAACATCGCCGTACCTCCGTTTATGCGTAGTGCCATATGGTCTGATTTTGATCGGGTTAGCCGGCGCAGGTACCGCCGGGGTTAAAGGAAGGACGCGGTTACTCGTCCCCGCATTGCTGGTGAGCTGCAAGGGCTCCCTCGCCTGCCTCGATCACGGGATGTCAAGGCAAGCGAGGGTATCGGGGTAACCTCCGGCCAAAGAGGCCCCAGGGGTGGAGGCGCTCTGCGGCGCGCAAGCAGTCGGCCTGACGAGCGGGAAATGTATTAGGCGGACACCGCGGTCATGGACACCAAGTGCTTTGGCTCGAGAGCCGGGAAGAACCGCTGGCGTTCCTGGGTGGTGGGCCCGTCGTAGCCCAGGCGCTTGCTGTGCGTCCAACCAAACCGACGGACCGAGTCGACGAGCTGCTCGGCGTGTTTCAGCGGGGCCACAGTCGCGTCGATCACGGGTACGCCAATTTCGTCTTGAACCGTTCGGAAGAATCCGAATTCGGCCGTGCAGCCGAGGATGACGACGTCTGCACCGTCCTCCTCCACGGCCTTGCGGGCTTCGGTCATGATCCGCTTCTCCGTGAGTGCCGGGTCCTTTTGGAAGTCATCGACGCCCATCTCGAGCACGCGCCACGAGGCAAGACGTTCTGATGCGCCACAACGATGGACATTCTCGGACATCTCGGGAATCCACTTTTTCCGTCCGACCAGGATGGAGAAGCGCTCGCCCAGACTCCCGGCGATGCTCAGCGCTGAGTGCGCCGGGCCTACAACCACCATGCGATCAGTGATTTCGCGTGCCGCCCGCAGCGCCGGGTCGTAAAAACAACCGATGACGGCGGCGTCATAGCCTTCTTCTTCCGCCCACCGCACCGTGCGCAACAGCTGTGGAAGCATGAGCGCTTCGAAAGCGTTGTATTCAACGTGGGAGGGGCCCTCTCCGTCAAGGGAGACGACATCAACTTCGGTGCCGGGACGGACTATCTGGCGAAAGGAGTCCGCCATCGCACGGTTGTACACATCGGCGTAGAGGGGGTTGATCCACAGGATCCGGGCATTCTCCGACAGAGCATCGAAATTGTCGTTAGTGGTGATCATTCCAATTCACTTCCTTCTGTTTCGGGCAAGAACAGGCCGAGGACGACCGTGACAAACAAGAACGCGTTGATAAACAGAATTGTCGACGTTGCTCCCGTGGCGGAGGCGAGGAGGAACCCGACGAGGCTCGGCGCGATAGTGTTCGCAACCCGCTGGCCGAAAATCCCGAGGCCGAAGCCCGAGCCACGCATGGCGGAGGGGTACAGCTCGCCCATCCACGTGTCCCAAACGCCCCAGGCTCCCATAGCAAAGAAGGCCAGGGAGAACATGCCGATATACATCTCGGTTTCAGTTGAGGCTGTCGCGAAGAAGAAGCCGCCGCCGGCTGCCGCGAGAACGTAGCCGGTAAAGATCCATTTGCGGCCAAAACGTCCGGTCAGGTAGGAGGCTGTCATATAGCCGGGGATCATGAGGACCGCGCTCAGGGCGATAAAGGAAAGGCTTGATGAGGCGCTCAGTCCTCTCCCTTCAAGCAACGTTGGCATCCACGATTGAAGTCCCCAGTAGCCCCAGGAGAACGTGAAGTTGATGAGGACCTGGATGACCGTGATCCGGCCCATCTTGCCCCTGAAGAGGCTCCAGAAGGTCTGCCTCTTGTCCACCGAGACCGTGAGAATGGTGCTGCGGGAGATGTCTTGTGCGCCGAGACGTTCGAGGACATCGTGCGCGTCTTCGTTCCGGCCCCGCCTCGCAAGCCAGTACGGGGATTCCGGAACGACCTTGTACACAACGATGCCCCATAGGCTGGCGAGTGCGCTGACAGCAACGACCCAACGCCAACCGTGCCCTCCAATCAGGGCGGTAGTTCCGAGGGCGGCAAGGATGCCAATAGGCCACCCCGCAGCGAGATAGACCGACGCCTTTCCGCGGACCTTGACCGGGAGGAGTTCTTCAAAGTACGGGAAGGTCACAGTGAAGACGCCGGAGAACAAAAACCCGGAGAGGAAGCGGGCTATCGCGAGGGTCTCGAAGTTCGGCGCGAAGCTGCTCAGCAGTGTGATGACGCCGTAGCCGGCGAAACTCCACGCGCACGTCGCTTTCCGGCCGATCCGGTCGGAGATGGGGCCCCATAGGAGAGATCCGGGGATCATGCCGAGGAAGAGTGCCGAGATGGCGATTCCCACCTGGGTCGCACCGACCTGCAGGCTGGTCGCCAGATCACCGGCGACGTAAGTGAGGATGAGCATCTCCCAGGCTTCAATCGCGAAAGCGAAGAAGAGGACGGCACCGATTTTGAAGTGAATGGACCCGAATGGCATGTCGCGGAACGCATGCCCGACGGCCAAGGAGCGAGGTGGGCTCGCCGTCCCGGGCGCTTGCCCTGAAATGAGTGGGTCGATACTTGACACGTTTTGACCTCCGATATTTTGGACAGGATAAGAAGTACACGCAGGGTTTCTGTGCACGGAGAACAGCCCGGATATCAAGGAATCCACCTCGGAGCAGCTATCCAAGCCTCCACTCGGAGTAGCTGGTCCTAGCCTCCCGCCGAGTGATTGACCTCACACTACAAACGGTGCGCGCCCCGATGGTGTTCACTTTGCACTTATTTGATTTGCCTGTTTGGGCGTAAAGCACTGCTCTTCTAAAAGCGCACGTCTCTGCGCAGGTCAAAAGCATTTTCTTGATCTGGGGATATCAGGCAGATTCCCGATCCACCGCTGCCAGGCCCTTCATGGCTGGCGCCAGCCATGCAGTAGCCTCACGCCCATTCTTTGGAGCCCGCAGGCCCCGACAATTCCGGTGCACGCGCAAACCTGTTATGCACTCTGCCCGTCCGACTGCAGCCGAACCGTGCACTATGCCCACCACCTCGGTCGGCCCCATATGTAGCGTGATCTTCCACACACAGAGTTCCATTCCAGAACCCTTTCCATTCCAGAACTATGAGGAGATACACATGCCGAACTACAGGGTGTCGATGGATATCGGCGGAACCTTCACGGACATTGTGGCGTACGACCAGGACGCCGGAACCTACGCGGCTACGAAGGCGTCCACTACGCCGGGGAACCTGAGTGCCGGCGTCATCGCAGGCCTCGAATCGATAGTTGAGGATCTCTCTGACATCGATTTCCTGGTCCACGGCACCACCCAGGGCCTGAATGCGTTCCTGGAACGTCGTGGGGTTCCCGTGCTACTGCTGGCCACGGCCGGCATCGAAGATACCTATCACATTGCCCGAGGCCCCCGTCTTGAGCTCTACAATGCCCAGTACCGCAAGCCTGCCCCGCTGGTCGAGCGCAAGGACGTCATCGGCGTCGGTGGCAGGTTGGACAGTCAAGGCCAGGAACTCGTGCCCTTGGATGAACTGGCAGTCCGCCAGGCAGCGCGCCGGGCAGTGGATGAGGGGTACGGCGCCGTCGCCGTTGCGTTCCTGTTCAGCTACAAGAACCACTCGCATGAACTCAGGGCCCGCGAAATCCTGATCGAGGAACTCGGGGAAGACTTCACAGTCTCCCTTTCGCACGAAGCAGCCAAGGAATGGCGCGAATACGAGCGCACGTCCTCCGCCGTCGTGGAGGCCTATACGGGGCCGGTTGTACGCAATTACCTTTTGGACTTGGAAGAGAAGCTCGCCGACCGGGGAGTGGAAGCCCCGCTGCACATCATGCAGTCCTCAGGCGGCGTCCTTACAGCCGAGTCCGCCCGCAAGCGGCCGCTGCAGACGCTACTTTCCGGCCCCGTCGGCGGTGCCATGGGCGATGTCGAACTGGCGGGTGTCTCGGGCAACCGCAACCTCATCGGTGTGGACATGGGCGGTACATCCTTTGACGTTTCCTTGGTGGTTGACGGCAAGCCGGACGTCTCCACGGAGGCCCACCTTGAAGGTCTGCCGATGCTCATGAGCGTTGTCAATATCCACACCGTCGGCGCTGGCGGCGGCTCCGTCGCTTGGCTCGAAGCCGGGGGCCTCCGGGTTGGACCGCGTTCCGCAGGAGCCAATCCCGGACCGGCCTGCTACGGCCGCGGCGGGACGGAACCCACAGTTACCGACGCCAACCTGGTGCTCGGCCGTGTCGATCCGGACTGGTTCGCCGGAGGACAGGTCGCCTTGGACCGTGAAGCCGCGATAACAGCCCTGAAAACAGTAGGTGACCAACTCGGGCTGGATCCCATCGCCATGGCCGAAGGCATTTGCGACGTCGCCAACTCACAGATGGCGCAGGCCATCCGGACCATCACCATCTCCCGCGGCATCGAACCCCGCGACTTCTCCCTCGTAGCCTTCGGCGGAGCCGGACCCATGCACGCCGTCTTCCTTGCTAAGGAACTTGGCATCCCGGAAACGATCGTTCCGCGCTTCCCCGGCGCTTTCTCCGCCTGGGGCATGCTGCAAACCAACATCCGCAAGGACTTCTCCGAACCCTACTTCTACCTCGACGAAGACATCGATGTGGCAGACATGGCCGGCATCCTGCGCTCGATGGAAGTCGACGGTTTGTCCTCTCTGGTCTCGGAAGGAGTCCCGGAGGAAAGCCGCGCCACGACGGCGTCCGTGGACGTCCGCTACCAATCGCAGGAGTTCTCCCTGAACGTTCCCCTGACATCCGCTGACGAACCCGAGTCTCCCGACTTCATCGCGAACCTCGCTGTCCGCTTTTCCGCGATGTACCACGAGCGCTACGGCCACTCCAACCTCGGCGCCCCGATCGAAATCGTCACACTGCGCACCCAGGCCGTCGGCGACCTGGGACGACTGGAAGCTCCCAGTCACGCCACCGCACAGGACCCGGAGTTCAAGCACGAAACCCGCCGCGTGGTCTTTGACCACGTCGAGCACGACACCACCATAGTCCGCCGGGATGACCTCGGGGCCGGCCACACTTTCGAAGGACCCGCCATCATCGTGGAGCAGACCGCCACCACCGTGGTTCCACCCGGGTTCAACGTCGAGGTCGACGAGTTCGGCTCCCTGGTCATCCGTTCTGAAAACGTCGAAGGAAACTGAGGTACCAAAAATGACAATTACAGCAGTCAAAACCCTGGATCCCGTCACCGTGGAAATCATCCGCAACGCGCTCACCAGCGCTGCGGATGACATGAACGCCACCCTGATCCGTTCCGCTTACTCACCAATCCTCTATGAGGGCGGGGACTGCGTGGTGGCCCTCCTCGACACCGAACACCGCGTGCTCGGGCAGTCCGCCGGCCTGCCGCTGTTCCTCGGCAACCTCGAAACCTGTTCGATCGCTGTGGAAGAGATGTACGGCCGCGCGGTCTGGCAGGAAGGAGACATCTGGATCCTCAATGACTCATACCTGGGCGGCACTCACCTGAACGATGTGACCCTTTTTGCTCCGATTTTCGACGACGGCGCGGTGGTCGGGTTCGCAGCCACCCGTGCGCACTGGATGGACATGGGGTCCAAAGATGTGGGCGGCTCGATGGACTCGACGGATATCTTCCAGGAGGGCTTCAGGATGGGGCCGGTCAAGCTGGTCGAAGCCGGAGTCGAGACTTCGGTTGTGGACCTGATCCGGACCAACGTGCGCTTCCCCTACCAGACCATTGGTGACATGCACGCGATGATCGCAGCGCTCCGGATGGGAACCACCCGGATGAAGGAGCTCGTGGGCAGGTACGGAATGGAGCAGCTGGATGCCGCCCGGGATGAGATCTTCCGCCAAACGGAGGAAATTGAGCGTGCGACCGTCCGCAACATCCCGGACGGGGTCTACGAAGCCGAGGGCTTCCTGGACAACGACGGCATCAATTTGGATACTCCCATTCCGATCAGGCTGCGGATCACTGTAGCCGGCGACACCGTTGACTTCGATGTCACCGGTTCGGCGGACCAGACCATGGGCCCGGTCAATTGCGGTGCCGCCCAGGCCGTCTCGGCACTGCGGGTAGGCTACAAACTTCTAGTCAGCCCGGAGTCCAACTCCAACGGCGGCTCATTCCGGCCAATGACCACCCAGGTTCGGTCCGGCTCAGTGCTCGGCGCCGTTACGCCGGCACCGTGCCAGTGGTACTTCTCCCACCTGGGGCTGCTGATCGACCTCGTCTCCAAGGCAATGGCCCCTGCCATGCCCGAACGCGTCGCCAGCGCCAGCCACGGTGACTCAATGATCATCACCGCCGCCGGTTTCGACGCCCGCTTCGGCCGGAACTTCGTCACCATGGAAGCAACCCTGGGCGGCTGGGGTGCCTGGCAGGGCACGGATGGTGAATCAGCCATGATCAACAACGTCAACGGCTCCCTCAAGGACCTGCCCATCGAGATGCTGGAGACCCGCTACCCGTTCCGGATCAACGAGTACTCCATCCGCCCCAATTCCGGAGGCCCCGGGCAGTACCGTGGCGGCAACGGCGTGGTGCGCGAATACGAATTCCTGGCTGACTGCGTGGTCGGGCTCTGGTTCGAGCGGTCGAAGACCCCCGCCTGGGGGCTCTTCGGCGGATCCGACGCCCAGGGCCCGGAAGTTGTCATCAACCCCGGCCGCTCTGATGAGGTCCGTACCCTGAAGGCGAACGCCCACAAGATCAAGGCCGGCGACGTCGTCCGCCTCGCCGTGGGAGGGGGCGGCGGTTTCGGAGAGGTTTCCAAACGCTCCCGCGATGCCATCACCTATGACATCGTCAACGGTTTCATCACCGAAGACTACGCCAAGACCCACTACGGCTACTAGGCACCGCCAGCGGATGGGCTCCCATCAAGAAAGATAAGGACGTTATGAGTTCCCAATTTGAATCCTTTGACGACGTGTACGCTCACGCCCGGGAAGCAGTCGGTGTCACGCTCTTTACCGCCTCCGTCATTGCCGATAACGGTGCCAGTATGGCCCGCGTCTACACCACCCATCCCGATGTCTATCCGGTCGGCGGGAAGAAGACCCTCGCCGGGGACACGAACCGGGTGTGGCTGGAGCAGGTGCTCATTGGACAGCAGCCGTTCCTGGGAGCGGATAAGGAAGCGGTCCGCGCGTTCTTCTTTGATTCGGCAACCATCGAGTCACTGGACTGCGGCGCCATCGTCAACGTTCCGGTCGTAAGCAACGGCCAGACCATCGGATCCATGAACTTCCTCGCACCTGAGGGCAGCTACGACCAGAGTTCGGTGGACGCAGCCGTGGACGTCGCACGGCGGTCCGTCCATCTGCTCGAAGAAGCCCTTACCACCGCCAACTAGTTCCTCAGCGGGCGGGCACCAATTGGGGGGCCCGCCCGCTGGGACAACAGGAAAGTAACGCACGTGACCACTCAGGAAAGCCTGACAATACGGAACGCCCTAATCTTCGACGGTGAATCACCTGACCTGATTGAAGGCTCGATCAGCATCCAAGATGGCCGGATCAGCGCCGCAGGGCGGGAGGTGGAAGAGACAGGCGTCGTCCTTGACGCCGGCGGCCGAACCGTGATTCCAGGACTCATCGATGCGCATTTTCATGCCTACGCCCTCAGCCTGACGTCCGCCACGAACGAGACGGGACCACTGAGCTATTCCGCACTTGCCGGGGCACGGCGCCTTGAGGCTGCACTGCTCCGCGGCTTCACTGCGGTTCGTGACGTCGCCGGGGGTGACGTGGGCCTTGCAAATGCCATCGAGGAAGGACTGTACCCTGGTCCCCGCTACTTCTTTACCGGTCCCGCGCTGAGCCAGACCGGCGGCCATGGTGACATCCGCGCCGCGAACGATGGCAGCTGCTTCCATGGCGGCCACATGTGCGAGGTAGTGGACGGCGCAGAGGACTTGCTGCGGGCGGTCCGCCACAGGTTCCGGACCGGTGCCACCGCCATCAAGCTCATGACCTCCGGAGGTGTGATCTCCCCGGTCGACCCGATCCGTGTCCCGCAGTACAGCGCCGCTGAAATCCGCGTGGTCGCAGAGGAAGCAGCACGCCGGGGCAGTTACGCCACCGCTCACGCCTACTCGCCGGAAGCCATCAGGCACTCAGTCCTTAATGGAGTTCGCTGCATCGAACACGGCAACCTTCTGGATGCTGAAACCGCCCGGCTCATGGCGGAGTACGACGTCTACCTCGTGCCCACGTTGGTCACGTACGACGCGATGGGCCGCCGCGGAGAGGAAGTCGGCCTCACCAAAGTGGGAGCGGCCAAGAACCGGGAAGTGCTGGAGGCCGGGAGGAACGCCGTGGCACTGGCCCGAGATGCAGGGGTCCGGATTGGGTTCGGAACAGACCTCATGGGTGAGCTGGAGGATGAGCAACTGGCCGGACTCCGTCTGCAGTGCGAAGTGCTTGGTGTGTACGGCGCACTCCGGTCGGCAACATCAACCAACGCCGCCTTGCTTCGGCGTGGTGACCTAGGACGCATCACGGAGGGGGCCTGCGCGGACTTGGTGATGCTGGACGGGAATCCCTTCCACGAACCCTCGATCCTCTGGGACGAGAGCAGGACACGTACCGTGATTAAGGACGGGGAGATCATCTCCACCGGTGCCCTTTGGGGCGCGGCGGACATGCCGTTAGACGTTCCGGTTGCCTAAGAAGCCGCGAAAATACCCGTAAATAGGCGCCGGTCCGTGCAGATCAAGGGGCTTTTGGCCTCCCGGAAAGAACGGTCAACACTGATGGCGCTCTGAGGCCGGATGCGGGCCTATGCGCACGGATAACTTCCTGGGGAACCGCCTCAGCCAGGAAGCGCTGCGTAGCGCATGGAACGTCGCGGCCGGCTCGTCCTGGTACGCGTCCTACGCCGTCGTCGACTCATGGCTGACAGACTTCCGCTCCGATATTGAGCAGGTCACCGTCCGCCGCACTTCGCCGTGGACCGGCTTCAGGAGGCGAATACGCTGTCGGAGAACCGCCCGGTTTTCTCCAGCGGACACAGGTCTGGTTCCCAGCCTCCGGACGTAAACTGACCTTCGCATCACGTTCCGTGAGCCCTGGACCAGGAGCCGCTTTTGCTCTGGAAACTGCTTGTTGAATACCTGCGGCCGCACCGGCAGCTGCTGGCCGCCGTCGTGGTTTTCCAGCTGGCGCAGTCCATCGCGTCCCTGTACCTGCCCACCCTGAACGCGGACATCATCGACGAGGGCGTGGCCAAGGGGGACACCGGCGTCATCCTGAACCTGGGCGGCCTGATGCTGGCCATCACGCTGCTGCAGATCGTCTGCGCCGTGGTCGCGGTGTACTTCGCAGCGAAAGCGGCGATGGGCGTGGGCCGGGACCTGCGCGGGGCTGTTTTCCAACGCGTGGGCGAGTTCTCCGAGCAGGAAGTCACCAAGTTCGGCGCACCAAGCCTCATCACAAGATCCACCAACGACGTCCAGCAGGTCCAGCAGCTGGTCCTGATGTCCGCCACCATGCTGGTCACCGCACCCATGCTCAGCATCGGCGGGGTGATCATGGCCGTGCGGCAGGACGTGCAGCTGTCCTGGCTGATCGCCGTCGCCGTGCCCGTGCTGCTGATCGGGGTGGGCCTCATCATCATCCGGATGGTGCCGCTGTTCCGGAAGATGCAGAAGCGGATCGACACCGTGAACCGGGTGCTCCGCGAACAGCTCACCGGCATCCGCGTGGTGCGGGCCTTCGTGCGCGAGGACATCGAAACGGAACGCTTCGCCCGCGCCAACGAGGACGTCACGGACACCGCCCTCCGCACCGGCCGCCTGATGGCGCTCGCATTCCCCGTGGTGATGCTGGTGCTGAACGTCTCCAGCGTGGCGGTGATCTGGTTCGGCTCCTTCCGGATCCAGGACGGCTCCATGCAGGTGGGCACCCTGATCGCGTTCCTCAGCTACCTCCTGCAGATCCTGATGTCCGTCATGATGGCCACGTTTATGGCCGTCATGATCCCGCGGGCGGCCGTCTCGGCTGACCGGATCGGCGAGGTGCTGGGCACCGAATCCAGCGTCCTGCCGCCGCTGCATCCGGTTGGCAGCGCCCCGTCCAGCGACGGGCACCGGCGGGGAGAGCTGGAAATGCTCGACGTCGGATTCGCGTACCCGGGTGCCGACCAGCCCGTCCTGTCCGGCATCAGCTTCACCGCCCGCTCCGGCCAGACGACGGCGATCATCGGCAGCACCGGCGCCGGCAAAACCACCCTGGTGAACCTCATGCCCCGGCTGTTCGACGCCACCACAGGATCGGTCAGGATCAACGGCGTTGACGTCCGCGAGCTGCACCCTGACCTGCTCTGGGGGCACATCGGCCTGGTCCCGCAGCGGCCCTACCTTTTCACCGGCACCGTGCGCAGCAACCTGCAGTACGGCAAGCCGGACGCTACTGAAGATGAGCTCTGGGAAGCGCTCCGCATCGCCCAGGCCCGGGACTTTGTGGAGGAGATGGAGGGCGGGCTGGACGCACCCATCTCGCAGGGCGGCACCAATGTCTCCGGCGGACAGCGGCAGCGGCTGGCCATCGCCCGGGCACTGGTGAAACGGCCCGAACTCTACATCTTCGACGACTCCTTCTCCTCGCTGGACACCGGCACCGACGCCCGGCTCCGGCAGGCCCTCAAGCGCAGCACCGCCGGCGCCACGCTGGTGATCATCGCCCAGCGCGTGTCCAGCATCGTGGACGCGGACCAGATTTTAGTGCTCGACGGCGGCAGGATCGTCGGGCGCGGAACGCACAGTGAGCTGCTGGAGACGTCCGAGACGTACCGCGAAATCGTCTCGTCCCAGCTGGCAGCGGAGGAGACGGTATGAGCTCCCCGCACCGGCCGCCGTCGAACGCTTCCGGAACCACCGGCGGGACGGCACCCGCCGCTAAAGGCGGGCCCGCCGTCGTCGAACGCATTCCCCGTCCGGCGGGCGGGCCGGGACGCGGCGGACCCTTCGCGGGGATGAACGTGCCCGCCGAGAAGGCGATGAACTTCGGGCCGTCGGCCAAACGGCTGCTGGGCACGCTGCGGCCGGAGCGGGGGTGGCTGCTGCTGGTGCTGGCGATGGGGGTGGCCAGTGTGGCGCTCTCGGTGATCGGGCCGCGGCTGCTGGGGGAGGGCACCAACCTGATCTTCGCCGGGGTGGTGTCCCGGGACCTGCCGGCCGGGGCGAGCAAGGCGGACGTGATTGCGCAGCTGCGGGCGTCCGGGCAGAACCAGCAGGCGGACATGCTCACCCCCATGGCGCTGACGCCTGGGCAGGGGATCGATTTCGCGGCGCTGTCCAGCGTGCTGCTGTGGGCGCTGGTGCTGTATGTGCTGGCGTCGGCGTTTATGTGGGTGCAGGCGTATGTGCTGAACGCGGTGGTGCAGCGGACGGTGTTCGGGCTGCGGGAGCGGATCGAGGCGAAGATCAACCGGCTGCCCCTGAGGTATTTCGATTCCATCCAGCGCGGCGAGCTGCTGAGCCGGGTGACAAACGACGTGGACAACATTTCGCAGAGCTTGCAGCAGTCCATCAGCCAGGCGGTCACGTCGGTGCTGACGGTAGTGGGCGTGCTGGTGATGATGTTCATCCTGTCGCCCACGCTGGCGCTGATTGCGCTGGTGACCGTTCCGCTGACGCTGGGGATTACGGCGCTGATCGCCAAGCGTTCGCAGAAGCTGTTTGTGGCGCAGTGGAAGCACACGGGGGAGCTGAACGGGCAGATCGAGGAGACGTACACCGGGCACGCGCTGGTGAAGGTGTTCGGCCGGCAGCAGGAGGTGGGCGAGCGGTTCCGGCAGAAGAACGCGGAGCTGTATGAGGCGAGCTTCGGGGCGCAGTTCATCTCCGGGCTGATCATGCCGGCCATGACGTTCATCGGGAACCTGGTGTACGTGGGGATTGCGGTGGTGGGCGGGCTGCAGGTGGCGTCCGGGGCGATGCAGCTGGGCGATGTGCAGGCGTTCATCCAGTACTCGCGGCAGTTCACCATGCCGCTGGCGCAACTGGGGTCCATGGCCAATTTGCTGCAGTCCGGGGTGGCGTCCGCCGAGCGGGTGTTCTCGCTCTTGGACGAGGACGAGGAGTTGCCGGATCCATTGCCTGGGGATTCTTCTTCCGACGGTTTTGGCCGTGGCCGGCTGGTGTTTGAGGACGTCTCCTTCTCCTACTCGCCGGACAAGCCGCTGATCTCTTCTTTGTCTTTGGTGGCGGAGCCTGGACAGACGGTGGCGATTGTGGGGCCCACCGGTGCGGGCAAGACCACGCTGGTGAACCTGATGATGCGGTTCTACGAGCTGGACGCCGGGCGGATAACGCTCGACGGCGTGGACGTCACCTCGGTGCCCCGGCGCGAGCTGCGCGCGCGGATGGGCATGGTGCTGCAGGATACGTGGCTGTTCGGCGGGACCATCCGGGACAACATTGCGTACGGCAGGCCTTCGGCTACCGAGGACGAGATTTTGGAGGCGGCGCGGGCGACGTACGTTGACCGGTTCGTGCGGTCGCTGCCTGAGGGGTATGACACTGTTTTGGACGACGAGGGCGCCAACGTGTCTGCGGGGGAGAAGCAGCTGCTGACGATTGCGCGGGCTTTTCTGGCGCGGCCTTCTGTCCTGATCCTGGATGAGGCGACGTCTTCGGTGGATACCCGGACCGAAGTGCTGGTACAGAAGGCGATGAGTGCGTTGAGGTCCGACCGGACTTCGTTTGTGATTGCCCACCGCCTGTCCACCATCCGGGACGCCGACCTCATCCTGGTGATGGAGGCCGGGCAGATCGTGGAACAGGGGACGCACGCTTCACTGCTGGCTGCGGGCGGGGCGTACGCGCGGCTGTACGAGGCGCAGTTTGCGGCGCCCGTGGCGGAGGTGTGAACTGGCATTGTTCGTGCCCCGGGCCGGCTGCAAGAACAGCCGGCCCGGACGCATCAGTCAGCGCAGGTCGAAGCGGTCCAGCTCCATGACCTTCACCCAGGCGGCCGGAGTCGTTGACTTCTCCCGGCCGTCCCCATGCACATCCAGCGAGAACCTGTTGACACTCTCCGGCGTCGATAGCATACTTGAGCGCAGAAACTAATATATCAATGGGATATTAGGTTTAAAACTTTAGGAGACATGATGGTCGACGTTCTGACCCGCACGCTCGCAGAGACGGATCCTGCTATCCACGCCGCTGTGGAGCAGGAACTGCTGCGCCAGCAGGGCACGCTGGAGATGATCGCCTCGGAAAACTTTGCGCCGACTGCCGTCATGGAGGCGCAGGGATCCGTACTGACCAACAAGTACGCCGAGGGGTACCCGGGCAAGCGCTATTACGGGGGCTGCGAACACGTTGACGTGGTGGAGCAGCTGGCCATCGACCGCCTCAAGTCCCTCTTCGGTTCCGAATTCGCCAACGTACAGCCCCACTCCGGTGCGCAGGCCAACGCAGCGGCGATGTTCGCCCTGATCCAGCCCGGTGACACCATCCTGGGCCTGAACCTGGCTCACGGTGGCCATCTGACGCACGGCATGAAGATCAATTTCTCCGGCAAGCTCTACAAGGTGGTCCCGTATGGCGTCGATGAAGACTCCATGCAGATCGACATGTCGGAAGTGGAGCGCCTGGCGGTTGAGAACAAGCCGAAGCTGATCGTCGCCGGCTGGTCCGCGTACTCCCGCCAGCTGGACTTCGCCGAATTCCGCCGCATCGCTGACCTGGTGGGCGCCTACCTGATGGTGGACATGGCCCACTTCGCCGGCCTGGTGGCTGCAGGACTGCACCCCAACCCCGTGCCTCACGCCCACATCGTTACCAGCACCACCCACAAGACCCTTGGCGGCCCGCGCGGTGGAGTGATCCTGACCAACGACGCCGGCATCGCCAAGAAGGTCAACTCCGCAGTGTTCCCCGGACAGCAGGGCGGCCCGCTGGAGCACGTCATTGCCGCGAAGGCCGTGGCGTTCAAGCTCGCTGCTGAGCCGGAGTTCCGCGACCGCCAGGAACGCACCCTGGAAGGCGCCCGCATCATCGCAGAACGTATTCTGGCTGCCGACGTCGCAGAGTCCGGTGTGACCGTGGTCAGCGGTGGTACCGACGTGCACCTGGTCCTGGTTGACCTGCGCAATTCGGAACTGGATGGCCAGCAGGGCGAAGACCGCCTGCACCGGATCGGGATCACCGTTAACCGGAACGCTGTGCCCTTCGACCCGCGTCCCCCGATGGTTTCCTCCGGGCTTCGTATCGGCACACCGGCACTGGCCACGCGTGGGTTCGGAAAAGCAGAATTCACCGAGGTGGCAGACATTATCGCAGCAGCCCTCAAGCACGATTTCAATGAAGAGACCGTGGCAGAACTTCGGCAGCGGGTTGAAATCCTCGCCGGAAAGTTCCCCTCTACCCCAATCTGGACCCGAAGAAGTCATAAGGACGGTGTGGTCCGGGCATTGAACACAACCTTGGCCTGACCTGCGACTCCGTGGGCGGGCTGGTGCAGATCCCCTGCATCGAACGCAACGCCATCGTCAGCGTCAATGCCATCAATGCCGCCCGCCTTGCCCTGCACGGCGACGGAAGCCACAAGGTATCCCTCGACAAAGAGACCAGCCTGTCCTATCGGAGCAAGAAATGTCCCTGAAACGACTCCCGTACGAACACATCGCCGTCACGGGCAGCAAGCGCGTCAAGCGCGGCATGGCTGAGATGCTCAAGGGCGGCGTCATCATGGACGTCGTCAACGTCGAGCAGGCCCGCATCGCCGAAGACGCCGGTGCCGTTGCAGTGATGGCGCTGGAACGCGTGCCGGCTGATATTCGCGCCCAGGGCGGCGTGTCCCGGATGTCGGATCCGGACATGATCGACAAGATCATCGAGGCCGTGTCCGTGCCGGTCATGGCCAAGGCCCGGATCGGCCACTTTGTTGAGGCCCAGATCCTGCAGTCCCTGGGCGTTGACTACATTGACGAGTCCGAGGTCCTGACCCCGGCGGACTATGCCAACCACATCGACAAGTGGGAATTCACTGTTCCCTTCGTCTGTGGTGCCACCAACCTTGGTGAGGCGCTGCGCCGGATCAACGAGGGCGCGGCGATGATCCGGTCCAAGGGCGAGGCAGGCACTGGTGACGTTTCCAACGCCACCACGCACATGCGCCAGATCCGTGCCGAGCTGCGCAGGCTTTCCTCGCTGCCCGAGGATGAGCTGTACGTTGCCGCGAAGGAACTGCAGGCCCCGTATGAACTGGTCAAGGAAGTAGCGCTCACGGGCAAGCTTCCGGTGGTGCTGTTCACCGCCGGCGGCATCGCCACCCCCGCGGACGCGGCGATGATGATGCAGCTCGGCGCCGACGGCGTGTTCGTCGGCTCGGGCATCTTCAAGTCCGGCAACCCGGCCCAGCGCGCCGCCGCCGTCGTCAGAGCCACTGCCTATTTTGACGACCCGGACGTCATCGCCAAGGCCTCACGCGGTCTGGGCGAAGCCATGGTGGGCATCAACGTGGACGAAATCCCGCAGCCGCACCGCCTCGCCGAGCGCGGCTGGTAAAGCAACGACATTGACCGGGCATCACATCTTAGAGAAAAGGAAAAAAGTGACACGTATTGGCATTGTGGCCGAGTTGGGTCGCGAGACGAGGGTGGCGGCGACGCCTGTCACCGTGAAGCAGCTGCTTGGGTTGGGCTACGAGGTTGTGGTCGAGAAGGGTGCGGGGGAGTCCGCGTCGTTCCGCGATGAAGCGTATGCCGAAGCGGGTGCCCTGATTGTGGGCGCCGATGAGGCGTGGGGCAGCGAGGTGGTGTTGCGGATAAATCCGCCCACTGAGGATGAGATTGCCCGTCTAGCATCGGGCGCCACGCTGATCGGGTCATTGAGCCCTGGTTTGCGGCCTGAGCTGGTGGAGGCTCTGGCTTCGCGTCCGATCACGGCGCTGGCGTTGGATGCGGTGCCGCGGATCTCGCGGGCCCAGTCGATGGATGTGCTCAGTTCGATGGCGAACATTGCCGGGTATCGTGCCGTCATCGAGGCGGCCCATGAGTTCGGCCGGTTTTTCACCGGTCAGGTGACCGCGGCGGGCAAAGTCCCGCCCGCGAAGGTCCTCGTCGCAGGCGCCGGCGTCGCCGGGTTGGCGGCGATCGGCGCCGCGTCCAGCCTGGGCGCGATTGTCCGGGCGACTGATCCGCGGCCGGAGGTCGCCGACCAGGTGAAATCCATCGGCGGTACCTACCTCAAGGTCGAGGTCGCCGAAGAGATGAAGTCCTCCGATGGATACGCGAAGGCGACGTCCGAGGCGTACAACGCCCGGGCCGCGGAAATTTACTCCGAGCAGGCAGCGGATGTGGATATCATCATCACCACGGCCCTGATCCCGGGGCGTCCGGCGCCGAAGCTCCTCACGGCTGAGGATGTGGCCGGTATGAAGGCTGGCAGTGTGATCGTGGACATGGCAGCGGGTCAGGGCGGGAACGTTGAAGGCTCCGTCGCCGGCGAACGCATCGTGACGGACAACGGGGTGGTGATCCTGGGCTACACGGATCTTCCGGCCCGTTTGCCGGCCCAGGCGTCCCAGCTGTACGGGACGAACATGGTGAACCTGCTCAAGCTCCTGACGCCGGATAAGGACGGTCAGCTTCGGATCGATTTTGATGACGTGGTGCAGCGCTCGGTGACGGTGGTGCGCGACGGTGAGAAGACCTGGCCGCCGCCACCGGTCCAGGTCTCCGCCGCCCCGGCGGCCAAGGCCCAGGCCACGGCTGCCGAAACCACCGCCCCGAAGAAGAAGCAAGGCCTCGGTACCGCCGGTAAAGCGGGCTTGTTTGCCGCCGGCATCGCGGCGTTGTTCCTGGTCAACGCGGTGGCTCCGGCGCCGCTGCCCCAGCACTTTACGGTTCTGATGCTTTCGATCGTGGTCGGCTTCTACGTCATCGGGAAAGTCCACCACGCCCTGCACACCCCGCTGATGTCCGTCACGAACGCGATCTCGGGGATCATCGTCGTCGGTGCCCTCCTGCAGGTCACCTCGGACAACATTGTCATGCAGGTCCTCGCGGCCGTCGCGGTGCTGCTGGCCAGCATTAACATTTTCGGCGGCTTCGCCGTCACCCGGCGCATGCTCGCCATGTTCTCGGCCGGGAAGGCACGTTCATGAGCGCGGCCACTGAAGCAGCAGGAATTCTATCGAGGAGCCTTACCGTGTCTGACACCGTCTCCGGTCCGTTGACCGCCGACTCCATCGCCGGCGCCGCCTACGTCGTCGCTGCCCTGCTGTTCATCCTCAGCCTCGCCGGGCTGAGCAAGCACGAGAAAGCCCGGGCCGGGGTCATCTACGGCATCACCGGCATGGTCATCGCCCTCGCCGCGACGATCTGGCTGACCGTCCAGGACGCCTGGGGCACCGGCGCCGGCCTCACCGGCCTGGGCCTGCTGGTCGCCGCGGTGGCCGTCGGCGGCGCCATCGGGCTCTGGCGCGCCCGCGTCGTCGAAATGACCGGCATGCCCGAACTGATCGCCCTGCTGCACAGCTTCGTTGGTCTCGCCGCGGTCCTGGTCGGCTGGAACGGGCACCTTGAAGCCCCTGACCTATCCCCGGACCTGACAGCGATCCACCACGCCGAGGTGTTCATCGGCGTGTTCATCGGCGCGGTGACCTTCACCGGCTCGATCGTGGCGTTCCTGAAACTCTCCGCCCGGATGAAGTCCTCACCGCTGATGCTGCCGGGCAAGAACGCGATCAACCTCGGCGCCCTCGCCGCGTTCATCGCCCTGACCGTCTGGTACGTCAACGACTCCCAGCTCTGGCTCCTCATCGTCGTCACAGCCCTTGCCCTGGCGCTGGGCTGGCACCTGGTCGCCTCCATCGGCGGCGGCGACATGCCCGTGGTCGTGTCCATGCTCAACAGCTACTCCGGCTGGGCCGCGGCCGCGGCAGGCTTCCTGCTGAATAATGACCTGCTCATCATCACCGGTGCCTTGGTTGGCTCCTCGGGCGCATACCTGTCCTACATCATGTGCAAGGCCATGAACCGGTCCTTCATCTCCGTGATCGCGGGCGGCTTCGGCATCGCCGCCCCCGCCAGCAAGGGGGACACGGACCAGGGCGAGCACCGCGAAATCACCGCCGAAGCCACCGCTGAAATGCTGACCAACGCCTCGTCCGTGGTCATCACCCCCGGCTACGGCATGGCCGTCGCGCAGGCACAGTACCCTGTCGCGGAACTCGCACACCAGCTCCGAGAGAGGGGTGTGAACGTCAGGTTCGGCATCCACCCGGTCGCCGGGCGCCTGCCAGGGCACATGAACGTTCTCCTCGCCGAAGCCAAAGTCCCCTACGACATCGTCCTGGAAATGGACGAAATCAACGAAGACCTCGGCGACACCTCCGTGGTCCTCGTCATCGGCGCTAACGACACCGTCAACCCCTCCGCCGCAGAAGACCCGGGCAGCCCCATTGCCGGGATGCCTGTCCTGCGGGTCTGGGAAGCCGAAAACGTCATCGTGTTCAAACGCTCCATGGCCGCAGGCTACGCCGGCGTCCAAAACCCCCTGTTCTTCCGCGACAACTCCCAAATGCTCTTCGGCGACGCCAAAGCCCGCGTCGAAGACATCCTCAAAGCGTTCTGACAGGAAGCACGTCATGGGCTTCCTGCAGTTCATCCGCCCGCGCTGGAGGCGTACGTACGATCACCCAACCCTCAACGGAGATGAGGACAAAACCATGCCCCAGGATCAAGCGCCGCACAACCGCATTCGCCAAGGCGCGGTTCGATCCTTTCCGTCCGCCCCGCCACAAACATGCGAGAATTCTGCAGCGCGGGAATTTCCTAGTATTGACGCCTTCGGCGCCTCACCCTGGGTTGGCCTTCACTACCGGCACGAGTTCCTGCTCCACCACCGGCACGAACTGCTGGCGTATCCGGGGGATGCATAACGCGGCAAGCTGCGGCCGACCGGACCTCCTTTGTGATGGCGCACCGCTTCTCCACGATCCGCGACGCCGATCTCATCCTGGTGATGGACGCCGGTCAGATCGTAGAACCGGGGACACACGCCTCGCTGTTGGCTGGCGGCGGGGCTTGTGCGCGGTTGTATGAGGCGCAGTTCGCGGCTCCAGTGGCGGGGGTCTGATCGGTTCCGGTTGTTCCGAGGACCAAGGCAGGGAGCCGTGTGTCAGCGTGGAGTTGCCGCTGTGAAAAGCTGCAGTTATGGACATCTCATCTCGGGAACATGACCTCGTTCTCTACGGAGCGACGGGTTTCGTTGGCAGACTGATCGCCGTCTACGTCGCGGAGAATGCACCGGCCGGCATGCGAGTCGGACTCGCGGGCCGGTCCAGGTCCAGACTCGAGGCGGTTCGGTCGCGGTTGCCGGTTGCGGCGCACGGATGGGCCCTCATCGAAGCCGACTCGGAGGACGCTGACTCAATCGCCGCCCTGGCCGCGGGCACACGCGTGCTCTTCACAACCGTCGGTCCATACGCGGAACACGGACTACCTGTCGTCGACGCCTGCGCACGGGCCGGTACCCACTACGCCGACCTCGCGGGTGAGGTGTCCTTCATCAGGGAGGCGATCGATCGCTACGACGCTCTGGCCAAGACGAACGGGGCCAGGATCGTGCACTCCTGCGGCTACGACTCCGTGCCGTCCGACCTCACTGTACTGCTGCTTCACCAGGCGGCAAAAGCCGATGGCGCTGGCGGTTTGGTCGAGGTCCAACTCGTTGCTACTGCCAAGGGTGGCATCAGCGGAGGCACGCTCGAATCGATGCGCGGGCAGCTCGACGCGATGCGATCGAGCAACGCCCTGAGATCATTAGCCGCGGACCCCTACGCTCTGAGCCCCGACCGCACACGGGAGCCGACGACTCAACAGCCTCCTGACGCCGGTCCTGTCCGCCGTTCCGATGACGGCACCTGGACCGCGCCTTTCATCATGGCCCCGTTCAACACCCGGATAGTGCGCCGCAGCAACGCATTGCAGGGCTGGGCCTATGGCCGCTCCCTTCAGTACGGCGAGGTGATGGGGGTGGCCCGCGGACCGGCAGGAGCGGTCATCGCCAGGGCGATCGCACTCGGGCTCCGGGCATTCACGGGCGCGATGGCGTTCCCGCCGACCCGGAGGGTGCTCGACCGCTGTCTTCCGGCACCAGGTGCGGGTCCGAGCACCAGCACGCAGCGCGCGGGCTGGTTCCACTCCCAGGTGACCGCCCACACCGAGGGCGGGCACCGATACCAGGCGATTGCTGCCGGCCCCGGTGATCCCGGCTATGCCGCCACCGCCGTGATGGCAGGGGAGACGGCACTCGCTCTTGCCCTCGACGGCGACCGGCTGCCGACCGCGAAAGGGTCGCTGACACCGGCCACTGCACTCGGCAACGTGCTCATACAGCGACTCCGTGCAGCCGGTCACACTTACCAAGTGACCAAACTCGCCTAACCCAGGTCCTGCAGGTCACCTGATAACGGGGCAATCATTGACTGGACCAGGTCCGCTTGCGGTCTGCCCATTTCCGAACGCCGATAACGGAACTTCTGATCGATCTACTCGCGAAGGTATTGGCGGAGCCCGGGGATTGCGAAGTCCACTTTGCCGTAGCCTGCGGACTCGATCAGGCCCGCAGCCATGAGCCTGTTCCGGTACTTAGATACGAGATTGGGCTTAGCCTTGAGGATGGCGCCAATCTGACCGGCTGCAGAGGGACCATCTTGGGCGGCCATTGCGTCGAGGAACTCGCGGTCTTTGTCAGAGATGTCCGACAGCGCCGACTCGACGACCACCAAGGTGTTTCGTCTTTGGGCGGCAGTGATCGCGCGCTGAACGCTGCCCTGGTTCAGCTTCCATCCTGCCTTGTCGGCTTCGAGCCAGAGGTAGTAGCCGACCAGTTGGATCAGGAAAGGATACCCCTCGGTGGCCTCGGCTGCTTCGTTAATGAGGTCGGGGGAGATGCTGATGTCCCCCTGGCTGAAAAGCTCGCTGTACGATGCAGTGACTTCAGTGATGGCTGCTTCGTGGAGATTTATCCTGTCGGCGCGACGCAGGAAGGTGGCGACGCCTTCGTTGAGGAGGTCGGAGACAGCTGATGGCAGGCCGGCGAAGATCAGGCCGATGGGCAGCCCGTCGCGGATGAAGTGCTGGACGTCGGCGGCCAGCTGCGAGATCTCCGTCCTGTCGACGGCGTGTATCTCGTCAACGGTGATGACCAGTCCTGTGCCTTGAGCGTCCAGCAGGCGCAGCAGTTCGTTCCCGGTACGGCGCCAGTCGGCCGCCCGTTCCGGGGGAAGATGGGTTGTCAGTCCGAACCCTGCCGCGGAAAAGGCTGTAATTTTCCGGGCAGGAGGCCCGTCCCCGAGTTCCTGGAGGAGAGCGAGCATGTCGTCGCCGATTCCGGCCAGGAACCCGGGTGTGGCTGTCCGGGAGATGACGGCCCAGCCGTGAGCCCGGGCGATGCCTTCGGCAGCGCTCAACATGACCGTCTTGCCGATGCCTCTGGAGCCCGTGATGATGGTCAGAAGGCCAGGCGCTCCGGAACCCTGTTGCAGGCCGTACTCGAACTCGTCCAAAAGCCCGGCCCGTCCGACCAATGCAGGGGGCGTTGCTCCTGCCGTCGGCTTGAAGGGGTTCTGCCCGGACCTCCTGGGAAAACGTAGGTGAAACTAGGTGAAAGTGGTGAAAGTGGTGAAACTTCTGCCACCGTACGGCAGCCGTGGCCTACCAGGCAAGTGCGCCGGCAGCACCCGAAGGGTAAGGCGGTAGCATCGGGGTCATGACCGGAGGAGAGAAGCCCACTGCGCGGAATCGCCGCCTAGCCTACGAGCGCCCGCGTGTGGTCGTTGAGGAATATCCCGCGGGGATCGAACTCCCGGCGAACCTGTAGGAAGGTGTCCAGCTCAGGGTAGAGACGCTCGAGACGGCTCCTGGTCATGAAGTGGATTTTGCCCCAGTGTGCCCGCGGCTCGAACTGCTGCAGGACGGCGTCGGCGTCCCGGAAGAACTGCCAGTAGTCGGTGCCGGGCTCGGTGGTAAGCGTAATAACAGTGCTGTCCCGGCCCTGGAACTGGGACATGTAGGCGTCATCGGCCTTCACCCAGCGGACCTCCACGGGGTACTTCTGATCCGGGTGCCTGCTTCGAATCAACTCCTGGACAGCCTCGACGGCGGCCAGGCCGTCCTCGCTGCGGACGAAGTACTCCAGTTCATGGAACTGCGTGGTGAAGCCGCCCGGATAGATCCGGTACGAGCGGTCCAGCCGGGCGCCTTCAATGCCTGAGATTTGGCGTTCGTCCTGGACGTCCACGATGTTGTACTTCTTCGTGTAGCTCCGGCCTCCCATGCCGTAATCCGGCGAACCCGGCAGGTCCAGAAGCTCGCACGAGTCGTCTTGGGGGCACCAGAGGAAGGAATAGTGCCTGTTGGAATCGATGTCGGACTGCCAGGTTTCCACAGTTTCCGTCCACGTGGGGT
This sequence comes from Arthrobacter sp. CDRTa11, assembly GCF_026427775.1. Classification (NCBI taxonomy): domain Bacteria; kingdom Bacillati; phylum Actinomycetota; class Actinomycetes; order Micrococcales; family Micrococcaceae; genus Arthrobacter; species Arthrobacter sp. CDRTa11. Next base: position 4,569,498 of record NZ_CP044532.1, on the reverse strand, counting down.
AGGTGATTTGTTCCTGCAGGTAGTAGCTGTCCTCAACGGCCAGTTCCACCTCCAGGAAGATCCCGAGAGTGCCCAATGCCACCTGGGCGGCCCGAAGTTCGCGGAGCTGGCCTTCGCCGATTTCCACAATCTCGCCGTAGCCGTTGATCAGCTTCACCCAGCGGAGGTTGGACGAGAAGCTGCCCAGGTTCTTGCCCGAGCCATGGGTGCTGGTGGCAAGGGCCCCGGCGATCTGCTGCTTGTCGATATCCCCCTGGTTGCCCAAAGCCAGTCCCTTCTCCCACAAGGCGTCACCGAAGGCGTTGATGGTGGTTCCGGCCAAGGCCCGGGCGCGGCGCCCCACCCGGTCGGTGCCGGTGATGGCCGACAGGGCGGACATGTCCATCAGCACTCCGCCGGTTTGGACCAGCGGAGAAGACGAATGCCCTGAGCCGACCGCCCGCACAGGCAAGCCCTCGCGGATGGCGAAACGGACGGCGTCGAGAGCTTCTTGTTCATTCCCCGGCCGCACCGTGAAGGCTGGCGTGGCGCTCTGGTTCCCGCCCCAGTTGGTCCACGTGACGTCCGTCCCGAAGGGGGCGGAAGGCGTGGAGGCACCTGCCAAAGAGGCAGGACGGGAAACGTTAGTGGTCATGGTGAAAGCTCCGTTGCTTGTCTGGGTGCTCATGCGCCGTGGTTGATCATGACGTGCTTGGTGCGCGAGTAATCATCAAGGGCGTAGAGCGACAGGTCGCGGCCATAACCGGATCCCTTGAATCCGCCCCACGGTACCTCGCAGGCCAGGACCAGGTGCGCATTGACCCAGACGGTGCCGAAATCGAGCTGCTTGGGAACCCGCAGGGAGAGGCTGGAATCGCGGGTCCACACTGAAGCGGACAAGCCGTACGGGCTCTCGTTGGCCCGGGTGATGGCTTCCTCGGTGGCGCTGAAGGTCTCCACAGTGACCACGGGGCCGAAGATCTCGTGTGTGGCGATTTGTGCCCCGGCAGGAACGTCGCTGATGACCGTGGGTTCGATGAAGTAGCCCGGACCGTCCAGCGCCGAACCTCCAATGGCCACCCGAAGGCCGGCAGCGCGGGCTTCTGCCAGCGATTCCTTGACCCGCTCGAAGTGGGGGAGCGAGATCATAGGACCGATTTCGACGTCGTCCCCCGCACCGGGTGAACCAACTACCAGCGTGCTGACTTCGCGGACCAAAAGCTCGGTGAATTCCTCAGCCACGGATTCGTGAACCAGCACACGGCAGGCTGCGCCACAGTCCTGGCCGGCGTTCCAGAATCCGGCGTTCCGGACTCCGGCAGCGGCGGCGCGGAGGTCGGCGTCGGGGAAGACCACAACGGGAGCCTTGCCGCCGAGTTCAAGGTGGACGCGCTTGACGGACTTGGCTGCGGTTTCCGCCACCGCCTGGCCGCTGACCACGCTGCCGGTCAACGCCACCAGGGCGACATCAGGGTGTTCGGAAAGCCGTTGGCCTACAGTCCGGCCCCGTCCCGTGACAACGTTGAGGATTCCATCCGGAATGCGTCCCGCCACGAGTTCGGCAAGTTTCAGGGTGGACAGCGGCGTCTGTTCCGAAGGCTTCATGACGATGCTGTTGCCGGCTGCCAGAATAGGCGCGATCTTCCAGGCAGCCATCAGCAGCGGGTAGTTCCACGGTGTAATGACACCCACCACGCCCACCGGTTCCCGGAGGATCACCGAGGTGTGGCCCGTTGCGTAGTCGCCGCCGGCCATGGACGTCAGCGTGCGGGAGGCGCCTGCCATGAAACGGAACGTATCGATGGTGCTGGTGACGTCGTCCTCGGCCACGGCGCGCGGCTTCCCCGTGTTGGCGGACTCGATGACCTCGAAGGCCTCGCGGTTGGCTTCAATGATGTTGGCAATGAGGTTCAGGACGTCCGCCCGTTCCTTTGGGGTGGTGGCACCCCAGGACTTTTGGGCGCCGACGGCGGCCTGTACAGCAACGTCCACATCATCCGCTGTGCCTGCCGGCACCGAGGCAATGACCTGCTCGGTGCTGGGGTCCACGACCTCGATGAATTGGGTTCCGGATCCGGGGACGAAAGATCCGCTGATGAAATGGCCGGACGGAGGCAAAGGCAGGGCTCCGGTGGTGCTCTGGTCCGGGGAGCGCCGGACCGTGAACGCTGTTGTTTCTACGTGGGCAGTGTTTGTGGGATTCATGACAATTCGCTTTCAGATGAGGTCTGGGGTGAGTGCAGGAGAAGGAACAGGGGCGGCTTCCGTCCTCTGACGGAACACGCGGGCCGCGAAGTAGTAGAGCGGAGCGACCGCCACCAGGCCGACGATCCAGGAGATGTCCACGCCACCCATCGCGGCGGCCAAGGGCCCGGTGTACACGGCGGTTGCGGAGAACGGGACCTGGATCAGGGCGCCTGCTACGTAGGAGCCGATGGCGGTCCAATTGAACCGCCCGTACACCCCGCCGTCGCGCTTGAAGAAGTCCTCAACCCGGTAGTCGCCATGCCGGAGAAGGTAATAGTCCACCAGGTTGATGGCCGTCCAGGGAACCAGCACGTACATCAGGAAGGAGAGGAAGTTCGTGTAAAAAAGGATGAAGTTATCGCGGGCGAACAAGGCGATGGAAACAGCGACGGCGAAGATGATGACCGCCGCGATGCTCCGGGTCTTGGCACGCGGCAACCAGTTCGGCTTGAACGTTTGGCCGATGGTGAGGGTGCACAGGACGCCGCAGTAGAGGTTCATGGCGTTCGAGGCCGCGACGCCCAGGCAGAAGATGCCGACGATGATCAAGGTCCAGGGCTGGAGCATCGCTCCGAGGCTGCCGACGATTTCGACGTCGCCGGCTTCGCTGCTCATGGTCACGGCGAGCGTTCCCACCAGGGCACCGAGGATCATGGGGAACAGCGTTCCCAGGACGCAGCCGGAGTAGGAAGCCCAGAACGCCGGTGCCGAGCCCGTGCCTTGCGGCATGTAGCGCGAATAGTCCGAGACGTACGGGGCGTAGGCGAGCTGCCACAGTGCGGCCACGGAGATGGTCGCCATAAAGCCCACCCAGTTGAAGTTGCCCTGCTCCAGGAAGCTGGCGGGCAGTCCGTGGACCAGCAGGATCCAGCCGAAGGCCAGCAGCAATGCCAGGCCGGCCGCGACGCTCAGGACCCGGGCGTAGGCGTGGATGAGCCGGTATCCGAAGATTGTGGCGATAACGCTGACCACGCCGATGATGATGATGCCGGCATCCACACTGATGCCGGGGCTGACGGCGGCCATGGCTTCGCCGCCAAAGACCAGGTTCGCAGCGAAGAAGCCGACGTACATGATCACCACGATGACCACGATCAGCAGGGCGCCGAAGGAGCCGAACTGGCCGCGCGTCTGGATCATCTGCGCCACACCCAGTTGCGGGCCCTGGGCGGAGTGCAGCGCCATGAAGATGCCACCCACCACGTTGCCGATGATGATGCCCACGACCGCCGGCACAAAGCCGAGGCCGAACACCGTGGTGGCGAGCCCGCCGGTCACGATGGTCATGATCATGATGTTGGAACCGAACCAGATGGTGAACAGGTCCCGCGCCTTGCCGTGGCGTTCGTTGGCCGGGATGGGCTGGATGGTCTTGTCCTCGAGCCGGGGTACCTCAGTTAAGGGGGTGACGGTGGTGCTCATGATGCGTTCCAAGTGGCTTCTTGCAGTTCACGGACAGGGGTAGCCTTGCTGCGGTTAACCATCAGCGCAAGAAGGTCGAAGACCAGGGTGGCCGCGGCCAAGGTGGTGATATCCGCATGGTCGTATGCCGGGGCGACCTCCACGACGTCGGCGCCCACAATGTTGATGCCGTTCAGTCCGCGGAGCAGGGCCAGGAGTTCGCGGGAGTGCAGCCCGCCCATCTCTGGCGTGCCGGTGCCAGGTGCGTAGGCCGGATCCAGGACGTCGATGTCGATGGAGACGTACACCGGGGTGTCGCCGAGCCGCTCCTTCACTTGGGCGATCGCCGCCGGAACACCAATGACGTCCAGGTCTGAGCAACGGATGATCTGGAACCCGAATTCGTGGTCGCGGAGGAAGTCGTTGCGGTCATAGACCGGCCCGCGGATGCCCACATGCATGGACCTGTCCTCCACCAGCAGGCCTTCCTCAAACGCCCGCCGGAAGATGGTTCCATGCGTGACGGGCTGATCGAAATAGGTATCCCAAGTGTCCAGATGGGCGTCGAAATGCAGCAACGCCACCGGGCCATGGACCTTGTTCAGGGCCCGCAGCATGGGAAGGGCGATGGTGTGGTCGCCGCCGATGGAGATCAGCCTCTTGTCCTCGCTGATCAGCGGCAAGGCCTGCTCTTCGATTTCACGGACTGCCCGGCTGATGTCATACGGAGTGCACGCGATGTCGCCGGCGTCCACAACCTGGGCTTCGTACACGGGCTCAACGTCGAGCTCGGGATGATAGCCGGGGCGCAGAAGGCGGGAGGCTTCGCGGACTGCGGCAGGACCGAAACGGGCGCCGGGCCGGAAGGAGGTTCCGCCGTCGAACGGTACGCCGACAATTGCGATGTCGTAGTCCGGGACGCGGTCAATCTGGGGGAGGCGGGCGAAGGTGCCGAGGCCTGCATACCGGGGGACTTTGGTTGCGTCGACAGGGCCGATGGGCTGGTGCGTTGTCATGCCGGGATCCTTGGGTTGAGGGGTGCTCGCCGTTGAGCGGGAAGTAGGTAATTCCATTGTTGGTGACGCGGATCACCGCGGATAGCGCTACATTGACTACAAATGGCCGAGGCGTTTAGACGAATGTCTAAGTACCGCTCCAAGAGGCCCCGGAATCAAGGAACCAGGACGGAATCCGATGGCAATCACCGTTGCCGAACTTGTGGCTGAACCGCAGTTGGGGCTCACCTTCCTCGCGGGTACGGCCGGCCAGGACAACCGCATCACGTGGGCCCACACCTCGGACCTGCCCCGGCTGTGGGAATGGGTCACCGGTGGCGAACTCATGATGACGAACGGCATGTCCATCCCCGCCGATGCCGAGGGGCAGGTGGCGCTCGCAGAGGCCCTGATGGATTCAGGTGCCAGCGCCTTGGCCATCGGCGAGAAGATGCATGCGCCGCCGCTGCTTCCGGAGTTCCTGGAGGCCTGCGACCGGCTCCCGCTGCCGCTGATCAACATCCCCTACCCGTTGCCGTTCATCGCGATCGCCCGCTCGGTTGCTGAGTCTTCCCTGCTCGAAGAGTCCAGGCGCCTGCGGCAGACTGCCCGGGTTTACGATCTGCTGAGAACGGCGGGGGCCTCCGAGAACCATTGGCAGAGCCTCGTCCAAAGATTGGCGACGGAACTGGACGCTGAGCTCTTTGTGGTGGATCACCGCTGCCTTCACCCGTGGCATCCTGACGGACAATCACTGCCGGTGTTCCTCGCGGACGAGTGGGCGCCGCTCTCCGGGCAGGTGTCCCTGGCTGGCAAGAACTTCCAGTGGCATCGGGTCAGGGGCCGCCACGTGTTGACCATGGACATCCCCACCCACGCCAACGCGCTCCTTGTGGTGCTGCCCAGGAGCGAACCGCACCCGGACGCCGTCGTACTTTTGCATGCGGCAACCGTGCTGGGACTCCAGCTTTCGCGCATCGTCCTGTCGCTGGAAGGGCAGCACCGGCTGGCGGGTGAGTTCCTGCTGCAGGCTATAGACGGCCGGCTGGGGACAGCGGAGATGGAAAGCCGGCTGGCGGTTTTTGGCGTCCCGGCGCAGGACTTTATGGTCGCCTCAATCTCCGCGGACGACGGCGCGCAGCTGGCTAACGTCCACATCGAACTTTGGCGTCACGGAATTTCAGCCGCCTCCTTAAGGCGGAACAACAGGCTTCACGTGGTGGTTCCGGCGGATGTGGCCGACGACGTGCTGGTGCACTGTGCCGGGTCCGGCGCCGCGCTGGGCATCAGTGCCCCGACGACGGTTGCCGGCATTCAGCGGGCATTGCAGGAGTCCCTCTGGGCGCTGGGATCGGCCCGCGCCAACAAGCTGGGCCTGGCCCGCTATGCGCAAGGTCCGTCTTGGCTGGGGCTGACCGGCTTTGAGGAAGGAACTGCCCTGGTCCGGCGCCTTTTGGGCCCGATTTTTGACTACGAGCAGAGCCAGGAAGGCGATCTGATAGTCACGCTGAGGACGTATCTGGACTCGCAGCGTTCGTGGCAAAAGACGGCCGCTGCCCTGTTCGCGCACCGGCAAACCATCATTTACCGGATCCGGAAAATCGGTGAACTGACGGGGTTGGACATGGGTGAAACGTCCACGGTTGCCCAGTTGTGGTTCGCGCTGCAGATTCACGAGGCGATGCGGAGCTAATCCGCCGCCAAGTCTCTGGCCAGTCAAACCTGGCCTTGCGTACTTGCAGAAATACCCGCTATGGTGTGAACCGTGCCACCCCTCAAGGGTGGCGCAACGCTTTTGAACTGCGGCGGGAGAGTCCTGCCGGTACATCCAGTCAGGCGCCGTAGGAGCAAATCCTCCCCAGGAATCTCTCAGGCCCATGTACCGCCGCGGCGAGGCAACTCTGGAAAGCAGTCCGATAATCGGGCTCACCGACGGTGCAAGCAGAACACAATCTGCGGAATCTCTCAGGTCCAATACAGAGCGGGGAGGAACCCACATCATCGTGGCGCTCACTGGGCGCCTGAATCATGGAGTTCCTCTTGACTGTTCAATCAACCCCCACCGCTTTCGCGGACCGGCACATCGGCGCCCGGCGCCAGGCCGACGTTGACACCATGCTCAAGGCAATCGGCTACGACTCCGTAGACGGCCTGGTAGACGTGGCCGTCCCCGATTCCATCCGTCAGTCCTCACCCTTGACTCTTCCAAGCGGCACGGACGCGCTCAGCGAAGTTGAGGTCCTGGCCGAACTGCGCCGGCTCGCCGCCAAGAACAAGACCGCCATCCAAATGATCGGCCAGGGCTACTACGACACCGTCACGCCGCCGGTCATCCGCCGCAACATCCTGGAAGCTCCGGCCTGGTACACCGCGTACACGCCGTACCAGCCCGAAATTTCGCAGGGCCGCCTAGAAGCGCTCCTGAACTTCCAGACCATGGTGCAGGACCTCACCGCACTTCCGGTGGCCAACGCTTCCCTGCTGGATGAGGCAACGGCCGTGGCCGAGGCCGTGCTGTTGATGCGCCGGGCCAAGAAGTCCAGGTCCGCCGCCGCCGGCAAGACAGTCCTGGACGCTGACTGCCTCCCGCAGACCATCGCCATCGTGAAGGGCCGCGCTGAGGCACTTGGCTTTGAGGTGGAGATCGCGGACCTGAGCCAGGGCTTGCCCGACGGCGACATCAACGGAGTGGTCCTCCAGCAGCCCGGTGTTTCGGGCCGCGTGTTCGATCATTCAGCGGTGATCGCTGCCGCCAAGGAACGCGGCGCACTGGTCACAGTTGCCGCCGATCTGTTGGCGCTGACGCTCATCACGCCCCCGGGCGAGCAAGGTGCCGACATCGCCGTCGGAACGGCACAGCGCTTTGGCGTCCCGCTGTTCTTCGGCGGCCCGCATGCCGCGTACATGGCCGTCCGCGAAGGCATGGAGCGCACGCTGCCGGGCCGCATCGTTGGCGTGTCCAGGGACAACGCCGGGGTGCCTGCCTACCGGCTGGCCCTCCAGACCCGTGAGCAGCACATCCGCCGCGAAAAGGCCACGTCCAACATCTGCACGGCCCAGGCTTTGCTCGCAATCGTTGCCTCGATGTACGCGGTCTACCACGGCCCCGAAGGCCTGACGGCGATCGCCGAAACCGTCCACGGCCACGCCCGGACTCTGGCAACGGCACTCAAGACCGCCGGCCGCGAACTTGTCTCGGAGTCCTTCTTCGACACCCTCACGGTTCGCGTCCCCGGCAAGGCGGACAAGGTCATCGCCGCCGCCGAAGCCCGCGGCATCAACCTGCGGCTCATCGACGCTGACACCGTTGGCGTCTCCGTGGATGAAACCACGACGCCGGATGTCCTGTCCGCAGTGGCAGTCGCCTTTGGCGCCGGTCCCGTGAAGTCCGCTGCCGGCTTTGAGCTGCCGTCCGGCGTTGTGCGTACGTCCGATTTCCTGCAGCACCCGGTGTTCAACACGCACCGTTCCGAGACGCAGCTGTTGCGCTATATCCGCAAGCTGTCCGACCGGGACCTCGCGCTGGACCGCACCATGATTCCGTTGGGCTCCTGCACCATGAAGCTGAACGCCACGGCTGAGATGGAAGCCATCTCCTGGCCGGAGTTCGCCTCCATCCACCCGTTTGCTCCGGACTCCCAGACGGCGGGCTGGCGCGAACTGATTGAAGGCTTGGAAGCGGACCTCACCGAAATCACCGGCTACGACCAGGTGTCCATCCAGCCGAATGCCGGTTCCCAGGGTGAGCTTGCAGGTTTGCTGGCCATCCGCGGCTACCACCTGTCCCGCGGCGACGAGCAGCGCACCGTCTGCCTGATCCCGGCCTCCGCGCATGGCACCAACGCTGCCTCAGCCGTGCTGGCCGGCATGAAGGTTGTTGTGGTGGCCACGGCTGCCGACGGGACCATCGACCACGCAGACCTGACCGCCAAGATCGAGGCGAACAAGGACGTCCTGTCCTGCATCATGATCACCTACCCGTCCACGCACGGCGTGTACGACGCTGACGTCCGCGAGGTCTGCGACGCCATCCACGAGGCCGGCGGACAGGTGTACGTGGACGGCGCCAACCTGAACGCCCTGGTGGGACTGGCCCAGCCGGGCAAGTTCGGCGGCGACGTCTCGCACCTGAACCTGCACAAGACCTTCTGCATCCCGCACGGTGGCGGCGGTCCGGGCGTTGGCCCGGTGGCAGCCAAGGCACACCTGGCACCGTTCATGCCCGGCGACGCGAACAAGGCTTCCTCAGGCGGGGGCGTGGCCATCTCCGCTTCGCGCTTTGGCTCCGCCGGTGTCCTTCCGATTTCCTGGGCGTACGTGAAGCTCATGGGTGGGCAGGGCCTGACCGACGCCACCAAGTCGGCGCTGCTCGCTGCGAACTATGTTGCTTCCCGGCTGGATGAGCACTTCCCCGTTCTGTACACCGGTGCAGGCGGACTCGTGGCCCACGAGTGCATCCTGGACCTCCGCGAACTGACGGCCCGCACCGGCGTCACCGCGGAGGACGTGGCCAAGCGCCTCATCGACTTTGGCTTCCACGCTCCCACGTTGTCGTTCCCGGTTGCGGGAACACTGATGGTGGAGCCCACCGAGTCCGAAGACCTGGCTGAGATCGATCGCTTCATCGAAGCGATGATCATCATCCGCGCCGAAATCGAGCAGGTGGCCAGCGGTAATTTCACTGTGGAGAAGTCGCCGCTGCGCAACGCACCGCACACAGCTGCCGCCGTCGTAAGTTCCGTCTGGGGCCGCGAGTACCCGCGCGAGCAGGCAGCATTCCCTGTCCCGCACCTGAAGCAGGACAAGTACTTCCCGCCCGTGGGCCGGGTGGACGGTGCCGCCGGCGACCGGAACCTTGTCTGCTCCTGCCCTCCCCTCGAAGCGTTCGAGGACACCACAGCAGACCTCGAAAACTAAGGACGCGACTCATGACTGAGAACTACACAGCCCTTTACGAGCAGCACAAAAAAGCCGGCGCGTCCTTCACGGACTTCGGCGGCTGGCAGATGCCCCTCAAGTACGAGTCCGAGCTCGCCGAGCACCACGCTGTCCGCAACGCAGCAGGCCTGTTCGACCTCTCCCACATGGGCGAAGTTTGGGTCAGCGGGCCGGATGCAGCAGCGTTCCTGGACTACGCGCTGGTGGGAAAGCTTTCAGCGGTTGCCGTGGGCAAGGCGAAGTACTCGCTGATCTGCAACACTGACGGCGGCATCATCGATGACCTCATTTCCTACCGTCGCCCGTCTCCCGAAGACGGCGTGGACGAGTACCTTGTGGTCCCCAACGCCGGCAACGCGAAGGTGGTTGCGGCGGCGCTTTTGGACCGTGCGGCCGGCTTTGACGTCGTCGTTCGGGACGCCTCCGCTGAGACGTCGCTGATCGCCGTGCAGGGACCGAACGCGGAAGCGATCCTGCTGACGCTGGTCCCGGCCGGGCAGCACCAGCTGGTCAGGGACCTGAAGTACTACGCCGCGGTTGAAGCGGATATCAACGGGCAGGAGCTGTTGCTCGCCCGCACCGGCTACACCGGCGAAGACGGCTTCGAGATCTACATCCCGAATGTGGACGCAGCCGGCCTTTGGGAAGCGCTGCTCGACGCCGGGGAAAGCCACGGGCTCATCCCGGCAGGCCTCGCAGCCCGCGACTCACTGCGCCTCGAAGCCGGCATGCCGCTCTATGGCAACGAACTCTCCCGCTACGTGAACGCCTATGCGGCAGGCCTTGGCCCGGTTGTTTCGCTGGCCAAGGAAAGCGATTTCGTTGGCAGGAAAGCGCTGACGGCCATCAAGTCTGCGGGCGTCGGGTCGACCATCGGCCCGAAGCTCGTCGGCCTTAAAGGGACCGGCCGCCGGGCTGCCCGCGCCCACTATTCGGTCCTCAAAGACGGCACACTCATCGGCGAAGTCACCTCTGGCCAGCCGAGCCCGACGCTCGGATACCCCGTGGCGTTGGCCTATGTTGACGTCGCGCACTCCGAGCCGGGCACGATCGTCGACGTGGACCTCCGCGGCAAATTGGAACCCTTCGAAGTTGTTTCGCTGCCGTTCTACAAGCGGATCAATTAAGCCTCCCTCGGGGGCCCGTCGGGCCCGAAGGGGCCTGGACGCTCTCTCACTTAACGCAGTGTTTGGGCCAACGCTCTCTCACTTCTCACACCAAATTAAGGAAATAGCATGAGCAAAGTAGTTGCTGAACTGAAGTATTCGGCCGAGCACGAGTGGGTTGCTTCGGATGGGGCGGGGCCTGCGGGGATTGGGATCTCTGCCGTTGCGGCCGACGCCTTGGGTGACATTGTGTACGTGGATCTGCCCGACGTCGGCGCTTCCGTGACCGCGGGAGAGACCTGCGGCGAGGTGGAGTCCACCAAGTCCGTGTCCGATCTGTACTCGCCGGTCACCGGTGAGGTGACGGAGATCAACGACGCCGTTGTCAGTGATCCTGCCCTGATCAACAACGATCCCTATGGTGCCGGCTGGCTGTTCAGGGTGGCCGTGACCGAAGAAGGTCCGCTGATGTCAGCTGAGGAATACGCTGCAACGAACGGTGGCGAACTGTGAACCCGGCAGCCGTGACGGCATTCGAGCAGGTTGTTTCGCCGAGCCTGGACGCGGACCTGTCGGTCCTGGATCCGGAGATCGCGGTGAAGATCGACGACGAACTGGGCCGCCAGCGCGATGGCCTGGAGATGATCGCGTCGGAGAACCACACCGCCGTAGCCGTGATGCAGGCGCAGGGCTCGGTGGTGACAAATAAGTATGCCGAGGGTTACCCGGGCAAGCGGTACTACGGTGGCTGCGAGCACGTTGACGTGATCGAGCAGCTCGCCATCGACCGCGTAAAGGCCCTGTTCGGCGCAGAGTTTGCGAACGTGCAGCCGCACTCCGGTGCACAGGCGAACGCCTCGGTGATGCACGCGCTGATCAAGCCGGGCGACACCATCATGGGCCTGAACCTGGCCCACGGCGGCCACCTGACGCACGGGATGAAGATCAATTTCTCCGGCCGCCTGTACAACGTGATCCCGTATCAGGTCCGCGAAGAGGACCACCGGATCGACATGGCCGAGGTGGAGCGCCTGGCCCAGGAACACAAGCCGCAGCTCATCGTGGCAGGCTGGTCCGCGTACGCCCGGCAGCTGGACTTCGCCGAGTTCCGCCGGATCGCCGATTCCGTGGGTGCGTACCTGATGGTGGACATGGCGCACTTCGCCGGGCTGGTCGCAGCCGGGCTGCACCCCTCACCGGTGCCGCACGCCCACGTCACCACCTCCACCACGCACAAGACCCTCGCCGGTCCGCGTGGCGGCATCATCCTGACCAACGACGCCGCCATCGCCAAGAAGATCAACTCGGCGGTGTTCCCGGGCCAGCAGGGCGGTCCGCTGGAGCACGTCATCGCCGGCAAGGCCGTAGCGTTTAAGATCGCCGCGTCCGCTGAGTTCAAGGAACGCCAGGAACGCGTCCTGGCCGGCGCCCGCATTCTGGCCGAGCGACTGGTCCAGCCGGACGTCACCGCCAAGGGGATCAACGTCATCTCCGGCGGCACCGACGTGCACCTGGTCCTGGTGGACCTGCGGAACTGCGAACTGGACGGCCAGCAGGCCGAGGACCGGCTCGCGGAAATCGACATCACGGTGAACCGCAACGCCGTGCCGTTCGACCCCCGCCCGCCCATGGTTACATCCGGGCTGCGGATCGGCACCCCTGCGCTGGCGACCCGAGGGTTCGGTGAAGCAGCCTTCCGTGAGGTCGCGGACATCATCGCCGAGGCTTTATTGGCCGACGCCGATGCGGACCTTTTAGGGCTGCGTCACCGCGTAGAGGTTCTCGCCGCGGCCCATCCGCTATACCCGGGCGTCGCGAATCTGTCCTAAGGTCTTCCGGCTTGTGCTCGCCTTTGCCCGGTGGGACCGGCATCCTCCGCGTGCTCGGTCGCGTAGACGCCCGCTAAGCGGACGTGACGCTCCCTTAGACGCACGCTTCCGGATGCCGGTCCCACAGGGGCATCACCACCTCACCTGCAACGATTATCTAGTTAGGAACCACGCGCATGGCCGTTGGTGTCTTTGACCTTTTCTCCATCGGAATCGGACCGTCCAGTTCCCATACGGTGGGCCCTATGCGGGCCGCTGCGGTGTTTTCCGGGGAGCTCCACGACAAGCACGTCCTAGACAGGGTTGCGGGGTTGCGGGTGGACCTTTATGGGTCGTTGGCTGCTACCGGGCACGGCCATGGCACTATGACCGCGATCCTGCTGGGGTTGGAGGGGTTTCATCCGGAGCTGATCCTGCCCGATGAGGTGGAGGAGCGGCTTGTCGCGGTTGAGGAGACGGGTGTCCTGCTGTTGGCCGGGGCCGTGCCGCTGCCGTATGGGGTGAAAGACATGGTGCTGCGGCCGCTCACCATCCTGCCTCGCCACACTAACGGCATGACCTTCACCGTCTCGGACGCAGTGGGCAATGTCCTGCACACCGCCACGTTCTTCTCCGTGGGCGGCGGTTTCATCGTCCGCGAAGGCGAGGAGGACGCGGCACAGCAGGAACTCGAGGAATCCAAGAAGGAACTGCCCCTGCCGTTCCGGACTGCCGCTGAACTGCTGGAGCACTGCCGGGAAACCGGGCTGGGCATCAGCGACGTGATGCGGGTCAACGAGGAGGACAGTCGTACTCCCGGGGAGATCCGCGAAGGCCTGCTGCATATCTGGGCGGTCATGGAGGACTGCGTGGCCACCAGCCTCAAGCGCGAAGGCCTGCTGCCCGGCGGACTGAAGGTCCGCCGTCGAGCACCGGACTGGTATGACCGGCTTAAAAAGGAAAGCTCACGGCCGGACGCTGAAGGCCAGGACCAGGACTTCTATGACCAGAGGTATTGGCAGGAGTGGGTTAACTTGATCGCTCTCGCGGTCAATGAGGAGAACGCCTCGGGCGGACGGGTGGTCACCGCCCCCACCAACGGAGCGGCCGGGATCATCCCGGCGGTGCTGTTCTACGCGCTGCACTTCGCGCCGGGGATGGAGAACGCAACGCAGGAGGACCGCGACGACGTCGTGGTTAAGTTCCTGCTCACCGCCGGTGCCATCGGGGTGCTTTATAAGGAGCAGGCATCAATCTCGGGAGCTGAGGTGGGCTGCCAGGGCGAGGTGGGCTCGGCGTCCTCGATGGCGGCCGCGGGCCTGGCCGAGGTCATGGGCGGCACGCCGCAGCAGGTGGAGAACGCGGCGGAGATCGCGATGGAGCACAACCTGGGGTTGACGTGTGATCCGATCGGCGGGTTGGTGCAGATTCCGTGTATTGAACGGAACGCCATCGCGTCGGCGAAGGCGATCAACGCTGCGAAGATGGCGTTGTGGGGTGACGGCACCCACCGGGTGTCGCTGGATGAGGTGATCGTGACAATGCGCGAAACGGGCAAGGACATGTCCTCCAAATACAAGGAAACCGCGATGGGCGGCCTGGCCGTCAACGTGGTCGAATGCTAAGGAAAGAGTACTGATGACACTGGCACCAGAAGGCCGGAAGATGCTGCGCATCGAACAGCGGAACGCGGCCACGCCGGTGGAACGGAAGCCGGACTGGATCAAGGCCAAGGTCCAGATGGGTCCCGAGTTCGTCCAGCTGAAGAACCTGGTCAAGAAGGAAGGCCTCCACACTGTTTGTGAGGAGGCGGGCTGCCCCAACATTTTTGAGTGCTGGGAAGATAAGGAAGCCACGTTCCTGATCGGCGGGTCCGAGTGCACCCGGCGGTGTGACTTCTGCCAGATTGACACCGGTAAGCCTTCGCCGGTGGACATGTTCGAACCCACGAAGGTGGCCAGGTCCGTGCAGGCCATGCAGCTGCGCTACGCCACCGTCACCGGCGTGGCCCGTGATGACCTGGCCGACGAGGGCGTCTGGCTGTACGCCGAGACGGTCCGCAAGATCCACGAACTGAACCCGGGTACCGGCGTCGAGCTGTTGATCCCGGACTTCTCCGGCAAGCCAGAGCACATCGAAGCGATCTGCGATTCCAAGCCTGAGGTGTTCGCGCACAACGTCGAGACCGTGCCGCGGATCTTCAAGCGGATCCGGCCCGCGTTCCGCTATGACCGCTCCCTGGATGTCATCACGCAGGGGAGGAAGCTGGGCATGGTCACCAAGTCCAACCTGATCCTTGGCATGGGGGAAACTCGTGAGGAAATCTCCGAAGCCCTGAGGGACCTGCACGAGGCCGGCTGCGACCTGATCACCATCACCCAGTACCTGCGCCCGAGTGAACGGCACCTGCCGGTGGACCGCTGGGTCAAGCCGCAGGAATTCGTGGACCTCCAGGACGAGGCGATGGAGATGGGCTTCCTGGGTGTGATGTCCGGGCCGCTGGTCCGTTCCTCCTACCGCGCCGGCCGGCTCTGGGCCACCGCGATGCGCAAGAAAGGCTGGGAAATCCCGGCCGAACTGGCGCACATCGAATCCTCCGGCAGCACCCGCCAGGAAGCCAGCTCACTGCTCGCGGCGCACTCCTAATCTGCCGCGAACTCTGGGTAGACGGCTATGACGTTCATCGGGAACCTGGTGTAGGTGGGGCTTCTTCGGACGGGTTCGGCCCCGGCCGGCTGGTGTTCGAGGACGTGTCCCTCTTCTACTCGCCGGACAAGCCGCTGATCTCGTGACTGTCCCTGGTGGCGGAGCTGGGGCAGGAGAGGAGTATCGTCACGGGTTTCGTACCCGGCCACAGGGCCCATCGCCGTGACGGGGGCCGTGGCACGCAGGCCGCGACCTCCGCGGTTCGTTCGGTCCATTCGATGCCCAAGCCCAGGGCAGTTCCACAATCGCGTAGGGGCGACCAGGCGCACCAAAGCGGCTTGATCGTCGGGCGTCACTGTCGCGTGACTGGCGTTCGCGCCTGCAAGCAGACCCTCTTGACCCTTGGGAGCCCGCAGGATGACCTGTAGGACCATAACGCCCCCCGGAGGGTGCTAGGATCTCGATCTAGAATTTGCACAATTGGGGGAATCATGTCCGGCGATCCGCTATACCGTCCAACTCTAATACCGGCCAAGGTTTTAGGAAGCGCATGTTCTAGCCGTGATGCCGGAGCAGCACCGGTTGGTATAGGTCAGCCTGAATATGGGGCGCATCTCGACCGCGATGGCGGTAGTGTCGGCTGCGAATAGCGTAGAAGCCGGTCCATTCGTTCGACCCCGAGCCTTGATGATGGACGTTTTCCATACTGGTCTTGTAAGTCCACTCTCTCCCTGCTGAAAGGCGCTAGCTTTGCCCTTCTCCTTCTTTGACGCCACTCGGAACTTTTATCGGGACCATCAAAACTTCTCAACGGTGAGCCAGTCGGCTGCAGTTGGGTTGTTCAATCTCCGACGGGAAGTAAGTGCAGTTTATGATGCAGCTGGCTACTTCAGTTCTAAAACGAAGCCTGATCACGACATGTTGCGGCGGAGGTTTCTTGCTGGCAGTAGTTTGACGAAGGGTGATTTCCTGCAACTCGCTGCTCCTGATTCTTTCGCGGATGACCTAGCTGTCTTGGTCCGCATGTCTCTTATGACGAACATCAGTCTCTTTGAAGGTTGGCAGGATGCAATAAGCGAAGAATACGGTTTGAGTAATAACTACAAGCAAGCTCTTGAGTGGCCCAGCCAGTCGAGCTACCAGAGGTTGAAGTCAAACGGGCAATCAAAAGGCCCTGGCTGTACTGATGTGCTTGCACGGCTTCGCAATGGCGAACCTTCCGCTCTCATGGTGAACTCTTTTGGACCGGCCCTTACCGGCGCCGCTGTATACTCGCTCAACAATCTCGACGACTTCTACATTTGCTTTCGAGCTTGGAAGGAGGCGCGGAACTGCATCACGCACGGAGGCGGGCGTGCTAATAGCCGGTTCATTGCAGATGCTCAAAGACTCACAGGCATAGCCGCGAGGGGCCTGCCTCCGCTCAAGTGGTTTCCTGCCCTCCCCCCGCTTGCAGAGGGCGAATTTATCGATATTCCATTCAAAGACATGCTGGCGTTTAGCGAGGTCTTGCGGCGAATTGTGTGCACGGTGGACGCCGAACTTGCACAGACCAAAAGAGGTGAACGAGTCTTCTTAAAGCGCTTTGTGGCCGATCGCCGTCACAAGAAGTACGAAGTGCCCTTCGAGAAGGCGCGGCGGCATAAGGTCATAAGTGAAATCTGTAGGAGAATAAACTTCCCTCCGCCTGCGCAACTAGCCGAGATCGACGAGGCCGTAACGGCCACTATGGGCCGCTTCCTGCGGCCACCCTTCGATAGCTAGATCCTGCCGCAGCCAGGATAGCGGGGCAATGTGACGTGTGGGTCGAACTTTTGACGAATGATGAAAGCCCCCATGCCGGGTACGGTGAACTGTACCCCAAAGATGATGCCCTTCTCGATCAGGCGGCCCCTTTAGCCGGTGAGAGAACTGTGGTCCGTGCCTAGCGGCCATTGCAGACTGCGGCAGCGGGTGGTCCTTTGCTGTCCTGGCTCATCGGACGCAAGTAATTTCTTTCGGTTGGCGTTAATCGTTGCCACAGTGAGACAAAGAAACCCGGCGGTGGGCTGCGGAACGAGTTGTCCAACGGACTTTAGCGCTCATGACGCTCTAATCGGTTGCCTAAGACAACTACTCTCTTTAAGATCAACCTCAATCGATATTCGATCTCGGAAGCAAATTCTGAGAATGCACTTCCGTTCGTCGATTAGATGGGAAAAACGAATTTGCTAGCAGATATGCATTCCTCGGCGATATGGTTGGAACCAAATGCGGCACCCGTCAATGCGAGTACGGGTTTTGCAGCCATAATGATGCCACTGTCTACAACACAGACTTTACGACTCCCAATAAAATCTTCGCCGATCCATCGAAGTGAGCTTTTGTCTGCTTCGACTAGCAGTAGCTGCTTTCCCTGCTGCCCAATCATATATCCTGAGACTTTGATCTCGTTTCCCTTCTCGCTAAATGTCACATTCTCTTGGGGAGTCCACGGCGCAGCGGCAAGGGATATTACCAGGAGAACGGAATTTGCGCTCAATAGCAAAATGGCCACTTTTCGTCGTCGGCGTATGATTGCTGCCCGAGGTTTCGACCGCTTCTTCTTTCGGTCGCGATGCAGGAGAAAGCGCACCCAGAAGATCATAATCAGAATTAATATAATGTAATATGCTGGCGCTGCTATTAGTATCAAGGCCCAAGCAAAAAATCGAGGTATGTAGCGCTGAAGATTCTGCTTCAGGAAGGTGAGCTTATCGTTGCTTTTGGTTTCTTGGCCGAAAGTGGGAAATATTGTTGGGACTAGAATTAGAAAAGCTGCGCCGATGACAAGTAGGCTGAACATTGTACTGGCCAGAATCGTGAACTGCTGGCCGGCATTCAATACGGCTAGAGCAATCGAGTAGTCGCCAAGCGAGAAGATTAGGATTTTTGTCGCCGCAAAGGTGACAAGAAATGCTGAAATTACGACAGTGAGATGCTCACGAAGTAACGTGACCATGTACCAAGGCTTTTCAGGGTGCACATCGGTAGCATCGTGCTCAATCTGACCATGGTCAGCTAGCTGTTCACGCTTGCTTCTGAACGAGAAAATGGAACGCAGTTTTAGTTTTGCCACTCGATGATGCTAGTGGCCATTCTCTCAGCAGCGAGGAACATGACTCCTGTTAACCCCGCCTAAGCAGAAAATACTTCTGCATACGCCCGAATCCGTCATGAACGGGGTTTCTCGCTGCCACCTCCGCTGTCGTGCTTTAACGTCGATAAGGACGATTCTGGGAAGCTACGGTAGGAAAGACTTTAAAGGGCCCTCAACGTTACCTGTTGGATGAACAGAGGCTTGGTAGATCGGTCAACCTTCCCAGCACTCGACGCGGTGTGAATGTCCGTTGCTCTCGCTTGTAAAGGCTGCGAAGAACAAGGGAACTCAGAACGAGCAGTACAAGCGTTACCGAGTGGTGGAAGAAGCCCCCAATGGGTGGGAGGTGTCCTTCTCGTAGCGCTGGGGGCCGCGCACATGGGCCCCTTGCAGTTCATGTTTGGCCGCTTAACCGAGACCCCATCACTGCAGTCGGGGACCTTGATGCCACCTGCCACAACTAACGTGGTGCTGCCCCAGCCTCGTGCTCTTTTGGAGCAGGACTTGGAGGCGCTTACCGGACTTGGGAGCTCGCATTAGTTGCGCCCGATTGTGGTGCGGCGGGGCGCGGAAGGAACTACAGAACTCAAATGCCTACTCGCAGCCGGCGACACGGACCTACCGGAAGAACACCCTCAACCTGACTAAAATCCGAAGGGCCATTTTTGCCTATGCTGGAAGGGAGGGCCCTTTATACATTTCCGCTCGTCGGTTGGTGCAACATGGCCCGCTCAATGAAGTTTCGCAGTTCCTTCTATGTGCTGCCTACTGACCGGGAGTGCGTCTAACTCCTTGAGTTGGTGGCGGGGAAGAGGTCTCGTGGGCCTCGATACATCAGGCGGATACCTTTAGAGAGGTCAAAGCCAGGTGTCCAAATTTGGATGGTGTTCGCGTCACTGACGGTCACCCGGAGCAAGTATTCTGGGCAGGCACATCTCCATGCCACCTGACATCTTCAATGTCTTCATTTGTACGCGTCCATTGCCGGAGGCTCGGGCGGCGGACGTGCGACGCAAACTCCTCCCAGGCCGACCGAGATTCACGGCTTGGCCACGTTGCGTTCGATTCGTATTTGGGGTCGAGGTCATCTATCCATTGGCGCATGTCTGCCGCCGAGTTGAAGCCGGCACCAGTGCTGATTACTGCATTCACAGCGGCAAGTCGATGGTCGAATCCGGAACGGATGAGGACCGATGCCGACCAGTTGAAAGTCCCGGTTTCGATTGCGGTTACGGCTGCACCATTCAACGTCTCGGCCAGGACATTGCCTTGGGCTGCCTCGAAGACGCGGGCGGCCTCCATTCCCCAGACCAATTTATAGACCAGCCCGGATTCGATGAATCGCGCGATCGCGACGCGATCCCCAGGGAGGTCCGCAAGACTCAGTCCTTGGACCCACAAACGAAGCACGCCGCTCCAGTCATCAACCAAGACTTCAGGGGCGAACGTTTCCAGGCTAAAGACAGCATTAGCGACCTCGATGAGACGATCGGACGCGGCGACGTGATCGTCATTGACGAGGTCGACTTCGACTTGGCCCAGCAGGTCGATCACATGCTCTGAGATCGCGGACAGACTCGCCCCGGCGTCGGCTCCCAGCCCAGCGAGATACCAGCCGCGACGTTGAGAAGGCGTGGATGTGCGCCATAGATATCGTACCCGACCCGTGACCAATTCACGAACGGCCCCGGCGGCGCCGCTTTCTCCGCGGCGCAGCTGGCGCTCCCATAACGAGTCCACAAGAGCATCGGCGAGTATCTGCGTGGCAGCGTCCGGGTCGGAGTCGTAAGCGCCGTCCCCAATGATGCTGAAAATTCCGATATCAAGCAGTGAAAGGTTGGATCGCCACGCGGCCCCGGCTTTCACCTGGTCTGCAGCTGACTCCTGCTGCAGGACTGGAAGCCCCCAGTCTGGCCCACCCGTCAGGTAGTCCAGGAAGGGCTCGATGGGTCCGGCCCCGCGCGAGGCATACATGCGCTTGAGCAGCGCAAAGCCGATCTGGATGAGTCCTGACTTGAGCGCCTTACCTCCCTCACCTTCCGTCAACTGCAGCCAGTCCCGCCGTAAATTTTGGCGTTCGTGGGGTCGCGGCTCGAAGATCGGGTAGAGCACCAGTCCCTCAGTGTCGACGAACGCGCGCCCGGCACGACCGATGACGTTGGAGAAATCGGATCCCTTTATCAATTCGCGGCCGCGTTTCAGACCATGAAACAGCACTGCCGACGCCGACAGGTTGAGTCCCTGGGCAAGTGTCGGCGAGGCGATAGTGACCTTCAACTTGCCATCCTGGAGGAGCTTCTCCACTTCCCTACGGAACGGCGCCGGAAGCGCTCCGTGGTGAATTGCAACGCCGAGCTCAAGGCACTTCAGAATCGGGTGATCGGCACCGAACCACTCGGCTCCCACAACGAGCGCTCCGCTCAGGTCGACGTGATCAGGCAGGACGGTGGTGATGAGGCCTTGCCTGTGCAAATCGATAATTTCGCGCGCATACGGCTCAACCGAGTTGCGCTGCGGGCAGAAGACGAGAACAGTCTGGCCCTCCTCGACCAAGCGCCACGCTGTCGCAATTACCAATTCACGCTGAGTCGCAGGAAACTCCCTTCTGCGCCTCCCCGTCGGCCGACTTGCCTCGAAGTAGCGGGGGATGAACGGCTGGTCGGACCCGAGGGTGATAGCCAGCCGCGCATGGTCGCCGAGCCACTCAACGAGGCCGAAACGCTGCAGGGTAGGGCGCCAAGTCTCCTGATGCAGGCCGTTGGGGTCGTCGTCGGTGATCCAAGCAACAAAGTCCTCCAAATCTGTACCGGAAGGGAACACTGCGGACAGGCAGACAATTCGACGGGTAGAAGCATCGGGGCGCCGCAAGAGCCTCTGAATCTGGGCCTCGTAGCGCACCTCGCGCTCAGACGCACCAATCATGTGACCCTCGTCAAGAACGACCAGCCCGACGTCGTCCAATACAGAGGGATCGGACCGAAGCGCGAAGTCCAGCTTCTCCGGGGTGGCGACAACGATTTCGCTTGAGCGCAACGCGTCGTCGTCGACGTCGCTGATCCCAGCGCTGCCGTACAGAGACGACACTCGCACTCCAAGAGGACTGAATGTCTTCGTCAGGACCTGCTCAGTCTGGGCAGAGAGAGCCCGAAGCGGGGTGACGTAGACGGTACGCCGCTTCTGTGACAGGCACGCCAGTATAGATAGTTCGGCAATGCGAGTCTTGCCAGCGCTGGTCGGAAGGGCGACAACTAGGTCGCGTGCGTCGGCGAAAATTCGGTCAACGACGTGGAGCTGTGACGGCCACAAATCGATCTCGGACCGTTCTCGTGCAAGGAGATTTTCGATAAAAGTACGGCGCAGGTAGCGCCAACGAGCCTCCTCGCCGCCGTCTGGCGGGTCGACCGGAACGTTTGTGTCGATGCTGGTAGCGAACAAGTCGCCGAGCATCCAACGAGTGAGCCGGAATACCCACCAAGGTCCGGGAGCGCTAACGTCCATTGAGGCACGCTCACCCAGAGCCATATCCTCCAACGCGTTGTCCAGAAGTTCGCGTTTACCGACCTCAATTGCAAAGAGACCTGAGGACACGGCCGAAAGGTAGTTCTCGCTGAGCAGCAGGGCGATGGGGCCGAGCGCGTCCTCCTCAGGCATGTCCTCATCGGAGAGGGATGCGAGCAGGGAGTCGTCCGAGACTTTTTCGGAAGAGCGCATCAGCCGTGTTCGCTCCTCGATGGCGCCGAGATTGCGCGTTGTCAGGTCAGCCAGGGTGAGCTCCATAGGCGTCAACTGGCCGGATTCCCGGCTCCCTTCCATCAGCGAGAACGCACGGGCGGCGTAACCACCGAGATGGCTAGCCGCACCCGCGATGAGTCGATGAAACATCTTGTCAGAGGCATCCGCGGCGTTGCGAGTGGCCGCTTCCAGTGCATAGGAGCTCTGAATGAACGCTAGCCGGGCGACCGTGACTTGACTGTCGGTTTCGTCGTCGCCGTCGGCTTCTAACTCGTCAAGTAGGTCCAGTCCGTTTGCGAGTAGCGCGTAGCCATAGTTGACGAGGTCGGCGTCGAGGAAGGGGCTGAACTCTGGCGAGCCGTTCGGAAGCACGCCGTCCCGGCGAATCATGGACTGGGCCTGTCCGCGGGCCAGTAGGCGACCACGGAAACCTGCGTCTGTTGCGACGTTGAGGGCAGCGGCTAGCGCTTGTGCGTCACGGGACATTGACGACAACCTTGTCGTAGGAATCGTTAATGAACTTTTGGTGATGCTGGACTCGGAGCGTAACGGTCAGCTGGGCGACCGTGCCAGAATAGGCGTTGAGATCTGCGCCCACGTGAGCGCTTGGGTCGCCGCCCGTTAGCAGAAACATCAAATGACCTACGCAATCCGACCTCACCCCATCGGTTAGCTGCAAGTCGAGCACGGCTTCGCCAATCTTGCGATCAGATGTCTTCAGTAGACGGGTAGCGAATTGGGATAGTGAATGCGGGGACGGCATTTCGTCGTTTCGGGCGAGACCCTCTCTTGCTTCTTTGACTGTGGCTTGACCGAGGGTGACACGACTCTTGGCTTCGGCTTTGACGATGTGCAACTTTGAGCCGTCATGAATCCTGGCGGCCAGCACGTCGTCACCTCGCATCGCCCACTCTTGGTGGTCTCGGTCGATGAGTCGACTAGGCCCGACGACGTAACCGCGCTCCTCGGCGAGATACGCCGTCGCCAGGATCTCACCCATATCGCCGGATCGAGCGCTTTTCTTTGTCGGGAGCCGGTGGCGGAGAAAAGTCGCCAGCCCAGGCTTTCCATGCTTCTCAGCGATCAACGCGAGAGCCGTTGTGTCGGCGTAAGAATCGGGGAGCTTGGCAGCTAAAACCTCAACTCCCGTGGCGTCGTCATGAGAGTCGATCTTGCCTACTACCTTGCCAACTGCTTGGCTGGCGATCGGAGTCAGCCCACCGTTTGAGCACCAACTATCAAACATGGTCACGACGCTCATCCACCCCTAAATCGTGCCGGCTCGAAACCTGCACCCAACAACCTCTCCATTCATACACGACCCAGGCGCCCCTACTGGCCGGCTTCGATGGGACAAGGGGACTTAACTGTAAGGTTCACGGCACGCGGCCCCGATCGCGCCAGATCGGTACCGCCCCACCACCCCCGTCGTAGCACATCGAAATACGAAGCAATGTTTCGGCGTGTCGCACGTAACCTGTTTAGATGCCTCGTTTTGCGCTTGATATAGACTCCGTCCCCCGCCCCGCCCGTTCGCAGGAGCTGCTGGACGCCGTGAACCACCGCGTCGTCATTGCCGACGGCGCGATGGGCACCATGCTGCAGGGCCGGGAACTCTCGCTCGAGGAGGACTTCCTGGGGCTCGAAGGCTGCAACGAGATCCTCAACCACACCCGGCCGGACGTCCTCGCAGACATCCACGATGCGTACTTCGCCACCGGCATCGACGCCGTCGAAACAAACACCTTCGGCGCCAACTGGTCCAACCTCTCCGACTACGGCATCGACGACCGCATCGAGGAGCTGGCCCGCAAGGGCGCAGAGATCGCCCGCGACCGCGCCGAAGCGGCAGAAAAAACAGACGGCCGCATGCGGTGGGTCCTGGGCTCGATGGGGCCGGGCACCAAGCTCCCCAGCCTCGGGCACACCAGCTACGACTACCTCAAGCAGACCTTCGCCCTGCAGGCCGAGGGCCTCATCGACGGGGGAGCGGACGCCTTCCTCATCGAGACCAGCCAGGACCTCCTGCAGACCAAAGCCGCCGTCAACGGCTGCAAGCAGGCCATCGTCACCCGCGGCGTCCGGCTCCCCATCTTCGTCGAGGTGACCGTCGAGACCACCGGAACCATGCTCATGGGATCCGAGATCGGCGCGGCGCTCACCGCGCTCGAGCCGCTCGGCGTCGACGCCATCGGTCTGAACTGCGCCACCGGCCCGGATGAGATGAGCGAGCACCTGCGCCACCTGTCCAAGCAGTCCTCCGTGGCCATCGCCTGCATGCCCAACGCCGGCCTGCCGGTGCTTGGCCCCAACGGCGCGCACTACCCGCTGTCACCCTCCGAACTCGCCACCGCGCACGAGCAGTTCGTGCGCGAATTCGGTCTGGGCCTGGTGGGCGGCTGCTGCGGTACGACGCCGGAGCACATGGCCGCCGTCGTCGAACGTCTTGCCCCCTTCCGCAACGGCGCCTCGGTCGCCAGCGGCGGGCGGGGCGCCGACGGCAGCCGCGTTCCCACCGAACGGGAAGCGGGCATCGCGTCCCTCTACCACCACGTGAATTTCGACCAGGAACTCTCCTACCTCGCCATCGGTGAGCGCACCAACGCGAACGGTTCCAAGGCGTTCCGCCAGGCGATGCTCGAAGAGCGCTGGGACGACTGCGTTGATATTGCCCGCGAGCAGGTCCGCGTTGGCGCGCACCTGCTGGACGTGTGCATCGACTACGTGGGGCGCGACGGCGTGGCCGACATGAAGGAGATCGTCTCGCGTTTCGCGTCGGCCTCCACGCTCCCGCTCGTCATGGACTCCACCGAGCCGGCCGTGCTTCAGGCCGGGCTCGAACTCATCGGCGGCCGCCCGGTGGTCAACTCCGTCAACTACGAGGACGGCGACGGCCCCACCAGCCGCTTCGCGCGCATCATGCCGCTCGTGAAGGAACACGGGACCGCCGTGATCGCCCTGACCATTAACGAAGAGGGCCAGGCACGCACCACCGAAGGCAAGGTGGCCATCGCATCCCGTCTCGTTGACGCCCTGATGGGCGAATGGGGGATGCGGGTAGAAGACATCATCGTCGACTGCCTGACGTTCCCGGTCGCCACCGGCCAGGAAGAGACCCGCCGGGACGGCATCGAAACCATCGAGGCCATCCGCCAGATCACCGCGAAGTACCCCGGCATCAACACCACGCTCGGCGTCTCCAACGTGTCCTTCGGCCTGAACCCGGCAGCGCGCATGGTCCTGAACTCGGTGTTCCTGCACGAGGCAGCACAGGCGGGCCTGTCCAGCGGCATCATTGACGCCGCCAAGATCGTGCCGCTCGCGTCCCTGCCGGAGGAGCAGCGCAAGGTGGCACTGGACCTCGTCTATGACCGCCGCGAATACGACGCCGACGGCAACGTTACGTACGACCCGCTGGCCATCATGCTGGACCTGTTCGCCGGCGTCGACACCGCAGCACTCAAGGACCAGCGCGCGGCGGAACTCGCGGCGCTGCCCACCGGTGCGCGCCTGGAGCGGCGCATCATCGACGGCGAGGGCAAGGGCCTGGAAGCGGACCTCGACCTGGCGCGCTCCGAGGGAATGACCCCGCTGGGCATCATCAACGACAACCTGCTCGAGGGCATGAAGGTGGTGGGCGAGCGCTTCGGCGCCGGCGAGATGCAGCTGCCGTTCGTGCTGCAGTCCGCCGAGGTGATGAAGAACGCCGTGGCCCTGCTTGAGCCGCACATGGAGAAGTCGGATTCGTCGGGCAAGGGCACCATGGTGATCGCCACCGTGCGCGGCGACGTGCATGACATCGGCAAGAACCTGGTGGACATCATCCTCACCAACAACGGCTACAAAGTCATCAACATCGGCATCAAGCAGGGCATTGCCGAGATCATGGCCGCCGCGGAGGAGCACAACGCCGACGTGATCGGCATGTCCGGCCTGCTGGTGAAGTCCACCGTGGTGATGAAGGAGAACCTCGCCGAGCTGCAGTCCCGTGGCTTGGCGAAGAAGTGGCCCATCATCCTCGGCGGTGCAGCCCTGACCCGTGCCTACGTGGAGCAGGACCTGGCGGAGCAGTTTGATGGCGTGGTGCGATACGCCAAGGACGCCTTCGAGGGCCTCTCACTCATGGAACCGCTGGTCCGCGTTGCCCGCGGCGAGTCGCCGGACGACGTCGGCCTTCCGCCTCTGAAGAAGCGCATCCACAAGGGCGGCGCGAAGTTCACGGTGACCGAGCCGGAGGCGATGCCCGGGCGTTCCGACGTCGTCGCCGACAACCACGTACCCGCGCCGCCGTTCTGGGGCACGCGCATCGTGCGCGGCGTGGCGCTGCACGACTACGCGGCTTTGCTCGACGAGCGCGCCACGTTCATGGGGCAGTGGGGGCTCAAGCCCGGCCGCGGCGACGACGGCGCCTCCTACGAAGAACTGGTGGAACTCGAAGGCCGGCCGCGCCTGCGGTACTGGCTGGACCGCATCCTCGCCGAGGGCATGCTTGACGCGTCCGTCGCGTACGGCTATTTCCCGGTGGTCTCCGAGGGTGAGCAGGTGGTGGTGCTGCATCACGGAGAAGATCACGACGGCGTCCTCGGGACCGCGGGACTGCTCGCCCCCGATGGTGGTTCAGGCGGTCCGATCGGCACCGAGCGTCTGCGGTTCGACTTCCCGCGCCAGCGCCGGGACCGGCACCTGTGCCTCGCCGACTTCGTGCGCTCACGCGAATCTGGCCAGATCGACGTCCTGCCCATCCAGCTGGTCACCGCCGGTTCAGCGATCGAGGAGTTCACGTCCAAGATGTTCGCCGCGAATCAGTACCGCGACTACTACGAGCTCAACGGCCTGGTCATGCAGCTCACCGAGGCACTCGCGGAGTTCTGGCATGCCCGTATACGCACCGAGCTGGGTTTCGCAGCCGAGGAGCCCAAGGACAAGGCCGGGTACTTCAAGCTCGACTACCGCGGTGCCCGCTTCTCGCTCGGCTACCCCGCGTGCCCGGACATGGAGGACCGCCGCAAGGTGACCGAGCTGCTGAAACCCGAGCGGATGGGCGTGATCCTGAGCGATGAGCTGATGCTGCACCCCGAGCAGTCCACCGACGCGTTCGTGTTCCACCACCCGGAGGCGAAGTACTTCAAGGTGTGACGCGGGGTCTGAAAACCGTCTTATAGCGATTTCGGCAGGAGAGCGGTCCCGTTGCAGGACTCGGCCGGAAGTTTAGTGGTTTTCTCGGATGACTCAGGCAGGAAATGCGCAAATACCTGGTATCCGTCATATCGGGGAACCATCTGTCTCGAACTGGTGCCTTCCGCTGAAATCCAAAGCAGCGAGTTGTCGGCCATGACAGCCTCGACTGTTCCTTTACGGACAAATCTCCCGTCTTTCCAGATTTCTACCCGCTGCCCCAGGGCGCGTTGCCAATCTGATTGCAGATGCAGGTCCATTCATACTCCTCAATGCACACAAACTGATGTGGCAGTTCTAGGTTGTTCAGTGAGCCGGCGGTGAGGCGCCGTAATCGTTGCGAATAGTTGATGAGCTGCGCGCAGCTCATGCCTTGCCTAGGCCATGCGCGGCCTGCGCGTTCACCTGTGCTATGCCCGGGAGACCTCCCGCAGGTGGAGGCAGACTTCTTCGACCGCCCATTTTGCCTGCACGAACGCGCCGATCTCAGTGATGAAACCGTGAAATACGCCGGCATACCTGGTTAGCGAGACGGGGACGCCGTCATGCCGCAGCCGTGCTGCATACGCCTCGGCGTCGTCTCGGATAGGGTCAACCTCCGCAGTCAGGATCAGTGCCGGCGGCAGGCCGCACAGTGACTTGGCGCGCATAGGAGCCGCGAGATGATCGTCCGCCCGGTGTCCCGGGCCGACGTATAGGTTCCAGAACCAGCGCGCGTCCGCGGTACTCAACAGCGGTGCATCGGCGAATTCCGACCACGACGGCATGGAAAATGTCCCATCGACCGCAGGGTATGCGAGCACTTGAGTCACGGGCAGGGGGCTGCCCTCGTCGCGTCGATGGAGGCAGAGGGCAGCGGCGAGGTTGCCACCGGCAGAGTCACCCCCCACAGCGACCCGTTCCGGATCAATACCGAGTTCCGGTGCCTTTCCGGTCAGCCATGCGTAGGCGTCGAGGCAGTCTTCAAGTGCCGCCGGGTACGGGTTTTCCGGAGCCAGGCGGTAATCCAGGGACACGACCGTCCATCCGGATCCGGCGGCAATCGCACGGCACAGCTCGTCTGCTCCGTCCATAGTTCCAAGGACGAAACCTCCGCCATGCAGATAGACGACGGCGGGCCTGCCGCCGTCTTGAGCGTCGTTCGCGCGGTACAAGCGAGCCCGGATCGTACCCGCGCGGGTCGGCACGGTCAATTGTTCGACTTGGGCAAGCGGTGTGATCGGCTCGATGGATGGAGCTGTATCCAGGAGCATCCGCGCCTGCTCCGCTCCCAGCTCATGGAGGGGTTTGGGCAGGACATGGTTAATCATCCGGGCGGCAGCCCTGGCATCCTCGTCGAGCAGATTCCACCACTTGGGGGCGTTGTCGTCCATCTCGGTTACCTTCGCAGTCATTGACAAAAAGTGATCTGTACCTCACCATCATAATCACATGATCAAGTCGGTCGAACGACTATGAACTCATGCTTCCCTTGGGATCCGCTGCTGACGCCTACCGCGCGCAGGGTCTCGTTGAAACGAAAGGACAAGAGGATGACCGAAACGACAATCGGCCACGCGACACGCGAGGCCGATCCGGTCGGCGGGGTCGACATACGGATTGAGGACGATGCTAGTCCGATCGTCCGGCTGGTCGGCCGCACGATTGCCGATTCCATCCGTGCGAACCGTGCAGACTCCATCGTGGAGGCGGTGGATGGCAGTTTCGCTGTCCGCTCGCACGACACCCCACAGGCTGCGACAGTTAACATCTCGAACGGGGTCGTTGCGGTATCGAGCGGTGTACTCGTCGACCCTGACGTAACCCTGGTCGTCGACCTGAACGGGCGGTTCGCCCTGTCCGGCGCGCCTGTTGTTGGCGAAGGTCACGGCGACCTCGCTGCCACCGCGCTGGCACTGCTGTCCCCGCCGCTGCCCGACTGGCAGGTCGCCGCCGAGACCTTCTGGGCCGCAGCGCGAGCGGTACCGGGGATCCCCGACGTACTCGTGGCTATCGCGCACGGCCCCGACGGGCTGTCTGAGCTGGTCGTTGGCGAGGGCGATACGCAGTATATAATTGCTGGTTCTCCTGACGGACTGGCTGGTATCTTCTCGGGCGCCGACGACCTGATCGCCGCCCTCTCCACCGGGCTGATCGGCGTACGCGGAACGCTCTCTCAGCTGTCGGTCATGGTCGGCGCATCCTGGAAGGTTCGTTACAATGTCTGAAATCACCACCACTTCGATGGACCAGGACGCCGTCCACACAGTTCGGCTCGAGGCCACCAATCACGAGGGCTCATTTCTCGGCAAGAACCTCGCCCCCAAGAAGTTTGCGGCGAACGCAGGCTCGGGCTTTGCGTTCGCCGATCTCCTGTTCGGCCTGGACCTAGGCAATGTCCCCACCTTCGGATTTGCCTACCCCGACTGGCGTGGGCACCTGGCCGACGTCCAGTTCCGGCCCGATATGTCGACGCTGGTGCAGTGGGAACCTGGCCTGCAGTCCGTGATCGGTGACTACTGGCAAGCGGACGGCACCCCGGTCGGAATTTGTCCACGTAACCTGGCCCGAAAACTGGTTGAGCGAGTCGGAAGCCTCGGTTTTACGGCCACTGTAGCCGTCGAGATCGAGGCGACACTATTCCAAGAGTCCATCCACGAGGCCCGCGCCAAGGGATATCGCGACCTCACCCCGCTTGGCGGCTCTGCCGGAACCGCGTACCACCTCGCGAAATCCAAGGACTGGATCGACTATATGTCGGCCGTTTCCCGTCGCCTTGACGAGATCGGCATCGAGTGGGAGGCGTGGAGCGACGAGGACGCAGCTGGTCAGGTTGAACTCAACCTAACCCCCGGTGACCCGATCTTGGTCTGCGATGCCTGGGCTCGCACCCGGCAGGTAATGCGCGAGGTGGCCTTCGAACTCGGTCACACCGTGACCTTCATGGCCAAGCCGACTGCCGGATACGGCCAGGCCTCGCACGTAAACCTGTCCTTGCAGCGCGACGGGGTGAATGCGTTCTACGCCGAGGACGGGCCCTCGTCAACGATGCGGCACGCAATTGGCGGGCTCCTAGCAACGATGCAGGGTGCGACTTCGATTGTGCTCCCGCAGATCACCTCGTACCGCCGTCTGGTCGATCTGAGCGGCCCGCCGACGACGGTCACGTGGGGCATCAGCAACAAGACCACCGCGGTGCGGGCCGTATGCGGGCACCCGGAATACTCGCGGCTCGAGTACCGAGTTCCTGGAGCGGACGCAAACCTGTACCTCGCGGTTGCTGCCATTCTCGCCGGAGTGTGCGCCGGCTTGGACGGCTCGATTGAGCCTCCCCAGCCAGTTAGCGATATGGCCTGGTGTGCGCCCGACCTCGAGCGCTTGCCGGATACCATCACCAAGGCAGCCGCTGCTCTGGAAGCGGACCCGATCCTGCGTGAACAACTCGGCGATGAGTTCGTCGACTACTGGGTGGGTACGCGCCGGTGGGAGTGGATGCAGTTTCACACCGCTGGCGGCGATCCGTTCGCCGAGCTCTCGGAATGGGAGTCGACACGATACTTTGAGTTCCCGTGAGCTCATGCAGCACGACGACGGGCACCATCCGGCCACTCATCGGCGTCACCGGCCGACGGTTTCGGCTGGGCCTGGTCGACGGAATGGACCAGCGCTACGGTCATCTGTTCGCTGACGCCTTCATGTCCGACTTCTCAGACCGGATCGCCAGGGCTGGGGGAATTCCGGTGGATCTGCCCTATGACGCCGACCCGGAGGCACTCTGCCACTGGCTCTCGGGCGTGGTCATCACCGGAGGCCAGGATGTTCATCCCGCATGCTGGGGTGGCGATCTGTCGGTGGTCCGCGACGTGAATCCGCGCGATAATCCGATGGTCCACGACGCAACTCGGGACGAGTACGAGATCGCGCTTGTGCGTGCCGCACTCGCCAGGGGCATCCCAGTCCTCGGGGTGTGCCGGGGCCTGCAGATCCTGAACGTCGCTTTGGGCGGCACGCTGATCGCTGACCTTCCGCACGGCTCCGTCGAGCACCTTTCAGGTTCGGCCGCGCCGTTCGACGGGGCCGACGATCACAAGGTGACGTTCGTGCCTGGCTCGCTCGCGGAACGGCTGTTCGGAGCAGGCGCTGTGACCAACTCGTGGCACCACCAGGCGGTCGACAGCTGCGGAACGGGCCTGGTGGTCACGGGGCGCGCGGGGGACGGCGTCGTCGAATCGGTAGAGCTGCCCGGGGCCGCGGTGCTCGGCGTCCAGTGGCATCCAGAATGGATGGAGCGCGACGATCCGGCGTTGAGCTGGATCGTCATCGAGGGGAACCGCCGGATAGGGAGTTGCGTTCCGCCGCATGACCATGAGGCGGAACGCGACAACCTGCACGGTTAGTCGACGCAGCGGCGATGTTCGCCGTGCTGAATCGTAGAGAGGCGCCAGCGGTTCCGGCAGGATCTTCAAGACTGTGACTGCCACCAAGGGTGGCGGTCACAGCTGTCTTTCTTGTCAGCGCGGTATCCACCCGGGCTCATCCGGGGACACGAGCGGAAGCATGATTTCCTTAAGCTGAGGCCCTTGAAGCCCGGGCCCCACGCTCAGACGAATCGCCAAGGTTCGCGGACATCCAGGCGTTGAGCACGCCGAGGGTGAGCTCGATCTGTGGCAGCGCCGCTGCGCGGTCGGTGAACACTAGCCAGTTCAGCGCGAATCCGTCGGACAATGTGGAAACGATATAGATCAGATCGTCGATGGTACTAGGGTCGACCGACTGGCCGGCAGAGGACGCGGCGTTCAGGAGGATCGGCCGCATGGTCTCGAATGCCTCGTTGTACACCAGCTCGGCCTGCTTGTCCTCCTGACGCTGGCCCCAGCTGATCAGCTCGACGATAGCCGGGCCGACGTCAGGATTTGCAACGTACCATTCCAGCAGGCCGCGCAACAGTTCGCGCGCGGTGGTCTCGACGTCGCCACGGACAGCGTTTCGCGTCAATACCTCACGATACTGCCCAGCTACGTATTCGAAGACTGCCGCGAACAGCATTTCCTTGCTGGCGAAACAGTAGTGCAGCGTGGCTAACGGGGCGTTCGCCTCCTGGGCGATGCGACGCGTAGTGGCTCCCTCCACTCCGTGGGCGGCGATCATGCGCACAGCCGCCGCCACCAGTTCCGCGCGACGTTCTACGGCGGGAATGCGAGTCATGGGTTCCTCCTGGCGGTCATGGACGGACGACTGATTGAGTCAATCCAAACGCTACCAGCCCCCGACCGCGAGCGACAGGGCGCAGCAATTCATCGAGCACATCCTTCATGGTCATTTGCCTTGATCAATTGACCATGAAGGGGTATTGTCATGACTGAAATCACATTCCCGAAGTGGTGACGGCGGTAGCTACGAGCGGCGGGGACGAGATCTGCAGGGACCCATGCTGCCGGCGGACAACAGCTTCCTAACCTGCAGTGTTGACGAGAGCTCCGCAGGTTTTCCCAGGAGCTCCAACCTAAGCTCGATGGCTCTCGAGGCGCTACGTCGGCTGCGCCCGAGGCCCGAGGTCGGATGTTCGACCCCATGGTTCTGCTGCAGCGCGACGACCGCCCGACGATCCAGGACGGCCAACCCACTGCCGCCTAAGACATTCGAAGAGGACCACATGACAGAAGTCGAATCAGCACACCGGCAACGCGCGATGGCAGTCGATCGGATGGCTATAGACCCACCGATCGATACCCTCCTCGGCCTGCTGGCCAACCAGGCGCTCACCTGTCCCGACCGTGAGTTTCTCCGGTTCTCAGAAGGATCCTGGACCTTCGGCGAGATCGAGGACTGGACGTCTCGTCTCGCACAGCGCCTGATCTTTGAGAACGGGATTAGCGTTGGCGATCGCGTCGCAATCATGCTGCCCAATGTGGTCCAATGGCCGGTCGCTTGGCTTGCGATCCTCAAGGCCGGCGGCGTTGCAGTGCCGGTGAACTCGTCGTATCAGCGCGCCGACCTGGAATTTGTGCTCCGAGACTCCGGCGCGCGGGTAATGTTCACTGACACCGATCACACCCCCCTTGTCGAAGAGGTGCGCGCAGCAAATGGTGATCTGGGGGACATCCAGATCGTTGAAGGCGCGTCGCCCGGTGAGCTCGCGCAGTATCCGGCGGACACACCCGCCGTCGCCATCTCGGGTGAGACGCTCGCCAACCTCCAGTACACCTCGGGGACCACCGGATTTCCGAAGGCGTGCATGCTGAACCACGACTATTGGGTCCGACTGGGGTGGATCTGCGCGAGCGCGGCAGGCCTCGGGCGGGATGACGTGCTACTTACCGCACAGCCGTTCTCGTACATGGATCCGCAGTGGAACACCTCCTTGTGCCTCACGATCGGCGCGACGTTGGTGGTGCTACCTCGGTTCTCCGCCTCGGGTTTCATGGCGGAGGTCCGCCGACACCAGGCGACGTTCTGCTACGTGCTCGGCTCAATGCCCACGCTTCTGTTCAAGCAGGCGCCGAGCCCGGAGGACCGGGACAACGACTTGCGACTAGTGCTGTGTTCGGCAATCCCCGTTGCGCTGCACGCACAGCTCGAACAGCGTTGGGGAGCACCGTGGCGGGAGATCTTCGGAATGACCGAAAGCGGGGCGGATCTTATCAGCCTTCCCGAGAACATGGGCGATGTTGGCAGCGGACGGCTGGGGCAGCCCGTTCCCACAAAGCAGATCCGG
This sequence comes from Arthrobacter sp. CDRTa11, assembly GCF_026427775.1. Lineage (NCBI taxonomy): Bacteria > Bacillati > Actinomycetota > Actinomycetes > Micrococcales > Micrococcaceae > Arthrobacter > Arthrobacter sp. CDRTa11. The sequence goes on along the minus strand of NZ_CP044532.1, from coordinate 4,535,659 downwards.
GTGGTCGACCCGGCTGGCCGGGAAGTTGCGGTGGGAGAACCCGGCGAGCTGATCACATCGGGGAAGCCGATGATGCTCGGCTACTGGAACCGCCCGGAAGACACTGCGAAGGTTTTCCGCGATGGCTGGCTGCACACTGGTGATGTCGCGGTCCGTGAGGCGGACGGCTACCGACTGGTAGGACGAATCAAGGACATGGTCCGACGCGGCGGGGAGAACATCGCAAGCGCCGAGGTCGAACGCGTCCTCGAGCGCAATGCCATCGTCGTCGCTGCGGCGGTGATTGGCGTTCCGGACGAGCTGTTCGGCGAGGAGGTCAAAGCCGTCGTGCAGCTCGCCCCTGGCGTTGAGGAAACCCGTGCGACCGCAGAGCGAATCATCGACGCCGCGCGAACAGAGCTGGCGCGCTTCAAGGTTCCACGCTACGTCGAGTTCGTCGCCGATTTCCCGCGTACCCCATCGGAGCGCGTGTCGAAGCCAGCCCTCAAGGCCCGCTCCGCCGAGCATCCGGGCATCACCTACGACCTGCAGCCGCCGCGAGCCGTCGGCAGCGGCAACTGAGGAGCAAGACATGACAGACAACGACCACCTGAATGTGCAGATCGATCATGACGTGGCGGTGCTCACGCTGAACCGCCCGGAGAAACTAAACGCAATGGACGCGCTCACCCGGGTGGAGCTCGCTCAGACGATCCGCCGGATCGGAGCGGGTGAACTCGTCCGCGGGATCGTACTCACGGGAACAGGTCGGGCCTTCTCCTCCGGCGAAGACCTGCAGACTGTGCCGAGCTCGTATGACGAGGTCCGCGAGGCCTTCGCCAGCTTCCACGACATCACCCGGGCCATTCTTGAAACGAAAGTCCCCGTCGTTGCGGCAGTAAACGGCATCGCGGTGGGCGGAGCCTCGGAGGTCACCCTGTCCTGCGACTTCCGGATAGGCACCCCAAACGCCGAGTATTACCAGCCGGAGAACCACCGCGGGATCATCATTTCGAACGCCTCGAGCTTCCTCATGGGCCGTCTGGTACGCAACCACGCCATGCGAATCATCCTGGGCTCGGAACGGATCAACGCGGACGAGGCCCTGCGGATCGGGCTTCTCGACGAGATCGTGGGCCCGGAGGCGCTGCTGGACCGCGCTGGCGAGGTACTCAGGCAGTGGAACTCCGATCCCCGCACCACCGCGCTGCACCTGGATCTGCTGCGGCCGCGCCCTGAAGACATCGAGGCCGCATTTACCCGCGAAGACAACGCCGCCCGCGAGTCGTGGGAGTCCGGCGCATTCACCGAGGGCATAAAGCGCTTTTGGACATCGAAAAAAGCGGCGTCGACGACGCCCGCGACGAGCAATTGAAATCGGAGACGATGATGATCACCACCGAAGCAGCACTACTCACCGCCGTAAACGAGCCACTGGTACTTACCAAGATCCGCGTCGACGATCCGCAGCCGAACGAGGTCCGCGTCGCGGTCTCGAACGTGGGCCTTTGCCACAGTGACCTGCACTATATGACCGGTACTGTGCACACCGATCTGCCCGTTGTGGTTGGGCACGAGGTGGCGGGCATCGTCGAATCAGTCGGCTCCACAGTAACCGGGTTTCGCCCGGGCGACCGTGTCGTCGGCGCCCTCACGCCCTCGTGTGGGTTGTGCCGCAACTGCGAGGCAGGCTACTCCACACAGTGCCAACGCGGTGCACAAATCCGACAGCGGCTCCGCCCCGCTTTCCAGCTGCCGGGAGGCCAGGCCGTCGAGCGGCTCGGTGACATCGGCGCGTTCTCCCGCCACATTCTGATGCGGGAGAACTCGCTGGTGAAGGTCCCGGATGGGGTGGGGCTGCACGTCGGCTGCCTGCTCTCCTGCTGCATCATCACCGGCGTCGGGGCCGTGTTCCGCGGCGCCAGGGTGCGCCCCGGTGCCACCGTGGCCGTGATCGGCTGCGGCGGTGTCGGGTCAGCCATCATCCAGGGGGCGCGGCTCGCTGGCGCCTCGGCGATTGTCGCCGTGGACCTCGACGACGCCCGGCTCGCGGCCGCCCGCAAATACGGTGCCACGCATGTCGTAAACGGCGCGGCCGATGTCCCCACCGAGATCCGGAAGATGCTGGGCGACGGCGTGGACTACTCGTTTGAGGCGGTAGGTTCCGCGCGTACCGCGGCCACAGCGCTGTCCGTCCTCCGGGGCAGGGGTACCGCATGCCTGGTAGGCATCGCACCGGACGGCACCCACCTCACCCTCCCGGCGTCGGACTTCTTCTTTGGCGAGAAACGCCTCATCGGCTCCTACATGGGCTCGGGCCAGGCACACGAGGACATCACCCAATTCTCTCGTCTGTACCTGCAGGGCCGCCTGCTGCTCGACGAGATGGTCACCGACGTAATCCCGTTCCGCGAGATCAACGACGGCTTCGAGGCAATGAAGTCGGGCGAAGTGACCCGCATCGTCGCCGACCTCACCGTCTGACTGCACCAAAATCCATCCACACACCTACTCATCGAGGGAGGCCGTTAGATGACAAACACACAACTGCCGCAGCCGATCAACTACATCGCGGACGAATGGTCCGAGTGCCGCGTGATCCAGGACGCCTGGAATCTCGACCCCAACACCGGGCAGCCCATCCACCGTGCCGTCACGACCAGCCCGGACGACGTGGAGCGCGCCTTGCGTCATGCCGAGAGGTCGTACAGCTTCGAGGGCTGGGACGAGGCGGCCAGCGAGGAACGTGCAGCTGTCATCGAGCGTGCGGCCGCCCTCGTCGAGACCCGGATCGAGGACATCGCCCGCACCGATGCCCTCACCAGCGGCGTCCCGATCGCGAGGGCCCGGAGGATCGCAGAATTCCTCCCGCACAGGATCCGCTCTGCCGCTGCGGAACTTCGGGCCATCCCGCGTCGCAAGGCGCTGGAAGCCGGTGGCCGCGATGTGCGGCTGTACAAGGTCCCGTGGGGCCCGGCCGCGGTCCTCACCCCATGGAATGGCCCGAGTTTTATCCCCGCCGCGAAGACGGTGAGCGCACTGGCTGCCGGGTGCCCCGTCATCCTCAAGCCTTCTGAGCACGCGCCGAGCAGCGCCCAAATTATCGTTGACTGCTTCGTCCAGGCCGGGCTGCCTGACGGTGCGTTGCAGCTCGTCCACGGGGCCGGCGACGTGGGCGCAATGATCACAGGCGATCATCGCGTGAAGATCGTCGCGTTCACAGGCGGCCCGAATGCCGGACGCGCGATCGCCCGGGCGGCAGCGGAGGACTTCAAGGTGCTCCAGCTCGAGCTCGGCGGCAACAACCCGGCCCTCGTGCTGGATGACGCCGACATTGACGTCGCCGCCGACGCAATCTTCGAGGGGATGACGAAGCTCAACGGTCAGTGGTGTGAGGGCCCCGGGAAGGTGCTGGCGCACAAGAAGCTCGTAAAGCCGCTCCTGGACGCGCTGACCGACCGCATCTCTCAGGTCGATATCGGGCACTCGCTTGACGAGGACACGCAACTGGGACCCATCTCGAACGCCCCGCATTTCGCCACGCTGCGGAGCCGGATCGAAGCCCTGCGGGCCCACGGCGCGACCATCCATCAGCCCGCGGAGCTCCCCGCGCTCGACGGGTTCTTCCTTTCGCCCACTGTGGCTTCGGGAGTCGACGCGTCGGTGGCGACCGCCGAATTGTTCGGGCCGCTCGTCAGCGTCCATTCCGTGGAGTCCAACGAGGACGCACTGCGCGCGGCCAATGCCAACCCGTCAGGCCTCGACGCGTACGTGTTTGGTGGCGACCTGGAGCGCGCCATAGGTATCGGATCCCGGGTGTTGTCGGGCGAGGTCCGCGTGAACGGTGCCAAGATCGCGGATCTCGGCGAAGGTTCGGCCCAGAGCTTCTGGGGCGCTTCCGGAATCGGTGGCCACGCCCCTGGTGAGGCGGTCCGGGTATTCTGCGGCGACCGTGTGGTCGGCGTCGATTCTCCCGACCTCCCTATCTAGCTACCCCCAAAGACACCCCTTGACTGTGACCCGGACCACTGGTCTACTTGAACTGGATCATTTGACTAAATCAGATGATCACTAGCGAAAGCGGAAATATCAATGAACTTCCCCTCCACCTCCCACACTGGTGTCGTCGATGTCATCGGCGTCGGCGCCGGCTACGCCGGCCTCTACCTCTCACACCGGCTCACAACGGCCGGGTGGACCTTCGCAGGCTTCGAGGCCGGACCCAGTGTCGGCGGCACCTGGTTCTGGAACACCTATCCGGGCGCCCGCTGCGACGTCGAGAGCATCTACTACTCGTACTCATTCGACAAGGCACTCCAGCAGGAATGGACGTGGAGCCAACGATTCGCGCCGCAGGCCGAGATCCTCAGCTACATCAACCACGTCGCCGACCGCTTCGACCTGCGCAAGCACTTCACGTTCAATACACGAGTGGTCGGTGCGACGTGGAACGCGGCCGACCGGCTATGGGAGGTTCAGCTGGACAACGGCGACACCCGACGCAGCCGGTACCTTATCTCGGGCGCCGGCGGGCTCTCCACCCCCAAAGACTTCGACGTGCCGGGCCTGAAAAACTTCACGGGACTCCAGGTGTCCACCAGTCGATGGAACATCGCACTCGACGACCTCGCCGGCAAGCGGGTCGCTGTAATCGGAACCGGATCATCGGGTGTGCAAGCCATCCCATTGATCGCGGAGGTCGCGGAGCACGTTACGGTATTCCAGCGAACCCCCAACTACGTGATGCCGGCCCGCAACACCGAACTCTCCCCAGAGCAGGTCGAATCCATCAAGGGTGACTACCATGCGATACGCGAGGAGTGCCGGCACTCCCTCGGCGGCATCCCCGATCATCCCTCAACCGAAAAGGCCCTTGATGTATCCGCCGAGGAGCGTCAGCGTCGCTACGAACTGGCCTACGAGCGCAGTGGTTTCAACGGCGTCGGCGCAGAGTTCACCGACCTGCTCACCGACGTCGAAGCGAACCGGACGGCGTCGGAATTCATCCACAACAAGATCCGTGAGATCGTCAAGGATCCGGCCACCGCCGAGCTCCTGGTGCCCAAATACCACCCTCTGGGTGCCAAGCGCAGCTGCTTCGGAACCGATTACTACGAGACCTTCAACCGGCCCAACGTGTCACTAGTGTCGTTGCGCGACGAGCCGATCGAGACTATGACGGCGAATGCGATCGTCACCTCCAACGGGACGTACGAGGCGGACGCCGTGGTGCTCGCCATCGGTTTCGACGCCTTCACTGGCCCGTTGTACGGGCTCAATCTCACCGGCGCGTCCGGCCAGAAGCTGCAGGACGCCTGGCACGACGGTGTCCGCACGTACCTCGGAATCATGACCGCGGACCTCCCCAACTTCTTCATGGTTGCTGGCCCGCAAAGCCCTGCGCTGGCGAGCAACGTGGTAGTGACTATCGAGCAGGCAGTGGACTGGATCGCCGACCTCATCGAGTACGCCCGTGACTGCGGCGCGACCCTGATTGAAGCCACCGCCGAGGGGCAGAACGACTGGGTGGACATCTCGGAGGAGACCGTGGCCGCCACCCTGTATGCCACTACCGATTCCTGGTACCGCGGCTCCAACATCGAGGGCAAGCCGAACACGTTCATGGGCTATCTGGGCGGTGTCGGCAAGTACCGGCGGATGTGCACCGAGATCGCCAGGCGAGGCTACCCCGGCGTCCAGATTGACGGCGAGGCAAGTGCCCGTCACCTCGGCCCCATCCATCAGGAGATCTCATGAGCAAAGCAGTCCATCGGCGCTACGTTGCTTTCTCCGACGCGCACTATGCGGGCAATCTGGTCGACGGCGCCTTCGCGCTGAAACTCTTTGGTGACGTCGGGACGAACCTTTCAATCGAGCAGGACGGCCACGAGGGCCTGTTCGCCGGTTACTCGTCTGTCGAGTTCCTCGCTGCCATCCGCGGCGGCGATGTCGTAGAGGCCGAGGCCAAGCTCGTGAAGAAGGGCAACCGCAGCCGCACGGTTGACTTCGAGCTCCGCGTCATCTGCCGGGCCTCCGACGGCACCGGCCGATCCCAAGTCCTGGAGCCTCCCTTGGTGGCGGTGCGTGCTCGCGGCACCGCGGTCATCCCTGCAGTCGAGAAGGAGTAGTGACAATGAAACTGATCCACGAAACGGGTTGGGCAGAACCGCCCGCCATCGCAGAACAGCCTCTGACGGGTGACATCGACTGCGATGTCGTCGTGATCGGCGGGGGCGGGGGCGGGATGTCGGCCGCGCTCCGTCTCATCGAAAAGGGCGTTGACGTGGTGCTCCTCGAGGCGCAGACCCTCGGCTGGGGCGCCAGCTCCCGCAACGCCGGCTACATCACGAACTCGATCGCCGCCGATCCCGAGCTGCTGGGCCTAATGCTCAAGCCCGAGAGGCTGCGCAGGCTGTACAAGTTCGCCGAAAACGCGGTGCACTTCGCCGGTGACGCCATCAGCCACCACGAGATCGACTGCGGCTACCAGCAGGAAGGAATCGTGATGGCCGCAGTGTCCAAGGGGCAGCTGGGGCACGCGCGCCGCAACGCGAAGGTGATGGCCGCCGCCGGCTCGTCTGCCAAATTCGTCGAGGGCCGAGAAGCGGGCCTTCCGGAAGGCTTCCTGGGCGGAGTGCGCGAGGGCGTTGGTGGCACGCTCAACCCGGGCGAGTTCGTTCTCGGCCTGCGGGCTGCAACCCTCGCGTCAGGGGTGCGCGTCTACGAGCACACCCCTGCCCTGGACGTAACGGACGCTGGCGGCGGTGTCACCGTTGAGACACCGAATGGAAGGGTGCGGGCTCGCAAGGCGCTGCTGACGACCAACGCCGACAGCGCTGGTCTTTCCATCGTGCCGAAGAACCTCGTGACGCCGGTGTGGACCTCCCTGGTTGAGACAGAACCCGTCGCACCAGCGCGGCTTGACGAGATCGGCTGGACCAGCCGCGCCCCGATGGTTACCCTGCACATGATCATCGAGAGCTACCGCGTCACGCCGCGGGGCACCATCGTCTTCGGCACCCGCCGCGTGCAGACCGGCCGGAGTCCACTGCCTGACCGCACTCCGGCGCGAAACATCGCTGATGACCTGGTCCGCGGTTTCCGCGAGCGCTTCCCTGCTCTGCGCGACGTTAAGCCGCAGAAAGCCTGGGGAGGGTGGATTGGCATGAGCTCCACGTGGCTCCCCGTGGCCGGCGAGGCCTCCGACAACGTGCTGTACTCCCTCGCCTGCAACGGCCACGGATTCGCCCAGGCACAATACGTGGGCCATCTGCTGGCGGACCGGATCGCCGGCGCACCGCTGCACGACGACCTTGCCCCAATCTGGCACGGCCGAAAGCGCTTCTCGCGCAGTTTCGTCGGCGGCCCCGCACTGTACGCGGCCTGGCTTGCCGACCGCGCGTCCGACCGCTTGGCAGCCTTCACAAAATGACTAGCGCCCCCAGCATTCTGCTCGGCTTCTTCGACGCCCAGCCGATCGGCTGAACTAACCATCCAAGGAGAAAACAATGTCTATCCGAGAGCTGCTTTTCGCGGTCGCGGACGTCTGGATGATCGCCGTAGGATTCACCTACGGGATCAAATTCATCCGAAACCACAAGAACTACCTGCTGGGCATCGAATGGATCGTCGTTGCAACATCAGGTACCAACTTCCTGATCTACGGCCTCCTCAAAGCTGGTCACGACAGCCCAATGTACACCTTCGCATACTTCCTGGACGCCTTCTCGCGGTCCATCGGCATCACGCTGATCCTCGTCCTCGGACTGATGAAGGTCACCCACCGGTACAAGCCATCCGCGAAGGTGGATGTCGGCGTGTTCGCCTTCGCAACAGTGGTCGGCTTGCTCCTCAGCCAGTTCGCCGATGAGATCGGCACCCCCGGCAAGATCTTCTACATCGTGGTCAACGTGCTCACCACGATCTTCCTGATCTACTTCGTCAAGCGCCTCTGGGATATCAATGAGCGCGGTCACGCTGCGTTGGCCGCCGTTGCCACGGCCTGCGGATTCGTCATCGCCGCGACGTACGACTTCGTCCACATCCCGGGCGACGACGCGGAGCGCACGATCTTCTACATCTTTGCGCTGTCCACATGGGGCCTGCAGATGTTCGCGTACTACCGCGCTTACCGGGTGTTCGACGCCTATAACAATCGCGTCGACGACCAGGCGGTCAGCGGCAGCGCTCGCGTTACGGCATGATCCGCGTCGACGTCGTCCCTTACCCCGAGGCCCTGAACGTCGTCACTCATTGGTGCCGAGGGTCGCCGCACCTTCCCCTAAACAAGTTTTGAGTCAGGAGTCATCATGACAACGCAGGAAGTACTGGAAGAGACCGTTGAGGTGGTCGTCGTCGGCGCAGGAATGGCGGGGTTGATAGCGGCTACCACACTGTCGCCGGAGACCGACGTGGTTGTGCTCGAGTCCACAGATCGCACCGGCGGACGAGTAGAGACTGTCCGGCAAGGCGACTACTGGATAAACATCGGCACCCAGTTCACCGAGGGCACGGGCACGCTGATCGAAGCCCTTAATCGGCATGGCATCAAGATGGGCTCACTCGCAGGCAAGAACATCGCGCTGTATCTTAACGGTGGAATGGTCGACACGTCGAACCCCGTCGCACTGATGTTTCGCACGCGAATGACCATGATGGACCGTATCGGTATGGCCATTGTCGGCGCACGCATTCTCTCGGTCATGCCGTTCCTCGAGTCGCAGAGCAGTATCGCACAACGGGTGCGCGCCAACCTCGAAACCAAGCTGGGGTCGTACCTGCTCAAAGGCGTCCGGTCAGAACTGGCCCACAACCTCGTCCGGTCGTGGTCGGCGCAGTGGATGGGATGCGAGTTGGAGGAGACCGCAGCCACCCAGTTCGTCACGTCGGTGGGGCTCGCGCTGGCCGACCCAGAGAAGATCCCGAACTTCTCGCTGCCGGTGGGTGGCAACCAGACGCTGACCGACGTACTGGTACAGGACCTGGGTGGCCGGATCCGGCTGAACTCGGTGGTGCAATCTGTGCGGCAGGACGGCGACGGCGTGGTCATTGACTACCAGGACGGTGACCGTCCGGCACGGCTGCGAGCGAAGCGCGCGATCGTGACTGCACCCAGCGATGTCGCCGAACGGATTATCCCGCACCTCTCGCAGCAGCACCGGAACGCTTTCAACGACATCACGTACGGGCGTTATGTGATAGTCGGATTTTTCACCGACGAAGTCGGGCCGCAGCGTTGGGACGACTACTTCGCCGTCTCAACGCCGGAATTGTCGTTCCAGGCGATGTTCAACCACGCCGCAGCGATGCGAAACGGGGGCAACCGTGAGCCGGGTGGAGCACTCGCCTGTTTCGCCGGTGGCGCCCAGGCCGACGCGTTGTTCGACCTATCTGACGAGGAGATCGTGTCACGATTCACGAAGGACCTGTTGACGGTGTTCCCCGAGCTTGAGGGGAAGCTGGGCGAGGGCATCGTGCGGCGACACCGTCGGGTCGTGCCCTTCTGGGCACCCGGGCGAAGGAACTCGCTTCCAACGTTGCGTGATCCGCTCGGAACTATCTACCTCGCAGGTGACTATCAGCTCGATCTGCCGTCCCTAGCAGACGCAGCGACCTCGGGCGAGCGAGCCGCCAAGGCCGTACTGGCGAGCCTGCGCCGGCCACAATGAACGACGACAGTCCGGGGTGATCAGTCACTTCACCAGCTGGCAGGGGATGAGAATACTTATCCGACCCCGGGCCGGTTCTTCCCTTGGCACCGTAGGGAATGTGCAGAGGTCTACATTTCGTGGCTCCGCTAGGGCGTGATGTTCACAACCAGCGGGCAAGCATCAAGTTGGTCAAATAATCCAGTCATAGGTCTTGATCAATTGACTTACTCCACCTAACGTATGAGATGAATCACAACCGGTCGGTGAATGAGCAGACCCTATCGATCTCCTCACCCCCGATGACTACCCTCCACCGGCGCCGGCCTTCCCGCGTTGGTCAGAACAGCAAGGAATCCGGTATGACTGAAATCAATGACAAGACCCACCCAGGTCGGGACCTGAAGGATCGGCGTACGCCCCGCAAGGGGCCGCTGATCGGAATCGGGGCTGTGCTGGTCATACTGACCAACGCGGTCATCTTCGTTCTGCCGCCGCTACTGCCGATCATCCAGGCACAGTACGGCCTTGCCACGGTCTCAGAGACAACCTGGCTCTACACCGCACTCACCTTGGCAGGGGGAGCTGGGTTTATCCTGCTACCGCGACTCGCCGACGTGTACGGCGACCGGAACGCGTCCGTGATCGCGTCTGCGGTCCTCACCACCGGCGCCCTAGTACCCGCCCTCGGCGACTCGTACCCCGCGCTGTTGGTCGGTTGCGCGCTCATGGGATTCGGCGGAGCAGCCCAGCTCCTGCCCTTGGGGTTCCTCCGCCGCAACCTCGCCGGGAACGGCATCCGGGTGGGCGTCGCGGTCCTGGTTATCGCCACCGGAATCGGCATCGTCGTCGGCATGATCGGCGGCGGCCTGGTCGTCGAGAACTTGTCGCTGGGCAGCCTCTTCTGGATTCTCACTGCTGCCTTCGCCATGACAACACTGGTTTCCTACACCGTCATCCCTCACACTCCGCCGGCCGAGCCTTCCGGCCGTATTGGCGTGCTTGGCACGGTCTGGATGGTGGCGTGGGTCGCAATGATCCTGTTGGCATTAACCCAGGGTCTGGTATGGGGCGATGCAGCGCTGATTCCGTTGGTCGCCGGAGTCATTGGTGGGGCTGCCTGGCTGCGGGTTGAACGACGGTCCAAATCGGTTGTCTTCGACGTCGCCCTGCTGAAGTCGCCCTTCGTCACAGCCGCGTGCGTCTGCATCGCCCTGTTCGCATCGGTGAATGCTGCGTTCCTGCTGCTGCTGAGCACCTACAGTCAAGTCCCTCCGGAGGCCCTCGCCCCAGCGGATGCCTATGGTCTCGGACTCAATGCCCTGCAGACGGGCCTGCTGATGTTGCCCTTCGCAGTGATGTTCCTGGTGGGCAGCGTCGTCGTCGACCGCCCGGTCTCCCGGGGCCACGGGGGGACCGTGCTGATGGTGGGTGCGGCAATCTGTGCGGCAGGGCTCGCTTGGCTGGCTCTGGCTCATGATCAGCAGTGGCACTACCTCGTGGGCGCTGCCTTCCTAGGACTTGGGTGCAGCATCGGCTATGCGGCCGGTTTTACTATGGTGCAGCTTGCGGTGCCGGAAGAGAAGGCAGGTATGGCGGCGGGCGTGGCGGGGACCGCCATGGCGGTTGGCTTCGCCGTCGGCACCGCACTGGTCTCCGGTGTCCTAAGCGCCACGGTGGTCCAGGTTCCGGGAACGGAGATCAATGTCGCCACGGAGAATCTGTACGGTACTGGTTACTGGGCCTCCAGCGTCCTCGCTGTGCTGGTGCTGATCACCGTTCTGGTTTCTCGAGCTCGTACTGCCCGCCGCAATCGCAGATCACCGATTCGTGCCACTGCAGTGTAACGATAACTGTCGCTCCTTGTGCTACTATCGCTATTGCTAAATTGCAGGCAGCTTTCGCATCGGCTGCATGGGCCGCCGGGACGAATCCGTCAATCGAGATATTTCACGCATCTTTGTTAAGGAACGCGGGAAGCGGTCTTGGGCTACGTCGCCTGGGACCGCTTCCCTTTGTGCCGGGGAAGAACATGAGTATCGATAGCTTCCTGCCTTGAGCAGAGAGGGAGAGACAAGGAATGAGCGGTCGGCGGGGGACATTCGTGATTCCTTGCAGCGTGTGGAGCAATTGGCCCTCGTATGACACGCTGCGTCTGTCTAGACATGGGTCCGCCTCGTGTTCCAAACCGCATGTGTGGCTTCTCCAGCAATAATGGAGAAGCCGAAGTCGGCCATCGTCCTCCTTACAGTCTGTCGATGCTTCCCCACTGCATACTCCCTGTTACGGGCAGACGCCAAGTGTCTGGGCACAAGCTGAAGGCCCCTGTCTGATGCAGACAGGGGCCTTCAGAGCCTTCGGCATATTTATCTTTGAACCTGAGTGCTGGCTGTGCGCTGGATGTCGACCTGCTCAGGAACCATCGTGGTGGTCCATATGTCAGAACGCTTTGAGGATGTCTTCGACGCGGGTTTTGGCGTCGCCGAAGAGCATTTGGGAGTTGTCGCGGTAGAACAGTGGGTTTTGGACGCCGGCGTAGCCTGCGGCCATGGAGCGTTTGAACACGATGACGTTTTCGGCTTCCCAGACCCGCAGGACAGGCATCCCGGCAATGGGGCTGCCCGGGTCTTCTGCGGCGGAGGGGTTAACGGTGTCGTTAGCGCCGATGACCAGGACCACGGAGGTGTCGCCGAGGTCATCGTTGATTTCGTCCATTTCCAGGACGATGTCATAGGGGACTTTCGCTTCGGCGAGGAGAACGTTCATGTGCCCTGGCAGGCGCCCGGCGACCGGGTGGATGCCGAACCTGACATTCACACCCCTCTCTCGGAGCTGGTGGGCGAGTTCGGCGACGGGGTATTGGGCTTGCGCGACGGCCATGCCGTAGCCGGGAGTGATGACCACGGACGAGGCGTTGGTCAGCATTTCAGCGGTGGCCCCGGCCGTGATTTCGCGGTGCTCGCCCTGATCCGCGTCCCCCGTGCTGGCGGGGACGGCGATGCCGAAGCCGCCGGCGATCACGGAGATGAAGGACCGGTTCATGGCCTTGCACATGATGTAGGACAGGTACGCACCCGAGGAGCCAACCAAGGCACCGGTGATGATCAGCAGGTCATTGTTCAGCAGGAACCCGGCCGCAGCGGCGGCCCAGCCGGAGTAGCTGTTCAGCATGGACACAACCACAGGCATGTCGCCGCCTCCAATAGAGGCCACCAGGTGCCAGCCCAGCCCCAGGGCAAGGGCGGTGACGACGACGAGGAGCCAGAGCTGGGAGTCGTTGACGTACCAGACGGTAAGAGCCACAAACGCGACGAGGGCGCCGAGGTTGATCGCGTTCTTGCCCGGCAGCATCAACGGTGAGGACTTCATCCTCGCGGAGAGTTTCAGGAACGCCACGATCGAGCCGGTGAAGGTCACCGCACCAATGAAAACGCCGATGAACACCTCGGCGTGGTGGATCGCTGTCAGGTCCGGGGATAGGTCCGGGGCTTCGAGGTGCCCGTTCCACCCAACCAGCACCGCGGCGAGACCAACGAAGCTATGCAGCAGGGCGATCAGTTCGGGCATGCCGGTCATCTCCACCACCCGGGCGCGCCAGAGCCCGATGGCGCCGCCGACGGCCACCGCGGCGACCAGCAGGCCCAGCCCGGTCAGGCCGGCGCCGGTGCCCCAGGCGCCCTGCAGGGTCAGCCAGATCGTCGCTGCCAGGGCGATGACCATGCCGGTGATGCCGTAGATGACCCCGGCCCGGGCTTTCTCGTGCTTGCTCAGCCCGGCGAGGCTGAGGATGAACAGCAGGGCAGCGACGACGTAGGCGGCGCCGGCGATGGAGTCGGCGGTCAACGGACCGGAGACGGTGTCAGACACGGTAGAGCTCCTCGTAAGTGTTGCTACTGCTGCTTCGGTGGCCGCGCTCATGAACGTGCCTTCCCGGCCGAGAACATGGCGAGCATGCGCCGGGTGACGGCGAAGCCGCCGAAAATGTTAATGCTGGCCAGCAGCACCGCGACCGCGGCCAGGACCTGCATGACAATGTTGTCCGAGGTGACCTGCAGCAGCGCGCCGACGACGATGATCCCCGAGATCGCATTCGTGACGGACATCAGCGGGGTGTGCAGGGCGTGATGGACTTTCCCGATGACATAGAAGCCGACCACTATCGAGAGCATCAGCACCGTAAAGTGCTGGGGCAGCGGCGCCGGAGCCACCGCGTTCACCAGGAACAACGCCGCGATGCCGGCGGCAAACAAGCCCGCTTTACCGGCGGTACCGAGGACTTGCTTCTTCTTCGGGGCGGTGGTTTCGGCAGCCGTGGCCTGGGCCTGGGCCGCCGGGGCGGCTGAGACCTGGACCGGTGGCGGCGGCCAGGTCTTCTCACCGTCGCGCACCACCGTCACCGAGCGCTGCACCACGTCATCGAAATCGATCCGAAGCTGACCGTCTTTGTCCGGGGTCAGGAGCTTGAGCAGGTTCACCATGTTCGTCCCGTACAGCTGGGACGCCTGGGCCGGCAAACGGGCCGGAAGATCCGTGTAGCCCAGGATCACCACCCCGTTGTCCGTCACGATGCGTTCGCCGGCGACGGAGCCTTCGACGTTCCCGCCCTGACCCGCTGCCATGTCCACGATCACACTGCCAGCCTTCATGCCGGCCACATCGGAGGCGGTGAGGAGCTTCGGCGCCGGACGCCCCGGGATCAGGGCAGTGGTGATGATGATGTCCACATCCGCTGCCTGCTCGGAGTAAATTTCCGCGGCCCGGGCGTTGTACGCCTCGGACGTCGCCTTCGCGTATCCATCGGAGGACTTCATCTCCTCGGCGACCTCGACCTTGAGGTAGGTACCGCCGATCGACTTCACCTGGTCGGCGACCTCCGGCCGCGGATCCGTCGCCCGGACAATCGCGCCCAGGCTGGACGCGGCCCCGATCGCCGCCAACCCGGCAACACCGGCACCAGCGACCAGGACCTTCGCCGGCGGAACCTTGCCCGCCGCCGTCACCTGCCCGGTAAAGAACCGGCCAAACTCGTGCGCAGCCTCGATCACGGCACGGTACCCGGCAATGTTCGCCATCGAACTGAGCACATCCATCGACTGCGCCCGCGAGATCCGCGGCACCGCATCCAACGCCAGCGCCGTGACCGGACGCGAAGCCAGAGCCTCCACCAGCTCAGGCCGCAAACCAGGACTCAACGACCCGATCAACGTGGCACCCTCGGTCAGACGGGCAATCTCATCCTCAGTAGGCGGATTAATCCGCAACACCACCTCGCTGCCCCACGCCTCATCGGCGCCCACAATCAGGGCACCCGCTTCGGCATAAGCCTCATCACGGAACGACGCGGACTCCCCCGCACCCTTCTCGACCACAACCTCGTAACCCAACCCCAACAACTGCTTCACGGTGACAGGCGTCGCCGCCACCCTCGTCTCGCGACCCAACTCGGCCACAATGCCAATACGTGTCACTTTTTTCCTTTTCTCTAAGATGTGATGTGCCTGGACGGATCCCGTTGCCGGGCACCGGGCGACGTCTGTCCGTATCTCTCAAGACCGATCATCATTGACGGTCCCCATGGCTCATTCCCCGTGAGAATCCCGGGTCGATGGAAACCCCTACTACCGCGCGACCACCATGCTGTATACAGCGGTTATTCGGCTTACGGGGAGATCCCGGCAATCCTCTCCGCCTGAAGAACAGGCGTCAGCAGGGGACCTCTTGGTGCAAATCACTGCAGGAATGGTCGCCGGTGAGCCTAGCAGTAAAAGTATCCGGCCCACTGCGGCTTACCACGACGCTGTCCGTCCTGGTCGCGGCCCGTGCTGCAAGGTTCTGGACCATGCCGTCAAGTGTGGCGATGATAGTTGACCGGTCCCATATTTTCAGCGTTAGGGAGTCTGTACATTCGCAGTTCATGTCAGTTCTTTCATTCATGGGGAGCAATGTCGGGATCGTTCCAAATCTCGCAGAAACTCTCACAACTGAGTCTCCGCGTACCGCTCTTGTGAACGGTACGCGGAGCCAAGAAGGAGATTCTTGCCCGTCAACGGGGGGCAAGCATCTCCTATCGCAGTCAGCCCAGCTCCCGACTTTCGGGTCTCCTGTTGCGATTGGATTGCTGGACCGACTGACGCTTTCCGCTTTAGGCTCTGGCGAGTTCTTCCTCGGTGGCCTTTTCGCGGGCCTCGGTGAGGTAGTGGGCGTAGGCGGGGAGGGTGAGGAAGGAGGGGAAGTCCTGGCTGAGTGTGACTTCCTCGAAGATGTCGCGGGAGTCTTCGAAGCGGTCGCCGTCGAAGCGTTCCAGGCGTGCGAACTCTTCGTCGAGCAGTTCCTCGATCCAGTGGTGGGTGATGATTTCGCCGCGGTCGGTGATGGCGGACGCGTACATCCACTGCCAGAGCTGGGAGCGGGAGATTTCCGCGGTGGCGGCGTCTTCCATGAGGTTGTGGATGGCGACGGCGCCGTTCCCGCGGAGCCAGGACTCGATGTAGCGGATGCCTACCTCGATGTTGTTCCGGATGCCCTGTTCGGTGATGGTCCCGGTGGTGGCGGCCACGTTGATGAGGGCGCGGTCGTCGGGGATGACGTCCTCGCGGGTGCGGTCCAGCTGGTTGGGGCGTTCGCCGAGGGTGGCGTCGAACACTTCGCGGCAGACCGGAACGAGGTCCGGGTGGGCCACCCAGGAGCCGTCGAAGCCGTCGTTGGCCTCGCGGGTTTTGTCGGCACGGACCTTCTCGAACGCGTTGGTGTTGGCTGCTTCGTCCTTGCGGTTGGGGACGGCGGCGGCCATTCCGCCGATGGCCATGGCGCCGCGCTTGTGGCAGGCACGGACCAGCTGTTCGGTGTAGGCGCGCATGAAGGGCTGGGTCATGGTTACCTGGGCGCGGTCCGGCAGGACAAACCGGGGGCCGCGGGTGCGGAAGTTCTTGATCAGGGAGAAGATGTAGTCCCAGCGGCCGGCGTTAAGGCCGGCGGCGTGGTCGCGCAGTTCGTAGAGGATCTCCTCCATCTCGAAGGCCGCGGTGATGGTCTCGATCAGCACGGTGGCGCGGATGGTGCCCTGCGGGATGCCGAGCAGGTCCTGGGCGAGGATGAAGATGTCGTTCCACAGCCGGGCTTCGAGGTGGTTTTCGATCTTGGGCAGGTAGAAGTACGGGCCTTTGCCCTGGGCGATCAGGCGGCGGGCGTTGTGGAAGAAGAACAGACCGAAGTCCACGATGCCGCCGGCCACGGGAGCGCCGTCGATGATCATGTGCTTCTCGGGCAGGTGCCAGCCGCGGGGCCGGACCACGATGGTGGGCAGATCCTCGGCGGGGCGGAGCTTGTATTCCTTGCCTTCGGGGCTCGTGTAGTCGATGCGTCGTTCGAGGGCGTCGGTGAGGTTCAGCTGGCCCTTGATGACGTTGCGCCACGTGGGGGTGGAGGAGTCTTCCATGTCCGCGAGCCAGACCTTTGCGCCGGAGTTCAGCGCGTTGATGGTCATCTTCTTGTCCACCGGGCCGGTGATCTCCACCCGGCGGTCCTCCAGCCCGGGCGCCGGCGGAGCGACGCGCCACGACGGGTCGTTGCGGATGTCCTCGGTCTCCCGAAGGAACCGCGGGTCCTGCCCGGCAGCGATCTCGGCCCGCCGGGTCCGACGTGCCTGCAGCAACTCCTGCCGCCGCTCAGCGGTGGCCCGGTGCAGCTTTGAAACGAATTGCAGCGCCTCCGGCGTGAGGACTTCGTTCTGGCGCAGTATGGGCTGGGCAGTTAATGTAATCCCAGTGATGGTCAAAATGTCAGTGAAGTAGCTCACGAGTTTCTCCTTGGAGGGCGACGGCGGGCACTTCATTTCAAGAGGTGGAAGGCCCGGCCGTCGTAGGTGTTAGTGGAACTGGCCTTCTTCGGTGGATCCCACCAGTGCCAGGGTTGATGCGTTCGGGTTGAGCGCGGTAGCGATGTCGTCGAAGTAGCCGGTGCCGACTTCGCGCTGGTGCTTGGTTGCGGTGTAGCCGCGGGATTCGGAGGCGAATTCCTTTTCCTGGAGCTCGACATAGGCGCTCATGCCTTCACGGGCGTAGCCGTGGGCAAGGTCGAACATCGAGTAATTCAGGGCGTGGAAGCCGGCCAGGGTGATGAACTGGAACGTGAAGCCCATGGCGCCGAGTTCACGCTGGAACTTGGCGATGGTGGCGTCGTCCAGGTGCTTGCGCCAGTTGAATGACGGCGAGCAGTTGTAGGAGAGCATCTGGTCCGGGAAGTCGGCCTTGACGGCTTCGGCGAACTTGCGGGCCAGTTCGAGGTCAGGGGTGCCCGTTTCCATCCAGATGAGGTCGGAGTACGGGGCGTAGGCCTTGGCGCAGGCGATGCAGGGTTCGATGCCGTTGCGGACCTTGTAGAAGCCCTCCGGGGTGCGAACCGGCTGGCCCCCTTCGCGGAGGACGAATTCCTGGTCGCGGGGATCGACGTCGGAGGTGATCAGGGTTGCCGCCTCGGCGTCGGTGCGGGCGATGACCACCGACGGTGTGCCGGCGACGTCTGCAGCCAGGCGGGCCGCGTTCAGGGTCCGGACGTGCTGCTGGGTGGGGATCAGGACCTTGCCGCCGAGGTGGCCGCACTTCTTCTCCGAGGCGAGCTGGTCTTCCCAGTGCACACCCGAGGCGCCGGCCTGGATCATGGATTTCATGAGCTCGTAGGCGTTCAGCGGCCCGCCGAAGCCTGCCTCGGCATCGGCAACGATCGGCACCATCCAGTCCTCAACAGTCTGGATGCCCTCGGAGAACTCGATCTGGTCTGCCCGGAGCAGGGCGTTGTTGATGCGGCGGACCACTGTGGGTACCGAGTTGGCCGGGTAGAGGGACTGGTCCGGGTAGGTGTGGCCGGAGTTGTTGGCGTCCGCGGCCACCTGCCAGCCTGAGAGGTAGATGGCACGGAGGCCAGCCTTGACCTGCTGCACAGCCTGGTTGCCGGTCAGGGCGCCCAGGGCGTTCGTATAGCCGCCGGTCTTGTGCTCCTCGGTCAGCTGCTTCCACAGCTTTTCCGAGCCGCGGCGGGCCAGAGTGTGCTCTTCGGAGACACGGCCACGGAGGCGGACGACATCCGCGGCCTTGTAGTCCCGGGTCACACCTTCCCAGCGCGGGTTGGCGGCCCACTCAAGCTCCAGGGCGGCCGCCTGCTGTTCGGCCGCCTGCTGTTCGGGCGTCTGCTGGTTTGGCGTAGATGCAGTCATCATCGATCTCCTTGATTGAGCTAGGGGTGTTTGACGCCGGCAGGAACTGCTGCTTTGCGTCCCGACCGGTCACCCCCGGTGCGGTGCTTCTTTCCGTGAACACCACCTTCCAGCACTTCCAGTTGGCTTTCTAGGTCAAATGACCAGAAAGAAATGCAGTTCTTCTCGTATTCTCAACAAATGTCGTTTGGAAGCTCGAGTGATAGGCCCTCGGATACGTCTCGGCATCGTGAGCGCCGGAGCGGCCGACTCGTGAATGGTAGATAAGTATCAGTTAACTTCTGAGCCGCTCCACTGCGGACAACAGTTGCTCGGCGTCTCCTTGCCGGCCGTCGGCGTTCCAGGAGGGTCCGCTTTCCCACATGGCGTTGAAATTTAGCCCGTTTCCCATGTAAAGGACCGCTTTAGCCGCTTCCTCGCCAATGTCTGCGCCAATCAGTTCCAACAATCGCTGCTGCGTGGATACAAAGTAGCGGCGAGCCTCCTTATCTGCACCCTCAGCAAGACGCGTTACAGCCATGAGGGAGCGTTGCAGGGGCGAGTTGGACCGGAGGGATGACTGGATGAAGTACACAGCCGGTCCCTCTGGCGCGGATGTCATTTGGCCCCGGTCCTCACTTGCCAGACGGTCCAGACGCTCTAGCGTGGCAGTAATCAGCGCGTATTTATTGGGGAAGTGGTAAAGGAGGCCTCCTTTAGAGACCCCGGCCCGCTTGGCCACAGTGTCCAAGGTAGCGGAGCGCTCCC